>NZ_BAAAVV010000009.1:0-139673 GCF_039534705.1 Blastococcus jejuensis
GCTCCCGACTGTTCGACTACATCTGGGACTACAACAACCATCGGCTCCACTCGGCCCTCGGCTATCGCAGCCCCATCAGCTATGCCAAGCTCGCCGCCTAGCCGTCCGCCGAACCCGGGCAAGCCCACCTCGCACCAGGAGGCACATGCTGTCCCTGTGGGTCGACTGCGACTGATCCGTCGTAGGGATCGGAACAGTCAATTACCCATATTTCGCCTCACAGCGACCCGCAACGAAGTCGGCGAATCGACACCGGCAGTTCGATGGCCTTTCCGGAATCTCGGGAGGGATTGCCGCACAACGCACAGGAGCGCACGGCCGGACGGCCATGCGCTCCTGGTCGACGTCACGACGGACGCCGCTGCGAGATCAGTAGGTGAACCTCCCCACGCTGGAACGCAGGCCGGCCGCCATCCGCGACAGTTCGTCGACCGCGGTGCGGGTCTGGCCGAGGGCCTGGTTGGTCGCATCGGCGGCCGCGGAGACGCCGGTGATGTTGGCGGCGATGTCGGTGGAACCGCCGGCCGCTTCCTGCACCGAGCGCGACATCTCGTTCGTCGTCGCGGTCTGCTCCTCGACCGCGCTGGCGATCGTGGTCTGCCGGTCGGAGATCTGCGCGACGATCGTCGAGATCTCCTCGATCGCGGCCACCGCCGCCGTCGTGTCGCCCTGGATGGCCTGCACCCGGCGGGCGATGTCCTCGGTGGCCTTCGCCGTCTCCTGCGCGAGCTCCTTCACCTCGTTCGCGACCACGGCGAAGCCCTTGCCGGCCTCCCCGGCACGGGCGGCCTCGATCGTGGCGTTGAGCGCCAGCAGATTCGTCTGCTCGGCGATCGACGTGATCACCTTGACGACGTTGCCGATCTCGGCCGAGGACTCGCCCAGCTTCGCGACCGTCGCCGTCGTGGTGGCGGCCGCGTCGACGGCCTTGGCCGCCACCGCGCTGGCCTCCGCCGCGTTGCTCGCGATCTCGCGGATCGAGGCGCCCATCTGCTCGGCGCCCGCGGCCACCGTCTGCACGTTGCGCGACACCTCCTCGGCCGCCGAGGCGACCACACCGGACTGGGCGCTGGTCTCGCCGGCCGAGGCCGCGATCTGCGCCGACGAGGCCGACAGCTCCTCGGAGGAGGCAGCCACCGCTTCGGCCGACGCCGCGATCTCCTCGACCGTGGTGGCCATGTCCGCTGCGGCGCTGTTCAGCGACTGCGCCATGCGGCCCAGCTCGTCGTTCCCGCGCACGGGCAGCCGGACCGACAGGTCCCCGCGGGCCAGCCGCTCGAGGCCGCCCTGCACGTCGCGCACGCCCCGCACGATCCCGCGGGAGACCAGGAAGGCGACGAGCAGGCCGAGCACCAGACCGATCGCGGTGACCAGGCCGGCGATCAGGTCGGTGAAGGACTCGGCGTCCTCCGCAGCCGTGCGCGCCTCCACGGCGCGGGCGTCGACCGACGTCACCAGCTCGGTCATCGCCTGGTCGAGGACGTAGAACACGTCCCACTTCTCCCCGGTCGAGACCGCGTCGCCCTCGTCGAGGCGGCCCTGGGCCCAGAGTTCGAAGATCTGGTCGTTGTAGTCGCTCATGACCGCCCAGTTCTGCTCGATCGTGTCGAGGCTGGTGCGGGCGGTCTCGTCGAGCAGCGTGCGGTCGATGGCGAAGAGCTCCTCGAAGCCCGCGGCGCCGTCGCGGTAGGCCGCGACGTTGTCGCCGTCCGGGGCGGCGGCGACGGCGCCACCGTCGACCCGCGCGCGCCAGGCGGTGATGTTCTGCCAGTTGGCGGCCCACAGCAGGTCGTAGCGAGCGGCCTCGACCTGCTGCTGCACGGTCATCGCTGCCCGCGCCTCGTCGTGGAGGGCGCTGGCGCGGTTCCCGTTGACCATGCCGGTCGTCGCCGACGCGATCAGGCCCAGCAGCAGGGCGGCGGTCAGGCCGAAGACCCGCGCCCGGACGCTGAGGTCCCGGAACCAGTGCCGGCCCACGCCTGGGCCGGCCGCCATGGACGACGGCTGAGGTGCTCTGTTCATGGTCTCTTTCCTCGTGGGGGACGACCCTCGTGCGCCGGGCTCGACGCGTGGGGCGTACGAGGATCCTGAGCCATTCGAACGATGTTTCTCAGCGCTGAACTATTCGTGTCGCGAACTCGGTGAAGATTGCCCGATCACCGTTTCCTGAATGGCTACAAGTCGACCTGTTCGACCCGGAACTGCCGACCGGAAAAGACGAACGCACGGCCCGGGAGCGGGCCGTGCGTTCATCGTGCGTCTCAGGAGACGGTGGGGGAGATCAGTAGGTGAACCTCCCGACGTTGGTGCGCAGGTCGGCGGCCATCCGCGACAGTTCGTCGACCGCGGTACGGGTCTGGGTGAGCGCCTGGGTGGTGGAGTCGGCGGCGGCCGAGACGCCGGTGATGTTCTCGGCGATCTGGGTCGAGCCGCCAGCGGCCTCCTGGACCGAGCGGGCCATCTCGTTGGTGGTGGCGGTCTGCTCCTCCACCGCGGAGGCGATGGTGGTCTGCCGGTCGGAGATCTGGGCGACGATCGTCGAGATCTCCTCGATCGCGGCCACCGCGGCGGTCGTGTCGCCCTGGATGGCCAGCACCCGGCGGGCGATGTCCTCGGTCGCCTTCGCAGTCTCCTGCGCTAGCTCCTTCACCTCGTTGGCGACGACGGCGAAGCCCTTGCCCGCCTCACCGGCGCGGGCGGCCTCGATGGTCGCGTTGAGCGCCAGCAGGTTCGTCTGCTCCGCGATGCTGGTGATGACCTTGACGACGTTGCCGATCTCCGCCGAGGACTCGCCCAGCTTGGCGACGGTCGCCGTCGTGGTGGCGGCCGCGTCCACGGCGCGGGCGGCGACCTCGCTGGCCTCCGCGGCGTTGCTGGCGATCTCCCGGATCGAGGCGCCCATCTGCTCGGCCCCCGCGGCCACCGTCGCGACGCTGCGGGAGACCTCATCCGCGGCACCGGCCACGACACCCGACTGGGCACTCGTCTCCTCGGCCGACGCCGAGATCTGTGCCGACGACGCCGACAGCTCCTCCGAGGAGGCCGCCACCGCGTCCGCCGAGCCGGCGACCTCGGCCAGCACCGAGCGCAGGCTGGCCTGGGCGGCGTCGAGCGACGCGGCCATCTGGCCGATCTCGTCCTTGGCGCGGACCCCGGTGTCCTGAGTCAGGTTGCCGACGGCCAGGGCCTCGAGCGAGGCCTTCACCCGGCTGACGGGACGCGTGATCGAGCGCATCGTGAGGAAGGCGATGCCGGCGATGAGAACCAGCGCGACGCCGGCGACCGCGAGGCTGATCGTCTGGCTCCGGCTGATCGCGTCGGTGAGCGCGACCTGCGCCAGGGCGCTCTCGGCGGCGAGCGCGTCCTTGGCGGCGCCCACGGCGCCGTCGGTGAGGTCGTTGGCCGCCTGGATGTCCTCCCAGCGGAAGCGCGTGGTCACCTGGTCTGCCACGGCGTCGTTGACGAACGCCGAGATCGCGGTGGTGTAGGCGCCGTAGCTCTCCTCGAGCCCCGCGACCGTGGTCGCGCTCTCACCGGTGAGCTCGATCGTCGAGAGCTCCGCGAGCAGGGCCTCGGGGGTGGCGATGTCGTCGGCCAGCTCCGCGAGCTGCTCCGACGGGATCTCGCGGACCAGGGCCTTGAAGCCGTCGACCTTCAGCTCGCTGGCGCGGGTGTCGAGCTGGAGGACCAGGGCCTGGGCCTGGTTGAGGGCGGCGAGATGGTCACTGGCCGCGCGGACGCCGGCGTTGCCGACGAGCATCGAACCGAGCATGCCACCGCACGCCAGGGCGATGACCGCGAGGAGGATGCCGAACTTCACGGCCAGGGGCCGGTCGGCGAACCACGACGAGCGTGGCCCGGCCGGGGGAGGGGGGAGTGAGGAGCTCACGGGAAACCGTCCTGAGAGGAATGTGACGCACAGTGCTGGACGGGTGAAGTGTGGTGACTCCACTGACCGATAAACGTTTGATTGTGTTCAGTTTCCCGAATCGTTGCGCGGTCGAATGGTCGCCGGATCGCCATTGTCCACGTGTCGACAATGGAAGCTGCTGACCAATCCCGTGAGCACAGCTTCCCGGCCGCTGCGTGGGAGGAGAGGCTGTCGGGAACGTGCAGGTCGGACGCCGATCGGCGGGGCGACGCCCCTGGGCGCCGGCCGCGGATGTCGACTGCGGGAGTGCGGTGACCTCGCGCGACGTCGACGGTCATCCCGCGACACGAGCGGGCTCAGGCGAGCAGGTCCGCCAGCCGGTCGAGCAGAGCGACGGCGCCGGGGACGTCGGCCACGCGGTACGGGGCCACGGTCTCGCCCTCGCCGACCTTCACCGCGACGTCGCCGGGGGGCAGGGCGCGGAAGGCGTCCTCGTCGGTGACGTCGTCGCCGAGGTAGATCGCCGCGGCGGCACCGACCTCGGCGCGCAGCCGCTGCAGGGCGGCCCCCTTGTCGGCGGCGGTGACGGCGAGCTCGAGCACCTCCTTGCCGGGCTTCTTCGTCAGTGACGGATCTGCCAGCGCGTCGGCCTGCGCGAGCAGCGCCGCCGCGGCGGGGCGGTCGGCGACCTCGCGGACGTGGACGGCGACGCTCGCCGGCTTGATCTCCAGCCGCGCACCCGGGACCTGCGCGACGACGGGCTGCAGGAGCCGGACCAGGGCGTCCCGCCGGTCGGCGAGCTCTCCGGTGAGCGGCCCGTCGAGTTCGGCGCCGTGGCTGCCGACCCAGCGGTAGGTGCCGCGGAACCCGCTGGTCTCCTGCAGGTCGCGAACCCCGCGGCCGCTCACCAGCGCGACGGTGACGCCGGTGGCAGCCGCGAGCCGCTCGAGGGCGGCCTCGGCACCGGGTTCGGGGGTGGCGGCCGAGGGATCCCCGACCAGCCGCGAGAGGACGCCGTCGTAGTCGCTGGCGACCAGGAGCGGACGCCGGCCGGCGAGCTCGGCCAGGGCGGCGTCGAGGTCCGCGGGCACGCCGGTCATGCCTGCCGCTCCTCGGGGCGCTGGGGGCGGCTGCCCGACCCGCGCAGGGCCTCGAAGAAGGAGGAGGCCCAGTGGTCGAGGTCGTTCTTGAACAGGTGCCGGCGCATCGCGCGCATGCGCTTGGCGCCCTCCTCGGGCTCCACGCGCAGCGCCCGGAGCAGCTGGTTCTTGACCCCGGCGATGTCGTGCGGGTTCACCAGGAAGGCCTGCTTGAGCTCCGCGGCGGCCCCGGCGAACTCCGACAGGACCAGGGCGCCACCCAGGTCGCCGCGCGCGGCGACGTACTCCTTGGCGACCAGGTTCATGCCGTCCCGGTACGGCGTCACGAGCATGACGTCGGCGGCGCGGTAGAGGGCGGCGAGCTCCTCGCGGGGCATCGACTGGTTGAAGTAGCGCACCGCGGAGCCGGCCAGCGAACCGAAGATGCCGTTGATGTGGCCGACCTGCTGCTCGATGGTCTCGCGCATGTGCACGTAGTGCTCGACGCGCTCGCGGCTGGGTGTGGCCACTTGCACCAGCACGGTGTCCGGAACCTCGAGCAGCCCGTCCTCGAGCAGTTCCTCGAAGGCAGCCAGCCGCACGCCGATGCCCTTGGTGTAGTCGAGCCGGTCGACGCCCAGGATGATCTTGTCGGGGTTGCCGAGCTCCTTGCGGATCTCCTCGGCCCTCGTCAGCACCTCGGGGGAGCCCGCGAGCTGGTCGAAGGCCGCGACGTCGATGGAGATCGGGAAGGCCCGCACGGACACCGTGCGGCCGTCGTACTCGATGGTCTGCCCGCGGGCGGGCAGGTCGTGCAACCGCCGGGCGAGCTGGACGAAGTTGGACGCCGCGTTGGGGCGCTGGAAGCCGACGAGGTCGGCGCCCAGCAGCCCCTCGACGATGGCGGAACGCCAGGGGAGCTGGGTGAACAGCTCGTAGGGCGGGAAGGGGATGTGCAGGAAGAAGCCGATGGTGAGGTCCGGCCGGCTCTGGCGCAGCAGGGCCGGCACGAGCTGCAGCTGGTAGTCGTGCACCCAGACGATCGCGCCCTCGGCGGCCACCGCGGCGGCCCGCTCGGCGAAGCGCTTGTTGACCTGGACGTAGGTGTCCCACCAGGCGCGGTGGTACTCCGGCTTCTCGACGACGTCGTGGTAGAGCGGCCACAGCGAGGCGTTGGACATGCCCTCGTAGTAGCGGTCCACCTCCTCGTCGGTGAGGGCCACCGGGATCAGTGACATCCCGCCGGACTCGAAGGGCTCCGGCGCCTCGCCGGCCGACCCCGACCAGCCCACCCAGGCGCCCCCGCGACCGGCCACGAACGGCTCCAGCGCGGTGACGAGGCCGCCGGGGCTGCGCTGCCAGCGGGTGCCGCCGTCGGGGTCGGTGACCTGGTCGACGGGCAGCCGGTTCGCCACCACGACGACGGGGCTGTCCGCCCCGATGGTGTCCCGCTTCCTGTCCGCCATACCGCCCCCGACCCTACTGAGGGTCGTGCCGCCCCGCCGTCCGGGTCACGGCGCCCGTGCTCAGCCGCCGCCGGCCAGCAGGTAGCCGGCGGCCGCCGCACCTATTCCCAGCACGAGCGTGGCCGCGAGATAGGCGACGGTCCGGGCGAGACGACGGTCCTCGACCAGCCGGACGACGTCGGCGCCGAACGCGGAGAAGGTGGTCAGCGTGCCGCAGAAGCCGGTGCCGACCAGGGTGACCACCCACGCCGGGACGTCGGAGAGCCCGAGGACGACTCCCAGCAGCGCGCTCCCCACCACGTTGACCACCAGGGTGCCCAGCGCCGGATCCCGGCCGGACCGCGCGGTCAGCCGTCCGACGAGCAGGCGCAGCGGGGCGCCGACCATCGCGCCGGCCACCACGAGCAGCGGCGTCACGAGGGCATCGGTCGTCCCAGCGCGCGTCCCAGCAGGGCGCCGGCGGCCACGGCGAGCACCCCGCCCACGACGGACGCGACGACGTACCCCGCGGCCGCCACGACCGCGCCGGACTCCGTCAGCAGGACGGCCTCGGCGGCGAACGCCGAATAGGTGGTGTAGCCGCCGAGCACGCCCACCGCCAGGAACGGCCGCGGCCAGGGGGAGTCGTGGAAGCGCGCGGCCAGAACGGCGAACAGGACGCCGATGAGCAGGCAGCCGCTGAGGTTGACCAGCAGCGTCGCCCAGGGCCAGGAGCCGGGGGCGGTGGGCAGCGCGGTGGCCACGCCCCAGCGGGCCAGGGCACCGAGGGCACCGCCCAGCGCCGCCAGCAGGTAGGCCATGTCCTGCCCTCTCCTGACCAGGCCGCGTGGGCATCCGGCAGCATGCCGGGGGACAGGGTCGCACGTCCGCGGCCCGCAGCAGGGGAGGAGCCCGCAGTGGGGCCGCTCGAGGGTGTACGGGTCGTCGAGTTCGCCGGGCTGGGCCCGGGGCCGTTCTGCGGGATGCTGCTGGCCGACCTCGGGGCCGACGTGGTCCGCATCGACCGGAAGGGCGCGCGGGGTGGGCTGATCGGCGCGCTGGGGGCGACGTCGCTGCTCGACCGCGGCAAGCGCTCGATCGCGCTGGACCTCAAGGACCCCGACGACGTCCTCGTCGTGCGCGCCCTCGTGCGGCGGGCCGACGTGCTGCTGGAGGGCTTCCGGCCCGGGGTCATGGAGCGGCTGGGGCTGGGCCCGGACGCACTGCTGCAGGAGAACCCGGCGCTGGTCTACGGCCGGATGACCGGGTGGGGCCAGACCGGGCCCCTCGCGCACAGCGCCGGGCACGACATCGGCTACATCGCCCTGACCGGCGCCCTGGGGGCCACCGGCCGCCCCGACGAGCGACCGGCACCGCCGATGAACCTGCTCGGGGACTTCGGCGGCGGAGGGGTCTTCCTCGCCCTCGGCGCCGTGTCCGCCCTGGTGCACGCGCGCGCGACCGGACAGGGGCAGGTCGTCGACGCCGCCATCGTCGACGGCACCGCCGTCCTGACCACGATGATCCACGGGATGCTCGACGTCGGGGCGTGGACCGACCGGCGCGGGGTGAACCTGCTCGACACCGGCGCGCCGTTCTACGACGTCTACCGCTGCGCGGACGGGCAGTACCTGGCCGTCGGCGCCCTGGAGGAGCAGTTCTACGCGGCCCTGCTCGACGGCCTCGGCCTGGCCGGTGACCCGACGCTGCCCGACCGGACCGACCCGACCCAGTGGCCCGCGCTCCGCGACCGGCTCACCGACGTGTTCGCCGGCCGCACCCGCGACGAGTGGTGGGCGGTCTTCGAGGGCACCGACGCGTGCGTGGCGCCGGTCTGGTCGCTGCTCGAGGCCACCCGCGACCGCCACAACACCGAACGCGAGGTCTTCGTGGAGGTCGACGGCCGGGTGCAGCCCGCCGTCGCCCCGCGGTTCTCGGTCACCCCCGGCGCGGTCGGCCGGGTGCCGACCCCCGGCGAGCACGGGGACGAGATCCGCGCCGAGCTCGGCCTCTGAGCTTTCGGTACAGAAAGCTGGCCCGTGCGGCGCAGCTTTCGGTACAGAAAGCTGGTTCAGGAGCGGCGGCGGGTCTCGGGGAACAACAGGTCGACGAAGCGCTCGACCACCGGCTGCGGCTCGTGGTTGGCCAGCCCCGGCCGCTCGTTGGCCTCGATGAACACGTAGTCGGGCCCGGAGACGTCGGGGACCAGGAAGTCGATCCCGGTCACCGGGATGCCGAGGGCCGAGGCGGCACGGACGGCGGCCTGCGCGATCTCCGGGTGCAGGCGGTCGGTGACGTCCTCGATCGTGCCGCCGGTGTGCAGGTTCGCCGTCCGCCGGACACGGATGCGCTCGCCGGTCGGCGGGACGTCGTCCATGGCGTAGCCCGACTCGGCCACGACCTCCGCGGTCACCTCGTCGACCGGGATGCGCGACTCCCCGCCGGTCGCCCGCTCGCGACGGCGGCTCGTGGCCCGCACCAGGTCGCTGACCGGGTGGCGGCCGTCGCCCACGATCTCGGCCGGACGGCGGACCGCCGCGGCCACCACCTGCCGGTCGATGACGACGACACGCAGGTCCTCGCCCTCCACCAGCTCCTCGACCAGCACGTCGGGGCAGAACTGCAGCGCGAGCGCCACCGCCCGCGCGAGTCCGTCGTCGTCGGTCACCCCGACCGTGATCCCCCGGCCCTGCTCCCCGCGGGCCGGCTTGACCACGACCTCGCCCACCTCGCGCAGCAGCGCCGTCGCCTCGCCGAGCTCTCCCTCGCAGGCCAGGGCACCCCGGGCCACGCGCACCCCGGCCCGCTCCATGATCCGGCGGGTGACCCGCTTGTCGTCGCAGCGGCTGAGCGCGACCGCCGTGGTGAACTCCGACAGCGACTCCCGGGTCAGCACCGTCCGGCCCCCGACCGACAGCCGCATCTCGCCGAACTCGGCGTCGGTGACCTCGACGCGGATCCCGCGGCGGAGCGCCTCCTCCGCGATGATCAGCGCGTAGGGGTTGAGGTCCTCGACACCCGGCGGGCGCGCCGCGAACAGCGGGGTGTTGATCGGGTTCTTCCGCTTGACGCAGACCGCGCCGACCCGCGCGAAGCCCAGCTTGCGGTAGAGCGTGATCGCGGCCTCGTTGTCGTGCATGACCGAGAGGTCGAGGTAGGCACGCCCCCGGCCGACGTACCGCTCGGCGAGGACCCGCACCAGCGCCTCCCCCGTGCCCGGCGGGGCGTCCTGCGCGTGCACGGCCAGGCACCACAGGCTCGTCCCCGCCTCCGGGTCGCCGAAGGCGAGCTTGTGGTCGACGCCGGTGACGGTGCCGATGATCTGGCCGGTCCGGCGGTCCTCGGCCACGAGGTAGGTGAACGCCCGGGTGCGGTGGTTGGCCCACATCGTCCCGGGGTCGCCGACGACCATGCCGTTGAGCGCGTAGATGTGCTTGATCGCCTCCATCTCCGCCTGGGAGGTCACCGTGCGGACGAAGACGCCGCGAATCAGCTCGTGCCGCGGCCGGTACCGGTGCAGGTCGAGCCGGTAGGTGTAGCTCGGGTCGATGAACAGCTCGTCGGGGGCCAGGCCCACCAGCACGTGCGGGTCGCGGGGGTAGATGCAGATGTCCCGCCGGCCGGACTCCTCCGCGCGCAGCGCGTCGACCACCCCGCGCAGGTCGGCGAAGGTCTGCCCGAACACCAGCCGCCCCCAGCCGAGGTCGAGGACGACGTCGGAGCGCATCCCCTGCAGCTGGTGCTGCGACGGCCGCTTCCACGACCGGCTGGTGATGGCCGGGGTGGTGGGGACCGCCGTCCGGCGGCGGTGACCGGCGACGTGCGCAGCCATCCGATCAGATCCCGTGGGTCTGCAGCCAGAGCTCGAGCAGGCCGAGTTGCCACAGCTTGTTGCCCTGCAGCGGGGTGAGCCCGCCGTTCGGGTCGTCGAGCAGCGCACCCACGTACTCGGGCCGGAACAGCCCGCGCTCGCGGGCGGCGTCGCCGGTGAGCGCGTCGCGCACCAGGTCGAGCACCTTGCCCTCGAGGTGGGTGATCGCCGGCACCGGGAAGTAGCCCTTGGGCCGGTCGATGACCTCGGGCGGGATGATCCGCCGGCCGATCTCCTTGAGCACGCCCTTGCCGCCCTGGGCCAGCTTGAGCTCGGGCGGGCACGCCGCGGCCAGCTCCACCAGGTCGTGGTCGAGGAAGGGGACCCGGGCCTCCAGGCCCCATGCCATCGACATGTTGTCCACGCGCTTCACCGGGTCGTCGACCAGCATGATCTCGCTGTCGAGGCGCAGCGCGGCGTCGACGGCCGTCTCCGCGCCGGGCGCGGACATGTGCGCCCGCACGAACGCCAGGCTCGGGTCCTCGTCGAGGGCGTACCGGTCGGAGACGACCCGGGCCATGTCGGCTGCGTCCCGGTCGAAGAAGGCCTTCGCATAGGTGTCGACGGCGGCGTCGCGCCCGACCCCGGCCAGCGGCGGGTACCAGTGGTAGCCGGCGAAGACCTCGTCAGCGCCCTGCCCCGACTGCACGACGCGGATGGTCTGCGACACGCGCTCGCTGAGCAGGTCGAAGGCCACCACGTCGTGGCTGACCATGGGCTCGGCCATGGCGCCGATGGCGTGCCCCAGCGCTCCGGCGAGCTCGTCGGAGCCGACCCGGATCCGGTGGTGGTCCGTGGCGAAGCGCTCGGCGATGACGTCGGAGTAGGCGAACTCGTCGCCCGACCGGCCGCCGGCCGCCTCGAAGCCGATCGAGTACGTGGCCAGCCCGGTCTGCCCCTCCTGCGACAGCAGACCGACGATCAGCGACGAGTCGAGTCCACCGGAGAGCAGCACGCCGACCGGGATGTCGGCGACCAGGCGCCGCCGGACGGCGACCCGCAGCGCCTCCTCGATCGCGTCCTCCCAGTCGCGGGCCGACCAGCCCGAGTGCTCGGGACGGCGCTCGTAGCGCGGCGCCCAGTAGCGCTCCTCGGTGCTGGTGCCGTCGGCCTCGATCACGCGGACGGTCGCCGGGGGCAGCTTGCGGACGCCGTTGAGCACCGTGCGGGGCGCCGGCACGACGGCGTGCCAGGTCAGGTAGTGGTGCAGCGCGACCGGGTCGATGGAGGTGTCGACGTCCCCCGCGCGCAGCAGCGCCGGCAGGGTCGAGGCGAACCGCAGCCGGTCGGGCGTCTCGGCCAGGTAGAGCGGCTTGATGCCGAGCCGGTCGCGGGCCATCACCACCCGGCCGGTGTCGCGCTCGTGGATCACGAAGGCGAACATGCCGTGCAGGTGGGAGACGACGTCGGTGCCCCAGTGGTGGTAGCCCTTGAGGATCACCTCGGTGTCGCTGGTGGAGAAGAAGCGGTAGCCGTGGCCCTCGAGCTCGGCCCGCAGTTCCTGGTAGTCGTAGATGCAGCCGTTGAAGGCCGCCGTGAGCCCCAGCTCGTTGTCGACCATCGGCTGGGCGCCGTGCGGGGTGAGGTCGATGACCGAGAGCCGGCGGTGCCCGAAGGCCACCCGGCCGGCGCTCCACGACCCCTGACCGTCCGGGCCGCGGGGGACCAGGCACTCCACCATCCGCGCCACGGCCGTCGTATCGGCCATGCTGCCGTCGAACGTGATCTCGCCGCACAGCCCGCACATGCGTATTGATCTAACCCGCCGACCGGGGGGCCCGCGACGCGGGCGGAGGAATGTCACACGGCCGCAACCTCCGCCCCGAAGGCCGGTCCGCACGGTCGGTGCGACGTTCCACGTGGAACCGGCGGGACGCGAACGGCGGGGCGACCCCGTGGGGCGCCCCGCCGTCCGCGTGCGTCAGGTGCAGGTCACGCGCCGGTGAGCCGGCTCACCGCCGCGACGACGTCGACCAGGCCGGTGCCCTTGTCGTACGACGTCGAGTAGCCGCCGACGGTCGTGTAGCCCGCGCCGTCGGTGTAGCGGTAGGTGGTGCCCTTCAGCGCGGCCTCGATCTCGGCCGGCGTCGCCGTCGGGTCGGCCTGGAACAGCTGGGCGACGATGCCGGCGATGTGCGGCGCGGCCATCGACGTCCCGCTGATCGTGTTCCAGGCGCCGACGTCCAGCAGGCCCGGACCGTCGTGCGGGTCGAAGCCGGTGGAGCAGATCGGCAGGTACGGCCGGCAGGCGCTGGTGATGTTCTCGCCAGGGGCCGACAGGTCGGGCCAGGTGGAGGGGTCGGACGAGTCGCCGCGCGAGGAGTACTCGCTGACCACGCCGTCGCGGGTGCCGGTGTCCTGGTCGTAGTAGGACGCCACCGAGAGGATGCCGCCGGTCGGGTCCTGGCCGGGCGGGTTGGTGAGCGACTCGGAGCCGTCGCCGCCGTCGTTGCCGGCGGCCCACACCGTGACCACGCCGTCGGCGGCCAGCGCGCGCTGCAGCTTCACGGTCGCGGAGTTCGGGTCGAACTCCCCGCCGCCGATCGGGCCGTAGGAGTTGTTCGTGACCTTGATCGGCGGGCACTCCGCTGCGGAGACACCGGCGCCGCAGGGGGCCTCGTGGTTCTCCAGCACCCAGTTCAGGGCCGAGTCGGCGCCGATGATCAGCAGCACCGCACCGGTCGAGATCGAGACCAGGCTGGCGCCGGGCGCCGCACCCTGGAGCTCGGTGCCGTCGGACAGCGTGACCGGGCGGCCGGCGACGATCCCGTTCACGTGCGTGCCGTGACCACCGCCGGAGATCGTGTCGGTGTCGAGGAAGCCCGGCATCGGCACGACGCAGTCCGTGCTGTCGTTGGACTCGTCGAGGCAGACGCTCTTCAGGCTGGCGACGACGGCGCTGCTGCCGTCCTCGTTCTGGAAGGCGGGGTGCGTCGGGTCGATGCCGGAGTCGATGACGGCCACCGTGACGCCGGTGCCGTCGAGGGGCGCACCGTTCGCGCCGGTGAAGGTGGCCGCCGCCTCGGCGCCACGGGTCGCCTCGTTCGACGTCTGGTCGTAGTACTCGACGGGGGTGTTGCCCTCGAGGTAGGTCACGCCCGGCTGGGTGCGGGCGGCTTCGATCTGGTCGGCGGTCCCCGACGCCACGACGACGCCGATCCGCTCGAACTCGGTGACGGTGCGCATCCCGGTGGCGTCCACTGCGGCGCGCGCCGCCGCGATATCCGTCCCGTGCACCATCAGCGTGGTCGGGGTCGCAGCGGCCAGGGTGGTCAACTGCTGGGCCAGGTAGTCCTGGACGGGGGCGGGGGACGGGGCGGCCTGGGCCGGGGCGGCGAGAACGGCCGCCGCGACGACGGACAGGCTTCCCACCCCCAGGACTCGGCGGATCGACCGGTTCATTGCGCTCCTCGCGGTGTCACGGCGGCAAGCCATGAGGCTGTGTGCGCTGTCTCAACGAGCGAGCCTGGAGGTGGTTACCGGCGGGTTGCCTTCGAGTTCGGGTGGCGGGGTCACCCCTCCCCGGCGCCGGCCACGCTGCCGGGGAGAATGGCCGCGTGCAGGTCGACGTCCGCCCGGGTCCGCGCCGGTGAGCACCGTCCTCGTCGTCGTCATCACGGTCGTGGCCCTCGGGCTGGCTCTGCTGGGGATCGCCGCGACCCTGGCCCGGCGGAGGATCGGCCTGGTGCACGTGGTCGGCGCGCTGGTGCTCGAGGCGCTGCTCGTCGTCCAGGCGGTGATCGTCATGGTCGCCCTGCTCGGCGGCGAGCGGCCCGACGAGGTCGCCACGTTCGTCAGCTACCTCGTCGCGATCCTGCTCGTGCCGGTCGCCGGGCTGCTCTGGGCCCGCACCGAACCGACCCGGTGGGCGGGGACGGTGATCGCCGTGGCCGGCGGCGCCGTCGCCGTCATGGTCTGGCGCCTGCTGAAGCTGTGGGAGGCCACCGGTGGCTGACGAGCGCGCGCCGAGCGCCTCCCTCGCCCATGACCGGGCCGGCACCGGCCCCGCCCGGGCACTGGTCGCCCTCTACGGCGTGTTCGCGCTGGCCGCCGGTGCCCGCGCGGCGGTGCAGCTGAGCACCCGGTTCGACGAGGCTCCGGTCGCGTACCTGCTCTCGGCGTTCGCTGCCGCCGTCTACGTCGTCGCGGCCGTCGGGCTGGCGCGCGGTGGGACCGGTGGACGGCGGATCGCGCTGGCGGCGATCACGGTCGAGCTGATCGGCGTGCTGGCCGTGGGCACGCTGTCGCTGACCGACCGTGCCGCGTTCCCCGACGAGACGGTCTGGTCGGTGTACGGCCAGGGCTACGTGTTCGTCCCGCTCGTGCTGCCGGTGCTCGGGCTGGCGCTGCTGCTGCGGCCGGGTCAGAAGTCCCCGCCGAAGTCGCCGCCCCCGAAGTCCCCGCCGAAGTCGCCGCCGCCGGAGTAGTCACCACCGTCCGAGGAGTCGCCGCCCGCGCCGTCCTCGTACCCCTGCGCGTAGGCCTCCTCGTCACCGCCGCCGAACAGCCCGCCGTCGCCGAGGCCGGTGTCGAAGAGCGCGTCGGCCACGGCCGTGCCGATCACCAGGCCACCGATGGTGCCGAGCAGGCTGCCGCCGACCATGCTGCCGAAGCCCGGTCCACCGCCGTAGCCGCCGCCGTACCCACCCCGGCCGTATCCCTGGCCCGGGCCATACCCCTGCCCCGGGCCGTGCCCCTGACCGGGACCGAACTGGCGCGCGCCGAGCGCGCGCTCGAGGGTGCCCGGCTGCCGCATCTCGGCACGGGTGGCGACGCGGGCGAGGGTCTGCGGGTCGTCGGTCCGCGGACGCTCGTTCGCCGGGACCGCCGCGGCCAGCTGGGTGAGCACCTGCTGGCGCTGGTCGGGGGTGAGCTGCGCGAAGGCCTCGGCGTGTGCCTGCTCGATCTGCTCGGGCGGCGCCGTCCGGAGCAGGTAGCGATAGCGCTCCAGCGCCTGCTCGTCGGTCAGCCGGCCGTCGTGCGTCGTCGGCGCTGGCCCGCTCCAGCGGGGCGGTGGGGCCTGCTCGTGCGCCGGACCTCGCCGGCCGAACAGTCGGTCGAGCAGACCCATGGTGGTACCCCCTCGCGGTGCACGGACGAGCCGTCCTGACTCGGTGACGAACGGTGCTCCTGCGGCGTTCCCGTTCGGGGCCCTACCCGGGCGGACCGGTGGCCACGCCGTCCTGGCGAGCAGGTCAGGGCTCCGCGCTCACGTGGAAGACATCGGTGGGGCACGGTTAGATTGACTCCGTGCCGTCCGAGCGCGACCGTCGGGAGATCCCGGCCGCACCCGACCTCGACCACCAGGCCGGAGCCGCGCTCACCGCGGCCAGTGCCGCCGCGACGATCGACGCCGCTACCGGCGCGGTGGGAGCGCACGCGACCCTGCCCGGTGTGCTGTCCGACGTGCCCGTCGCGGTGCTCGTCATCGACCAGAAGAACAGCGCCGTCACCTACGCCAACACGGCCGCGGTGGAGCTCGCCGGCAACGTCGCCCTGCCGGTCGACGTCGACACGTGGGGCGCCGCCGCCGGCCTGACCGATCTCGGCGGCGCGCCGCTGGCCAGCAGCAGCGGCCCCTTGTCGACGGTGGCCCAGGGCCGGCCCGTCGCCGGGGAGGCGGTGCGGCTGGCGCCGGGGCGCAGCACCGAGCAGCGGCGGGCCGACGCCGACGACGGCCGCAACGACCAGCTGCTGTGGGTGACCGGCTTCCCGCTGTCGCAGGCCGGAAGCGACCAGCAGCTCGCCCTGGTGGTGTTCCTCCAGCTCGAGCCCGCGGAGCAGGCGGCCGACCCCGAGGCGTACCTGCAGGCCCTGCGCGAGCGAGCGGTGCTCGCCACCGACATCACGTTCACGATCACCGACCCTCGCGAGCCCGGCAACCCGCTGGTGTGGGTGAACCCATCGTTCACGCGGGTCACCGGCTACGAGCACGACGAGGCCGTGGGCCGCAACTGCCGGTTCCTGCAGGGGCCCAAGACCGACCCCGCCGCCGTCGACGGGATCCGGGCGGCCATCGCCGACCGTCGGACGCACACGACGACGCTGCTCAACTACCGCAAGGACGGCACGGCCTTCTGGAACCAGCTGTCGATCAGCCCGGTCTTCGACGGCGCCGGCACCCTCGTCAGCTTCGTGGGCGTGCAGACCGACGTCACCGAGCGGGTCCGGGTCGAGGCGGAACGCGAGGCGGCCTTCGCCGCCGAGCAGTCGGCCCGCCAGGAGGCCGAGCTCGCCCGCTCCATCGCCGAGCAGGCACGCAGCGACGCCGAGCAGGCCCAGGTCGACGCCGAACAGGCCCAGGGGCGCCTCGCGCTGATGGCGGAGGCGACCAGCGCGCTCATCGCCACCCTCGACATGGACGAGCTGCTGGACCGGCTGGCCGCGCTGTGCGTGCCCCGCCTGGCCGACTGGGTGTTCCTGACCCTCGTCGACGAGTACGGCGAGGTGCGCGGGACGACGGGCCGGCACCGCGACGGGCGTCCGGAGGACCTGGGCCGGATCGCGGTGCACGCCCGGCACCTGCCCCCGCGGTCGCCGAGCCGCCGCAGCATCGCCGGCTCCCGGTCGGTCCTGCTCGCCGACCTCACGCGCGAGCAGGTGCACGAGATCATCGACGATCCCGAGGTGGAGGCGGCGTTCCTGCGTCTGGGCGGCGCCTCGGTGCTGACCGTCCCGATGGTCGCCCGCCGTCGCACCCTGGGTGCCATGGCGCTGGTCATGGGCACCGGTGGGCGCCGGTTCGGTCGCGACGAGGTGGAGCTCGCCGAGGACCTCGCCGCTCGGGCTGCGCTCGCGATGGACAACGTGCGGCTGTACCAGCAGGAGCACACGGTCGCCGAGACCCTGCAGCGCTCGCTGCTCCCGGAGCTGCCGGAGATCCCCGGGCTGGAGACCGCCGCCCACTACGTCAGCGCCTCGACCGCGGCCGACGTGGGCGGCGATTTCTACGACCTGCTGCCCCTCCCCGACGGCTCGGTGGGCATCGCCGTCGGGGACGTCGTCGGCCACGACGTCGCCGCCGCGGCGGCGATGGGCCACCTGCGGGGCGTCCTCCGCGCGGTCGTCTGGGAGGCCGAGGACCGGGATCCGGGGGTGGCGCTGGCCCGGGTGGATCGGTTGGTCCAGGGCCTGCAGGTCGCCTCCCTCGCCACGATCGTCTACGCCAGGGCGGTCCCCCCGGAGACGCCAGGGGCACCCTGGCGGCTGCACGTCGCCAACGCCGGGCACCCGCCGATGCTGCTCCGCATGCCGTCGGGCGGCGTCCGGCTGGTCGACGGCGCGACCGGCCTGCTCGTCGGGGTGGACGCCGGGACGCACCGCGAGACGATCAGCCTCGACGTCCCGGTCGGGTCGACGCTGGTCGCCTACACCGACGGCCTGATCGAGCGGTCCGGTCAGGACATGGACCAGGGCATCCACGAGCTGTGCGAGCGGCTGGCGGCCGCGCCGGTCGACGCCCCGCCGCGCGACCTGTGCGACGCCGCCGTCGCCGGCGCGCTCGACCACCGCGACGACGTCGCGCTCATCGCCGTCCGGTTCGGCTGAACGCCCCCCGGCGTCAGCCCGGTTCCTGCAACATGCCGTAGGCCCCGCGGTGGTAGAGCAGCGGACGGCGGTCCGGCTCCGCGCCGAGGTCGAGCACGCGCGCCACGGCCAGCGTGTGGTCGCCGCCGTCGTATTCCGCCCACAGCTCGGCGTCGATCCACGCGACGACGTGGTCCAGCACGGGGGAGCCGTGCGCGCTCGGGGTCCAGCGGACGCCGGCGAACCTGTCCGCGCCCGACCGCGCGAAGTCCTGCGAGACGGCGTCCTGACCTTCGGCCAGCACGTTGATGCAGAACCGGCCGATGTCGCGCAGCAGGGGCCAGGTGCGCGAGGTCCGCCCCGGGGCGAAGACGACCAGCGGGGGATCGAGGGACAGCGAGCTGAACGACTGGCAGGTGAAGCCCACCGGGCCGTCGTCGGTCACCGCCGTCACCACCGTGACCCCGGACGCGAAGTGGCCCATGACCTCGCGCATCACCTGCGGGTCGACGATCCGCTGCGCGCCGCCCTGGGTCATGCGCCGGCCGTGCCGCGGGGGACCGACCGGCCACCCGCCCGGTACAGCGAGCTCGGCAGCTCGTGACCGACCGCCTGCTCGGTGACCCGGGCGGCCGCCAGCACCGCGTCGAGGTCCAGCCCGGTGCGCACGCCGGACTCCTCCAGCATGTAGACCAGCTCCTCCGTTGCGATGTTGCCGCTGGCGCCCGGGGCGAACGGGCAGCCGCCGAGGCCGCCGACGGATGAGTCGAGCTGGGTCACGCCGGCCTGGATCGCGGCCAGGGCGTTGGCCTGCCCTGTGCCCCGCGTGTCGTGGAAGTGCACGCCGACGGGGACGCCCGGGCAGGCGCGGCGGACGGCGTCGAGCAGCTGAACGACCCGCATCGGCGTCGTGGTGCCGATCGTGTCGCCCAGGCAGAGCTGGTCGGCCCCGGCGGTGACGGCGGCACGGGCGACGTCGACCGTCCGGCCGATCGGCGTGCGGCCGTCGAAGGGGCAGTCCCAGGCGGTGGCGATGATGACCTCGAGGGACCCGCCGGCACCGTGGGCCAGGCCGGCGATCTCACCGACGGCGGCGACGGCTTCGGCCGTGGACCGGCCCGCGTTGGCCCGGCTGTGCCCGTCGGAGGAGCTGACCACGTACTCGAGGTTGGGCACGCCGGCGTCGACGGAGCGGGTCGCCCCTCGGGCGTTGGCGACCAGCGCCGACCAGTGCACGTCGCCCCAGCGGGAGAGCTCGGCGGCGACCTGGTCGGCGTCGGCGAGGGCGGGGACGGCCTTGGGGGAGACGAAGGACGTCGCCTCGATGCGGCGGACGCCGGTGGCGACGAGCGCCTCCAGCATCTCCAGCTTCGCGTCGAGCGGGACGGGCGCCTCCAGCTGCAGGCCGTCGCGCATGCCGACCTCGCGGACGTCGACCGCCGTGGGCAGAACCAGGTCGAACTCGGACACGGGGTCCTCCTCGGTCGGGCAGCGGTGCGCGCGTGTCAGTGGGCTCCTGCATCCTCCCCCGTGGACCCGTTCCCCCGAACAAGCGACCCGGAACGGTTCCGTAGCGCGTGCTGCGTTGTTTGGTGGGACCTTTGGGTAGTGACCAGCACCGGAAGGCGGTGGGACGTGATCGAGGTGGTGGACGCCGCGCCGCCCGCCGACCGGCGCAGCGCCTTCTCCAACGCGCCGATGGGCGTGGCACTGACGACCCCCGACGGTGTGCTCGTCGACGTCAACCCCGCCCTGGAGACCCTGCTCGGTCGCCCCGCGGCGGAGCTGTGCGGGAGCTCCGTGCTCGACCAGATCCCGGCCGACCTCGTCACGGCGGCGCGGGAGGCGCACGCCGCCCTGCTCGCCGACCCCGGCCGACCGATGCGGCACGAGACGCGGGTGACCCGCCCCGACGACAGCGAGATCCCGGTGCAGGTGACGGCGTCCTGGGTGGACCGCTCGCCCGACGGCCACCCCGCCCACCTGGTGATCATCGTGGAGGACATCACCGAGCGGAAGGCGCTCGAGGCGCAGCTGGTCCACCGGTCGATGCACGACCCGCTCACGGGCCTGCCGAACCGGCTGCTGTTCCAGGACCGCCTCTGGCACGCCCTCGAGCGCGGGCACCGCGAGCGGACACCGACCTGCGTGCTGATCATCGACCTCGACGGGTTCAAGAAGATCAACGACGAGATGGGGCACCCGATGGGCGACCTCGTCCTGGTGTCCTTCGCCGAGCGGCTGCTCTCGGTGCTGCGGGCCAGCGACACCGCCGCCCGGCTCGGCGGTGACGAATTCGCCATCGTCTGCGAGAACACCGAGCCCGCCGACGCCGAGGTGCTCGCCGCGCGGTTGGGTTCCGCCGTCACCGCGCCGCTGGTCATCGGCGAGCAGACCGTCCCGCTCGGCGTCAGCATCGGGATCGGCTGCGTCCCCGGGGGCGAGGAGCCGGGCGCGCTCTACGAGCGCGTCGTCCGGATGGCCGACGACGCCATGTACGCCGACAAGGCCTCCCGCCGCCGGCAGTGACCGGTCAGGGTCGCGCAGCCGCCCAGCCGCGGACCGTCGGCAGCCACGCGAAGATCGCCGTCAGCACCGGCAGGACGGACGCCATCAGGACGAAGACCGCCAGATCCTCGGTGCCCCCCGTGCGGTCGATCGTGACGGCGCCGACGACCAGCGCCAGCACCAGCACGGCCACCGAGGCCAGCGCCGAGCCGAACAGGACGACGGGTGACCGATGGCCGAGCAGCCGCACAGCTCCGGTGATCAACCCGGCCGCGCACAGCGGGCCGAGCAGCAGCACGCGGGTCGGGGCGTCGTCCTCACCCACCAGCACCATGATCAGGAATCCCAGGCAGTTCAGGATGGTCAGGCCGCCGGTCACGAACCCGAGGACCGCGGCGGCGGTCGCCGACGCGGGGCGCGCCGGGCCGTCCGGCCAGGTGAGGGGTTCGGGGGCCCAGGGCGTCGGCGGGTACGGATAGCCGTAGGCCTGCGCGTACGGCGGGCCGTACCCGGGCTGCGGGCCGTACCCGGGCACCGGGCCGTACCCGGGCTGCGGCCCGTACCCGGGTGCCCCGTACCCGGGCGGGCCGTACCCGGGTGCCCCGACCTGCTGCGGGAGCGCGCCCGGCGGAAAGGCGTCCCACTCCTGCTCCTGGTCGTCCCCGCTCATGGCGGCAGTGTGCCGCCCGCCGGGCTCAGCGACCGACAGGCGCGGCGTGCCTGTCCTCCCCCTGGGTGAGAGCGGGGGAGAGCCGGGCGCCCTCGACGTCGAGATCCGGCAGGACCTTGTCCAGCCAGCGCGGCAGCCACCAGGCGGACCGGCCGAGCAGCGCCAGCACGGCCGGCACCAGCGTCATCCGGACGACGAACGCGTCGACCAGGATGCCGACGGCCAGGCCGAGCGCGATCGCCTTGACCACCACGTCGTCGATGGCCACGAAGCTGGCGAACACCGAGAACATGATCAGCGCGGCGGCCACCACGACCCGGCTCGCGTGCCGGGCGCCGGTCACGATCGCGTCCCGCGGGGCGGCTCCGTGGACGTACTCCTCCCGCATGCGCGAGACGAGGAAGACCTCGTAGTCCATGGCCAGGCCGAAGAGCACCGCCATGAGCATCACCGGCAGGAAGCTGATGACCGGGCCCGTCGTCGGCACCCCGAGCAGGTCGGCGAGCCAGCCCCACTGGAACACGGCGACGACCGCGCCGAACGAGGCGCCGACGGAGAGCAGGAAGCCGACCGCTGCCTTGATCGGCACCAGGATCGAGCGGAACACGAGCAGCAGCAGGATGAGCGACAGGCCGACGACGACGACGGCGAAGGGCAGCAGGGCGTCGGAGAGGCGGTCGGAGACGTCGATCGCCACCGCCGTCTGCCCGGTGACGGCGATCTCCGCCCCGGCCTGCGCCTCCAGGTCGGGGCGCAGGTCGCGGAGCTCGGCCACGAGGGCGGCGGTCGCCTCGTCCTGGGGGCCGCTCTCGGGGATCACCGTCACCAACGCAGTGGTCCCGTCCGGCAGGAGCGACGGCGCGGCGTAGGCGACGCCATCGATCCCGCCCTCGAACTGGCCGGGCGCCAGCGTCGGCGCGCCACCGATCGCGACGGCGACCTGCTGGGCCGCCTGCTGGGCGGTCGCCGGGTCGAGGCCCTGCACCAGCAGCACGAGCGGGCCGTTGAGCCCCGGGCCGAAGTTCTCGGCGATCAGGTCGTAGGCCTGGCGCTGCGTCGTCTCCTCACCGGCCGTCGAGTTGTCCGGCAGGGCCAGCTCCAGCTGCGGCGCCGGGATGGCCAGCGCGAGCAGCCCGGCGAGGACGAGGACCACCGTCACCAGCGGACGGCGGGTGATCAGCCGCGTCCAGCGCGCGCCGGCGCTCGTCACCCGGGCACCGGACGGCTCGTCGTCGGCCGCCGCGTCGGCCAGCTCCCGGCGGGCGGCGCGGGAGCCGGGCGTGGGCGCGAGCCGCCGGCCCGCGAAGCCGAGCAGCGCCGGCAGCAGCGTGAGGGCGACCAGGACGGCGACGAGGACCGTCCCGGCGGCGCCCACGCCCATGACGGTGAGGAACGGGATGCCGACGATCGACAAGCCGCACAGCGCGATGATCACGGTCAGGCCGGCGAAGACGACGGCGGAACCTGCGGTGCCCGTGGCACGGGCGACGGACTCCTCGGGGTCCATGCCGGTCGCCAGCTGCGTGCGGTGACGGGACAGGATGAACAGCGCGTAGTCGATGCCGACCGCCAGCCCGATCATCAGCGCCAGCGTGGGCGCGCTGGACGAGAGGGTGAACAGGTTGGAGGCCAGGAGCAGGCCGCCGATCCCCACCCCGATGCCGATGAACGCCGTCAGCAGGTTCATGCCGGCCGCCAGCAGCGAGCCGAAGGTCAGCACCAGGACGAGGACCGCCACCCCGACGCCGATGAACTCCGTCGGTCCGACGGTCGGGCCGGTCGAGGCGAACGCGTTGCCGCCGACCGCGACCTCGAGGCCGGCGTCCTCCGCGGCCGCCGTGGTCTCCTCGAGCGCGACCAGGCTGGCGTCCTCGAGCTCCCCGCGGTCCACGCCGTACTGGACGGTGGCCAGGGCCGCCCGGCCGTCCGGCGTGACCGCCTGGCTGTCGAACGGGCTGATCGCGGCCTCGACCTGGGGTGCCTGCTGCGCCTCGGCCACGACCTGCTCGATGACGCCGGCGACGGCGGGATCGGTCACGGTGGCGCCGTCGGGCGCGACGAACACGATCTGCGCGCCCGCCCCCGCCGCGCCCGGGGAGAGCTCGGCGAGCTGGTCGAGGGCGTCCTGCGACTCCGAGCCCGGGATGGTGAAGCGGTCGTCGAACGCCCCGCCGAGAACGACCAGGAGGGCGACGACGACGCCGAGGACGGCGAGCCAGGCGACCGACACCAGACCGCGGCGGCGGTAGGAGGCGCGGCCGAGCCGGGCGAGGAACGAGCTCATGGGGGTTCTCCCGGATCAGTGGGTGGCGCTGGGGTCGGCGCTCGTCGCCGATCGCAGCAGGAGGAGCAGGGCGGTGCGCTCCAGGTCGGAAGCCGCGCGGTCCCCGGCGGAGCCACTGCCGGGACTCCCGCCGAGGACCTCCCGGATGACCACGCCGTCGTGCAGCGCCAGGACGATGCGGGCCAGCCGGTTGGCCGGGAGCGTCAGCCGGATGCCGATGCGGGTGGCCGCCGCCTCGATGAGCAGGGTCAGCCGGCGGTGCAGCTGCTCGGCATGCCGTCGGAGAGCCGACGCCGCCTCCGGGTGCCGCGTGGCGTACAGCGCGTACTCGGTGTGCACCAGCACCCACGTCCGGTCAGCCCGGAACGCCGACAGGCAGCGCTCGACGGCGACGGTGACCGGGTCGTCCTCGTCCTCGAGGCCGGCCAACTGCTCTTCGGCGCGGGCGAGGTTGCGGGCGGTCTCGCGGGTGAACAGGGCCGCGAACAGTTCGTCCTTGGTGTGGAAGCTGGAGTAGAAGGCGCCCCGGGTGAAGCCCCCACGGCGGCAGATGTCCTCGACGGTGGCCGCGGCGAACCCGATCTCGGCGAACGTCTCGAGCGCGGCGTCGAGCAGCCGCTCGACCGTCTCCGCACGGCGACGCCTGGGCCGCGCCTCCACCTCGTCCACGCTCACGATGCACGAACGTATCGGATACATCCGTGTATCGGACCGTGCCGAGCCGAAGTGTGAGTGGGCTCTCAGCCGCTCCAGCGGGCCAGCACAGCACCGAAGGCCTCGACGGCCTGCTCGAGCTCGGCCACCTCGACGTACTCGTCCACCGCGTGCATCACCGCCGGGGTCCCCGGCCCCCACACGACGACGGGTGCCCCGGCGACGACCGGGGCCAGCACGGAGGCGTCGGTGAAGTAGGTGGCCGGCTCGGGCCGGACCGGAGCGGGCAGGCCCAGCACCCAGTCGTCGTCGGCGGGCGTGCGGACCGGGGGCAGGTCGACCCGGACCCCGACGTCGTCGGCCTCCGGCTGCGCCTGCCACCAGCGCAGCAGCGCGCGGCCGTCGCCGACGGTGCGCATGTCGACCAGCACCTCGGCGCGGTCGGGGACGACGTTCGGCACGGAGCCGCCGGCGATTACGCCGGCGTTCCAGGTCTCGGTGCCGAGGAACGGGTCGGTGGCGCGCGGGAGCGCGGCGCCCGCCCGCCCGAGCAGCGCGACGAGGTCGAGGATCGCGTTGTGGCCGCGCTCGGGGGTGCTGCCATGCGCGGACCGGCCCGCCGTGCGCACGGCCAGCCAGAGCGCTCCCTTGTGACCCAGGACGACCTGGTTGCCGGTCGCCTCGGGCACGATCACCGCCCCGACGCGCTGCCCGGCGACGGCCTCGGCGGCCGCTGCGGCCCCCTTCGAGCCGATCTCCTCGTCGCTGGTCAGCAGCAGCGCGACCGGCGTATCCGGGTCGGCCGCGGCGACGGCGGCCGCGGCGGCCACCAGGCCGGCCTTCATGTCGCTCCCGCCCCGGCCCCACACCCGCCCGCCGTCGACGTCGGCGCCGAAGGGATCGCGCGCCCAGTCCCCGGGCTCGGGCACCGGGACGGTGTCGACGTGGCAGGCCAGCAGCAACTGCCTGCGGGCCGGGTCGGTGGGGGTGCGCAGCAGCGTCCACGGGTGGTCGGGGTCCGGCCCCTCGGTGACCAGCAGGTGCGGCGCCCGCTCCCGGAGCGCCTCGACGACGACGCCCATCACCTCGCGCTGCGGGCCCGCGTACCCGGACACGGTCACCCGGCGCACCAGTTCGCGCAGCAGCGGCACGGCGTCGAGCGCGGGTTCCACGGCAGCCATACCCCGATCCTGCGCGCCCGGGGTGAACTCCGCTTTCTGTACCGAAAGCTGGGGTCGCCCGCGCAGCTTTCGGTACAGAAGGCTCGGATCAGCCGCCGAGGGCGGCGGAGACCACGGCCTGCGCCTCCTCCTGCACCCGGGTCAGGTGCTCGGGGCCGCGGAAGGACTCGGCGTAGACCTTGTAGACGTCCTCGGTACCAGAGGGGCGTGCGGCGAACCAGGCGTTCTCGGTGACCACCTTCAGGCCGCCGATCGGGGCGTCGTTGCCGGGGGCCCGGGTGAGCTTGGCGACGATCGGCTCCCCGGCCAGCTCCGTCGCGGTGACGTCCTCGGGGGAGAGCCGGCCGAGCGCGGCCTTCTGCTCGCGGGTGGCCGCGGCGTCGATGCGGGCGTAGGCGGACTCGCCGAAGTGGTCGGTGAGCTGCCGGTGCAGCTTGGAGGGGGACCGTCCCGTCACGGCCTGGATCTCACTGGCGAGCAGGGCGAGCAGCATGCCGTCCTTGTCCGTCGTCCAGACGCTGCCGTCGTGCCGCAGGAAGGAGGCCCCGGCGGACTCCTCCCCGCCGAAGCAGACGGCCCCGTCGAGCAGCCCGGGCACGAACCACTTGAACCCGACCGGGACCTCGAGCAGCCGGCGGCCGAGGTCGGCGACCACGCGGTCGATCAGCGAGCTCGACACCAGCGTCTTGCCGACGGCGACGTCCTTGCCCCACTGCGGGCGGTGGCTGAGCAGGTAGGCGATGGCGACGGCGAGGAAGTGGTTCGGGTTCATCAGCCCGCCGTCCGGGGTGACGATGCCGTGCCGGTCGGCGTCGGCGTCGTTGCCCGTGGCGATCCGGAACTCGTCCTTGCGCCGCACCAGCGAGGCCATCGCCGAGGGGGACGAGCAGTCCATGCGGATCTTGCCGTCCCAGTCCAGGGTCATGAACCGCCAGGTCGGGTCGACCAGCGGGTTGACCACGGTGAGGTCGAGGCGGTGCCGCTCGGCGATCGCCCCCCAGTAGTCGACGCTGGCGCCACCGAGCGGGTCGGCGCCGATGCGCACGCCGGCGTCGCGGATCGCGTCGAGGTCGAGCACGCTCGGGAGGTCGTCGACGTAGGCGCCGAGGAAGTCGTAGGTCTCGACGGTCTCCTGGGCCCGCTCGAACGGGACCCGCCGGACGCCGTCGAGGCCGGCGAACAGCAGCTGGTTGGCGCGGTCGGCGATCACCTTCGTGGCATCGGTGTCCGCCGGGCCGCCGGTGGGCGGGTTGTACTTGAAACCGCCGTCGCGCGGCGGGTTGTGCGACGGGGTGACGACGATCCCGTCGGCGAGCCCCGTCGCCTTGCCGTGGTTGGCCCGCAGGATCGCGTGGCTGACCGCCGGGGTCGGCGTGAACCGCCCCGCGGCGTCCACGAGCACGGTGACGTCGTTGGCCACGAGCACCTCGAGCGCGGTGGTCCACGCCGGGGCGGAGAGCGCGTGGGTGTCCTTGCCGATGAACAGCGGGCCGTCGAAGCCCTGCGCGGCGCGGTACTCGCAGATCGCCTGGGTGGTCGCGAGTATGTGCGCCTCGTTGAACGCCGCGTCGAACGCCGAGCCGCGGTGCCCCGAGGTGCCGAAGGAGACCTGCTGCGCGACCTCGGCCGGGTCGGGGTCCACCGTGTAGTAGGCGGTGATCAGCGCCGCGACGTCGATGAGGTCCTCGGAGGCGGCGGGCTGTCCGGCGCGCGGGTCGGTCATGGCGCTGATCTTGACGCCTCGCCGTCCACCGGCGCGACCGGTAGCGGCCGCCGCCGGGGTGTTCGGCGCCCCGTCGCGGCTCCTCGCCGCCCGACGGCGCCGAAATGGCTTGACCTCACGTCACGTGGAGGTCCCATCCTGGCCCCATGACCCCGCTGCCGAGCGTCACCCCGGAACCGGTCGCCCTGGAACCGGTCGCCCTGGAACTGGTCGCCCAGGAACTGTCGGTACCCCCGAGCAGGATGCCGGCATGAGCACCACTGCGGCGGTCGAGGCGATCGACCTGGTCAAGCACTTCGGCGACACCCGCGCCGTCGACGGCGTCAGCTTCGTCGTCCCCGAAGGCTCGGTCCTCGGCCTGCTCGGCCCCAACGGGGCCGGCAAGACCACCCTCGTGCGGATGCTGACGACGTTGAGCGTGCCGACGAGCGGAACCGGCCGCGTCGCCGGCTTCGACATCCTCGCGCAGCCCACCGAGGTCCGCCGCAGCATGGGGCTCACCGGGCAGGCCGCGACGGTCGACGAGATCCTCACCGGGCGCGAGAACCTCACGCTGATCGGACGCCTCTACGGGCTGCCGAAGAAGTACGTCCGCGAGACGACCGAGATGCTCTTCGAGCGCTTCGACCTCACCGACGCGGGCGACCGGATGGCGAAGACGTACTCCGGCGGCATGCGCCGCCGCCTCGACCTCGCGGTGAGCCTGCTGGCGGCGCCGCCGATCCTGTTCCTCGACGAGCCGACCACCGGGCTAGACCCGCACAGCCGGTCCGGCCTGTGGGCGGTGCTGCGCGAGCTCGTGCAGGAGGGCACCACGCTCGTGCTGACGACGCAGTACCTGGAGGAGGCCGACCACCTGGCCGACGAGATCGTCGTGGTCGACAAGGGAGAGGTCATCGCCGCCGGCACCCCGACGCAGCTCAAGGACCAGGCGGGTCGGGCCAGCGTCGTCGTCACGCTGACCCGGGCCGCGGACCTCGATCGGGCGGCGGAGCTGATGCGCTCGCACTCGTCGGAGGTGCACATCGAGGTGGGCAGCCGGCGGTTGACCGCGCAGGCCGGCGGGCTCGGCGACATGACGCGGATCGCCGCCGTCTTCGAGACCAGTGGCATCGAGCTGGACGACCTGGGACTGGCGCGGCCGAGCCTCGACGACGTGTTCCTGCACCTGACCGGGCACCGGGCCGAGGACGCCCAGGACCCGACGAACGAGGGGGTTCCCCAGTGACCGCCGTCCAGACCGCGCGGGCGCCGGCCGCCCGGCCGCCGATCTCCCCGCCATCACTGCTGCGGGCGTCGTCGACCATCGTGTGGCGCAACCTGCTGCACATCCGGCGGATGCCGGAGATGCTGCTCGACGTCACGGTGCAGTCGGTGATGTTCGTGCTGCTGTTCGCCTACGTCTTCGGCGGGGCGATCCAGGTGCCCGGCACGAACTACAAGGAGTTCCTGCTCCCCGGGATCATGGTCCAGACCATGGTGTTCTCCTCGGCCATCGTCGCCATGGGGCTGACCAACGACCTGCAGAAGGGGATCGTCGACCGCTTCAAGTCGCTGCCGGTCCCGAGGTCGGCGGTACTGGTGGGCCGGAGCATCTCGAGCCTGATCCACTCCAGCATCGGCGTGGCCGTGATGGCCCTGACGGGCCTGCTGATCGGCTGGCGGATCCGCAACGGCGTCGCAGACGGCGTGCTCGCGTTCGCCCTGCTGCTGCTCTTCGGGTTCGCCCTGATCTGGCTGGGCATCTGGGTCGGTTCGCTGATGCGGACGGTCGAGGCCGTGCAGGGCTTCATGTTCACCGTGATGTTCCCGCTGACCTTCGTCGCCAACACGTTCGCGCCGCCGGAGAGCATGCCCGCGTGGCTGCGCGCCATCGCCGAGTGGAACCCGGTCTCGGCGGTGACCCAGGCGTGCCGTGAGCTCTGGGGCAACGGGCTGCCCGCGGCCTCCGACGCCGCCTGGCCGCTGCAGCACCCCGTGCTCGTCTCGGTCGCGTGGTCCCTCGCGCTCACCGCCGTCTTCGCGCCCCTCGCGGTGGCCGCCTTCCGCCGCCGCTCCCGCGACTGATCCGGTCGCCCGAACTGCGTCGTCCCCGGGTCCTCCTGCAGGAGGGCCCGGGGACGACGACGTGCACGGTGTTCAGTAGCGGAAGCGGTGCACCAGCGTCTGGAGCTCGCTCGACATCCGGGCCAGCTCGCCGGCAGCCTGTCGCGTCTGCGCCACGCCCTCCGTCGTCGTCGAGGCGGCGGCGGCCACCCCGGAGATGTTGGCCGCGATCGCGCCGCTGCCCGTGGCGGCCTCGCTGACGCTGCGGTTCATCTCCGCCGTCGTCGCGCCCTGCTCCTCGACGGCCGAGGCGATGGTCGTCTGGTAGTCGTTGATCTGCGCGATGATCGCCGCGATCTCCGAGATCGCCGTCGTGGCTCCGGCCGTGTCGGCCTGGATGGCCTCCACCCGGCGGGCGATGTCCTCGGTGGCCTTCGCCGTCTCCTGCGCCAGCTCCTTCACCTCGTTCGCGACCACCGCGAAGCCCTTGCCTGCCTCCCCGGCACGCGCGGCCTCGATGGTGGCGTTGAGCGCGAGCAGGTTGGTCTGCTCGGCGATCGACGTGATCGTCCGCACGACCTCGCCGATCTCCTGCGAGGACACGCCGAGCTTGGTCACCGTCTCGGTGGTGGTCTCCGCCGCGTGGACGGCGGTGCCGGCCACCCGAGCGGCCTCGGAGGCGTTCTGCGCGATCTCGTTGATCGACGCCCCCATCTCCTCGGACCCGGCGGCCACGGTCTGCACGTTGCGGGAGATCTGCTCTGCGGCGCTGGCGACGTTCCCGGCCTGGGTGGCGGCCTCCTCCGCGCTGGCCGAGATCGCCTCCGACGACCCGGTGAGCTCCTCGGCCGAGGAGGCGAGCGCCTGCGCCGACTCGGCGGCCCCGCGGATCGTCGTCCGCAGGCTGGCGGCGGCCTCGTTGAGGGCGGTGGCCATCTGACCGACCTCGTCGGTGGAGGTCACCTCGACGTGCGCCGTCAGGTCACCGGCGGCCATCGCCACCAGGCCGTTGCGGACGGCGGCGACCGGACGGATGACCAGCCGGGCGACGAGCAGGCCGAGCGCGAGCGCGGCGAGCAGGCCGACGACGAGGACCACCAGGATCACGGTGCGGGCGGACTCGTAGGTGGAGCGGGCCGCCGCGACCGTGTCGCTCGCCTGTGCCGCCGCCGACTCCTCGAGTGCGGTGAGGGCCTCGTTCAGCGCTGCCGCGACGGGCTTGGTGTTGTTGGTGCGGTACTCCATGTACTGCTCGAACTGGCCGACCCGGATGAACTGGAGGGCGGCGTTCCGGTGGGTCTGGTACCCCCTCCACGACTCCTCGAGGATCGCGAGGTCGGCGGCCTGGGCCTCGGTGAGCTCGCTGCCGTTCTGGTAGGCGGCGAGGGCCGCATCCATGGCCTCGACGTCGGCGAGGTAGGCCTCGTGCTCGGGGCCGGTGTCGCTGGCGCCGGGCATGAGCTCGTCGGCGAGCGCGTCGATGCGCGTCTGCAGGAACGCCCGGCGGACCTGGGCCAGCTGGCTGGTCGGCACCAGGCCCTGCGCGCTGACGTCGGCGCTGCGCTGTTCGAGGTCGGACAGCTGCAGGAGGCCGACGACGCCGACGACGAGGGCGACGGCACACGCCGTCGCGACGGCGGTCAGCACCTTGACGCGCAGAGGGAGGGAGAGGAGACGCGGGGGGATGGTCAGACGCACGGGGGTTTCCGTTCCAAATGGGGATGTTCTCGCCACTGGGTTCGGCAGGCTGGAGATCACCTCCAGCCGAATGCTTGAGCGTTCAACAGGTTGCCGTCGCTCCATCGTTGGGGCCACGCCAGCGGCGGAGTCGCTCCTCGACGTGCGCCCGGCTCTACGACTTCTTCTCGACTCCGTCGAGGCCCTACGACTTCTTCTCGACTCCGTCGAGGCCCTACGACTTCTTCTCGACTCCGTCGAGGAATCTCCGCAGCGCCTCGGTGAAGACCTCCGGCTGCTCCGAGTGCACCCAGTGCCCCGCGTTCTTCACCGTGACCAGCCGGGTCGTCGGGAACAGCGCGTCCATGCGGGGCCGGTCCTCGGGCAGCACGTAGGTGGAGTCGGCGCCGGCGATCCAGAGCACCGGCCCGCCGAAGGTGGCGCCGGCGGGCGGCTCGGGAAAGCCCCGGAGCTCCCCGAGGTCGCGCTCGAGCGCCTCCAGGTTCAGCCGCCAGCGCCAGCCGCCGCCGGAGCCCACCCCTTCGCGGACCAGGCTCTGCAGCAGGAAGCTGCGCACCATGCGGCTGGGCACGGCGTCCCGCAGCGCGTCGTCGGCCTGCCCGCGGGTCTCGAGCGAGTCGAGGTCGAGCCCGCGCATGGCCGCGATGTACTCCGCGAACGGGGACGCCTCCTCGTCGGGGTCGTCGGTCCGCCCGCCGCGCACCGGGTACTCGCTGGGGGAGACGTCGACGACGACCAGCGCGCGCAGCAGCTCCGGCCGGCGCAGCGCCAGGACCATCGCGACCTTGCCGCCCATCGAGTGCCCGACCAGCGTCACCGGCTCGCCGAGCGACTCCAGCTCCGCGGCCAGCATCTCGGCCATGTCGAGGTAGTCGACGCGGTCGGTCCACGGCGAGTGCCCGTGGTTGGGCAGGTCGACGAGCGCGACGCGGTGCCCGTCGGTGAGGCCCTTGGCGATCGTCGTCCAGTTCTTGCCCTGCCCGAACAGGCCGTGCACGAAGACCACCCAGGGGCCGGCCTCGCCCAGGGTGCGGACGGCCAGCCGTTCGTCGGCACCCACATCCTCGGTCACCCGGCGATTCCATCAGACGTTCCGTCGGTGCCTCCGCTTACCGTGCCGGAGGACGAGGGGGAGGCCCATGCCCGGACGACGACGGCGCAGCACCAGCACGACCACCGGGAAGCGGACGACGTCCGCGAGCGCCCGCCGGCGGCCGGCCGCCAAGCCCAGCCGGGGCGGGAAGCCCGCCCCGGAGGTGCCCACCGCCGGCCCGGGCGAGCGGGTGTGGGTGCTGGCCGTGCCCTTCCGCGCTCCCGCCCCCGGCGCCGTGTGGCACGCGGGGCTGCAGGCGCACGTGTGGGTCGGCGCCGAGCTGCCGCCGGAGCTCGCGCCCTACGACCCGCCGCCGTACACCCTGGAGCGGTTCCTCGAGGACGAACTGAACGAGAAGCCGCGGCCGCTGCCGATGGCCCGGCCCATGACCCCCCGCGACCAGCAGTGGGAGGGCGCCGACGTCGTCGCCGGGCACGCCGCGGCCGGCGGCCGGGTCTTCCTGCTCGGCGACGACCCGGGCGTGGGCAAGACCGGGACGGCCATCCTCGCCGCGCGGCTGATCGCCGAGCAGCGTGACGTCCGCACCGTGCTGGTGGTGGCCGACCGACCCGCCGCGATCACGATCCCGCACTGGGCGCGGTCGATCGCGGGCTTCGGAGACGGCGGCCTGCGGTGGTGCGTCACCACGTGGGACCGGCTGGGCAAGGTGAGCAAGCTCCGCTTCGACGTCGTCATCGCCGACGAGGCGCACATGGTGCGGCACACGACGACCCAGCGCTGGAAGCACTGGAAGGCCGTGTCGGGCGCGGCCCGGGTGAAGGACGCGCCGTTCGTGCTGGCGGCGACCGCGACGCCGGCTCACACGCCGCTCGAGCTGCCGTATCTGGCCCCGCAGTTCGCCGTCACCCATGCCGAGCCGCTCAAGGAGTGGGCCGACCTCCCGAAGAAGCTGGCCACCCACGGGTTCCACGTGGAACGTGGCCGCTACGGCTGGCAGTGGACCGAGGACGCCGAGGCCCGCCGCGCCGATCTGGCCCGGCTGCAGTCCTGGCTGGCCGACGCCGACCCGCCGGCCACGCTGCACCGGCCCGCCCCCTGGGGCCCCGTGTCGGTCACCGGCACCCCGGTCGCGCTCACACCGGCCGAGCGGGCCGCCTACGACTCCGAGTGGTCGGAGTTCCGGGCCGAGATGCAGCTCGCCCGCCGGTCACGGCAGAGCGCCAAGGGCCGGGCCGCCCTCCTGCGGTTCCGGCAGAAGGCCGGTCTGATCCGGGTCCAGGCCACCGTCGACTGGGTGAAGGCCCAGGTCGAGGCCGAGCGGCAGGTCGCGGTGTCGGTGGAGTTCGTCGAGACGGCGGCCGACCCGATCCGCGAGGCCCTGCTCGACTCCGGCATCCCGGTCGCCGGGATCTATGGTCGCGACCGGTTCGATGTCGAGGCCGAGCGGCTGCGGTTCCAGCGCGGCGACGCCGCCGTCTGCGTGTTCACGGTGACGGCGTCGATCAGCCTGCACGCCGGGGAGCTGCTCCCCGACGGTCGCCCGGCCTCGACGACACCGCGGGTCGGGTTGTTCCACCAGCCACGGTTCTCCGGCATCCAGGCCCGCCAGGTCACCGGCCGCACGCACCGCGACGGCCAGGTCTCGCCGTGGCGGATCGCCTTCGCCGAGGACACCGTCGAGGAGCAGGTGGCCCGCGTGATGGTCGAGCGACTGGCGGTCAGCGGCTCCGCGGCCGGCGCCGACACCTCGTCACTGCAGCAGATCGCCGAGCTGCTCGACGCCGACTGGCTCCCGTCGACGGCGCTGACCGAGGGCTGACGTCACGGGGTCACGGGTGCGACGGCGAGGCGGGCACACCCTCGACGTCGAACATGAGCTCGTCGACGTAGCACCACCACCAGTCCTGCCCCGGCTCGTAGGACCGGACGAGCGGATGGTCGGGGTGCTCGCGGAAGTGGGCGGTGGCGTGCCGGTTCGGCGAGCTGTCGCAGCACCCGACGTGCCCGCAGGCCTGGCACATCCGCAGGTGCACCCAGCGACCGCCCGTGCGCAGGCAGTCCTCGCATCCCTCGCTCGAGGGCGCGACGTCCGCGACCGTGTCCAGGTGCGTGCAGCGATCAGCCATCGCGGCCTCCTTCGATGCGTGCGGCGAGGGCGTCAGGTCGCGCTGCCGGTGCCGGTGCCGTTGCCGGCGCTGTCGCCGTCGCCGTCGCCGGTGATCGGCACCCGCGTGACGCCGTCCCCGGTGCTCGGCGCGACGGAGCCCGTGGCACCGCCGAGCCTGCGCAGCAGCGCGGCGACGTCGATGCCGGTCAGGTCGCCGGACAGCTGCAGCCCCTGCGCGACGTTGGCCGCGACCGAGCGGCTCAGCGAGCCGGGCCCGTCGGCCGAGATGACCGTCATCTTCTCCACCGCCGACAACGGGGCAGCCGCGGCCCCCACCACCTCGGGCAGCACCTTGACCAGCAGGTCGAGGATCGCGGCCTCGCCGTAGGTGGCGAATGCCTCGGCTCGGGCGTCCATCGACGTCGCCTCGGCCTGGCCGCGGGCGAGGATCGCCGCCGCCTCGGCCTGGCCCTCCCGCTCGACGGCGTCGGCGATCGCCTGGCGGCGCAGCTTCTCCGCCTCACCGCGCTTGGCGCCCTCGATCGCCTCCGCCTCGGCCAGCGCCGAGCGGCGGGCCCGCTCACCCTCACCGAGCAGCTTGGCCTGCTCCGCGGTGGCCTGCGCGGCCGCGATCGTGGCCTGCCGCTGCGCCTCGGCGGTGAGGATGGCCGAGTTCTTCCGACCCTCCGCCTCCTGCTCGACGCGGTACCGCTCGGCGTCGGCGGGCCGGCGGACCTTCGTGTCGAGCTGACGCTCGGTGAGCGCCGCCGTCCGCTCGGCGACCTTCTCCTGCTCCATCAGGACGGCCTGGTCCTGGGCGGCCTGCGCCAGCGGGCCGGCCGCGGCCGCGCGGGCCTTGGCCGCGTCGGTCTCCGCGGTGATTTCGGCCTGCTTCAGGGCGAGCTGGCGCTGGGCGACCGCGATCGCCTCGTCGGCCAGCAGCTGCTCCTGCTGGGCGGCCTGCCGGGCGCGCGCCTCGGCGATGCTGGCCTCCTTGAGCACGCGGGCGGCCTCCGGACGGCCGAGGTCGGCCAGGTAGGTGCCCTCGGCCTGGATGTCCTGCAGCTGGAAGGTGTCGAGCACCAGGCCCTGACCCGTCAGGGAGGACTCGGCCTCCTCGGCGACGGCGGAGGCGAAGGCCGCGCGGTCGCGGATGATCTCCTCGATCGTCAGCCGGCCCACGATCGAGCGCAGCGCGCCGGCGAGCACCTCCGAGGTGAACGTGTCGATGCCCTCCTGCTGGTTGAGGAAGCGCTGCGCGGCGGCGCGGATCGAGTCCTCGGTGCCGCCGACCTTGACGATGGCCACGCCCTCGAGGTCGCACTTGACGCCCTGCTTGCTCACCGCGCCGCGGATGCCGACCGGGATGCGGCGGCTGGAGAGGTCCATCGTGTGCAGCTTCTGCACGACGGGGAGCACGAAGACGCTCGCGCCCATGACCACCTTCTGGCCCGACGAGTCCCGCGAGACGACGCCGGACTCGCTGGTCACCTGCCGGCCCTGACGGCCGGTGACGATGAACGCCTGGTTGGGCCCGGCCACCTTGATCCGGGACAGGACCAAGAGGACCAGCAGGATGACGAGGACGGCGATGCCGCCGATCGCGTAGAGCAGGGTCATGACGGAGTGCCTCCGGAATCGGGCAGGGCTCGGGGTTGATCGGGTGCGGTCGAGACGACCTCGACGGCGGTGTCGCTGATCGCGTCGACGACGTAGACCGGTGTCCCGGTGGGCAGCGGCACGTCGCTGCGGGCGGAGAGCTTGAGCTGCTGGCCGGCGACCGCCAACCGCACCTCGCCGAACCCGGGGCTCGGGACGGCGGAGACGACGACGCCCTGCGCGCCGACCAGGTGGTGGCGGGTGAGGGTCTCGGCGGTCGGCATGTCCTTCAGCGCCCGGGAGAGCCGGATGGCCGCCCACGCCAACGGGACGGCGACCGCCAGCCCGACCAGGACCGCGAGCAGGACGCCGAGGACGTCGGGCAAGGCATCGGGCAGGAGCGCGGACGCCGCGGCGCCCCCGAAACCGACCCCGCCGACCAGGGCGGCGATCGCGGGCACGGAGAACGGGCCGTCGGCGTCGGCGGAACCGATGCCCAGGTCGCCGAGCTCGCCGACGACGAGGGAGAGGACGAGGACGGCGACGCCGATCCCGCCGATGACCAGGAAGGTCACCGCCGTTGGGTCCACGTGCGATCCCCTCCTCGGCCGTCGGCCCAGAGATTCGCAGTTGCGGCACGCCGTCGGCAAGGAAGTCGCTCGCGCGGTGGAACGGGCCCGCCGCGGCGGCCCGCCGGTGGGCCGGGCGATCATGGGGGCATGCGGCGGGAGGCGAGCGTCCTGCACCTGGACCTCGACGCCTTCTTCGCCGCCGTCGAGCAGCGGGACAAGCCCTCCCTGCGCGGCCGGCCGGTGATCGTCGGCGGCGTCGGCGGGCGCGGGGTCGTCGCGACGGCGTCGTACGAGGCGCGGGCCTTCGGTGCGCACTCCGCCATGCCCACCGGCGAGGCGCGGCGCCGATGCCCGCCCGGGACCGCGTTCCTCGGTGGGCGGTTCGCGGCCTACCGCGCGACGTCCGACGTCGTGATGGCGCTGCTGCGCGAGCTGTCGCCGCTGGTGGAGCCGGCGTCGCTGGACGAGGCGTACGTCGACCTCGCCGCCGGCGAGCACCGCGATCTCTCGGTGGAGGCGGTCACCGCGCTCGGCCGGGCCCTGAACGATCGGATCGCCGCGGCGACCGGGGGCGTGACCGGTTCGGTCGGCATCGGCAGCTCCAAGCTGATGGCCAAGATCGCCTCCGACCTGGACAAGCCCGACGGCCTCGTCGTCGTCCCGCCGGGCACCGAACTGGACGTGCTGCACCCCCTCCCGGTGACCCGGCTCGGCGGTGTGGGCCCGGCCACGGCCGAGCGGCTGCACCAGATCGGCGTGAAGACCGTCGGCGACCTGGCCGCCAGGTCGCTGACCGACCTCGTGGCGCTGGCCGGCCGCGCCCACGGCGCCGGGTTGTACGCGCTGGCCCGCGCCGAGGACGACCGGCCCGTGGTCGCCGACCGCGAGGCCAAGTCGGTCTCGGCCGAGGAGACCTTCGAGCGCGACCTCACCGACGTCGACGTGCTCGGCCGCGAGATCGACGCGATGGCGGGCCGGGTCGGTGGCCGGCTGCGCGCCTCCGCGGTCTCCGGCCGGACCGTCACGCTCAAGCTGCGCCGCTACGACTTCACCACGATCACGCGCTCCCAGACGCTGCCCCAGCCCACCGACGACCCGCGGCTGATCGCGGCGACGGCCCGCCGGCTGCTGACCGAGGCGGGGACTTCCGGCGGGCTGCGGCTGCTGGGGGTCGGCGTCTCCGGCCTCTCGGTGTACGCCCAGGGCGACCTGTTCGCCGGGGCCCTCCTCGAGGGGGAGCCGTTCGCCGAGGACGACGAGCCCGAGGACGACGCGACCCCTGTGCGGGAGGTCCGGCCGCCCGAGCCGGAGATCCCCCTGGCGGTGGAGAAGCGGTGGTGGCCCGGGCAGGACGTGCGGCACGACGAGCTGGGCCCGGGGTGGGTGTGGGGCCGCGGGCTCGGCCGGGTGACCGTGCGCTTCGAGGGGCCGCGCACCGGGCCGGGACCGGTGCGCACGCTCGCCGCCGACGATCCGGCCCTGCACCCGGCCGATCCCCCCGACTGGAGGACGCCCAGATGACCGAACGTTCGTGGTGGGGCTGGGGGACGGTCGACCGCGCGCTCAGCGACGACGAGTGCGTCGCCCTCGCCGCCGGGTTGCCGGGGCTGCTCGGGCGGCCGCGCGCGGTGCCCGACCTCGCCGGGCTCGACCTGCCGGCGCCACGCGTCACGCCTCCCGCCGCCCTGGCGCCCCTGGTGTCCACGGCGGTCGCCGACCGGGCCGCGCACACCTACGGCAAGGCCTACCGGGACGTCGTCCGGGCGCTGGCCGGCGACCTGCGGGCGGCGCCGGACGCCGTCGCGTTCCCTCGGGCCGAGGGCGACGTGGTGGCGCTGCTCGACTGGGCCGGCTCGGCCGGGATCGCGGTCGTCCCGTACGGCGGAGGCAGCTCCGTCGTGGGCGGCGTCGAGTACCGCGGTGACGGGCCGGTCGTCTCCCTGGACCTCACGGCGCTGGACCGGGTGCTCGAGGTCGACCGGGTGAGCCGGGCCGCCCGCATCCAGGGCGGGGCGCTCGGGCCGGTGCTGGAGGACCAGCTGCGCCCGCATGACCTGACGCTGCGGCACTTCCCGCAGAGCTTCGAGTTCTCCACGCTGGGGGGCTGGCTGGCCACGCGGGCCGGCGGGCACTACGCGACCCTGCACACGCACGTCGACGACCTCGTCGAGTCGATGCGGGTGGTCACGCCAGTCGGGGTCAGCGAGTCCTGGCGGCTGCCCGGGTCGGGCGCCGGGCCCTCGCCCGACCGGCTGTTCCTCGGGTCCGAGGGCACGCTCGGCGTGATCACCGAGGCCTGGATGCGGGTGCAGGACCGACCGCGGTTCAAGGCGTCGGCGTCGGCGGTGTTCCCGGACATGGCGGCCGGGATGTCGGCCGTCCGCGCCGTCGCGCAGGCCGGGCTGTACCCGGCGAACTGCCGGCTCCTGGACCCCGGCGAGGCCGCGCTGGCCGGCGCGGCGCCGGCGGGGGAGTGCGTCCTGGTGCTGGGCGTGGAGTCGGCGGTGCACCCGGTGGAGTCCCGCCTGGCTGAACTGGTGGAGATCGCCCGCGACGCCGGGGGGACGGTGACCGGTGCGGACGGCGGGCCCGACCGGGCGGCCGAGGCGTGGCGGTCGACCTTCCTGCGGATGCCCTACGTCCGGGACGGCTTGGCGCGCATGAGCGCGATCGTCGAGACGTTCGAGACGGCGACCACGTGGGACCGCGTCGAGGAGCTGTACACGACGGTCCGCACCGAGGTGGGGGCCGCCGTGGAGCAGGTCACCGGGGCGGCGGGGATGGTGAACTGCCGGTTCACGCACGTGTACCCCGACGGCGCGGCACCGTACTTCACGGTCGTCGCGGCCGGGCGTCCCGGCTCGGAGGTCGCGATGTGGGACGACGTCAAGGCGGCCGCGACCGAGGTGCTGGGCCGGCTGGGCGCGACGATCACCCATCACCACGCGGTGGGGCGGGACCACCGGCCCGGTTACGACCGGCAGCGACCCGAGCCGTTCGCCCTGGCGCTGCGGGCGGCGAAGGCGGCGCTCGACCCCGCCGGCGTCCTCAATCCCGGGGTGCTGATCGATCCGCCGGCGCGCGTGCGATCGTGACCGCATGACCGAGCAGAGCGCGTGGGTGCGGATGACCCGGGAGGATCCGCAGCACTCGGCCGCCTACATCCAGCGTTTCCGGGACCTGGCCGCGCAGGGGATGGACCTGGTGGGCGAGGCGCGGCTGATCGACGCGATGCTCGCCCGCGGCTCCCGGGTGCTCGACGCCGGGTGCGGTCCCGGCCGGGTCGGGGGCCACCTCGCCTCCCTCGGCCACGACGTCGTCGGGGTGGACGTCGACCCCGTGCTGATCGCCGAGGCGGCGACGGTGCATCCCGCGGCCCGGTGGATCGTCAGCGACCTGGCCGAGCTCGACCTGGCGGCCGAGGGGGTGTCCCAGCCGTTCGACGCCATCGTGTGCGCCGGCAACGTGATGACCTTCCTGGCGCCGTCGACGCGGGCGGAGGTCCTGCGCCGGCTGCGCGCGCACATCGCCGACGGCGGCCGGGCGGCGATCGGCTTCGGCGCCGGCCGCGGCTACTCGTTCGACGAGTTCCTGGCCGATGCCGCCGACGCCGGCTGGGCGCCCGATCTGCTGCTGTCGACCTGGGACCTGCGCCCGTTCACGCCCGCGTCGGAGTTCCTGGTCGCGGTCCTGCGGCCTGCCTAGCCGCGTCTCACGCGGGCGGCACGAGCAGCGGTGCGGCCCGGCGCAGGCGGCGGGGCAGTCGGCGCGGCCCGCCTGCGAGGCCGTCGAGGTCGGGCACCGGGGTGCGCACGTAGGGCCGCGGGCCGATCCGCTCGCGCGAGCCGTGCTGGGCGGCGGTGGGGTGCTGCATGGCGTTCTCCTCGGTTCGTGGTGGCCCATCGGGATCGACGATCGGTCGCGGGCCTGTGGTGCGGCTGTGCGGCAGGTGCGGTTTCGGTGTGAGCGGACGGTGGGCTCTCAGAGCACCCCGTCGGCCCGCAGCTGGAGGAGCGCCTGCACCGTCCGGTGGCCACGCCACTCGAGCGTCGCGGCCGGTGAGTAGCTGTCGAAGCTGACCGGCCAGCCGCCGTCGGGCTGCTGCTCGGCGGCCAGCCGCTCGAGCTCGGCCTCGATGACCTGCGGGGCGAAGATGCCCCGGGCCGGGCCACCGGGGGAGGGCGCGAAGTCCAGCGGCCGCATGAACTCGTCGTCGGCCCCGCCGGCCACGTGCAGCAGGCCGTCGGCGGGGACGTGGGCCCGCACGCGCTCGAGGAGCTCGGCGGCCGACGGCAGGCGGACGGACGCGGCGTCGAGCAGCTGCACGGCGAACGCCAGCTCCATCGCGTGCGGGCTCGGGCCGAGCGCCTCGATGGCGGCCAGGCAGAACGCGGTGGCCCGGGCGAGCCAGGGGTGGGCCGCGACCGCCGGATCCACCTCGGCCACGCGGTACGCGGCCACGGCGACGATCGCGGTGATCTGCAGCGACGACCGGCTGCTGTCGGCGCCGGCCCAGAAGGGCGCGCAGGCCGCCGGGTCGGGGACCGGCAGCGCGAACGGCAGGCCGCCGTCGGGCAGCGCGACCGAGGCCAGCCAGTCGCACAGCTCCACCGCGCGCCCGCTGGTGGCCGGGGCGACATCGGCGAACACCTCGAAGGCGTGCAGCGCGCCGCCGGGCTGGCTGGTGCGAGACCGCAGGTCGGGCTCCAGGCCCCAGCCGTACCCGCCGTCGGCGTTCCGGTAGGGCTCGAGGGCGGCGAGCACCGGCTCGACGCCGCCACCGGCGAACAGCAGGTCGAAGCGCCGCCGGTCGAGCAGGCGGGCGTTGCCCGCCAGGAAGTCGGCGGCGGCGGCCAGGTCGACGGTCATGACGCCACTGTGGCGGAGGGGTGGGACGTTTTCCCGAGGTCGACGCCGAGCGCGATGGTCAGCTCCAGCACGGTGCGGGGGTCCTCCAGGCGCTTGCCGTAGATCTCGCGGAGCTGGGTCATGCGGTAGCGCACGGTCTGCGGGTGCACGAACAGCTCCTCGGCCACCTGCTCCCGTCGGCCCTGGTGCAGCAGCCACGACCGCAGCGTCTCGGCCAGCTTCTCCCGCGCCCCGGGGCTCAGGTCGGCCAGCGGCGCCAGCACCTGCGCGCGCAGGTCGGCGAGTGCGCCGTCGTCTGCCCGGAGCACCAGGTCCGCCAGCCGCTCGTCGGTGTCGAGGGCCGCCGAACCCTCGGCCTCGAGACCGAGGGCCAGCGCGCGGCAGGCACGCGCGTAGGAATCGTGGACGGCCTCCCAGGGCCGGGCCGGCCCCACCACGGCGTGCCGGCCGTCCAGGGACCGCAGGAGCGCCGGCCGGGACCGGCCGTCTGCGTCGGGGACCAGCAGGACGACGAGGTCCTCCTCGCCCGGCACGTCCTCCGTGGAGCGCAGCGTGCGCGGGTCGAGGGAGGCCATCGCCCCGTGCAGCTTGGCCTCCGGCAGGACCACGGCGGTGAGCGTCCGGGGCGGCTGCCAGCCGGCCCGTTCCGCGGCGGCCGCCAGATCCGGCTCGGCGGCACCGGCGAGCAGCTGGGCGGCCAGCCGCTCCAGGTACCGCTCGCGGACCCGCCCGGTCGTGGCGAGCTCGTCGGCGTGCCCGGCGACGCTGGCGGCCGAGAGCTGGTCGATGTAGGCGAACACCAGCTCGGCGAAGCGCGCCAGCTGCTCGGCGGTCAGGCCCGCCCGTACCGCGCTCGCGCTCATGTGCCGCCAGGAGACCCGCGCGCCCACCCGGTACGCGGCCAGCAGGGCGTCCATCGACCGCCCGCTGCGGGCCTCCCCCCGCCCGAGGTCGTAGGCGCCTTCGAGCGCCGGGCGGATCGGCGTGCTGGGGTCGGCCCCGGTGTGCGCCGTCGCCAGCTCCAGGAAGCCCGCCAGCGCCAGCTCCACCGCGTTGCTGATCTTCTGGCCCATCTTGCCGGTGAAGGCGTCGGTGTAGCTGGGCACCTCGACGATGATCTCGGCGACGGTCGACCCCGCGATCGACGCCAGCTCCGCGCGCATCGCCGTCGCCACCGAGGTGGGGATAGCGGCCTCGTCCGTCGTCACAGCTCGCTCCTCGTTTGTTCGCAGAGAACAGAAGCTACCCGTCGATTCACGTCGGGGGCACAGGTACTTGTGCCTCAAGTTGGACAACCCTCAAGACATGACGACGACGGTCCCTTCCCCGGCCCGGCCCCGCGTCGCCCTGCGCGACCGCGTCCTCAAGCTGGCCGAGCTGGTCACGACGCCCCTGCTGCCCACCGACTACCTCGACCTGATCGACCCCCTGCGTTCGGGCGCCGACCTGCGCGGACGCATCGAGGCCGTCCTGCCCGAGACGCGTGACGCCGCGACGATCGTGATCCGCCCCGGCCGCGGCTGGCGCCCGCACACTCCCGGGCAGTACGTCCGCATCGGCATCGACGTCGACGGCGTCCGCCAGTGGCGCGCCTACTCGGTCACCTCCGACCTGACCCGCACCGACGGCTGCATCAGCATCACGGTGAAGGCGATCCCGGGCGGCAAGGTCAGCAACCACCTGGTGCACCGGACGGCGCCCGGCACGGTCATCCAGCTCGACCAGGCCACCGGCGAGTTCGTGCTCCCGGCGCAGCGACCGGCCAAGGCTCTGTTCGTCACCGCGGGCTCGGGGATCACCCCCGTGATGGGGATGCTCCGCAACCGCGCCCACGACGGTTGCGACGTCGTCCTCGTGCACTCGGCGCCGACCGCGGACGACGTGATCTTCGCCGCGGAACTGCGCGACATGGCCGCCGACGGCCGGATCCGGCTGATCGAGCAGCACACCGACACCGCCGGGATGCTCGACGCCGACGCGATCGCGGCGCTGGTGCCCGACCTGCACGAGCGGTCCACCTGGGCCTGCGGCCCGGTCGGCATGCTGGAGGCGCTGGAGGCGCACTGGGCGGCCGCCGGTCTGGCCGAGAGCCTCTACACCGAGCGGTTCCGCCCGACGGTGCTCGTCACCGGCGAGGGCGGCACCGTCTCGTTCGCGAAGTCGGGGACGACGGTGGACGCCGACGGCGCGACGCCGATCCTCGACGCCGCCGAGGAGGCCGGCGTCCTGATGCCCAGCGGTTGCCGCATGGGCATCTGCTTCGGCTGCGTGCTGCCGCTACGCGAGGGCGCCGTGCGCGACCTGCGCAACGGCGAGCTCACCACCGCCGCCCCCGGGGACGGCGTGCTCATCCAGACCTGCGTCAGCGCCGCCGCCGGCGCCTGCGACATCGACCACTGACCCCGAGCGACAAGGAGACGGACATGACTGCGCTGCAGAAGAAGGCCGACAACCCGATCGCCCACCTCTCCGCCGAGGACATCGAGCTCATCGGCAAGGAGCTCGACACCATCCGCCAGGAGATCCGCGACAGCCTGGGCGAGGACGACGCCAAGTACATCCGCCGCGTGATCGACGTCCAGCGGAAGCTCGAGCTGGGCAGCCGGGCCGCCCTGCTCGTGTCGATGTTCCCCCCGGCCTGGTTCGTCGGGACGGTCGGCCTGTCGGTCGCCAAGATCCTCGAGAACATGGAGATCGGGCACAACATCCTGCACGGCCAGTGGGACTGGATGCGTGACCCGAAGATCCACTCCACGACGTGGGAGTGGGACATGGCCAGCCCCGCCGAGCAGTGGAAGCACTCGCACAACGAGCTGCACCACACGTACACGAACGTGATCGGCAAGGACAACGATCTCGGCTACGGGATCATGCGGGTCGACGAGGACCAGCCGTGGCACCCGCTGTACCTGGTGCAGCCGCTGTGGAACTTCGTCAACGCGTGCTTCTTCGAGTACGGCATCGCCGCCTACGACCTGGAGCTCGGCAAGAACCTGGCGACGGCGAAGCGCCGCCAGGACCCGGCCTTCCGGGCCGGTGTGAAGGCGGTGCTGGGCAAGGTGGGCCGGCAGGTCCGCAAGGACTACCTGATCCACCCGCTGCTGTCGGGCCCGTCGTTCCTGCCCACCCTGGCGGCGAACTTCACGGCCAACGTGGTGCGCAACCTGTGGTCGCACTCGGTGATCATGTGCGGGCACTTCCCCGAGGGCGTCCAGACCTTCGAGAAGCGCTCGATCGAGGGCGAGACCCGCGGCGAGTGGTACCTGCGGCAGATGCTCGGCTCGGCCAACATCTCCGGGTCGAAGGCGATGCACCTGATGAGCGGCAACCTGTCGCACCAGATCGAGCACCACCTGTTCCCCGACCTGCCGAGCAACCGCTACGCGGAGATCGCGCCCCGGGTGAAGGCGATCTTCGACCGGTACGAGCTGACGTATCACTCGGCACCGATGTACAAGCAGGTCGCTTCGGCGTGGCACAAGTTCTTCCGGCTCTCGCTGCCCAACGGCTGGCTGGAGCAGACCACGGTGAAGAACGCCCCGTCGCAGCTGGTCAAGCTCTACCGGATGACCACCGGCGGCAAGAAGGTGCGCCGCGCGCTGCAGGCTCGCGCCGCCTGAACGTGATCGACCGTTGAACCGGAGAGGCCCAGAACCGCACAGGTTCTGGGCCTCTCGCGGTCAGTGCTCGCCGACGCCGCTCGGCTCCGAGCGCCAGATCAGCTCGTCCAGCCGCCGTCCTACGACGGCACCCACGGGCAGGACTGCCGCGATCTCCGTCATCTCGGCCACCGTCTCGGCCACGAGGTCGGCGAACTCCGCCCCACCGATGAGGTCGGGGCCGAGACCGGACGAAACGTAGTACCCCTCGACGGCCAGCATGACATCGGCGACGGACACGTCGAGGTCGCGCACGACGGCCGTCGTGGTGGCTCGCATCGAACTCATCCCGGAGAAGGCCCGGCCGCAGCCGCACCCACCGTCCGGGTTCTTCTGGTCGGTCGCGCACACCAGGCCGAGCAGGACCAGCTCGCCCTCGACCGCGTGACAGAAGTCCCCGTCCCGCTCGCCCTGGCCTGTGCGCGTTGCTGTCAGCAGCTTCATGCCGCAACTCTGGCCGCGGGGTACGACATTTTCTCGAACGTTCGTTCGACTAACCCCGGCGGCGGCCCGGTCAGGCCGTCAGGACCGTCGCGTAGTGCTCCACGACGGGGAAGGGGTCGTAGAAGTGGTGCAGGAGGTCGCGCCACCGCTGGTACTCCGCCGAGCCGCGGAACCCTCCGTGTGGTCCTCGAGTCGCTGCCACCGCACGAGCAGCAGGTAACCGTTCTCCCGCTCGAGGCAGCGGGAGAGCGTGAGGCCGCCGAACCCGGGCATGGCGGCGATGATGTGCCGCGCCTCGGCGAAGGCCGCCTCGAACTCGGCCTCACGCCCCGGCGTCACGGTGAGCAGCGCGTGCTCGAGGATCACGGCTGGCCCGGGCCGACGGCGTCCGGCGTGCGTGGGCCGAGCAGCCGCTCGATGATCCGCCGGTCGCCGGGCCAGGCGTCGAGCAGGACGTCGCGGGGGACCTGGCGGGCGGCGTAGCGGAAGGCCAGCGCGACCACCACGACGTCGTCCAGCGGGCCGATCACCGGGAGGAACTCCGGGATCAGGTCGATGGGTGAGAGCACCCACAGTCCCGCGAAGCCGACGGCGATCTTCGCCCGCCGCGGCACGACCGGGTTGCTGCGCAGCCGGCGGACCGTGGTGACGCACGCCGGGAGGAACCGGGCCAGCTCCTTGGCCGTGCCTTCCGGCAGCCGCCGGGCGAGCAGGATCAGCACCAGCCAGCTCAGGACCATGACCCCGAGCGCGATCCCGAGGCCGATCAGCCACTCACGCACGGTCGACCCCCACGCCGCTCCGGCCCATGTCCTCGACGGTACGACCCGCGTCCTGCGTCAGCTGGCCAGCTCGACGACGACGGTGGGCGGAGTGCGGCGCGCTCGCGCCGACCGACGCCGACGAGGGGCGAGCGGGATCAGACGCGCCCCGTGCCGCCGGGCACGGCGGGCAGGGGCGGGCATCGCGCGCTCGGCGTCCCGGATCATCGTCGCGATCCGTACCAGCCGCTCGCGGCTGGGAGATGCGTCGGCGGCCGAGGTTCCGACCCCGCTGCCGGGCGGGAGGCCGTTGGGGAGCGCCGTGACCGGGCGGTCCACCAGCGCCCGCTCCCGCGCCATGACCCCGGGCGGGCCATGGGCGTCGATCGGCAGGATGTCCACGTCAGTTGGCCATGTCGACGAAGCGGCTGTAGTGACCCTGGAAGGCGACCGTGACGTTCGCGGTCGGGCCGTTACGGTGCTTGACCAGCATGATGTCGGCCTCGCCGGCCCGCGGGCTCTCCTTCTCGTACATGTCCTCGCGGTGGATCATCATGACCATGTCGGCGTCCTGCTCGATCGAGCCCGACTCGCGAAGGTCGGAGAGCATCGGCTTCTTGTCCTGACGCTGCTCGGAACCACGGTTCAGCTGCGACATGGCGATGACCGGGACCTCGAGCTCCTTGGCCAGGAGCTTGAGCGCACGGGAGAACTCGGACACTTCCTGCTGGCGGCTCTCGACGCGCTTGCCCGACGTCATCAGCTGGAGGTAGTCGATGACCACGAGCTTGAGGTCGTTGCGCTGCTTGAGCCGCCGCGCCTTGGCCCGGATCTCCATCATCGTCATGTTCGGGGAGTCGTCGATGTAGAGCGGAGCATCGGCGATCTCACCCATCCGGCGGGCCAGCTTCGACCAGTCCTCGTCCGACAGCGAGCCGGCGCGCATGTGGTGCAGCGGCACCTTCGCCTCGGCCGACAGCAGACGCATGGTGATCTCGTGCTTGCTCATTTCCAGCGAGAAAATGGCCGCAGGCAGGTGGTGCTTGACCGACGCCGACCGGGCGATGTCGAGGCCGAGGGTCGAGTTGTGCGTCGGGATGAAGCCGCGACCGGCCAGGAACAGGTGATCCTCGGCATCCACCTGGATGCAGCGCACCGGCACGCTGTCGATCGGGCGGACGTCGGCGATGAAGCGGACGCCGCGGGCGGTGAAGGTGCGAGCGCCGCGCTCCTTGTGCAGGAGCATCTTGCGCTCGAGGGCGAAGACCGCGTCGTCGGTGCTGAAGGTCAGCGTGTAGCAGGTGGACGACTCCTCGCTGCGCCCGCGAACCCGCTTCGTCGTCATCCGGACCCGGTAACCGAGGCTCGCGATCAGCTCCCGAGTGTCCTCGGCCAGGCGACGGCTGGTGACGCCGAACTGCACCACGCCGCTCGGCGCGACCGTGCCGTCGGTGTCGAGCAGGCCCGCGAGAAGCGAGCGCCGCTGCGCCTCCGACGCGCGCAGGTACTCCGTGGGGATGTGCTTGTTCCCCAGGACGCCAAGCGTCCGCAGCAGCGCCTTCACGGTCCCGTGCTCGTTCCGGCAGGCCTGGCACTGCTGGAGCCCGGCTGACAGACCACCGCAGTCGGGGCAGGTGGCCTGGCGCCCGACGCCCCCACTGCGACGGAGCGCGGCGCCGCAGGACCTCCCGCAGGTCTGCACCTGCGACGTCTGAGGCGTGAACAGCTCGCCGCACATCGGGCACGGCCGCTCGGCGAGGCCCGGCCGGGCCGGCAGCCGGAGGGCGTAACGACGGTCGACGTTGGTCGGCACGACGACGAGGCCCTCGGCTTCGATGTACATCGCGATCTCGGGGTCAGCGCTGGTGAAGTGCGCCTCCGCCGACGTTCCGTCTCCTAGCCAGACGCCCAGGGTGTACGGCGGAATGAGCAGGTCGGCCGGGGGAAGATCCAATGGCCGCGCGTTCGTGACGGAGTGGTTGAGCCGGGCGTCCTTGGTGGCACACCGGACGGTTCGCGCGATCTCCTCCGTCGTACGCACCTCGGCGAACGTCCGCTGGTTCCGACAGCCGCTGTAGCCCACCCGCGCCGCCTGGGCGGACTTCCGGCTGGCGCGGGTCTCGGTCAGCCACTGGTGCTGTGCGTCGGCCACGATCATCGAGCCGTCGGAGAAGTGGACCTCGTAGCAGGGCCGGTCGGTCATGACGTCGGTCGCGGCGACGACAGTCGTCGGCCGGCCGTCGGAGCCCAAGACCCGGTCACCGACCCGGATCTCGCCCATCGTCGTCCAGCCGGTGGGGGTGGCCACCGGGGTGTCGAGGGCAAGCGCCTTCCCGACACCGGGACGGGCCGCGATGACGATCATCTGGCCGGCCTGGAGGCCGTTGGTGAGCTCGTCGAGGTCGCGGATACCGGTGGGCACGCCACGGCTGACGCCACCTCGCGAGGCGATGGCGTCCAGCTCGTCCATCGTCGGCTGCAGGATGTCCTCGAGGCGCGAGTAGTCCTCGCTCATCCGCTTCTCGGTGACGTCGTAGATCTCCTGCTGGGCGCGGTCGACGATGTCGTCGACGTCGCCCTTGCCGCCGGCCGCGCCGTAGCCCAGCTGGACGACCCGGGTGCCGGCCTCCACGAGTCGGCGCAGCACGGCCTGCTCGGCCACGATCGCCGCGTAGTACCCGGCGTTGGCCGCCGTCGGTGTCGAAGCGATCAGCGTGTGCAGGTAGACCGCGCCGCCCATCTTGGACAGCTGGTCGGTGCGGTTGAGCTCAGCGGCCACCGTGATCGCGTCGGCCGGCTCACCGCGCCCGTACAGGTCGAGGATGCAGTCGAAGACCACCTGGTGGGCGGGGCGGTAGAAGTCGGGGCCCTGCAGCACCTCGACGACGTCGGCGATCGCGTCCTTGCTCATCAGCATGCCGCCGAGCACCGACTGCTCCGCCGGGATGTCCTGCGGTGGCTGCCGGTCGTACGCGGGGGCCGTCGCGGACGGCCGGCTGAACTCCTCGGCCACTGCCACCGGGGTTTCCTCCATCTCTGTGCAGGCGCGCCCGCTACCGCCACTCCGAGGGGAAGTCGGGAGCTCGGCAGACGTCACCAGGCCCGAACAACTGTTCGGGTCATTGCTACCGCCGGGCACCGACACTTCCCGCGCGCCCGGCGGCAGCTGGGGAGGACGTTAGGAAGCCGGAGGGGGCGCCGTCCAACACCGGTGTGCACGTCGATCTGCACAACTTGTGGACAAGTCGGTGGATGGAGGCGTGTCGACATGTGGAGACGGCGGGGGACACGTCCCGGCCATCTTCCGGATTCCGCACCGTCACCTGCGCGAAGGCCGTTCACCGGCTGTGGACGGGAGAAACTTCCCAACATTTTTCCGCGCGCCGCATCACGAGTCACATGCGACCGCGCGGCGACGTCCCGACCCCGCCCGCCACCGACGAACGACCGGCCGCCGACATGTCAGGAACGGCCATGGACGACAGCCGCTCCCCGGACGCCGTGACACTCCCGGGTCCCACTTCGCACTGCACCGGTCCCGCAGGGCCCCGAGAGCGCGAGGCATGCCCAGGGAGCGGCGTCAGACCCGCTGAGATGGACCGAGAGCGCGAGGCATGCCCAGGGAGCGGCGTCAGACCCGCTGAGATGCCCCGAGACGCCGGAAGGGGCGCCGGACCGGAGTCCGACGCCCCTTCCGGACGTGAGGAGTGCTCAGCGCGCTCTCAGGAGGGAACGACCTCGATGGTCAGCTGCGTGCTGACCTCGGGGTGCACGCGCACGGTGATCGTGTGCTCCCCGGTCGTCTTGATCGTGCTGGGCAGGTCGATGCGGCGACGGTCGAGCTCCGGACCACCGGCGGCGGTCACGGCAGCCGCGACGTCGGCGGGGGTGACGCGCCCGAACAGGCGGCCGCCCTCACCGGCGCGGGCCGGCACCCGGACCGTGAGGCCCGTGATGCGCCCGGCCAGGGCCTGCGCCTCCTCGTGCGAGGCCACCTCGCGGGCGGCACGCGCCCGGCGCAGGGACTCGACCTGCTTCTCGGCACCCCGGGTGGCCTTGATGGCCAGCCCGCGGGGGAGGAGGTAGTTGCGGCCGTAGCCGCCCTTGACCTCCACCGTGTCGCCGGAGGTACCGAGACCGGTGACCTCCTGGGTCAGGATCAGCTTCATCGTGCTCATGATCAGCGCGCCGTCGAGGTGTAGGGCAGCAGGGCCATCTCACGGCTGTTCTTCACGGCCGTGGCGACGTCCCGCTGGTGCTGGCTGCAGTTGCCGCTGACGCGGCGGGCACGGATCTTGCCGCGGTCGGAGATGAACTTCCGCAGCAGGGTCGTGTCCTTGTAGTCGACGTAGGTCGCCTTGTCCTTGCAGAACTGGCAGACCTTCTTCTTGGGCTTGCGAACAGGGGGCTTGGGCACCGGGGTACTCCAGGTAGGTCAAGTAGTGAGGAACGAAGAATTAGAAGGGCGGTTCGTCGGACGGACCGGCGGGCGTCGACCACGGGTCGCTCGCGCCACCGCCGCCGCCACCGCCGCCGGAGAAGCCGCCACCGCCGCCGCCACCGAAGCCGCCGCCGCCCTCACCGCGCGAGGCGCGGGTGACCTTGGCGGTGGCGTAGCGCAGCGAGGGGCCGATCTCGTCGACCTCGAGCTCGACGACGGTGCGCTTCTCGCCTTCCTTCGTCTCGAACGAGCGCTGCTTGAGCCGGCCGCTGACGATGACGCGCGAGCCGCGGGTGAGCGACTCGGCCACGTTCTCGGCCGCCTGGCGCCACACGTTGCAGCGGAGGAACAGCGCCTCGCCGTCCTTCCACTCCTGCGACTGACGGTCGAAGGTGCGCGGGGTCGACGCGACGGTGAAGTTGGCGACGGCAGCGCCCGACGGCGTGAAGCGCAGCTCCGGGTCGGCGGTCAGGTTGCCGACGACGGTGATGACGGTCTCGCCGGCCATGGTCAGTGGACCTCGGGCCGCATCAGCTTCGTGCGGAGCACCGACTCGTTCAGGTTGAGCTGACGGTCGAGCTCGGACACAGCGGCGGGCTCGGCATCGATGTCGATGACGGCGTAGATGCCCTCGATCTGCTTCTTGATCTCGTAGGCCAGGCGACGCCGGCCCCAGATGTCGACCTTGCCGACGGACCCGCCGGCCTTGGTGATCACGGTCAGGAACCTGTCGAGCGAGGGAGCGATGGTGCGCTCCTCGAGCTCGGGGTCGAGGATGACCATCAATTCGTAATGACGCACGGAGAACCCCACCTCCTCTGGTCTCAGCGGCTGCAGCGAATCTGCAGCAGGAGGGTCGTACACGCGTCGCGCGCCCCAGCGAGTGCCGGAACGCGCTGGGGACAGGCTACCAGCGTTCGCGCCACCGTCCTCCCGCGCTGTCCACAGGGAGGCCGGGTGCCCCGGAACGGACCGCGGCCGCCGTCCCCGACGAAAGGGCGGCGGCCGCGGAGCCGGAGCAGGATCAGCGGGAGGCGCGCTGCGCCTGGTGGGTACGCACGAGCGCGGCGGTCACCGCGGCCAGGGCGACGACCGCGGCGAGCGCGGCGGCCGGAAGGGCCGGGGCGGTGCCGTCGGCGGCGGCGGTGTCGGTCGCGGCCTCCTCGTCGAGGGAGGCGTTGTCGAGACCGGCGAGCTGGCCGAAGACGGGCACCGAGGCGCCGTCGTAGTTGCCGGGCTGGCCACCGGAGCCGTCACCGGCGTTGCCGCCGTCCACACCGCCGAGGCTCTCCCCGGGGACGTAGAAGCGCGACGGGTCGAAGGCCGCTGCCGCGACGGCGTCGGTCGGCGAGAGGTTCGGAGCACCGCCACCGAGGTCGTAGTTGTACTGGTCACCCGGGATGCCCTCCGGCTGCGGGCCGGCCGGGTCACCCGTCGGGTCCGCCGGGTCGACCGGGTTGTTCGGGTCGACCGGGTTGTTCGGGTCGACGACGGCGGGCGGCGCCGGCAGGGGCACGTTCAGCGTCGGCAGCTGCGGCACGTTCACGCCCGGCAGGGTGGGCACGTCGGGCAGGATGGTCTGGACCACGTAGGGCGCCGGCACCGGCAGCGGGGGCAACGCGGCGGCCACGGTGTCGACCACCTGGTTGGCCACCGTCGCGGACAGGCCCGACTGCGGGACGATCCGGTACGTGTAGGTGATCTGGCCGGTCGTCGCCGGGTCGTTGAACGTCCACGCGGTGGACTGCCCCGGCTGGAGCGTCCGCGGCTGGCCGAAGAAGGTGACGGCCACGTCGGTGTAGACCGTGGCGGAGAACGTGCCCACCAGCGGCACCGAGACGCCGCCCTTGTTCTGCGCCGGGATGCCGTTGACGAACGTGACCGTGCCGCCCTTGTCCACGCTGACCGCGGGCGGGGTCACGTTCTGGATGGTCACGGTGGCGCTGGGGGCCGCGCTGGCGCTCGGCGCCATCAGGACGGAGAACGCTGCCACCGCCAGCCAGCCGAGCACCGCGGCTGCGATCCCGCGCCGCGCACTTCGACGGATCCGACCGCTTGCCATGTCCCCAGTACCTCCACGTCGCTGCTCAGAGCTGCTACTCCCCTACTGGGGAGTAACCCCCGTCACGCTGCATGAACGATGATGTGACGCCAGCGATACGGGTAAACCTGAATCCACGACCGAACTAGGGTCATTTCCGATGCCCATTCACCCGCCCGGCCACTCCCCTCACCCGATCGGCGTCCACGTCGGCCCTGGTCTCACCGACGACAACGAACTCCTCGACGGCGGTCCGCTGGCCCGCGCGGCCGAGATGGACGCCGACGGCGTGCAGGTGTTCCTGACCGATCCGCAGAGCTACGCGACCCCGAAGCCACGCCCCGACCAGGCCGACCTGCTGGCGTCCGACGTCATGGTCGTCGTCCACGCGCCGTACATGCTGAACGTCGCGACGACGAACAACCGCATCCGCGTGCCCGGCCGCAAGCTCCTCGCCGCCCACGCGACGGCCGCTGCCGCGATCGGGGCGTTCGGCCTGGTGGTCCACGGCGGGCACGTCCTGGCCGCCGACGACCCGGCCGTCGGCGTCGACAACTGGCGCAAGACGTTCGCCTACCAGCAGAAGGACGGCGGATTCCCCGTGCCCCTGCTGATCGAGAACACCGCCGGCGGCGGCAACGCGATGGCCCGCGACCTCGACGCGATCGGGCGCCTGTGGGACGCCGTCGGCGAGTTCGGCGCCGGGTTCGTGCTCGACACCTGCCACGCGTGGGCCGCCGGCTGGGACCTGGCCACGGTCGTCGACGACGTCCGCGCGATCACCGGCCGGATCGACCTGGTGCACCTCAACAACAGCCGCGACCCGCACGGCTCCAGCCGCGACCGCCACGCACCACTGGGCGACGGCGAGATCCCGCAGGAACTGCTGGTCGAGGTCGCCCGCGCCGCCGCCTGCCCGATCGTCCTCGAGACGCCGGGGGACAGCGCCGCGCACGCCGCGGAGATCCAGGAACTGCGTCACGCACTATGACTCTGCGATCCTCCGGATCGCACCGCGGCCACGTGCCGTCCCCTGCTCGGGATGAGCCGCTGCGTCGTGCCTGCGCGGAGCCCTCCGGGCCCCACTCGGCACGACGAAGTGGTCCCTCTGACCGTCCAGGGGGCCTCCGGCGGGGTCGTCGACGCCGAGCCAGCTGGTGCGGACGACGTCGCCGTCGGGCCGCAGCACGTCGCGCACGACGAGGCCCATGAGTACGAGCACCGCGATGTCGCGCAGCGTCACGCCGAGGAAGAACCACTCGACCTTGATGCCGCGGTTGTCGGTGCCGAGGTACCAGAGCAGCCGGGGCACCCAGAGCAGCGCCTCGGCCGCCTGCCAGAGCAGCAGCGACCGCCACTTCGGGCGGGCCAGCACCGCCAACGGCAGCAGCCAGAGCGAGTACTGCGGGCTCCACACCTTGTTGAGCAGCAGGAATCCGGCGACGAGCAGGAACGCGATCTGCGCGACCCGCGGCCGGACCGGCGCGGCGAGGGTCAGCCAGCCGACGCCGGCGACCAGGAGCACCAGGACGACGGCGACGACCGTGTTGAGCACCGACGGGGACTGGCCGATCCCGAGCGGCCCGTCGAACAGCTGGTGGTCGGTGAGGGCCAGCAGCAGGTTCCAGATCGTGTCCGGGTCGGCCGGCCGGCTGCTGTTGAGCCGGAAGAACCGGCTCCAGTTCTCCGGCGCCAGCACGGCGACCGGGGCGTTGACCGCGAGCCAGGTAGCCACCGCGGCCACGGCCGCCCGGAACCACGGGCGCAGCCGTCCCGCCCGGAGGCACAGCAGGAACAGCGCGACCAGCAGCAGGGCTGGGTAGAGCTTCGCGGCGATGCCGAGACCGAGCAGGACGCCGGCGAGCACGGGCCGTCGCCGGGCCCACGCCCACATGCCGAGGGCGGCCAGCGCGACGGCGAACAGGTCCCAGTTGGTGAACGCGTGCACGAACAGCAGCGGCGAGAGGCCGACCATCGCCGCGTCCCACGGCCGGCGGCCGGACAGGCCGAGGACCGCCCGGGTCATCAGCAGCGCGCACGCCGACAGCAGCAGGCAGGTGGCGACGTAGTAGCTCTGCACGGGCGGCACGTCGGGGAGCAGCCCGACCGCCGCCGCCGCGCCGTCGTAGACCCGGCCCAGCCCCGCCGAGGCCGCCATGAAGGCGCCGGTCAGCACCGGGTACTCGACGTCGGAGTCCAGGTAGGGCACCTGCCCGGTGTCCAGCCCGTGCAGGCCGAACAGCGGAACGGTGTCCGAGTAGCAGAAGTGCGTGTACTGGACGAACCCCGTCCAGTCACCGGACGCGCACGGCGCCTGCTTGACCCACGCCAGCGCCAGCACCAGCGTCGTGAACAGCAGGCACACGCGCAGCGGCGTCCAGAACAGCGCACGACCGGTCACGGCGTGCCGACCCCACGGGCCGCCCACGGCCTCCGCCGCCTGCGCGGCGACCGGGTCCACCCAGGTCGGGACGACGCGGTCCGGCCGGGGTGGCGCCGTCGCGCGTGCGAGCGGGGGCGCAGCTCCGCCCGACTCCAACGGCACGGACCCCTCCGGCGGGAAACCGGAGGGGTCCGTGGGGACGCCGTCGCTGGGCGGCTCGGTCACGGCATCAGTCTGCCGTGCGGCGATCAGCCGCCGTCGTTGCCGGGGCCGTTGCCCGGACCGTTGCCGGGAAGACCCGGAACGCCCGGCGCCTCGGTCGGGTTCGGGACGTTCGGGTCGCTGTCGTCGGGGTCCTCGTCGGCGGGCACACCGTCCCCGTCGGCGTCGACCGGCTCCGGCGGGTTGGGGACGTCCGGGTCGCTGTCGTCGGGGTCCTGGCCCGCGGGCACACCGTCCCCGTCGGCGTCGACGGGCGCCGTCGTCGTCTGCTGCGTGGTCGTCGGCGGCGCCTGGGACGTCGTCGTCGGCGGTGCCTCCGTCGTCGGTGCGGGCACGCCTTCACCGGTGTCGCCCTCGACGGTCGCCGAGGTCGGCAGGGGCTCGACCGGGGTGCCGGCGAGGACGCCGTTCATGAAGCGCTGCCAGATCGCGCCGGGCAGACCGGAGCCGTAGATGATGCCGCCGTCCATGTTGACGATCGGCTCGCGGGCGTCGGAACCCATCCAGACCGCCGTCGAGATGGACGGGGTGTACCCGACCATCCAGGCGTCGGAGTTGTTCTCCGCGTCCAGGCCCTGCGTACCGGTCTTGCTGGCCACCGGACGGCCGTCGTCGAGGGCCCGCCGGGAGTAGCCGGCGACGTCGTCGAGCGCGAACGTGACGTCGTTGGCGATGTCGGTACCGATCACCTGCTCGCCGCCGTCGCCGCCGTACTCCAGCAGGACGCCGCCCTCGTTGTCGGTCACCCTCGTGACGAAGAAGGGATCGCGCTCGATGCCGCCGTTGGCGAAGGTGGCGAACCCGTGCGCCTGGTCGATCGGGCGCATCTCGTACTCACCGATGCCGATCGCCGAGCCGGTCCCGCCGTCGGCGTTGGCCAGGGTCGTGCTGCCCTCGAGGAAGCCGCTCTCCCACACGTCGGGCATGCCGGCGACGCTGCGGATCGTGTCCGCCACGTTCTCCGGGCCCACCTCGTACGCGAGGCCGTAGAAGGTCGTGTTCAGCGACCGGGTCATGGCCTCCTTGAGCGTGCAGTTGCCGCAGGAGGCGCCGCCGGAGTTGCGCACCGGGGCGTCGCGGTCCGGGAAGGTCTGCGGGGAGCTGCCGTCGCGGCGGGCGTCGACGCCGATGCCCTGCTCGAGTGCGGTGGCCAACACGTAGGGCTTCACCGACGAGCCGGGCTGGCGCTGGGCCTGCGCGTAGTCGGTGCCCGTGCCCGAGGGGCCCCCGTAGTAGGCCCGGACGGCGCCGGTCCTCGGATCGATGGCCACCAGCGACTGCCGGAGGTTCTCCGGCTCGCCCTGCATCACGTCGGCGACGCTCTGGAGGGCGATGTCCTGCCAGCCCTTCTCCACCGTGGTGGTGATCCGCAGACCACCGGCGAAGAGCTGCTGGTCGGTGTAGCCCTTGCCGCGCAGCTCGTTGAGCGCCCGCTGCACGATCAGCCCCTCCGGGCCACCCGGGATGCCGAGCGAGGTGCCCGTGTACTCGAGCACCCCCGGGTACGTGGACGCCTCCCGCTCCTGGGAGGTGAGCCAGCCCTCCTCGACCATCGCGTCGAGGACGAGTCCCCAGCGGTCCTGGGCGCCCTCGGGGTTCTGGGCGGGGTCGTAGCTCGATGGGCTGCGGATCAGGACGGCGAGCACGGCACCCTGCTGGGCGGTCAGCTGGGCAGCGGGGACACCGAAGTAGGTGTTGGCCGCCGCCTCGATGCCGTACGCGCCGCGGCCGAAGTAGATCGTGTTCAGGTAGTTCTCGAGGATCTGCTCCTTCGAGAAGTTGTTGTCCAGCTTGATCGCGAGGAACAGCTCCTGGAACTTGCGGCTGAACGTCTGGTCCGCCGTCAGGAAGGCGTTCTTCACGTACTGCTGGGTGATCGTCGAGCCACCCTGGGTCGAGCCGCCGGTGACGTTGTTCCACGCCGCCCGGATGATGCCCGTGAAGGAGATGCCCGGGTCGGTGTAGAAGCTGCGGTTCTCGGCCGCCAGCACGGCGTACTGCGCCGGCTCGGAGATCTCGTCGAGGGTCACGTTGGTGCGGTTCTCGTCGCCCAGGCGAGCCATCTCGGTGGCGCCGTCGGAGTAGTAGACGACGGTGGTCTGCGCGTTGCTGATCGAGTCGGGGCTGGGCACCTCGGTGCTGGCGTAGACGACGCCGACGAAGACGCCGAGCAGCACGAGCATGCCGCCGATGACGGCGCCGGCGATCTTCAGCCGACGACGACGGCGCTGCTTCTTGGTGCGGACCTTTCCCTTGCCCTTGCCGTTGCCCCTGCTGCCCGCAGCGCCCCGGCTGCTGGAACCGTCACCGCTGCGGCCGGCCGGGCGCCCCGTGCCCGGACCGTTCGACGAGCCGCCGGTGCGCGCGGCCGTCGTCCGACCGCCGCGGCCTCCCGGCGGCGGCTTGCGGGCGCCGCCGGAGCCCGACGAGCCCCCCGAGCCGCGGCCGCCACCCGCTGACCCCCCCGAACCGCGACCGCCACCCCCCGTGCTCCGGGTGCGGGTGGTCGGCGGACGGCGGACGGATCCGGCGCGCGGCGCGACGGGCGAGTTCTCGTCGTGTGGTGGCACGCAGGGAACCCCTCTCTGGCAGGTCGTCGTCGCGACGGGGACGGCCCCGATCGCGGCGTGTCTTCAGCTGTGGGAGCCGGACGCAGACGCGCCCGTGGCTACTCCGTGGCGGCCCGGCGCCGACCCTTGCGGGCCTGGCGCCCGGGCGTCGGCTCGGCACCGAGGACGTACGAGGCGTCGAGGTGGTTCCAGCCGCAACTGCGGCAGACCTCGACCGCGTACACGGTGAACTCCTCCTGCATCGCGTCCATCCGGGTGAGCTCGGCCTCGGTCTTGGCCTGCCCGGACGTGGGACCGAGATGGTCGCCGTACACGTAGTTCACCAGCGTGAGACGTTCCTTGCGGCAGACCGGGCAGGCGACGTCGGTCGCCTGGCCGTGGTACTTCGCCGCCCGGGAGAGGTAGGGACTGGCGTCGCAGACCTCGAACAGACCCGTGCGTCCCGCGTACACGTCGGCGAGGACGGCTCGCCGCTGCAGCGAGTAGTCCACGACGGATCGACGTCCGGGCACGGCCGTCAATGTACGCAGTGCCGGGCCCGTCGGGGCGCTCTGCGACCGACGACACCCGTGATGACGGGGGTTTCCGGGGGTCCCGCCGTCCCCTGGGAGCGCTGTCTCGATGTATCGTCTCGATACATCGGGACCATCGACGTCGAGGAGGGCGCGTGCTCGAGTTCGCCATCCTCGGCCTGCTCCACCAGTCGCCGATGCACGGCTACGAACTGCGCAAGCAGCTGTCGGAGGTCCTCGGTGGGCTGCGGAGCATCTCCTACGGCTCGCTCTACCCGGCCCTCAAGCGCATGCACGCCGCCGGCCTGATCAGCACCGACGAGCCCGACCCCCGCGCCCTCCTCCCGGCCGACGCGCCGCCGCTCACCGGCCGCCGGGGCAAGGTGGTCTACACGATCACCGCCGAGGGCAAGGAGCGCTTCCACGAGCTGGTCGGCCAGACCGGCCCCGAGGCCTACGACGACGGTGGCCTGTTCGGCGTCCGGCTCGCGTTCTTCCGGCACACCGAGGCCGACGTGCGGCTGCGGATCCTCGAGGGCCGTCGCCGCACGGTCGAGCGGCAGCGGGAGGGCCTGCGCGCCTCGCTGGCCCGGACCCGGGAGCGGGTCGACCGCTACACCCTCGAGCTGCAGCGACACGGCCTGGAATCGGTGGACCGCGAGGTGCGGTGGCTCTCCGAGCTCATCGAGACCGAGCGGCGCCAGTCGGTCGCCGAGGAGCCGCCCCCCGGCCCCCGGCCGTCCGCCCCACCGCCCCCCTGATCACCCGACGCTCGAACGACCGGGCGTCGTCAGCAGCACGCAGGACCCACCGCGGTCTGCGAGAACAGCGACCGTTCGCGGTCCGAACAGAAGGAGAAGCCATGGGCACCGTCAAGGTCGCCATCGTCGGCGTCGGCAACTGCGCCGCCTCGCTCGTGCAGGGCGTCGAGTACTACAAGGACGCCGACGAGACCGCGTCCGTGCCAGGACTGATGCACGTCCGCTTCGGCGAGTACCACGTCCGCGACGTGCAGTTCGTCGCCGCGTTCGACGTCGACGCCAAGAAGGTCGGCCAGGACCTGTCCGCGGCGATCGTCGCCAGCGAGAACAACACCATCAAGATCGCTGACGTCCCGCCGCTCGGGGTGACCGTGCAGCGCGGCCACACCTACGACGGTCTCGGCAAGTACTACCGCGAGATGATCGAGGAGTCCGACGAGCAGCCGGTCGACGTCGTCGCCGCCCTGCGCGAGTCGGGTGCCGACGTCCTGGTCTGCTACCTGCCGGTCGGCTCGCAGCACGCCGCCGAGTTCTACGCCCAGTGCGCCCTCGACGCCGGTGTCGCGTTCGTCAACGCGCTGCCGGTGTTCATCGCCGGCACCAAGGAGTGGGCGGACAAGTTCACCGCCGCCGGCGTGCCGATCGTCGGTGACGACATCAAGAGCCAGGTCGGGGCCACCATCACCCACCGGGTGCTGGCCAAGCTGTTCGAGGACCGCGGCGTGCAGCTCGACCGCACGATGCAGCTCAACGTCGGCGGCAACATGGACTTCAAGAACATGCTCGAGCGCGAGCGCCTGGAGTCCAAGAAGATCTCCAAGACGCAGTCGGTCACCAGCCAGGTGCACCGCGACATGGGTGCGGGCAACGTGCACATCGGCCCGTCGGACCACGTGCCGTGGCTCTCGGACCGCAAGTGGGCCTACGTGCGCCTCGAGGGCCGCGCGTTCGGCGACGTCCCGCTGAACCTGGAGTACAAGCTCGAGGTCTGGGACTCGCCCAACTCGGCCGGCATCATCATCGACGCCGTCCGCGCCGCCAAGATCGCGAAGGACCGCGGCATCGGTGGCCCGATCCTGTCGGCGTCCTCGTACTTCATGAAGAGCCCGCCGGTGCAGTACAGCGACAGCGAGGCCCGCGACGCCGTCGAGGCGTTCATCCGGGGCGACATCGAGCGCTAGTCAGCAGCGCCGCACACGGGCCCGCGTCCTCCTCGGAGGCCGCGGGCCCGTGTCGTCCCCGGACCATGCGGTGCGCGTGCCTACGCTGCACCGCATGCGGTCCCGCGGCTCCCTGGTCGTGCTCGGCCTGGTGGGAGCACTGGTGACCGGGTGCACCGCCGGGGCGGCACCGACCCGCACACCCGGTGACGCGGTGACGCAGGCGGAGGCCGAGATCCTGGCCCGCCTGCTGGAGCGCAACCACGAGGAGGGCGGCGCCGACTTCGTCGTCACCGCGCCCTACCGAGAGGGCGTCGTCCTGACGCTCACCGGGGAGGTCGACTTCCGGGACGACGTCGGCCGCGCCCAGGCGGTCACCACGTTCGGCGACGGCCGCGAGGACGACGTCCGGACGCTGTTCTTCACGCCCGACACCGTGTGGACCGGCGACGTCCCGGGCCTGCGCGAGGCGCTGGCCGCCACGGACGAGCCCGACGCGGAGTACATGAGCCGGCCCATGACCACCGCCGACGACGTGAACGGCCCGCTGCTGACCGACGTGCTGCTCGGCATCGTGCTGGGCCTCTCGGCGCCCTCGGCCGACGAGGCGGAGTCCTTCCTCGGCGCGGACTACACCTGGCAGGGGCAGCGGTCGATCGACAGCCGCCTGGCCTCGCTGTTCGGCATCCGCGGGGAGCGGACCGTCGCGGTGGCAGCCGCCGACGACCTGCTGCTGCAGTTCGTGACCCCGCTGCAGGACGACGCCTTCGACGCGACGGTCACGCTGTCGGACCACGGGCCGCGCTCGGTGGAGGTGCCGACGGACGAGGAGACGGCGGAGGCGGGCGACCACCTGGAGATCGCCGCGGCACTGGGCGTCTGACGAAGGCGGAGAAGACAGCGGGAGGGGGCGGCCTCTTCCCCAGACCGCCCCCTCCCGGGCTCTTTCCTACCAGATCACGACGCGACGCGCTGCCCCTCCGGGGCAATCCGCGGGCAGATCCGGTGCAGGAGTGGGGCTAGTTGACCGTGGGATCTGCCGGCGCCGTCGACAGCACCGCCAGGCGGCCGACCTGCCGCCCCATCACCTCGCGCCACAGTTCCGGGCCGGCCAGCACCGATAGGACGTCGTCCGGACTGCCCGCCACGCACGCCCAGGCGCCCTCGCCGATCTCGCCGGCCAGCTGACCGGCCGACCAGCCGGCGTAGCCGGCGAACACGCGGAGGCCGTCGATCTCCTCGAGGCCGGCCGGGTCGCTGTCGAGGTCGACCAGGTAGACGTCGCCGGTCACCCGGCGCAGGCCGCTGTCCTCGGCCGGGGTGGCCGCCGGTGCGACGGCGAGGCAGAGCGCGGTGTCGGTCTCGCAGGGCCCGCCCACGTGGAACACGCAGGGCTCGACGGCGAGATCGTTCCAGCCCGGCAGGACGTCGCGGATGCAGACCTGGCTCGGCCGCCCCAGGACGACGCCCAGCGTGCCGCTGTCGGAGTGGTCGAGGACGTAGACGACGGTGCCGGCGAACGTCGGGTCGGTCAGCGCCGGCATCGCCACCAGGAGGCTGCCCGGGCGGACGTCGTCGAGCGACCCGATCGAGAGGGAGGGGACCGCCGCGGCACGGCGACGACCGATGGCGGGCCGCGTGGGCGGTCCGGACTCGGGATCGGGCGACGCGGGCACCGGGGTCATCGTCTGCCAGTGTGCCCCACCCGAGCCCGGCAGGGAGGGCGAGCCGGCGCGGTCCGGGACGACCGCGCAGGTGACGCCCGGCAGAACTCGTTCCGGACCGGACCGTCCGGCCCGGCGGTGACCGTCCGGTCGCCCCGGATCCCTCTAGGGTGACCGGGTGCAGGCAGCGGACACCAAGGTCGGCCACCTGCTGCCCCGTCGCGACTTCCGGCGGCTGCTCGCCACCCGACTGCTCTCGCAGTTCGGCGACGGCGTCTTCCAGGCGGCGCTCGCCGGCACGGTGCTGTTCAACCCGCAGCGCGCCGCGGACCCCATCGACGTCGCGGCCGGGTTCGCGATCCTCCTGCTCCCGTACTCCTTCATCGGACCGTTCGCGGGAGTGTGGCTGGACCGCTGGAGCCGGCGGCAGGTGCTGGTGCGCGCGAACCTGCTGCGGGCCGGCCTGGTCGCCGCGGTCGCCGCCCTGGTGTTCGGCGGGGTGGAGGGCACGGGCTTCTACGCGGCCGGCCTGGCCGTCTTCTCCGTGAACCGGTTCATCCTGGCCGCACTGTCGGCCTCCCTGCCGCACACCGTCGACGAGCCGTCGCTGGTCTCGGCGAACGCGGTATCGACGACGTCGGGCTCGGTGGCGACCGTGGTCGGCGGCGGGGCGGCCCTCGGCCTGCTGCAGCTAGCGGGCGCGACCAACGGCGGGTACGCGGCCCTCGCCCTGTCGGCGGCACTGCCCTACCTCGCCGCGGCAGCGGTGGTGGCCGGCTTCGCGCGCGGCTACCTGGGTCCCGACCACCTGGCCCGCACGGTGCAGTTGTCGGTCCGGGACGTCGTCGTCGGGATGGTCGCCGGCGCCCGCCACGCGTGGGCCCACCCGCCGGCGGCGGCTGCGCTGGCCGCGATGAGCCTGCACCGGCTCTGCTACGGCTTCCTGACGTTGATGACGCTGCTGCTCTACCGCAACACCTTCGAGTCCTGGGACTCGTTCTTCCGCGGCGGGCTGGTCGGTCTCGCCGAGGTGGTCGCTGCCAGCGCGGTCGGGACGCTGCTGGCCGCGTGGGTCACCCCCGCCGTCGTGCGCCGGATCGGCAAGCCGCGGTGGATCACCGCGGTGCTCGTCGGCGGGGGCGCGGCGCAGCTCGGGCTGGGCCTGCCGTTCGTCCCGCCGACCGTGGTGGCGGCCGGCTTCGTGCTGGGGTTCGTGTCGCAGGCGGTGAAGATCTGCGTCGACACGACGCTGCAGGAGTCGGTCGACGACGACTTCCGCGGCCGGGTGTTCTCGGTCTACGACACGCTCTTCAACGTCACGTTCGTCGCGGCGCTCCTGGTCGGGGCGTTCGCGCTGCCACCGTCGGGGATCTCGTACGTGATGCTCGTGGTCGTCGGCGCGGGCTACTGGCTGACCGCCGTGGCCTACCACGGCATCACCCGCCGCCACTGACCCGGCGGGTCAGAGTTCGTCGACGCACACCCCCCGCCCGAGGCGGGACAACCCGGTCAGGTCGCCGGTGGCGAAGTCGGTGACGCCCGCCCGGGTCGAGGGGAACATCAGCTGGTCGTCGTCGTCGACGTGCGCCAGGCCGACCAGGTGGGCCATCTCGTGCAGCACGATGCCCAGCGCCGTGGCCGCGCCGTCCGGCTTTCCGAGGATGTCGGGGAACTGCCCGGCATCGAGGGAGACCGTGCCCGTGACGTAGACGCGGGGGCCGTCCCCGAGGGACGCCGCGACGCTGCCGCCCTGGCCGACGACGACACCGGCCAGCGCCGGGTTCTCCTCCTCCGTCTCCCAGCCGAACAGCACCGGGGCCCACCGGTCGCCGTACCGGTCGGGCTGGAAGGGCTCGCGCTCACGCCGCAGCGACTCGTCCGTGGCTCCGTCGTGGACGAACTGCAGCCCGGTCGTCTCGGAGAGACGGGCCACCGCCGCGTGGATCAGCTCCTCGCCGCCCTCGGGAGAGCCGTCGGGCCGGATGACGTAGTGGACGGCGCGACACGGGTCGTAGGCCACCGGCGTGACGCCGTTGGCCTGGAAGGAGGTGAAGACGTGCGGGCCGCCACCCGGCGGAGCCGGTGGCGGGACCCCCAGCCACGTCGGGCTCGCGCCGGTGCCGGGAGTGGGGCGGTCCGGCCCCGCGATCGGTGTCGACGACGGAACGCCGGGGGTGGTGCTCCCGGGCGCGGTCGGCCCCGGCGACGGACCGCCGGCCGACGGACTGCCGGTCGACGGCGGGGCGGCGGTCGGGCCGAGGCTCTCCCGGAAGCTCGTCCAGGACTGCGGATCGGGCCCCAGCAGGACGGCCAGTCCGAGGACCACGGCCACGATCGCACCCAGGACGGTGGCCCAGCCGCCCCTGCGCGCCGGCCGCCGGTCCCCTGGTCCCGCGAACGTCTGCCGCACCCGCACGCTCCTCACCTCGGCAGGACCGGGCCCGGACCGGAGCGGCCCGGGGTCCTGATGATCACGCGCGGGTGCGCCACCAGTCGAGGAGGGCCGCCTCGGCGTCCTCCCGAGGGAGGGGGCCGCGCTCGAGCCGCAGCTCCTTGAGGAACCGCCACGCGGCGCCCACGTCGGGCCCCGGCTGGAGGCCGAGCAGCTCCATGATCGCGTTGCCGTCGAGGTCGGGCCGCACGCGCGCCAGGTTCTCCAGCTCCGACAGCTCGGCGATCCGGCGCTCGAGGGAGTCGTAGGTCGCCGAGAGCGCCGCGGCCCGCTTCCGGTTCCGCGTCGTCGAGTCCGAGCGCACCAACTTGTGCAGCCGGGGGAGCAGGTCACCGGCGTCGGTGACGTAACGCCGCACCGCGGAGTCGGTCCACTCACCGCGGCCGTAACCGTGGAAGCGCAGGTGCAGGAAGGTCAGCCGGGCGACGGCCTCGATGACGTCCTTCGGGTAGCGCAGGGCGGTCAGGCGCTTCTTCACCAGCTTCGCCCCGACCACCTCGTGGTGGTGGAAGGACACCCGCCCGCCGGGCTCGTGGCGGCGGGTGGCCGGCTTGCCGATGTCGTGCAGCAGCGCCGCCAGCCGCAGGACGAGATCAGGCGATCCCCCGTCCGGATCGGCCTTCTCCAGCACGATCGCCTGGTCGAGCACGGTCAGCGAGTGGTGATAGACGTCCTTGTGCTGGTGGTGCTCGTCGATCTCCATCCGCAGCGCCGAGAGCTCGGGCAGGACGACGTCGGCGAGGCCGGTCGCGACGAACAGCTCGAGCGCCGCTCGCGGCGAGTCCTGCAGCAGCGTCTTCGACAGCTCCACCTGCACGCGCTCGGGCGTGATCCGGGCCAGCTCCCCGGACATGGCCGTCATCGCCTCGACGACCTCGTCGACCGGGGTCAACCCCAGCTGGGCCACGAACCGGACCGCGCGCAGCATGCGGAGCGGGTCGTCGGCGAAGGAGTCGACGGCCGAGCCCGGTGTGCGCAGCCGGCGGGCCAGCAGGTCGCCGAGACCACCGAACGGGTCGGTCACCGTCCGGTCCGGGCCGAGGGAGACCGCCATCGCGTTGACGGTGAAATCGCGGCGGATCAGGTCGTCGACCAGCGACTCCCCCCACGCGACCTGCGGATTGCGGGACTCGCGGTCGTAGCGGTCGGCCCGGAAGGTGGTGATCTCCAGCCGGACGGGGGTGCCCTGGTGGTGCACCTCCGCCCCGACGGTCCCGAACTCGATGCCGGTGTTCCACGTGGAACCGGCCCACCCGCGCAGCAGCTCGAGCACCTGCTCCGGCCGCGCGTCGGTGGTCACGTCGAGGTCGCCGGGCACCTGCCGGCCACCGCTCTCGGCCGACAGCAGCGCGTCGCGCACCGATCCACCGACGAGGTGGGCCTCGAACCCGGCCGCGGAGAAGCGCTCACCCAGCTCGGTGAGGACGGGGGAGAGGTCGACCAACTCCCGGACCGTCTCCTGGACGGCCGGGGGAACCGGTTCCCCGGTGGGAGGAGGAGGGGTGGCGGACACGACGAGCCAGGGTAGTGCCGCGCCGGACGACCCCTGGCTGGGCTCCTCGCTCGTCGCGCCCGCTGCGATGCTCCCCGAGCTGTCGGCGCCCGCGCGCTACCCTCCTGGGCATGGCTGGGACGGGCGGACGTGGACGCCCCGGCCGCCGGCTGCGCCGGGTCGACGAGACCTCCGCCGGGGGCCTGGTGGTGGCCGACGACCCTGTGACCGGGCCCCGCGCTGCCCTGATCGGCCGCACCGACCGTCGTGGCCGCCTTCTCTGGTCCCTCCCGAAGGGGCACATCGAGGAGGGGGAGACCCCGGAGGACACCGCCGTCCGCGAGGTGGCCGAGGAGACCGGGATCATCGGCGAGGTCGTCGCCCCGCTCGGCATCATCGACTTCTGGTTCGTCGCCGACGGGCGCCGCGTGCACAAGACCGTGCACCACTTCCTGCTCCGCGCGATCGGAGGCGCCCTCTCCGACGCCGACATCGAGGTGACCGAGGTCGCCTGGGTGCCCCTCGACGAGCTGAGCGGCCGTCTGGCCTACGCCGACGAGCGGGCACTGGTCGAGCGCGCGCCCGCACTGCTGGCCGACACGGCGTGACCCGGACGGCGCTGCTCCGCGCCGCCGTCGCCCCCCTGCTCGCCACGGCGCTCGGTGTCGCGGCGCTCGGTCCGGCCGTGTCCGTCGCCGCGGCGTCCCCGCTCGTGCCGGTGCTCGCCGCGCCGAGCGATGACGACGCCACCGACCCCGACCGGCCGGTCCGCATCGATGTCGGCCGGTTCGAGCCGCGCACGCTGACCCCCGGCCAGACGGTCCGGGTGACCGGGACGCTGACCAACTCCACCGACTCGACGATCACCGACCTCGGCATGCGGCTCCAGCGGGGCGAGGTGATGCGGACGCGCGCCGAGCTGGCCGCCGCCGCCGCGGACCCCGACCCGGCAACCACCGTCCTGCCGGTGTTCGAGGAGCTCCCCGGCGAGCTCGAGCCCGGCGGCGAACTGGACTTCGACTACACGATCCCCTCGGCGGACCTGCAGCTGGTCACCGACGGCGTCTACCCGGTCCTGCTCAACGTCAACGGCACCGTCGACGGTGACCAGCGGCGGCGGGTCGGTGAACTGGCGACGTTCGTCATCCAGCAGTCCGTCCTCCCCGCCACCCCGACCACGGTCGCCTGGCTGTGGCCGGTGGTCGAGCGCACCCACCGCGACGCGAGCGGCGACTTCGTCGACGACGACCTGGCCGCCGTGGTCTCCGACGGCGGGCGGCTCGACCGCGCGCTGTCGGTGATCGAGCGCCTCCCCGACACGCCGGGCCCCGACGGCCGTCCGGTGCCCACCGTGCCGGTCACCCTGGCCATCGATCCGGCGCTCGTGGAGGAGCTCACCGTCATGGCCGCAGGCCCGTACGACGTCGGCGGCGAGGACGACGCCGGCACCGGCACGGACGCCGCCATCGCGTTCCTCGACCGGCTCCGGGAGCTCGCCGCCGATCACCCCGTCGTCGCGCTGCCCTACGGCGACGTCGATGCCGACGCGCTGGACGCCGCCGGCCTCACCGACGTGGTGCTCCGCAGCCTGCCCGGACCCGTGCCGGCCGGCGAGGACGAGCCCGGCGACCCCACCGGGGAGGCAGCGCCCGGGGACGCCACCACGCCCCCCACTCCCACTCCCACTCCTGGCGCCGGCCAGGACGCCGCCGACGGGGTCACCTCGCCGGGGCCTGGTGCGCGGATCCTGACCGACGCACTCGAGGTCGAGCCACGGACCGATCTCGTCTGGCCGGCGGGCGGCACAGCGCGCACGGCGACGCTGGCGACGCTGCAGGCCCACGGGGTCACGCGGGCCGTCCTCGGCACCGACGGGCTCACCGGAGGGGCGCGCGCCGCGGGCGTCGACGGCACGACCGCCACGGTCCGGAGCCAGGTGACCACCCCGGGCGGGCCGCTCGACGTGCTGGTGGCCGACAGCACGCTCGGCGGGGTCGCCGGCGAGGCGGAGCACACGCCCGGCGGGGCCCGCCTGGCCGAGCAGCGCTACCTGGCTGAGCTGGCCCTGATCACCCTGCAGGCCCCGCTCGGTGCGACGCCGACGGTCCTCGTCGCCCCGCCGCGCGACATCGACGCCGGACCCGACGGCGCCGGCGCGATGCTGGGCGACACCGCGGGCCTGGCGTGGCTGCGGCCGGGCACCGTCGCCGGCCTCGCCGCCGGGACGCCCGCCGATGCGGGCGAGGTGGCCGAGCCCAGGGACGCCGTCCTGCTCGACCCCGCCGGTCTCGGCGACGTCACCGACGCGGTCGCCACCCGCGACGACCTCGCCGCCGCCGTCGTCGGCGACGCGGACGCCGCCCTGCAGGCCTACGACTCCGGCGTGGCACGGGCCACCTCCGTCGCGTGGCGCGACGACCCCGAGGGGTTCCGCGAAGCGGCACGGGACGTCCGATCCACCATGGACCGGCTCCGCTCGAGGGTGACCCTGCTCGCGCCCGCCGACGGGACGTACAGCCTGGCGTCGAGCGACGCCCCGCTGGTGCTCACCGTGAACAACGAGCTGCCCTTCACCGTCCAGGTGCTGCTGGAACTGCGCGTCCGCGGCAACCGGGGCCTGTCGATCGGCGACATCGGCCCGCAGATCCTCGCCCCCGGGGAGCGGACGACGCTGCAGGTGCCCACACAGGTCCGGCAGTCCGGCGGGTTCGCCGTCAGCGCCACGCTGACGACCCCCAGCGGCGGTCCGCTCGGTTCCCGCGTGGACCTGCAGGTGAAGAGCACCGCGTACGGGCCGATCTCGCTGATCATCACGATCGGGGCGGCCGCGCTGCTCGGGCTGCTGTTCCTCCGCCGTCTCGTCCTGTTCGTCCTCCGCCGGCGCCGCGCCGCCGCCGCGGGCCCCGCAGCCGAGGACACCGTCGTGGCCCAGCCGCCGACCCGGAGCCCGGTGTGACCGCCGACGACGAGGTGCGGCCCGACCGCCTCCCGGCACCGCCACCCCCGCCGCGGCCGGCCCCGACGCCTCGGCGGGATCTCCCGCCGCCGCCCTACCGGGCCGCGCCGCCGCCCTCCGCACCGTTCCCGGGGCCGGACGACGCCGCGCCGCCGGCACCACCACCCGCCGCCGAGGCACAGGAGGTCACGCCCGCCCGGCCGTTGCCGCCGATCCCGCCACCGGCAGCGCGCCGGCAGTGGGTGCCGGCCGCCGCCGACGACACCCAGGTGATGACGTCCCTCCCGCCGGTGCCCACGCAGGCGCCCGGGGAGCCCGGGGGGTCCGGGGACGACGTCGCAGCGCGCGAGGGCGCTCCCGGGGCCAGCCGGAACATCCTGCGCGCCGCCGGGACCATGGCGGTCGCGACGCTGGTCTCCCGGATCACCGGGCTGCTGCGCACGATGGTGCTGGTCGCCGCGATCGGCGTCACCCTGGTCGGCGACGCCTACAACACGGCGAACACGCTGCCCAACATCGTCTACGAGCTGCTGCTCGGCGGCGTCCTGACCTCGGTCATCGTGCCGCTGCTGGTGCACGCCCAGGAGCGCGACCGCGACGGCGGGGCCGGGTACGCCCAGCGCCTGGCCACCCTCGCGACGGCCGCCCTGGTGGCGGTGACCCTGCTCGCGGTGCTGGTCGCACCACTGCTGACCCGGCTCTACGGGATCAGCGACGACCCCGAGCAGGTCGACCTGGCCAACTGGCTGGCCCGGATCCTGCTGGTCGAGATCGTGTTCTACGGCATCGGCGCGCTCGCCCAGGCGATCCTCAACTCGCGAGACGTGTTCGGCCCGCCGGCCTGGGCCCCGGTCCTCAACAACGTCGTGGTCATCCTCACCGGGCTGCTGTTCATCGCCGCCTCCGGCCCGGGGGAGCTCACGCCGGCGACCATCACCCCGGGCCAGGTCTGGCTGCTGGGCCTCGGCACCACGCTCGGCATCGCCGTCCAGGCGCTGGTGCTGCTCCCGCTGCTGCGCCGGGCCGGGGTGCCGCTCCGGCCGCGGTGGGGGCTGAAGAACACCGGGCTGCGCGAGGCCGGGACGCTCTCGCTCTGGGTGATCGGCTACGTGGCGGTGAGCCAGATCGGCGTCGTCGTCGCGATGCGGATCGCGAACGAGGCGGGACGGCAGGGCGGCCTGGGCTCGCTCGCCTTCGCCAACGCGAGCCTGCTGTTCCAGATGCCCTACGGGATCATCGGGGTGGCCCTGCTGACCGCCCTGGTGCCGCGGATGAGCCGCGCCGCGGCCCGGCACGACGTCCCCGGCGTCGTCGACGACCTGTCCCTCGGCACCAGGCTCTCCGCACTCGGCCTGCTGCCGGTCACCGCCGCGCTGGTCGTGCTGGGGCCGGCCCTGGGCATCCTCGCGTTCGCGCGGGGCGCGACGTCGGCGGAGCAGGCCGAAGGCATCGGCACGGCACTGGCCGTCGGGGCGTTCGGCCTGCTGCCCATGGCGGTGACCCTGCTCCAGCTGCGGGTCTTCTACGCCATGAAGGACGCCCGGACGCCGACCCTGATCCAGCTGGGCATGGTGGCCGTCCGGGTGCCGCTGCTGATCGCCGTCCCGGCGGTCGTGGAGCCGCGCCACGTCGTCGCCGGACTGATGCTGGCCACCAGCATCACCTATCTGGCCGGCTGGGCGATCGGCGACCTCGCGCTGCGCAAGCGGCTGGGCGGCCTCCGCGGCCGCGAGACCTTCGGACCGGTCGGGCGGATGGCCCTGGCCTCGATCGTGGCGGGGCTGGTGGGGTGGTTGGTGGTGAGACTCACCGACGACCTGCTCGGCACGTCCACCGCAGGGTCGCTCGTGACGGTGCTGGTCGGTACCGTGGTCATCGGCGGCGCGGCTCTCGCAGGTCTCGTGGTCACCCGTGTCCCCGAGATCAGGGAGCCCCTGGCCGCGGTCAGGTCCCGATCGGGGCGCGGATGACCGGGGAACCCGAGCACGCATCCACGCCGGAGCGCTCGCGCCGGCGGCTGGACCAGGACAGGGGGTCGACAGTGTCGATGACGTCGACGACCACCGGCCTCCCCGACCGCTACCGGCCACTGGACCAGGTGGGTCCCGACGAACCGACTCCCACGGGCGTCATCCGCTGCTGGCGGGCCAAGGACCGCGTCCTCAACCGCGACGTCGCCATCCGCGTGCACACCCCGGCCGGCCCCGCCGCGCACGCCTGGATCACCCGGGCGCTGACCGCCGGCGGCCTGGCCACCCCGGCACTCGCGATGGTCTACGACGCCTCCGAGGGCACCGGCGACCCGACCACCCCCGGGGGCGCCGCCTACGTCGTCAACGAGTGGATCGACGGCGAGACGCTGACCGAGCGGCTGGCCCGCGGACCGCTGCCCGAGCGGGACGTCCGCACGGTGCTCCGCCGCCTGGCCGAGGGCGTCGCCGAGGCCCACCGGGTCGGGCTGGCCGTCGGCGGCCTGACCACCGACAACGTCGTCCTCCGGCCCAACGGCCTCGTCGGCCTGCGGGCCGTGCCCGCGGCCACCGGCACCGTCGACGGCGACGTCGCGGCGCTGGGCTCGCTGCTCGAGGCCTGCCTCACCGGGCTGCCCTCCGGCGACGGCGAGCAGCCCCGCCCGCTCACCGGCTCCTCCGACCTGCTCGCGCTGGTCCGCCGCGCGCGCTCCACCGAGCCGGGCCAGGCCATCACCAGCGTCGCCGCGATGGTGGCCCTGCTGAAGGAGCGCCCGCGTTCGGCCATGTCTGTCTCGACCCAGCCGCAGCGCGCCCCCGAGGAGAGCGAGGGCGGCTGGCGACGCCGGATCCGCGACCGCCGCACCGCCGCGGCCGCCTCCGGTGGGCAGCTCGCCGCGACCGTCGCCGGGACGCCCGAGGCCGGCAGCGCCCCCGAGGCGGCGCCCGAGCGCCGGGACCCGCAGACCCTGCCGCCCGTCCCGCCGGTGCGGCCGGTCGGGGCGACCGGGCAGCCCCTGCCACCGGCGGCCCTCGGCGGCGACACCATCGACGCGTCCACCGTCGCCCCACGGGCCGGCGCCTACGCCGCCCCGACGGCCGTTCCGCCGTCCGGCCCGCCCCGGCACTCCGCGGACGCCGACGAGGACGCCTCCGCGTCCGGTCGCGACACCGGTGACGACGACCGCTACTCCCGCTACGACTTCCGGGATGACGACGACCGGTACGACGAGGAGCCCTTCGGCGTCCTCAGCGACGACGAGGTCGACGAGTACCGCAGCGGCCCGTACACCGACGCGGGGCCGATCACCGAGGAGTCCGACGTCACGACCCCTCGCCGGCGCCTGCTCGTGGTGGGGCTGCCGGTGCTGGCGCTGGTCGTCGTCATCGCCCTCGCGTGGTGGATCGGCACCACCGTGCTGTCGGTGACCGGTTCGGTCGACGACAACGTCGGCTCGACGCCGACGGGCGGCGGGGTCACCAGCAGCGCCCCTGCGGAGGAGCAGCCCGTGGCCGCCGGCGACCCGGTGCAGATCGCCGAGGCCGCGGTCTTCGACCCGTTCGGCGACGGTGAGCCGGAGAACGACTCCGATGTGCCGCAGTCCTTCGACGGCGACCCGGCGACCAGCTGGACGACGCTGACCTACCGCGGCTCACCGGCCTTCGGCAACCTGAAGCCTGGCGTGGGCGTGCTCTACGACCTCGGGTCCGAGCAGTCGCTCGCCGGCGTCACCGTCACCTCCGCCACGTCGGGTGCCACGGTCGAGATCCGCACCGGCGACTCCGCCGACGGTCAGCTCGACAGCTACGCCACCGCGGGATCGGGCACGATCGAGGGCACCACGGAGTTCGCCTTCGACGAGGCCACCACCGCCCGCTACGTGCTGGTCTGGGTGACCGGGCTCGTGGAGGGCGGGGACGGGTTCTCCGCCGACCTCGCCGAGGTCGAGGTGCTGTCGGCCGGCTGAGCCCGCCGAACCCCGGGCCGGGCGGACCCCCGAGCCGGGGGGACGACCTGACGGCGGGGAATGCCGCCCCTACGATCGGGGTTGTGCCGCCCGTGACAGACCACCCGACCCCCGGCCCCGCGGTGACGACGGAGGAGATCTCCGATCCGGCCATCCCGCCCGCCGAGCACGACGGCGTCCGTGACCTGATCATCATCGGCTCGGGTCCCGCCGGCTACACCGCCGCCGTCTACGCCGCGCGCGCGAACCTGCACCCCCTGGTGTTCGAGGGCTCGCAGTTCGGTGGCGCGCTGATGACCACCACCGAGGTCGAGAACTTCCCCGGCTTCCGCGACGGCATCCAGGGTCCCGCCCTCATGGACGAGATGCGCACCCAGGCGGAGCGCTTCGGCGCCGAGCTCGTCCCGCGCGACGTCTCCGAGGTCGACCTCACCGCCGAGCCGAAGATCGTCAAAGTCGGCGACGAGGTGCACCGCGCCCACGCCGTCATCGTGGCCACCGGCTCGAAGTACCGGTACCTGGGCCTGGACAACGAGGCGCGGCTGCTCGGCCGCGGCGTCTCGGCCTGCGCCACCTGCGACGGGTTCTTCTTCCGCGACCAGGACATCGTGGTCGTCGGGGGCGGCGACTCCGCGATGGAGGAGGCCACCTTCCTCACCCGATTCGCCAAGAGCGTGACCGTCGTGCACCGGCGGGCGGAGCTGCGCGCCTCGAAGATCATGCAGAAGCGCGCCCAGGACAACGAGAAGATCCGCTGGGCACTGGGCAAGCAGGTCACCGACGTGCTCGGCGAGACCACCGTCGACGGAGTGGAGCTCACCGACCTCGCCTCGGGCACGACCGAGACCCTGCCGGTGACGGGCGTGTTCGTCGCGATCGGTCACGACCCCCGCAGCGAGCTCTTCGCCGGCCAGCTCAAGCTCGACGACTCCGGCTACATCCAGGTCGAGCACCCGACCACCCGCACCAACATCGACGGCGTGTTCGCCTGCGGTGACGTCGTCGACCACATCTACCGCCAGGCCATCACCTCGGCCGGTACGGGTGCGGCGGCCGCGATCGACGCCGAGCGCTGGCTCGCCGAGACCTTCGACGAGCGCTGAAGAAGGAACCCGTGCCCTCCCCGCGACGGGGAAGGGCCCTGGGCATACATCGACCGCCCGACCGGTTGAACCGAGCAGGTCACACCGAGCAGCCAGAACCCCCGAGGGAGAGCGTTTCCATGGCAGGCAACACCGTGAAGGTCACCGACTCCAGCTTCGCGAGCGACGTGCTGGGCAGTGACAAGCCCGTCCTCGTCGACTTCTGGGCGGAGTGGTGCGGCCCGTGCAAGATGGTCGCTCCCGTGCTCGAGGAGATCGCCGCCGAGCACGGCGACAAGCTCACGATCGCGAAGCTGAACATCGACGAGAACCCGCAGATCGCCCGCGACTACCAGGTCATGTCGATCCCGACCATGACCGTCTTCCAGGGTGGCAAGCCCGTGAAGAGCATCATCGGCGCCAAGCCGAAGGGCGCGATCCTCAACGACCTCGCCGACTTCATCTGAAAGGACCTCCCTGCCCCTGCAGGGAGCCCGTCCTAGGACGTCCCGTTGGGCCCATCCGTCTCCCCAGGCGGGTGGGCCCTCGGCGTCGCTGGACCCCGATGGGCCGGAACGGGGAGAGGGGACGACAATCGGCGCACGATGGGAACCGACAGCCGCATGCAGCCCCTGAGGGTGGGGGACCGGGGTCCGGCGGTGGCCGACGTCCAGGTCTCCCTGCGCATCCTCGGCCTGCTGCCCGACGACGTCCCGATGACCGAGGGCGAGAGCCTGGAGTCCGCCGAGTTCGACGACGCGACAGAGGTCGCCGTCCGCCACTTCCAGCAGGTCCGCGGGCTCTCCGTCGACGGCCGGGTGGGCGAGGAGACCTACCGGGCGCTGTCGGAGGCCCGCTGGTCGCTGGGCGACCGGCTGCTCCGCTACGACCCCGAACGGCCCATGCGGGGCGACGATGTCACCAGCCTGCAGGAGCGGCTGCTGGAGCTCGGCTACGACGCCGGCCGGGCCGACGGCATCCTCGGCCCCGAGACCGAGCTGGGCCTGCGGGCCTTCCAGCGCGACTACGGCCTCACCTCGGACGGCACCTGCGGGCCGGCCACGCTGCGGGCCCTGCGCCAGCTGGGCCGCAAGGTCACCGGCGGCCGCCCCCAGCTGCTGCGGCAGAGCGCGTCGCTCGTCGACAGCGGCCCGCACCTGATCGGACGGCGGATCGTCGTCGACCCGGGTCACGGAGGTGAGGAGGCGGGATTCACCCAGGGCGAGACCACGGAGGCCGACCTGGTGTTCGACCTGGCCTCCCGCATCGAGGGCCGGCTCGCGGCCGCCGGCGCGATGGTCTTCCTGACCCGGGGCCGGGACCAGAACCCGTCCCTGGCCGAGCGCACCGCCTTCGCCAACGACGCCCGCGCCGACCTGTTCGTCTCGCTGCACCTGGACTCCCACGGCTCGGAGCACGCCCGCGGGGTGGCCAGCTACTACTACGGCACCGGCTCGGGCGTCTCCTCCACCGTCGGGGAGCAGTTCGCCAACCTGGCCCGCCGCGAGGTGATCGCCCGCACCGGCATGCTCGACCTCGGCTCGCACCCCAAGACGTGGGACCTGCTCCGGATGACCCGCATGCCGGCGGTCCGCCTCGACTGCGGCTACCTCTCGCATCCCGTCGACCGGCTGCTACTGCTCGACGCCCGGCTGCGCAGCGCCATCGCGCACGCCGTCCTCGCCGCCGTCCAGCGCCTCTACCTCCCGGCCGAGGCCGATCCGCCCACCGGGACGTTCGTGCTCCCGGCTATTTGATCTGTCGTCCTCCGGACGACACCGCCACCAACGGCCGTTCCCCAGCTGCGCTGAGCCCCTCCTGTCGCGCCTGCGCGAACCCCTCCGGGGCCCACTCGGCACGACAACCTCGCAGGGCGGCTCACGACCGCCAACCGCCGTTCCCCAGCTGCGCTGAGCCCCTCCTGTCGCGCCTTCGGGACCCCTCCGGGGCCCACTCGGCACGACACCTCGCAGGGCGGCTCACCGCCACCAACGGCCGCCCCCCAGCCGCGCTGAGCCCCTGTTGCCGCGCCTGCGCGGACCCCTCCGGGGCCCACTCGGCACGGCACCTCGCAGGGCGGCGGCCGGTGTCGTCGGGGAACGGCGAGGTGGCCTGCCTACACTCGTCAAGGTGGCCCCCACCCCGTCCGGCCCTTCCGCCGGTTCCGGTCAGAGCGGGACGCACCTGACCCACGGTGCGCATCCCCACGTCGTGCCGCGCCATCCGCGGCTGGACCCGCTGGCCGACCGGTACGCAGCACGCACGCACGGGATGAAGACCTCGGAGATCCGCGCCCTCTTCTCCGTCGTCAGCCGGCCCGAGGTGGTCTCGCTGGCCGGCGGCATGCCCGCGGTCACCGCCCTGCCCCTGGACGCCGTCGGCTCGATGATCGGCGAACTCGTCTCCGGCATGGGCGCGCAGACCCTGCAGTACGGCTCCGGCCAGGGCGATCCCCGCCTGCGCGAACGGATCTGCGACGTGATGGCGCTGGAGGGCATCACCGACGCCTCGCCCAGCGAGGTCGTCGTGACGGTCGGCTCCCAGCAGGGCCTGGACCTGGTCACCCGGGTGTTCGTCGACCCGGGCGACGTCATCCTCGCCGAGGGCCCGTCGTACGTGGGCGCCCTCGGCGTCTTCCAAGCCGCGCAGGCCCGCGTCCGGCACGTCGCGATGGACGACCACGGGTTGATCCCGGAGGCGTTGGAGGAAGCGCTCGCCGACTGTCGCGCCAACGGCGACCGGGTGAAGTTCCTCTACACGGTGCCCAACTTCCACAACCCCGCCGGCGTGACGCTCTCCGAGCCCCGCCGCGAGGCGATCATCGCCCTCGCCGAGAAGCACGACCTGCTGATCATCGAGGACAACCCCTACGGCCTGCTCGGCTTCGAGCACGAGCCCCTGCGCGCCCTGCGGGCCCGCAACAACCAGCGGGTCATCTACCTCGGCTCCTTCTCCAAGACCTTCTCCCCGGGTCTGCGGGTCGGGTGGGTGCTCGCGCCGCTCGCCGTCCGCGAGAAGCTGGTCCTGGCCACCGAGGCGCAGGTCCTCTGCCCGCCGTCGCTCACCCAGTACGCCGTGGCCCGGTACCTGGACACCCAGCCGTGGCGGGAGCAGATCAAGCTGTTCACCGAGCTGTACCGCGAGCGGCGGGACGCGGCCCTGGAGTCGCTGGCGGCCCTCATGCCGGCAGGCACCGCGTGGACCCGGCCGGAGGGCGGTTTCTACGTCTGGCTGAAGCTGCCCCACGGGCTCGACGCCAAGCTGATGCAGCCGCGCGCGGTGAACTCCCTCGTGGCGTACGTGCCCGGCATCGGGTTCTTCGCCGACGGCAACGGCCGCGAGTACATGCGGCTGTCCTACTGCTTCCCGGAGCCCGACCAGATCCGCGAGGGGGTCCGGAGACTGGCCCGGGTGATCGAGGCCGAGCTGGAACTGCACTCCACCTTCGACGCGGTCGACACCGGTACCTTCCGGGCGATCGGGCGGCCGGGGGCCGGGCACGAGGCCGAGACGATCGTGGGCCCGGCCAACAGCGACCGATACGAGGACGGGCGGGAATGACCGAAGCAGCCGCACCCGCGAGCGCCCACGGCACCGAGCCGCACCCGCTGCGCGCGGTCGTGCTGGCCGGCGGACTCACGTTCGAGCGCGAGGTCAGCCTGTCGTCGGGCACCCAGGTGTGGGAGGAGCTGGTCCGGGCCGGCGTCGACGCCGAGATCCGCGACGCCGACGCCGACCTCCTGCCCGGGCTGGCCGCCTCGCCCGCCGACGCGGTCTTCATCGCCCTGCACGGCGCGACGGGGGAGGACGGCGCCCTCCGGGCGGTCCTCGACCTGGCCGGGGTGCCCTACGTCGGTTCCCCGGCAGCGGCCTGCCGGCTGGCCTGGGACAAGCCCGCCGCGAAGTCCGTCGTCCGCTCGGCCGGACTCATGACCCCGGACTGGGTCGCGCTCCCGCACAGCACGTTCCGCGAACTGGGAGCCGGAGCGGTCCTCGACCTGATGGTGGCCCGGCTCGGTCTCCCGCTGATGGTGAAGCCGGCCTCGGGCGGGTCGGCGCTGGGCGTGCAGAAGGTCAGCCGCCTCGAGGAGCTCCCCGCGGCGATGGTCAGCTGCTTCGCCTACGGCGACACCGTGATGGTCGAGCGGTTCGTCGAGGGTGTCGAGCTGGCGCTGTCGGTGATCGACCTCGGCGACGGCCCGCAGGCCCTGCCGGCTGTCGAGATCGTCCCCGAGTCGGGCGTCTTCGACTACACGTCCCGCTACACGCCCGGTCTGACCGAGTACCACGTCCCGGCCCGCATCCCCGAGGACGTCGCCGCGCGAGCAGCCGCACTCGCCGTCCAAGTGCACGAGGAGCTCGGCCTCGCCGACCTGTCCCGGACCGACGCGATCGTCACCCCCGACGGGGAGGTCCACTTCCTCGAGGTGAACGTCTCCCCGGGGCTCACCGAGACGTCGATGTTCCCCATGGCGGTCGAGACGGCCGGCTACGAGCTCGGCGAGGTACTGGCCCGCCTGCTCGCCCGCCGGGAAGCGAGCACCGCCGGCTGAGGCCCCGCGCTGCTGATCGACATCCCGACCTGACTTCGTCAGTGACGAAATCAGGTCGGGTGCTTGCGGGCGGGCCCGTCAGGCCTCGGGACGACGTCCGGTGATCTCCGGCGCCATGACGCCGATGATGCGCTGCAGGTCGTCGACCGATCCGAACTCGACGACGATGCGTCCCTTGGCCCGCCCGATCTGGATCTTCACCTTGGTCTCGAACCGGTCCGACAGTCGCGAGCCCAGCTCCTCGACCCCGGGCGCGGAGATCCGCCGCGTCCGGCGCTTGGCCGTCGGCTGCTCGGCGGCGGCCATCGCGACGGCCTCCTCGGTCGCCCGGACCGACATGCCCTCCGCGACGATCCGCGTGGCCAGCGCGTCCTGCGCCTCGGCGTCCTGCAGTCCGAGCAGGGCCCGGGCGTGCCCGGCCGAGATGACGCCGGCGGCGACCCGGGTCTGCACCTTCACCGGCAGCTTCATGAGCCGGATCGTGTTCGTCACCTGCGAGCGGCTGCGGCCGATGCGGCTGGCCAGCTCCTCGTGGGTCGCGCCGAACTCCTCCAGCAGCTGCTGGTAGGCCGCGGCCTCCTCGAGCGGGTTGAGCTGCACCCGGTGGATGTTCTCCAGCAGCGCGTCGCGCAGCAGGGCGTCGTCGGTCGTGTCCCGGACGATCGCCGGCACGGTCTCCAGGTCTGCGGCCCGGGCGGCCCGCAGTCGCCGCTCACCCATGATCAGCTCGTAGCCGACCCGCCCGTCGTCGAGAACCCGCTCGCGCACGACGATCGGCTGCAGGAGGCCGAACTCGCGCACCGAGTGGGTGAGCTCGTCCAGCGCCTCGTCGTCGAAGACCTGCCGTGGCTGCTTCGGGTTCGGGACGACGTCGTCGACGGCAACCTCGAGCAGCCGGGCACCGGGCACGCCGACCGCGCCGTCCTCCACAGGCCGAGCGGCCGCCGGCGAGGCGGCCGGAGCCGGCTCGACCGGCGGAGGCACCAGGCTGACCGGCGACGGCGCCGGGGCGGCGGCCTCGCGCTCGTCGGCCGCCCCGTCCCGCGCGGGCTCGACCGACGCCGCGGGGGCAGCTGCAGGGGCCGGCTCCGGGGGTGGGCCGGTGGGGATCAGGGCCGCCAGACCACGCCCGAGACCGCCGCGCTTCGTCACTGGTCCTCCTTGGGGACGGTCGTGCTCACTGGCTCTCCCGCGTCGTGGCCGCGTCCGCGGTGGCGACGTCGGACATGACGGGATCGCTGACGCTCAGCGTCGCCACCGGTGCCGCGCTGACGCCCGCCGACGGGCGATCCAGCGGGCGCATGCTCACGCCGCGCTGGGCGAGCTCCCGGGCGGCCTCCACGTAGCTGGTCGAGCCTCGCGACCCGGGGTCGTAGGTGAGCACCGACTGGCCGTAGCCCGGCGCCTCGGAGACCCGGACGTTGCGGGGGATGACCGCCTGCAGCACGAGCTCGCCGAAGTGGTTGCGCACCTCGTCGGCGACCTGGTCGGCGAGCTTGGTCCGCCCGTCGTACATCGTCAGCAGGATGGTGCGGACGGCGATCCCTGGGTTCAGGTGGGCACGCACGAGGTCGATGTTGGAGAGCAGCTGACCCAGGCCCTCCAGTGCGTAGTACTCGCACTGGATCGGGATCAGCACCTCGTCGCCGGCGACCAGGGCGTTGAGCGTGAGCAGCCCCAGCGACGGCGGGCAGTCGATCAGCACGTAGTGCGGCCGCTCGTCCGGGGGCAGCGCGGAGATGTGCGCCTCGATCGCCCGCCGCAGCCGGTGCTCGCGGGCGACGACGGACACGAGCTCGATCTCCGCACCGGCGAGGTCGATCGTGGCCGGGACGCAGCGCAGCAGCGGGCTGGCGGTCGTCGGGTGGACCACCTCCGCCAGGGTGCTGTCGCCGACCAGGGCGTCGTAGACCGAGGGGGTGCCGACGGTGTGCTCGACACCGAGAGCCGTGCTGCAGTTGCCCTGCGGATCGAGGTCGATGACAAGGGTGCGGAGCCCGTAGAGGGCGAGCGCGACGCCGAGGTTCACCGTGGAGGTGGTCTTCCCGACGCCGCCCTTCTGGTTGGCGATCGTGATGACCCGGATGCGCCCGGGTGCGGGGAAGGGCTCCTGGTCGGCGGCGTGCAGCACGCGGGTGGCGCGCAGGGCTTCCATCGCGATCGGGCTGTCGAAATCCGCCAAGCCGTACGACGGACCGGATGACTGGTCGGCGGCGAGACTGCTCCGCAACCTCTCGCCCGGGTCGGTCATCGCGGGTCCCTCCTGCAGTGCACGGTGAATCATTGCCGTTCCACGTGAAACGGAGTCGGGTTGCTGTACCGGTTCCACGTGGAACAAGGTTCGTGTTCTCTCCGGGGAGAGGCCGTCACCGCGATCCACGCGTCATGACCACCACGGTAGTGGCAGCGTCGCCGAGCTCCGCACCGACAGCCCGGGTGTGCACGTCCCGCATGCCCGCGGCGGTCAGCTCGGCCACCATCCCGGGCAGCTCCTCGACCGCCTTCGCGCCGACGAGGGCGACCAGCTGGGCGCCCGGTCGCAGCAACCCGCGGCACCAGCCGACCAGCCGGGGGAGGGGGGCGACGGCCCGGGCGGTGACGACGTCGACCGGCCCGACCGCGCTCACCACCGCGCGGTCCTCCGCGCGCCCGCGGATCACCCGCCAGCGGCGGACGTCGACGCCTCCGCAGACGCCGGGCCCCCCGGCGAGGTCGCCGAGAGCCTCCTCCAGGAACTCCACGCGCCGCGCCATCGGTTCGACCAGCGTGAGCGTGACGTCGGCACGGGCCAGGGCGAGCGGGATGCCGGGCAGGCCGGCGCCGCTGCCCACGTCCACCACCCGTGCGCCTTGGGGCACGGCCTCCGCGACGGCCGCGCTGTTGAGGACGTGGCGCTCCCACAGTCGCGGCACCTCACGCGGCCCGATCAACCCCCGGACGACGCCGTCGCCGGCCAGCAGCGCGACGTAGCGCTCGGCCAGCGGCAGGGCGTCCCCGAAGACGGCCGCCGCCGCCGGGGGCGGCGGCGGTGCGGTCCCGGGGGTGGGCGCGGGGCGGGTCACTTGTCGGGCAGGACCACGACTCGGCGGTTCGGCTCCTCGCCCTCCGACTCGCTGTGCACGCCGGCGACCCCGGCGATGACGTCGTGCACGACCTTGCGCTCGAACGGGTTCATCGGGCTCAGCCGCTCGGGCTGGCCGCTCTGGGCGACCCGGCCGGCGGTCTCGGCGGCCAGCGAGGAGAGGTCGGCCCGGCGCTTGGCCCGGAAGCCGCCGACGTCGAGCATCAGCCGGCTGCGGACGCCGGTGGACTGGGCGACCGCGAGGCGGGTGAGCTCCTGCAGTGCCTCGAGGGTGGCCCCGTCGGGTCCGATCAGATCGTTCAGGCGGCCGCCGACGATCGCCACGGACGCGCGGTCGCCCTCGACGTCGAGGTCGATGTCGCCGTCCACGTCCAGGATGTCGAGCAGGCGCTCGAGGTAGTCACCGGCCACGTCGCCCTCGCGGACGAGCAGGTCGTCGGACGCATCCTCACCGTCCACCTCATCCGCCCCACCCGCCCCGGACTCACGACGCTCGACGAGGGAGTCGTCACTCGCCGCGTCGGCGGCGGGTACTGCGGGAGAGGCGGCGCCGGGGGGCGTCGCGCCCTCGGCGGCGGTTTCGTCACGTGACGGCGGGGCCTCGATGGACGGCTGCTGCGGGGCACTCACGGGGTTCCTCCAGATCGGAGCGGCGGCCGGGACGGGCCCGGTGGTCGTTGGCCGGCGGCGCCGGCGGGACGTCGCGCACGACGTCGGGGGTCAGCGGCGCTTGCGCTTGCCCCGGTTGGCCGGCGCGGAGCCGCTCTTCCCTCCCGGGGAGCGGCTGGCGGCGCCCTTGCCGGGGCTACCCGAGCCGTTGGACGACGTCGAGCCGGTGTCGGAGGGCACGTCCGACACGGCACCGTCGACGGGAGCCGGGCGGCCGGGCTTGGTACGGACCGGCTTGGCGCCCGGCTTGGGAGCCAGCGTCTTCGGGTCGATGGCCGGCTTGTCCGCGGCCGCCTTCGCCTTCGCGGCGGGGGACCCGGGCGGCGGCAGCTTGCGCAGGATGAAGAACTGCTGGCCGAGGGTCCACAGGTTGTTCGTCGTCCAGTACAGGAGGACGCCGATCGGGAAGAAGAAGCCGGTGACGAAGAGGCTCAGCGGCATGCCGTAGAGCAGCACCTTCTGGACCATCGCGGCCTGGCCCTCGACCGGCCCGGAGCGGCGCATGATCTGCTTCTGCGTGACGAAGGTCGTGATGCACATGACCACGATGAGGACGACCGCCACGACCCGGATGCCGCCGTAGGTGACGCCGTCGAGGCCGAGGATCGCCGCTTCCTTCGGCCCTGTCATGTTGAACGACGAGGAGATCGGCGCCCCGAACAGCTCGGCCTTGGCCGCCTGGTCGGTCAGCTCGTCGGACCAGCTGTAGAGCCCGTCCTTGCCAGGGGCCAGCCGGCGCAGGACGTGGAACAGCGACAGGAAGACCGGGATCTGCGGGAGGATCGGCAGGCAGCCGGCCAGCGGGTTGACCCCGCGCTCCTTCTGCAGGGCCATCATCGCCTGGCTCATGCCCTGGCGGTCACTGCCGTACTGCTTGCGCAGCTTCTGGATCTCCGGCTGCAGCTCCTGCATCGCCCGCTGCGACTTGATCTGCTTCACGAACAGCGGGAACAGAATCAGCCGGACCGTGACCACCAGGAACATGATCGACAGCGCCCACGTGATGCCGCCGGCGGGATCGAGGAAGGTGGAGAACAGCGCGTGCCACGCCTTCATCACGAAGGCGATCCCGGTGTACAGCCAGTCAAGCAACGGAGGGCTCCTCGTGCGGGGCCCGGCGCGAGGCGGCCGGGGTGGCTCGGTGGGTGGTCAGGTCGCCGGGAGCGCCGAGGTCGCGCTCGGTGCCGGGGACGAGGTCGACGCCGCCAGGGTGCCAGGGGGCGCACTTGACCAGCCGGCGGAGTGCGAGCCAGCTGCCCCGCCCGGCGCCGTGCCGGGTGATCGCCTCCGCGGCGTAGGCGCTGCACGTCGGGTAGAAGCGGCACCGCGGGGGCAGCGCGGGGCTGATCGCCCGGGAGTAGAAGGCGATGACGGCCAGCAGCGCCCGGCGCACGGGCCGGCGGGTGGTCGTCACGGGCCGGTCACCCGCTCGGGCAGCAGGCGGTCGAGACCGGCGTGGAGGTCGCGGTGCAGCACCGCCGACGGCGCCGTCGCCGCCTCGGGCCGCGCCCGGACCACGAGGTCGGCCGTGGGGGGCAGGCGGTGCAGCTCGGCGCCGACGACCGCCCGCAGCCGCCGGGTCACCCGGTGACGGACCACCGAGTTGCCCACGGCCTTGCCGACGACGAAACCGGCCCGGGCACCGGACGGCGACGCCGTCGCGGCACCTGTCGCCGACCGCGACGTCATGGGGATAGCGCCCAGCGGCTCGGGCCGGACGGGGAGGTAGTGGAGCACCATGGTCGGACGACCGGCACGCCGACCGGACCGGACGACCGCGGTGAACTCCGGACGCCGGCGCAGGCGTGCCTGCGCGGGCAACACCTCAGGCGGAGAGCTTCTCGCGACCCTTGCGGCGGCGACCGGCGAGGATCGCCCGGCCCGCGCGGGTGCGCATACGCAGCCGGAAGCCGTGGGTCTTGGACCGGCGGCGGTTGTTCGGCTGGAACGTGCGCTTGCTCACGAGGTACTCCCACTACACGACATCGACGGTGCACACCCATCGGCGGACGGGTGCGCGCAGGGAAGCCGGCGCGAACGGCGAACCGCTACGGCCCCGGCACCCCCGGAAGCTGGTTTCCTGCGGGCCGGATCGCGCACCGCACACCCCTGCACAGGGCAGGGGAGCGACCGGAACCGTCCACAGACTCCGACCAGCATAACCGAGGAGGGATGCCGGCCGGTGCCCGGCCGGATCCCGACCGCCCATGGTCCACCCGGGGACGCCGGCCCCGGCGGCGACGCGCCGCATCCGACTCGCCGTCCTCCCCTCGACGGACCTCGGTCATCGTTGCCGGGCTGTGGACGGGGCTGTTAGCGTCGCCGTCGCTCCGCGTTGGACGTCAGGGTCACAACGCGTGGGCCGACCCCGTCGGTCAGCCGACCGCCGTACTGCCCGATCTTCCGCCCGGAACGGCCTCTGACCAGCAACGATGCCGGTCACCGCCCCGCTGGGTGCGAAGCCGGCGCAGATCCTCGCCAGCCGTGCACAGCCTGTGGACAGCGATGTGGAACATGAGCGTGCGTGTATCCACAGTGGGGGGATCCGGCGGTGGACGCGCGCGTCCGGGAGCGGCCGGGGGACGAATGCAACGGGAGGACGAGTCGCATGGCCGATGCCACGCTGGACCTGGCCACGGTCTGGGACCAGATCCGTGAGCGACTGGCCACCAGCCTGTCCCCGCAGCAGAACGCGATGCTGAACCTCACCCGGCCGCTGGGCCTGGTGGAGGACACCGCCGTGCTGGCCGCGCCGAACGAGTTCACCCAGACCGTGCTCGAGTCGCGGATGCGCCGGGTGCTGGCCGAGGCGCTGTCCGAACGCTTCGGCCGTGACATCCGGGTCGCCGTCCAGATCGAGGACGCCCCCGCCGGGCCGGGCGAGGACGAGCGGAACGACGAGCCGATCCGCCGCCCGTGGTCGGCCGCCGAGGCCGCGTTGGAGGCTCGGCGGGCGGAGGAGGACCGGGCCACCCGTGACCGGGCCGACGACGGGCGCAGCGCGTTCGGCGTGCGCACCGACGCCGTCCGCACGCCGCCGTGGGACCGCGAGGGCGCCGAGCCCTCCCCCCGCGCCGAGAGCGAGCCGCGGGAGCTGCGCGCCGTCGACGCCCCGCCGGTGCACCGCCCCGTCGACCGGGGCGCCCCGGAGGACTGGAGCACCACGACCTGGGGAGGGGACCCCGCCGGCGGCATGTCCGGTGGCCGGGACTGGGGCGGCGCGGACGAGCGCTCGGCCGACGTCCTCCCCTTCGACGTCGACGCGGCGGGCGAACGGCGCGGGAACGGTGGCGCGGGCCCGGCGCGCGGACGCCGTCCCGAGGGTGGTCGCCCGGCCGGGCTCGACCCGGGTCTGAACCCCAAGTACGTCTTCGACAGTTTCGTCATCGGCAACAGCAACCGGTTCGCCCATGCCGCGGCCGTGGCGGTCGCCGAGGCGCCGGCGCGGGCGTACAACCCGCTGTTCATCTACGGCGAGTCGGGGCTGGGCAAGACCCACCTGCTGCACGCGATCGGGCACTACGCGGCGCGGATGTTCCCCAACGTCAAGGTGCGCTACGTCAGCACCGAGGAGTTCACCAACGAGTTCATCAACCTGGTGCACTCCGGCCGGGCCGAGGACTTCCGCCGTCGCTACCGGGACATCGACTTCCTGCTGATCGACGACATCCAGTTCCTCGAGCGGGCCGAGCGCACGCAGGAGGAGTTCTTCCACACGTTCAACACGCTGCACAACGCCAGCAAGCAGATCGTGATCACCTCCGACCGCGCGCCCAAGAAGCTCACGACGCTGGAGGACCGGCTGCGCACCCGCTTCGAGTGGGGCCTGATCACCGACGTCCAGGCGCCCGACCTCGAGACGCGCATCGCGATCCTGCGCAAGAAGGCGTGGGGCGAGCGGCTGCAGGTGCCCGACCCGGTGCTGGAGTTCATCGCCAGCAAGGTGCAGACCAACATCCGGGAGCTCGAGGGGGCCCTCATCCGGGTCACCGCGTTCGCCAGCCTCAACAAGCAGCAGGTCGACCTGCCGCTGGCCGAACTGGTGCTCAAGGACCTGATCAGCGACGAGCAGGGCCCGCAGATCACCGCGGCCATCATCATGGCGGCGACGGCCGAGTACTTCTCCGTGACGATGGAGGAGCTCCAGGGCAGCAACCGCAGCCGCACGCTGGTCAATGCGCGTCAGATCGCGATGTACCTGTGCCGGGAGCTCACCGAGCTGTCGCTGCCCCGCATCGGTGCGTCCTTCGGCGGCAAGGACCACACGACGGTCATGCACGCGGTCAAGAAGATCACCAACCTGATGAGCGAGCGCCGGGCCACGTACACCCAGGTCACCGAGCTCACCGCCCGGATCAAGAGCCGCGCCCGGCAGTGACGATGCCGGGGGAGTTATCCGTCGACTTGTCCACAGGTGTGGGCAGCCGATGGACACCACGCTCTCCCGGTGTCGCCGCGTAGTCGTCGCTGTCCGGACCGTGACCATGGTCGACACATCGAGAAGTTGTCCCCAGGAATGTGCACAGGTTGGGGAGATCTCGTGTCCGCCGGGTCACCGGAGGTCATCGGCCCCGCCGCCCGCCGCGGGTCGCACCTTCGCCGCACGCACCCGACTCCGGCCCGGAACGGGCATCTGACCTGCGCCGATACCGGAACCTGCCGATCCGGGACGCCACCGGCCGCCGCACGCCCGCGCCGCCCCACACCGGGTCCTGGGAATCCCTGGGGACGGGCGGGGGGCACGCAGGGGACAGGGGGTGGACGGTCGGCCGCCGCGGTGCACAACGGTCGAGTCATCCACATGTCGACAACAGGACACCGGTCACCGCCCCACAGCCGGCCAACAGCCCCATTCGACCGCTGACCTGCGCGAAGGGCCCCGATCCCCAGCTTCCACACCTGTGATGACGAAGATGAGGGAGTTATATCGAGGAATCCTTGAACCACACTCTGGGTGGGGATCGTGCGGTCAGAGGTGCTCCGGAGGCCCTGAGAGGCCATCGGCGGGGACGGGGTTTCCCCCCAGGGGCGGGCAACAGGCACGATGAGCACCGCACGACCGCCGGAGCCGCCAGGTGTCCGGCATCGCGCGCACAGGAGTGAAGGAGTTCCGCGGTCCACGGACGGCGCCCGTCGACGGCGTCTCCCCCGGGAGCGGACAGAGCATTGGTGGGTCGAGAGATGAAGTTCCGGGTGGCACGTGAGGTGCTCGCCGACGCCGTCGCCTGGACGGCGCGCAGCCTGCCGGCCCGGCCCTCGGTCCCGGTCCTGGCCGGGATCCTGCTCGAGGCCGAGGGCAGTTCGCTGTCGGTGTCCGGCTTCGACTACGAGGTCTCCGCCCGCGCGGAGGTCGACGTGCAGACCACCGAGAACGGCCGCGTCCTGGTGCCCGGGCGGCTGCTGGCCGAGATCACCCGGTCGCTGCCGCCGCACCCGGTCGACGTCACCGCCGAGGGGCCGCGACTGTCGATCACCTGCGGCAACGCCCGCTTCAGCCTGCCGACCCTGCCGGTCGAGGACTACCCGTCCCTGCCGTCGATGCCGTCGTCGGCCGGGATCGTCGACAGCGACGTGTTCGCCGAGGCGGTCGGGCAGGTCGCCGTCGCCGCGGGACGCGACGACACCCTGCCGATGCTCACCGGCGTCCGGCTGGAGATCGAGGACGACCTGATCACCCTGGCCGCGACCGACCGCTACCGCCTCGCCGTCCGCGAGTTCGCCTGGCGACCGGAATCCCCGGGCACCTCCGCCGCCGTCCTCGTGCCGGCGCGGACGCTGGCCGACGCCGCCAAGACGCTCACCAGCGGACCGGAGATCGTGCTGTCCCTGTCGTCGGGCAGCTCGGGTGAGGGCATCCTCGGGCTCTCCGGCAAGGACCGGCAGACCACCACCCGGCTGCTGGACGCCGAGTTCGTCAAGTACCGGGCGATCATGCCCAGCGAGTCGAACGCGCACGCGATCCTGCCGGTCGCGCTGTTCACCGACGCGGCCAAGCGCGTGGCCCTGGTCGCCGAGCGCGGCACGCCGCTGCGCTGCGAGTTCACCCCCGGCCAGGTCACCCTGCGGGCCGGCGGCACCGATGACGAGGGGCAGGCCGAGGAACGCTGCGACGTCGAGTTCGACGGCGAGCCGCTGACCATCGGCTTCAACCCGACGTTCCTGCTCGACGGCCTGGCCGCCGTGCACACCGAGCGGGCACGGATGGACTTCGTCAGCCCGCTCAAGCCGGCCGTGCTCTCCGGCGTCGAGGACCCGGGCACCGACGACCAGCCCACCGGGCCGGCCGAGCGGCCCGGCAGCTACCGCTACCTGATCATGCCGGTGCGCCTGCCGGGGTGAAACCCGCCAGTAGGCCGCTGTCGCACGTTGCAGCCGCGGCCAGCACGATGAAGTACCGATTCCGGGATCCGCTGAGAGGGGACGACGTCGTGCAGCTGGGGATGGTCGGTCTGGGCAAGATGGGCGGCAACATGGCCGAGCGGCTGCGCCGCGCCGGTCACGAGGTCGTGGGGTACGACCGGTCGTCACCGAAGCGCGACGTCGACAGCCTGCCGGGCCTGGTCGAGGCGCTCTCGGCACCGCGCGTGGTGTGGGTGATGGTCCCCTCCGGCGAGCCGACCCGGGCGACGGTCAAGGAGCTCAGCGAGCTGCTCAGCCCCGGCGACGTCGTCATCGAGGGCGGCAACTCGAAGTACACCGACGACCAGGTGCACGACGTGCTGTTCCGCGAGAAGGGGCTGGGTTACATCGACGCCGGCGTCTCCGGCGGTGTGTGGGGCCTGGAGAACGGCTACGCGCTCATGGTCGGCGGTAGCACCGACGACGTCGCCAAGGTCCAGCCGATCTTCGACGCGCTCAAGCCACCGGCGCCGCAGGACGAGTCCGGCCAGGAGATGCCCGGGGCAGGCTTCGTGCACGCCGGTCCGGTCGGTGCCGGGCACTTCAGCAAGATGGTCCACAACGGCATCGAGTACGCGATGATGCAGGCCTACGGCGAGGGCTACGAACTGCTCGCCGCGGTCGACCTGATCGAGGACGTCCCCGGCGTCGTCGCCTCCTGGACGCAGGGCACGGTCATCCGCTCGTGGCTGCTGGACCTCCTGGTGCGGGCCCTCGACGAGGACCCGACGCTCGAGAAGATCCGCGGCTACGCCGAGGACTCCGGCGAGGGGCGGTGGACCGTCGAGCAGGCCATCGAGAACGCCGTGCCGATGCCGACGATCGCGGCGTCGCTGTTCGCCCGCTTCTCCTCGCGGCAGGACGACTCGCCGACCATGAAGGCGGTCGCCGCGCTGCGCAACCAGTTCGGCGGGCACGCCGTCCAGGCGGTGCGGGCGCAGGAGGCCGAGAAGCCGGCGTGAATGGAAGGACCCCCCTGCCCCCCACCACTCGCAGGCTCGCGGCGGGACCCTGCAGGGGGGCCGCTCCAGCACGTCACCGCGGGATGCTCGCGTCGTGTACGTGAGGCACCTCCAGCTCGGGTCGTTCCGCAGCTGGGAACGGGTCGACCTCGCCCTGCGCCCGGGGCCGACGGTGTTCGTCGGACGCAACGGCGAGGGCAAGACGAACCTGGTCGAGGCGGTCGGCTACCTGGCCACCATGGGCAGCCACCGCGTCTCGTCTGACGCGCCGATGGTGCGCCACGGCGACGCGCAGGCGGTGATCCGCGCGGCGCTGCGCCGGGGGGACCGCGAGCTGCTCGTCGAGCTCGAGATCAACCCCGGGCGGGCCAACCGCGTCCGGGTCAACCGTGCTCCCCTCCCCCGTCCCCGGGAGCTGCTCGGCCTGGTCCGCACCGTGCTGTTCGCTCCGGAGGACCTCGCCCTCGTGCGGGGCGATCCGACGGAGCGTCGCCGGTTCCTCGACGAGCTCCTCGTCACCCGGACACCGCGGCTGGCCGGCGTGCGCGCCGACTACGACCGCGTGCTCAAGCAGCGCAACGCCCTGCTCAAGACCGCCCGCATGGCGCGCGGCAAGGCCATCGAGACCCTCGACGTCTGGGACGGCCACCTCACCGACCTCGGCGGGCAGCTGCTGGCCGCGCGGCTCCAGCTGGTCGCCGACCTGGGCCCGCACATGGCGCGCGCCTACGCCGACGTGGCCGGAGCGGACGCCGTCCCCGCGGCGCTGGGCTACTCCTCGACCGTGCCGGCGGCCGGTGACGGGACGCCGATCGGTCCGGCGACCCCGATCCCGCCGGCGGCCGAGCTCACCGCCGCGATGCGGGAGCGGGTCGCCGAGCGCCGTGGCGACGAACTGGACCGCGGCGTCACCCTGGTCGGCCCCCACCGCGACGACCTGGTGATCCACCTCGGCCCGGCGCCCGCGAAGGGCTTCGCCAGCCACGGCGAGTCGTGGTCCCTGGCGCTGGCGCTGAAACTGGCCACCTTCGCTCTCTTGAGGGCCGAGGGCGAGGACCCCATCCTGATCCTGGACGACGTCTTCGCGACCCTCGACTCCGAGCGGCGTGCGGCCCTGGCGTCCGTGGCTCGTTCGGCGGAGCAGACGCTCATCACCGCCGCCGTGCTCGAGGACGTGCCGGCCGAGTTGCGCGGCGCCCGGGTCCAGGTGGGCGACGGCGCGGTGACGGTGCTCGAGGAGATCGGTGACGGGGTGGAGGACGCGTGAGCGACGAGCGGCCGGCCCGACCCAGCGACATCGCCCGTGCCGCTCTGGAGGCCGCGCGGGCCGCCTCGGCCGCGCGCCCGCAGCCGACCCGGCGACGGATCGCGGGGCCGCGGCGAACCTGGACCGGCCCGCGCCCCGGCGCCGACGACCCGCAGCCGCTGGGGCGGCTGGTCGACTCGCTCGTCACCGAGCAGGACTGGTCGCGGCACACCCGGGTGGGCTCGGTGTTCGGACGGTGGGACGCGCTCGTCGGTCCCGAGATCGCCTCGCACTGCCGGCCGCAGACCCTCACCGAGGGCGAGCTGCTGGTGGTGGCCGAGTCCACGGCGTGGGCCACCCAGCTGCGGCTGCTGGCCCCGTCGATCCTCGGCAAGCTGCGCGCGCAGGTCGGCGGGGACGTCGTGACCCGGTTGCGCGTTGTCGGACCGACGGCCCCCAGCTGGAAGAAGGGCCCGCGCTCGGTGCGCGGCCGGGGGCCCCGCGACACCTACGGATAGGACGATCGAACCGATGAGCACCCCCCGCGACCGGGACCCCTTCGACGACCGCCCCGACGACGGCAGCAACTGGCAGGAGCCGCCCCACCTCGGGGACGGCGGCAACGGCCCGGCGGACGACGCCGAGCCCAACTTCGCCGATCGCCGCCGGACCCCCCGGGACGAGGACCCGAACGCCGACCGCGACGCCTGGCAGCCGCCCGGCTGGGACCTGCCGGCGACCGACCCCGCCCGCGACCGTCCTGCGCCGGATCGGCCCGCGGGGCCGGACACCGAGCAACCGCCGGCCGGCGGTGGCCTGTTCGGAGGTCGTCGGCGGGTGCGGGAGCCCGGGGAGGTCGAGAAGGTCTTCGCCTACCAGGGCGACCTGGTCGGGGCCCAGGCATGGGCGGTGCAGCGGGGCTGGACGGTGTCCGACGGCACCGGGCCGGGCGACGGCCCGCTGGCCGACCTCGTCGCGTCGGCCCCGATGATGCGGCTGGGCAAGGACTCCCGTCCGGCCGGTGTGATGCGGGGGCGGGCCGGCGCGCTCGAACTGGTGGCTTTCGACGTCGTCTACGCCTCCGGGCGGTACATCGTCCCGCAGTATGCGGTCACCGCTGCGCCGATGCTGGGCACGGTCCCCACGTTCCGGCTCTCCCCGGCCCGGTTCTGGAAGCACCGGACCGGCGGCCTGCTCCAGCTGCCCAGCGGGAACGAGGCCTTCGACCTGCGCTGGGTGCTGCTGGTGGCCGAGGACTCGCCCCGGCTCCAGCGCCTCGCGCAGGACTCGGCGGTGCAGAGCCTGCTGCTGGGCACCGACGACGGCGACGAGTTCTGGTCCGCGGCCGGCCACGTCGCCGCCGTCCGGCCCGACGGGCACCGCCCCGAGCTGCTCGAGCACCACGCCCGGCTGCTCACGGCGATCGTGGCGGCCCTCGGCGTCGGCTGACCTCCCCGCAGGTGAGGCAGGGCGCCACGGCTCAGGCGACGGCGCGTTCGGCCGCGCGCGTGATGCCGCGGACCATGCCGCCGAAGACGATGCCGTGGAAGGCCGCGACCGCCCACCAGTACAGGTGGCCGGCCAGGCCGTGGGGGGCGAACGTGGCTCGCTGCCGCAGCACGCTGCCGCCGTCGGGCGCGTGTTCCACGTGGAACTCGAGCCACGCGAGGCCGGGCACCCGCATCTCGGCGCGCAGCCGCAGCAACCGGCCCTCCTCGCGCTCCTCGACCCGCCAGAAGTCCAGGGCGTCCCCGACGTAGAGCCGGCGCGGGTCCCGCCGGCCGCGGCGCAGACCCACGCCGCCGACGAGCCTGTCCAGGGCACCGCGCACCCGCCACGCCAGCGGGAACGAGTACCAGCCGGTCTCCCCGCCGATCCCCTCGACGACCTGCCACATCGCCGACGCCGATGCGGGGCTCCGGCGGACCCGCTCGTCCACGTACAGGCTGCCGCCGGCCCAGTCGGGGTCGGTGGGCAGCGGGTCCGAGGGCGCGCCCGGTACCGAGGCCGACGCCCACCGGGTGGTGACGGCGGAGTCGCGGACACGCTGGACGGCGAGACCCACCGCCTCGTCGAACCCGAGCAGGCCGCCCGGGGGATCGGGGACGTACTCGGCGATGTCGTGCTCGCGGCAGACGACGGTGTTGCGCAGCGACTCCACCAGCGGCCGCGCGATCCCGGCCGGGACCGGCGTGATCAGCCCGACCCAGTGGCTCGACAGCGACGGCGAGAAGAGCGGGACGGGCAGGATCCGGCGCCGCGGCAGGCCGGCGACGGCGGCGTACCGCTGCATCATCTCGGCGTAGTTCATGACGTCGGGACCGCCGATGTCGAAGCATCGGCTCACCGACGACGGCAGCGTCGCGCAGCCGACGAGGTAGCGCAGCACGTCGCGGACGGCGATCGGCTGGATCCGGCTGTGCACCCACCGCGGGGTCACCATCACCGGTAGCCGCTCGGTCAGGTACCGCAGCATCTCGAACGACGCCGACCCAGACCCGAGGACCACCGCGGCCCGCAGGACGGCGGTCGGCACCCCGGACGCGAGCAGGATTTCCGCGACCTCGATGCGTGACCGCAGGTGCGGCGAGAGCTCCTCGCCCTCCGGCTCGAGCGCACCGAGGTAGACCAGGCGGCCGACCCCGGCCTCCCGCGCCGCGCGGGCCATGACCTCGGCCGTGTGCCGATCGGTCGCCTCGAACTCCGGGCCGCTACCGAGCGCGTGGATCAGGTAGTAGACGACGTCGACGCCGGCGCAGGCCGTCGCGACCTGGTCGGCGTCCCCTGCGTCGGCGCGGACGATCTCGACACGGGAGGCCCACGGGTGGTCCCGCAGCCGCTCGGGGGACCGGGTCATCACCCGCACCCGGTGGCCGGCGTCCAGCAGCTCGGGCACCAGCCGCCCACCGATGTACCCGGTCGCTCCGGTGACGAGGCAGGTCAGGGGCCGGGTCAGCGGTGTGGTCTCGGCCGAGGGCATGGGCCGAGTGTCCGCCGCGCAGCCCGCGTCGCGCTCGCGTCACCGGAAGATCACGTCCGAGTCGACAGCGCCGCGGGCAGCGAAGAGCATCCATCACCATGGCGAGCGCAGCGCACATCGAGCAGGACAGCGACCGAGGCGGTCAGCCCAGCCTGAAGCGGGTGATGGGGCCGGGTCTGCTGCTGCTCTTCATCGTCGGCGACGTCCTGGGCACCGGCATCTACGCCCTGACCGGCACGGTCGCGGCCGAGGTGGGCGGCGTGGTCTGGCTGCCCTTCCTCATCGCGTTCCTGGTCGCGCTGATCACCGCGTTCAGCTACCTGGAGCTGGTCACCAAGTACCCGCAGGCCGCCGGGGCCGCGCTCTACACGCACAAGGCCTTCGGCATCCACTTCCTGACGTTCCTCGTCGCCTTCGCGGTCATGAGCTCCGGCATCACCTCGGCGTCGACCGCCGCCCGTGCGTTCAGCGCCAACGCCGCCGCCGTGCTCGACGTCGACCTCGGCGAGGGCATCGGCATCACGCTGATCGGCCTGGGCTTCATGACCCTCGTCGCGCTGGTCAACGTCCGCGGTGTCGGCGAGAGCGTGAAGGCCAACGTCGTGCTGACGTGCGTCGAGCTGTCGGGGCTGCTGATCATCATCGGGATCGGCGTGTGGGCACTGGGCATCGGCGAGGGCGACTTCTCGCGGGTCACGGAGTTCGACACCGGCGACAAGTCGGTGCTCACCGGCGTCATCGCCGCCACCGGCCTGGCGTTCTTCGCGATGGTCGGCTTCGAGGACTCGGTGAACATGGCCGAGGAGACCAAGGAGCCGCGGCGGATCTTCCCGAAGGTCCTGCTGCTGGGCCTGGGCATCACCGGCCTGATCTACGTCCTGGTCTCGATCTCGGCCATCGCGCTGGTGCCCGCCGACCAGCTGAGCGAGGGCGAGACCCCGCTGCTGCAGGTGGTCGAAGCAGGTGCCCCGGCGTTCCCGCTCGGCCTGTTCGGGGTCATCACGATGTTCGCGGTCGCCAACACCGCCCTGATCAACATGCTCATGGCCAGCCGGCTGGTCTACGGCCTCGGGCGGGAAGGTGTCCTGCCGCCCGTGCTCGGCCGGGTGCATGCCCGTCGCCGGACGCCGGTGACCGCGATCCTGTTCACCACCGCGCTCGCCTTCGGCCTCGTCACCTTCGTCGGCGCCGTGCCCGACCTCGGCGGCACGACCGCGCTGCTGCTGCTGATGGTCTTCGCCGTCGTGAACGTCGCCGTCCTGGTCCTGCGGCGGAGGCCGGCGGACGAGGGGCACTTCCGCACGCCGACCGTCCTGCCTGTCGTCGGGGCGCTCGCCTGTGCGTACCTGGCCACCCCGTTCGCCGGCCGGCCCGCCGTCCAGTACCAGATCGCCGGCGTCCTGCTGGGCGTCGGCGTCGTCCTGTGGGGGGTGACGGTGCTGCTGAACCGGCGGACGGGGCGCGATGCGGCGGAGTTCGACCCCGCCGCGCTCAGTGGTGACGACCCGCAGCAGCACCGCGACTAGGCGTCACCGGAGGCCGTCGGCCCAGGCGGTCCATTGGCGGCGTGTCGAACCCGGGGCCAGCACCGGTGGTGGGCGACGCGCTCCGAGAGGCGCAGACACGACGTCAGGGCGTGGACGGCGGCATTCCTGTCAGTGGACCCGGTATCCTGGACAACAGAAACCGCCAGCAACCGGCCCAGCGCCGTTCTGCGCCCCTCGAGGCGCATTGCGCTCACTCTCCCTGATCGGGAGAGTCGCGTGCCGGTTGCGCGAAAGGAAGGCCCCACGTGGTCGCTCGACCGAAGACCGACGCCCCGGCTGAGAACGCCTACTCCGGTAGCTCCATCACCGTTCTCGAGGGTCTCGAGGCGGTCCGCAAGCGGCCCGGTATGTACATCGGTTCCACCGGTGAGCGCGGCCTGCACCACATGGTGTGGGAGGTCGTCGACAACTCCGTCGACGAGGCGCTGGCCGGCCACTGCGACACGGTCCGGGTCACCCTGCTGGCCGACGGCGGCGTGCGGGTCGAGGACAACGGCCGTGGCATCCCGGTCGACATGCACCCGGTGGAGAAGCGACCGACCGTCGAGGTCGTCATGACGATCCTGCACGCGGGTGGCAAGTTCGACGGCAAGAGCTACGCGGTCTCCGGCGGTCTGCACGGTGTCGGTGTCACCGTCGTCAACGCGCTGTCGAAGCAGCTCGACGTCCGCATCTGGCGCGACGGCACCGAGTGGCACCAGCACTACGACCTGGCCAAGCCCGGCGCGCTGGAGAAGGTCGGCCCGACGAAGAAGCGTGGCACCCAGATCACCTTCTGGGCCGACGGCGACATCTTCGAGACGACGCACTACTCGTTCGACACGATCAGCCGTCGGCTGCAGGAGATGGCCTTCCTCAACAAGGGACTGACCATCGTCCTGCGCGACGAGCGGCCGGGTCAGGGCAAGGCCGAGACCGGCCTGGCCGACGAGATCTCCGTCGCCGAGGCCGCACCCGAGGCCGGCACGGAGGACGCGGCCTTCGAGGCCACGGAGATCACCTACCGGTACGACGGCGGTCTCGAGGACTACGTCAAGCACATCAACGCCAAGAAGTCCCCGATCCACAAGTCGGTCATCGGCTTCGGCGCCGAGGGCCTGGGCAAGAACGACATGCGCATGTCGGTCGACGTGGCGATGCAGTGGTCCGACGCCTACTCCGAGTCGGTCTACACGTTCGCCAACACGATCAACACGCACGAGGGCGGCACTCACGAGGAGGGCTTCCGTGCGGCGCTGACCTCGATCGTCAACCGGTACGCCACCGAGAAGAAGCTGCTCAAGGAGAAGGACGAGAAGCTCACCGGTGAGGACATCCGCGAGGGTCTCGCGGCGATCGTCTCGGTGAAGCTCGGCGACCCGCAGTTCGAGGGCCAGACGAAGACCAAGCTGGGCAACACCGAGGTCAAGGGCTTCGTGCAGCGGGTCTGCAACGAGCAGATCACCCACTGGTTCGAGGCCAACCCGACCGAGGCGAAGACGATCATCGTCAAGGCGTCGTCGGCGGCCCGCGCGCGGCGCGCGGCGCAGGACGCCCGCAAGCTGGCCCGCAAGAACCTGCTCTCGAACAACTCCCTGCCGGGCAAGCTCGCCGACTGCCGCTCGACCGACCCGCGCAACTCCGAGGTCTACATCGTCGAGGGCGATTCGGCCGGCGGCTCGGCCAAGTCCGGCCGCGACTCGATGTTCCAGGCGATCCTGCCGATCCGCGGCAAGATCATCAACGTCGAGAAGGCGCGCATCGACCGGGTCCTCAAGAACAACGAGGTCCAGTCGATGATCACCGCGTTCGGCACCGGCATCCACGACGAGTTCGACCTCTCGAAGCTCCGGTATCACAAGATCATCCTGATGGCCGACGCCGACGTCGACGGGCAGCACATCCGCACGCTGCTGCTGACGCTGCTGTTCCGCTTCATGCGTCCGCTGGTCGAGGCCGGTCACGTCTACCTCGCCCAGCCGCCGCTGTACAAGATCAAGTGGGGCGGCAAGCACGGCGACGAGTACGTCTACACCGACCGCGAGAAGGAGGCCGTGCTCCGCGCGGCCGCCGAGTCCGGCCGCAAGGTGAAGGACGACGCGATCCAGCGGTTCAAGGGGCTCGGCGAGATGAACGCCAAGGAGCTGTGGGAGACGACCATGGATCCCGAGACGCGCATCCTGCTGCAGGTCACCCTCGAGGACGCCGCGACCGCCGACGAGCTGTTCAGCATCCTCATGGGCGAGGACGTCGAAGCCCGCCGCAGCTTCATCACCCGCAACGCCAAGGACGTGCGGTTCCTGGACGTCTAGCGGTCGGCGCGGATCACCCCGCGACCCGCCGACAGCGTCCTTGACCTGCGACTTTGTCCACTGCTGTGCACCGACCTGTGGAGACCTGAACCGTGACCGAGACCCCGCCCCGCGACCGCATCGAGCCGGTCGACCTCCAGCAGGAGATGCAGCGCAGCTACATCGACTACGCGATGTCGGTCATCGTCGGCCGCGCCCTGCCCGAGGTCCGTGACGGCCTCAAGCCGGTGCACCGTCGCGTGCTGTACGCGATGTACGACCAGGGCTTCCGCCCCGACCGCAGCTACGTGAAGTGCGCGCGCGTCGTCGGTGAGGTCATGGGTAACTACCACCCGCACGGCGACTCGGCGATCTACGACGCCCTCGTGCGGCTGGCCCAGCCCTGGTCGATGCGCTACCCGCTGATCGACGGGCAGGGCAACTTCGGTTCCCCCGGAAATGACCCGGCAGCCGCGATGCGCTACACGGAAGCGCGGCTGACCCCGCTGGCCATGGAGATGCTGGCCAACATCGACGAGGAGACCGTCGACTTCCAGCCCAACTACGACGGCAAGAACCAGGAGCCGCTGGTCCTGCCGGGGCGCATCCCCAACCTGCTGATCAACGGCTCGGCCGGCATCGCCGTCGGCATGGCCACCAACATGCCGCCGCACAACCTGCGCGAGGTGGCCGCCGCCGTCTTCTGGATGCTCGATCACCCCGACGCCGAGCCCGAGGAAGCCCTCACCGCGTGCATGGAGCGGGTCAAGGGCCCCGACTTCCCGACCCACGGGCTCATCGTCGGCCGCGAGGGCATCGAGGACGCGTACCGGACCGGCCGCGGCTCGGTGAAGATGCGGGCCGTCGTCACGGTCGAGGAGGACGCGCGCAACCGCGTGCAGCTCGTCGTCACCGAGCTGCCCTACCAGGTCAACCCGGACAACCTGGCCGAGGCGATCGCCGAGGCGGTCAAGGACGGCCGGCTGCAGGGCATCAGCGAGATCGCCGACGAGTCCAGCGACCGCGTGGGCCGCCGCCTGGTCATCACGCTGCGCCGTGACGCCGTCGCCAAGGTCGTGCTGAACAACCTCTACAAGCACACCCAGCTGCAGACGACGTTCGGCTGCAACATGCTCTCGATCGTCGACGGCGTCCCGCGGACGCTGCGGCTCGACGAGCTCGTCCGCCTGTACGTGAACCACCAGATCGAGGTCATCCAGCGCCGGACCCGCTACCGGCTGCGCAAGGCCGAGGAGCGCGCGCACATCCTGCGCGGCCTGGCCAAGGCCCTCGACCAGCTCGACGCGGTCATCGCCCTCATCCGCAACAGCGAGTCGGCCGACGCCGCCCGCGGCGGCCTGATGGATCTCCTCGACATCGACGAGATCCAGGCGACCGCGATCCTCGACATGCAGCTGCGCCGGCTGGCCGCCCTCGAGCGGCAGCGGATCCTCGACGAGCTCGCCGAGCTCGAGGCGCGCATCGCCGACCTGCAGGCCATCCTCGACTCCCCCGAGCGGCAGCGGCAGATCATCCACGACGAGCTGGCCGAGATCGTCGAGAAGTACGGCGACGACCGCCGCACGCAGTTCGTGGCCAATGACGGCGACGTGTCGATCGAGGACCTCATCGCGGAGGAGGAGGTCGTCGTCACCATCACCCGCACCGGGTACGCGAAGCGGACCAAGAGCGACCTCTACCGCTCGCAGCGCCGCGGCGGCAAGGGCGTGATGGGGGCCGCTCTCAAGCAGGACGACATCGTCGACCACTTCTTCGTGGGTTCGACCCACGACTGGATCCTGTTCTTCACGAACAAGGGTCGGGTCTACCGGTCCAAGGCCTACGAGCTGCCCGAGGCCAACCGCACCGCCCGGGGCCAGCACGTGGCGAACATCCTGGCCTTCCAGCCGGACGAGAAGATCGCCCAGGTCATGCAGATCAAGGACTACGCGGTCGCCCCGTACCTGGCGCTGGCCACCGCGCGTGGCCAGGTGAAGAAGACCCGGCTGACCGACTTCGACTCCCCGCGCCAGGGCGGCGTGATCGCGATCAACCTGCGCGAGGGCGACGAGCTGGTCGGGGCCGTGCTCATCGACCAGGACCAGGACCTGCTCCTGGTCACCCGCAAGGCGATGTCGATCCGGTTCACCGCCGACGACACGGCGCTGCGGCCGATGGGGCGGGCCACCGAGGGCGTCCGCGGCATCTCGCTGTCCGACGACGACCGGCTGCTGTCGATGATGGTCGTGCAGGAGGGCGTGGACGTCCTGGTCGCCACCGAGCGCGGCTTCGCCAAGCGGACCGGCATCGAGAACTACCCGAACCAGGGCCGCGGCGGCAAGGGCGTGCTCACCGCCGACCCCAAGGCGCGGAAGGGGGCGCTGGTCGGGGCGCTGGCGGTGACCCTCGGCGACGAGCTCTACGCCATCACCTCCGGCGGCGGTGTGATCCGCACCCCGGTCAACGGGGTGCGGCACAACAAGGACCGCGCCACGATGGGTGTCAAGCTCATGAACTTGCCGGAGGACGTGAGCATCGTGGCAATCGCCCGTACCACGGACAACGACGAGCCCGCGGCCTAGTCTGGGTCCCAGATCCGACCGGCTCGGGGCTGCCGCCACCAGCGGAAACCCGAGCCCGGTCTCGAGCGAGCGGCCGGCGCCGCTGGGGAACGGGAGACACGCATGAGCGACCGGACGCAGGGTTCGGTGCGCACGGGATCCCGGGGCGACGACGGTTCCGAGCCGCAGGACGCCTCGGCGGGCCAGCCCCTCCCGGCCTCGTCGACGCAGTCCATCCCCGGCGCCAGCACCCCGCGGTCCCAGGGCACCGGCTCGGTGCCCGCCCAGTCCGCCGGGGCCGGCTCGCCGGCGGGTGAGACGGCGATCGTCGGGTCGTTCCCTGCCGACGGGCCCTCCGGTGGGGCGCCCGCGGCGGTCAAGTCGGACAAGAAGGGCGCGGACAAGGGCCGGTCCCGCGGCCGCGGCCCGCGCCGCGCCCGGCTGCAGCTGCGGCACATCGACACCTGGTCGGCGCTGAAGATCTCGCTGGTTCTGTCGATCGCCCTGTTCTTCATCTGGATGGTCGCGGTCGGCGTGCTCTACGGCGTCCTCAACGCACTGGGCGTCTTCGACACGCTCAACGACCTGTTCGGCCAGGTCGGCAGCGTCTCCGGCTCCGAGTCCACCGGCGACGTCATCACCCCGGGCGTCGTGTTCGGCGGCGCGGCCGTCATCGGCGCGATCAACATCGTGCTGCTGACCGCGCTGTGCACCGTCGGCACGTTCATCTACAACCTGTGCTCCGACCTGGTCGGCGGCCTGGAGATCACACTGTCCGAGCGGGACTAGGTGATCTGTCGTCCTCCGGACGACACCGCGGCCACGTGCCGTCCCCCGTTGCGTGGAGCCCCAGCGTCGTCCCTGCGCGGACCCCCTCCGGGGGCCCACTCGGGTCGACCGGTAGCATTGCGAATGGTTCACGGGCCTGTAGCTCAGACGGTTAGAGCGCATCCCTGATAAGGATGAGGCCGGAGGTTCAAGTCCTCCCAGGCCCACCCGTGTGCCGGAGCCTCCGGCGCCGACCAGCCCCAGGAGGTACTCCGCGTGCTGAAGAAACTGGCGCTGGTCGCGGTCGCGGCAGGCGCGCTGGCCGCGCTCCGCAAGCGGGCCGGCGGCAAGGCCGAGGCCGATCTCTGGCACGAGGCCACCCGCGGTCCGAACGCGGTCAGCACCCCGACCGCGCGCTGATCCCGCCCGCCGCCGCGGCGGTTCGGGCATCAGCTCAGGGGACGTAGCTCAATTGGCAGAGCACCGCCTTTGCAAGGCGGGGGTTAGGGGTTCGATTCCCCTCGTCTCCACTCCTCTGACCTGCGGATTCACCTCCGTCGGGGGCTCTGGCGAGCCCTCCGACGGGGTCTCAGTCCGCAAAAAGTCCGCAACTCGTCCGCGGGATGCGGCCCGCAGCGTGTCCAGCCGGTCGGCCACGTCGTCCAGGTCGTCGTCGAACAGGTCGGCGTAGCGGTCCAGGGTCATAGCCGCCGATGCGTGCCCGAGCATCCGCTGGACCGCCTTGACGTTGGCGCCGGCCTTGATCGCCAGCGAGGCCGCGGTGTGCCGGAGTTCGTGCGGCGTGAGCCCGGACTCTCCGATGGCCTGTGCCGCGGCGTCGAACCAGGCGGACCGGGCATTGCGGTTTCGCAGCACCGCGCCCTGCGGCGAGGGGAAGGCCAGCTCGTCGGCGGGGCGGGTCACCACCGTGCGGGCCAGCTCGTCGACCAGGAACCGCGGCAGCGGCACCGAGCGGCGGCCGTGAGTCTTGGGGGTGCCCCACACCAGGCGGGAGCCGTCGACCTCGGTAACGGCCTCCTCAACGAGCACCCGCCGGCGCAGCAGGTCGAAGTGCCGCACCCGCAGCGCAGCCAGTTCCGACCAGCGCAGCCCGCAGTAGCCCAGAACCAGGACCGCGACCCGGCCGGGCCCGGCGGCGTCGGCGAGTGCCTCGAGCTGCTCAGCGGTCAGGTACCGACGGCGCTTCTCCTGCATCGGGGGGAGGGCCACGCCCAGCGCGGGGTTGACCGCCAGGCGCCGGTCGCGCACAGCGAGGCCGAGAATGCCGGACAGGACGCCCTGCGCCTTGCGGACCGAGGCCCCGGCCAGCCCCCGGTCGGAGAGCTCGGAGAGCCAGGCCTGCACGTCGCCGTGGGTCACCCGGATCAGCGCGACGTTCCCCCAGCGCGGCAGGACGTGGGTCTTGAGGACGTCGGCGTAGCGGGCCCGGCTGGTGGGCTTGAGGTTGATCTTCCCGGCGAGCCAGACGGGCGCAAGCTCGCCCACGGTCGTCCTGGCCCGCTTGGGGTCGACGTAGGTGCCCGTCTGCACGGCCGCGGTGACCTCGTCGAGCCATCGCTGGGCGTCGACCTTGCGCTTGAAGTGGCGGGCGTGTTCCTTACCGTGTTCGTCGCGGTACCGCGGCCGGTACGTGCCGTCAGGTCTGCGTGCGATCGAGGCCATCACTAACCACCTTCATCTACGAGCCCGGGGCCGACCTGCGCAGCCGGGAGCTCCAGTTCTCACGCGCTCATCTCGTGCGCCAGCGTGCCGCCGGCAGTCGTCGTCCGGTGAATCCACAACGTTCTGTGAATTGCCGTCTGGGCTGGGGATCCGCAGCTCGCTGCCGTTTACCGGTCGCTGGTGACCTGTCCCTGTTGGGCGTCGATCCAGCCGCGGACGTCGGCGGAGCGATAGAGGACGCGGCGGCCGAGGCGGAAGCTGCGTGGGCCGGTGCCCAGATGACGCCAGTACCGGAGGGTGGCGACGGGAGCGCGGAGGAGTTCGGCGGCCTCCGTGATGGTGAGCAGCTCGGGCTCGCGGCGGGCGGGATCGTCGGACATGGCTGGCTCCGGTGGGCTCGGATGGGCGGTGCTCCGTCATGGGAGAAGGCGCCATTTGGGTGCGATTGGTGACAGCCGACCACCGATGGCTCCAGAAAATCTCCAGTTCTCATCCTGTTGCTGGTGTCCGGACTCGCGCTGCCCCGGTGGAGGCGGCCCTGTTCATCGACCGATGCCCGGCGCGGCGCCTCCACGGGTGAGGGGTGGTCCCCAACGCTCCGCCTCGGGCCGGGAGACGCTCGGTACCGGGGCGACCGGCCGCGGGGGAGCGGCTGCCGTCCGGTCGCGCGACCGGTCCTGGCGGTCGCGGGCGGCCTCTCGAGCGGCCAGCTCGGCCGCGTGGCCTGGGCCGAGGTCGGCCCGATCGCGGCCGAAGACGGCAATCCACTGCACCCGGGCCTCCGCCACGTCGGCCGCGACGAGGTGCGCGGTGTTGGACAACCGTCCGCGGGTCATACCGACGTAGGCCGAGGCCGCGCCGGTCTGGTCACCGATCACCACGTGCGCGGCGGGAACGGTGTCACCCTGCACGCCGTACGCCGTGCTGGCATAGGCCAGCTCCACGTGCTCGGTGACGTAGTCGGCGGGCAGCACCCGGACCCGTGCGCCGGCCGGGGTGACATCGCCCTGGGAGACGTCACCGGTGGCCGTGTCGGCCGTGACCAGCAGCCCACCGCGTCGGCCGACCGCGGTGACGGTCCACGAGTCTCGGTTGGCCACCTCCAAGTTCCGGTCGTTGCGCCGGGTGGCGATCCTGTCGCCGGCGCCGATCCGCTGACCTGCCCGCGTGGTCACGACCCGGACGTCATCGACGCGGCCGTCGGTGACCAGCTGAATGCGGATGGCGGCATTGAGCTCGTTGACCTGATCGCGGGTGTCCGCCACCACTGCAACGCAGGCTGCCTGGGGATCGTGGGCGGCAGTCGCGGCCAGGGCGTCCTGCAGCGCTGCGGGGTCTGGGTGCAGGTGGATCTGGCCGCGGGCGAGGAGGGCGTCGAACACCACACCGGGGGTGTCACCCCGCCGCATCGCCAACGTCAGCTCGGCGTACTCACCGTCCGGAACCGACTGGCCCGTGCTGTCGGTGCGGGTGAACCTGTGCACCGACTCCATTGTCAAAAAGGCGGCCGGATCGACCTGAGTGGCCGCCAGGTCCAGGACCCCGCCACGGCCGACCGCAGCGAGCTGGTGGCGGTCCCCCAGCAGCGCCAGCCGCGCCCCGGCCTCGTCGGCGACGGTGAGCAGAGCGCGGGCGGTGTCCTGGTCGAGCATGCCGGCCTCGTCCACGATCAGCAGATCGTCGGGCCGCAGCCGGGTCCCCTCCGCCGGCCCGGTGTGGATGCGGCCGGTCACTGGGTCGACCTCGCCGAGGACGAGTCGGGTCCACTCGCCGGGCTCGTTCCAACGCCAGCCGTGGGCGAAGACCAGGGACGCCGCCGATCCTGCGGCCGCGCCAACCTCCGAGCGCGCGACTTCAGCGGCCTTCAGCGTCGGGGTCACCACGACAAGCCGCCGCCCCTGCCGTTCGAGCAAGGCGTGAGTGGCGGCCAGCGCCGTGGTCTTGCCCGTGCCGGCCGCGCCCTCCACTACGACCAACCGTCGGTCGCCGGCCAGCATCGCGACTGCCGCGGCCTGACCGGCGTCCATGCCCCGGACGACGCCGGCCGCCAGCGGCGCCGGCGGCGGTGCACCCGGCGGTGGCTGGTCGGCGCGGGCGGCGAACCGGGCGCGCAGGTCGGCTTCCACGTCGAGCACCGGTCGCGAGGTCCAGGACCGGACGTGTTCAGGCACTCCCTCCCGGTCCACAAGTGGGACGCACCGGCCAAGGGCGCGGGCGGTGAGGTCCTCGGCCAACTCGAGGCGCACCGCCGTTTCGGCGATGACGCCCTCGGCGGCGAGCAGCCGCTCGGCCTCGCCGCGGACGTCGGCGGCGTTCCAGGCCGAGCGGCCGGCGGCCAGCCGGGTCAGCACGGTGTCGACGGCAGCTTCGCGGTCGAGCGCGCCGATCGGGGTCGGCGCCAGCGAGACGGGGCGGGCGGGATCGCGATAGCCCAACGCCCCCAGCTCGGCTCGCCACCGCGCTACGAGGTCGGCCCCGGAGCGGGGGATGACCTTGTCCGGGCGCCCCTCGGCCCAGGCGCGGGCGTCCCAGGCCCTCCGCAGCGCCGGACCGGGCTGGTTTTCGGGGTGCGCCGCCATCCAGTCGCGTTCATAGCGGTCCAGGTTGTGCCCGATCTGCGTCGCCCTTGCGCTGAACGGGCCGACGTAGGCGGCAAGCTCCAGTATTTCTCCAGTCGCATCCAGGGTGTAGCCGTGGCCGGCGAGTGCGGCCCGGAACTGCGGATCGCAGGCGACCGCAGCGTGCCCGATTCCGTTAACGGCGGCGAGGAAGTCGCGCACGCCGACGGTGTGCAGTCCGCGCCATTTCCCCGCGGCGAACACCCGGGCGCTGATCTGCAGGTGCAGATGCCGGTGCGGGTCTCCGGCGCGGGAGGTGTAGTGCCGCACCGTCACCGCCTCCAGCATCTCCACCGGTAGCTGGACCTGGCCGCCGCGCGGGCCGACCCGGGTGGTCGCGTGCCCAGCGAGCCAGCCGATGATCTGGACGGCGGCGCGGTCCTGCGCGGCGTCGTAGGCGGCCGCCACGTCGTCGTGCATCGCGGCGGCCAGCGACCAGGACTTCGGGCCGTTGACCACCACCTCGACGAACCGCACCCCACGCTCGTCGGTGCGCAGCCGCCCCCGCGGGTTGCCAGTGTCCGGGTCGAGCCCGGCCACCCAGGTTTCGTAGGTCTCCCCCATGAGCGGCGCCCGCTCGGCCACCCGTCCGTCGCGGGCCACGAAGCGGCGGGCCAGTCCGGTGCCCTCGATCAGGTAGTAGTCATCGGCCCGGCCGCGGTCGGCCTCCAGATACGCCCGGGCGGCCGCCGCCGACCCGGCGTACACCTTCATTCCACCGCGCATTTCTAATGCCACCCAACAATGACCAACAGGTCACCCCTAGAAACGGCAATGGGCCCCGCGAGGCGGGGCCCGTACTACCTCTATTGGTAGCATGCGTGCCGTTCCTGAGTAAATACTGGAACATTGACGGTACGTGTTGGTGGTATTGGCAGTACAGCTCAATCCCTGGCCGACTTGCTGAAGAAGGGCGCTGTCGGTTCTCGACTGCCCTGTCAACCTGATGTCGTTGCGCCGCTAGATCGGCGCAGGCAGACATTCTCCCCGTCGTGCCGAGCCCTCACACCGGGGGCGTCGCGCGGCTTGCTTACGTGGGCGTCGACCAACGCGTCGGTGCAGCCCAGCAGGGTGGGGGCGCCGGTGTCCGTGAGGGCGGCTTATGGGACAGCTGCGGGTTCCGCCGCCGTGATGCGCGAAACTGCCTGACGTGAGTTCCCGCGAGAACGCGACCGAGTGGTTCCCGAGCGACAGAACGACGCCGTTCCTCCGCCGCGTTCGCACCCTTGCCTCCGAGCTGCTCGTGCACCTCGTCGAGCCGGGCGAGACCTGGGAGACCGACTACGCCGGCTGCCTCCTGATGGTTGATCTGCCGGAGGTTCCCGACGGGAAGTGGCCTGTCATCACCAACCACATCCAAGTCCGCTGGGACGACGGCTTCCTCGGCGGCTACTGGGGAGACACCTACCTCTGGGATGACTTCGACGAGAGGGACGAGGAGGCGCTCGTCGTTCGTGGCGTACCTATGACCGACGACGAGGCCGCCGAGGTGGCCGTCTCTTGGCTCGCGCGGCAACTGAGGCGGCCCCTCGACCACCAGGTCTGGAAGAAGGGCGACCGGGTGGTCGCAGAGAAGTGGGTCCTTTCGGACACCGGTCGTGAGGTCGGCCGGCGCGGGGGCAGGCGGGCTAGTCGCGGGTCTCCGACGTCGACCACGCGGCTGCGACCAACGGATGCGCAGCGTCCCCCCGGAGGGCAGTCGTAGCGAGCCGGCTGGCCGCGACCATCGGGGGCGCTCTGCACTGGGGGCACCCGAGTAACGGTGCTGTCCCTTTAGTGGGCCCTGTAGAGACAGCGACGCCATGTTGTGGGCCGATGTCAGTCGTCAGGGCCGAGGCTGACGAAGCCGGTTTTCGGGCGTCCCCGCCCCTCGCTGGAGTGACTTTCTGTAACGGGACAATCTCGGAGGGAAGCCGCTGCAGCAATCGTGGGCAGCCCGTGCCATATTCGGCACGATCCGGTCGGGGAGCAACGATGGAGGAGGGTGGCGGTGGACGTCGACGAACGACTGTTTATGGCCACCCGGGAGCGGGCGGCGAGCCTGGCCGGCGTGCGTCCGAGCCGCCTTGACTACTGGGCCCGAACAGGTCTCGTCATGCCGTCGGTCAATGAGCGGCTCACTCCTCACCGGCCCATCAGCCTGTACAGCTACGTTGAGCTACTGGCCGCCATGATCGTGGCCGAGATGCGCGCGCGTGGCGTACCGCTCCAGCACATCCGGACTGTTGTTGACCGGGTGCGAGGCCGCGGAATCGACAGCCCCCTAACAGAGGTCCGGTACGCCGTCATCGGTGGTCGCCTCTACCTGCAAGACGAGAACGGGCACTGGGAGGACGGGCGCGCACCCGGACAAGGGGTGATCCCTCAGGTACTCGACCTGGAGCCTCTGCGAGCTCGGATCGGGTCCTCGGCTCGCAGGCCCAGGGCGACTGTCGGAGAAGTGGAGAAGCGGCGTCGCACACTGGGGCATAAGGAAGTGATCAGTGGGACCCGGATTCCCGTGGCAACCATCCGCCGGTACCTCGATGCTGGGCGCGGTGAAGCCGAGATCCTCCGAGAGTTTCCGCTACTGACACGGCGGGACATTGCCGCAGTGCGCTCGCGCGTCGCCTGACGGCTAGCCGGGCTGGCGTGCGGTTCTTCTGCGACCACAACGTGCCCGAATCGGTTGCCTCGCGGTTGAGGAAGCTGGGTCACGACGCATGGACCGCTGCGCAGGCCAACCTGGCCTATGTAGACGACGACCAGCTCACCGTCTACGCGCAAGAGCAGAAGGCCGTACTCGTCACGCATGACCGCGAGTTCAGTCAACGCCGGCGGCAGATGGTCGTGGGCAAGCATCTCTGGCTTGCCTGCAATGAGTTCGATGCGGCTGATCTGCTCGAGGAGCGGCTGCCGGAGTTCATCGACCAGCTGGAGCGCCAAGGCGATCTCTGGGTACGCCTCCGGCCCGACGGGTTTGACGTGTCCCGGCAGTGGAGCTGACCGCCTCAGGCAGAGCGCATGGGCCCTGTCTAAGTCCCGACCTCTCCCGAAGGTCGCCGAGGGTCCCATAGCGGCCCACTCTGAGAGAGTCTGGCGCTCGTCAGTTACCCGCTGGGCCTTTGTGCAGGACGCAGCACGTGAAGAGCCTGCACCCAGTCGTCCGCGGGCACGGCCTCTCCTGCGGCGGTGGCGACGACGGCCACGTTCATCGAGCCATCGGGCCTCTGAACCCACTGGTCCGGAGACCGCAAGAGCTCAGCGGCCTGTCCAGTGGGGACCGGTTCTTCCTCGGGCCAGCGACGCAGCAACCCAAGGAATCCGGCGTCGAACCACACCAGGAGCGCCCCTGAGCAGTCTTCGGGTCGCCAAGGGCCGTGCTGCACCCAGCCGTCAGCCGCCAAGTCGCGGGAGCCGTCGGGCAACTCCCACAGGTACGCCTCCTCCGCAACGGCGACGTACAACTCATTCGCAAAGTCCAGAAACTGCTCGCCGGTCATGGCGGAGGCAGCACGGGATTCGCCATTCACAAAGGACACGCTACGTTCCGGTCGGGTCCTCCAGCGCAGGGCGTACGAGCCGCCTTGTGTCCAACAGCGGCCCAATCAGGGGTACCCAGATTCACCGCGTCAGGCAGGACGCGGCGGTCGCCAAGGGTCCATCCGCTTCCCCATAACCGGCTCCCCTCCGACTGCGCAGCGCCGGGGGAAGGGTGGGCCGGAGGCCCATCCCGTAGGGACGCGAAGCGCCCTTCCGGCGGGCGGCGCAGTCGGAGAGGCTCCCGCGGGTGTGGGAGCGGGTGCTGTCGTCAGGGCAGTGTCCGAGGCCACTGATGCGGCGACGCCAGTCCGCCCACAGTCCGCAGATGGTCCGCAGAACGACCAAAATCGGCCAACGACAGCTATGAGTGACCATCGGTAAAAGTGCTGGTCAAGTGGGAGTTCCAGTCACAGCCCACTGCGCCAAACCGCCCCTCGGTCGATTTTGCAAGGCGGGGGTTAGGGGTTCGATTCCCCTCGTCTCCACCACAGGACCCGATCAGCGGTTGCCCCCACGTTTCGGTGTGCGGCCGGACGACTTCCGCTGCCGGGCCGACGCCGGCGCGTGGGCGGCCATGTAGTCCAGCTCTTCCTGGGTGAACGTGACACCGCTCGAGGACGTCTGGGGTGCCGGCGCCGGCTCGGGGACCGGGTCGAGTTCGGTGACGTTGCCGGACTGCACGTGCATGTACGCGCGCCCGCACCGACGGCAGTAGTTGAGGTAGCCGCTCACCACCCCCATGCCGGAGAAGTCGTGCGCGCGGTAGCCGCAGTACCGGCACACGCACTTCGGCGAGAAGTCGTGGACGGTCTCTCCGCACCTGGTGCACACGCAGTGGTCGTCCGGCGTGTGGTGGGCACCGCACTCCTGGCCCTCCACGATCCTGGTGCCGAACCGCACCGCCCACGGGTCGCCCATCTCCTGCCCGGCCCGGACCAGCTGCCTGCCCGCCTTGGGGCCGCAGTCGACGAACGCGTCGCCGATCGGCGAGTTCGCGTGGTCGATCTTCAGCTCGATCGACCTGCGGGCGGCGGCGTACAGCAGCAGATCGACCGTGTCGCGGCTCAGCCCAACCTTGTGCGACGTCGCCGCGAGGGTCTGCCGGATCGACGCGTACGCCTCGGTGCCGCGCAGGATGCCCAGGATGCCGTCCAGCGCGGCCGCCCTGGTCCCGGCATGTGGTGAACGGTCGAGGGCCTCGGCCAGCGGCACCAGTGCATCGCAGTCGCCGAACCCCGGCAGCTCCCGGGCGGCGCTGGTCGCGACGGCGGGGTCGCCGTCGCGGAGGCAGCGCGTCAGCGACGGCACGACCGCATCACGTCCCGCGCTGGTCATGTCCTCCGTCGAGATGGTCGCGAGGGCGGCCGCAGCGGCCGCGCGCACGGCCGGATCGTCATCCGAGAGGGCGCGCACCACCTTGTCGGCGCCGGTCAGTTCCCCCCACGCCGGCACGGCGCCTGATGGGGTCCGGCGCGGCTTCTGCCTGCTCCACTTCGCGATCTTCTCGGGCGTCGTCCGGAAGCCGATCATCGTCACTCCTCTTCTGGCGACTCGCGCATCTCGGCCCACGCCGGCGCACGGCGCATGAGCTCCTCGAACGCGCGATCCCGTACCGCCGCGTAGCTCAGGCGCTGCTCGTACTCGTCCCCGTCGACGTCCACGGGCTCGAGCTCGATCTCCTCCGGCAGCGTGGCCAGGCGGCGCAGGAGGTCGGCGTCCACGTCGCCCGCCGAACGGTCCAGCAGGGAGGTGAGTTCGCCGAGCGCCGTGTACTCGCTGCCCACGAAGGCCGCGGTGCGTTCGGTGCAGCCGCGCCACATCCGGGCGAGCAGCGGGCAGGCCCGGGCGCGTAGGCCGGCCTCGTCCGGCGCGAGCGCGGCCGGGAGACCGAGCATCTGCAGGGCCACGGCTGCGGTCGCGCGCACCAGTTCGTCGGAGTCGTCCCGGCAGGTGAGCAGGGCAGGGATCGCGGCGGGGTTCCCGGCCCGCCCGAGTCCCTCGGCCGCGGCGCAGCGCACGAGGGGGTCGCCGTCGGCGAGGGAGCCGATCAGGGTGTCGAGGCCGCAGAGCCGACGGCGCCCAGAGCGGTCGCGACGTCGCGGTCGGCGAACTCGCGCCGGCGGTGCGCGCCGTTCCCGTGCAACGCCTCGAGCAGCGCCACGGCCCCCGGTCGGCCGAAACCGCCGAGCGCCGTGGCCACTGCCGACCGGGTGTCGTCGGCGAGCCAGGGCAGGTTCCGCAGCGCGTCGACGAGGGGGGAGATGGCGCGCGGGTCGCCGATCCGGCCGAGGGCGACCGCCACCGACTCCAGGTACTGCGTTCCGTCGTGGAGCAGCTGGAGCAGCGGTTCGACCGCGCGGGCGTCGCCGATGCGGCCCAACGTCTCCGTCGCCGTGTAGCCAGCGAGCCCTTGCCCGCTCCGCACGGCGGCGACCAGCGCCTCGACCGCCGGCTCGCCGATGCGGCACAGCGCCTCCTGGCAGGCAGCGCGGACCTCGTGGTCGTCGCCGGTGGTGAGCACGGTGACCAGCGGCGCGATCGCGCGGGCGTCACCGAGCCGCCCCAGCGCGTCCGCTGCGGCGCACTTCAGGTCACGGTTCCCGAAGTCCGATCCCGATCGGAGTGCGGCGATCAGCGGCTCGACCGCCTGCCCGTCGCCAAAGCGGCCGATCGCCTCGGCGGACGCCCGCCGGACCATCGGGTCCCCGGCCCGCAGGGCGAGGAGGAGTTGCTCGACGGCTGCAGCGCCGAACGCCTGTAGCGCGGTCATCGCCCACTCGCGCACGGCATCGTCGTGGGCGAGCACGTCGATCAGCGGCGGGACGGCGCTCGCGTCGGCGAGCAGCCCCAATGACCACGCCGCCGCCTGGCGGACGTAGACGTCCGGGTCGCGCAGCGCGGCGATCAGCGGGGCGACGGCCTCGGTGGCGCCGAGCCGGCCCAGGGCGACCGCCGCATCCCCGCGGGTCGGACCGGTGTTCAGCGCCTTGATCAACCGCTTGACGTCATGTCTCGCTGCGAGCGCTGCTACGTCTCGTGGCGCCAGCAAGGCCATGACGACCAGCGTGTGTGCGGTCGTCCCGATGCAGGCAGGGGCCAAGGACCCGTCTGCCGGGCGACACGTCACGTCTCGTGCGTTCGGACGTTCGCCGGGCCAGCACCCTCCTCAGACCGCGGGTGGCCGCCCGTAGGTGACCGCGGACCGCACCGACTCCGGCGCCCCGGCGGCCAGCTCGGGTTCGGGCTGAACCCCCAGCCCGTCGTTGACCGTCGAGAATGCGATCCGCAGGGCCACATAGGTGGTGATCGCCAGGATCTGCCCGTCGTCGTACCCGGCGTTCCGTAGCCCGTCGACGTCCTCGGCCGTCGTGCCGTTCGCGTCCCGGGCGAGCCGGCGGGCCCATCCGGCCAGCGCCCGCTCCCGGTCGGTCAGCCGGTCGTCGAGCCCGCGGAGCACCTCCCCGGACAGCTCGGGGTCGGCCAGGGCCGCCAGCTTCGAGCCCCAGGCCATGGAGCAGTAGGAGTCGCCCAGGGTCGAGGCGCACGCCGTGACGAGGATGCCGCGCTCGCGAGCGGTAAGGCCCGCGGCCGTGCTGGCCGCGCCCAGGAGGGCGAAGAGCCCGTCGTGCAGCTCCGGCCGGTGCGCCCACAGCTGCGAGCCGGTCATGACGAAGCCCATCTCGGCGCGGTCGTCGGCGTACATCCGGTCGGCGTCGGGCGAGTCCGGCGGCGGGGACAGGTACATGGCCGCGGAACCTAGGCCTCCTCCGGTTTCACGTGCAACGGGCGCGCGTGCGAGCTCAGCTCGACCGGGGTCGCACCACGCCGGCTCCCCGGATCACGTCGAACACCAGCTGGGTCTCGGTGTGCCGCACGGCGGGGTGGACCGTGATGTGCTCGAGGACCAGATCCCGCAACGCCGCCGCCGACGGCACGGCCACGTGCAGCAGGTAGTCGTCCTCGCCGGCGACGTGGAAGATCGTCAGCGCGCCCGGGATCCCCGTCAGCGTGGCGTGGAAGCTGTGCACGTGATCCCGGTTGTGGCTGCCGAGTCGCACCTTGATCACGGCCTGCAGCCCGAGGCCGAGCGCGGCCGGGTCGATCTCCGCGCGGAACCGGCTGATCACGCCGGTCTCGCGCAGTGCGCGCACCCGCTGGATGCAGGTCGATTCCGCGATGCCCACCCGGGTCGCCAGGGCCGCGTTCGTCAACCGGCCGTCGTCCTCCAGTTCCGCGAGGATCCGCAGGTCGGTCCGGTCCAGCGAGGTGGGCCGAACTTTCTTCGGTGGCGGCGCGGAGATCACGCCTCATTCTGCAGAAAACTGCAGATTTATCCAACAAGGCAGCATCTTCCTCGGCGGTCATTGAGTCCGGCCGCGGATCTCTGCAGCATCCTGGCCATGATCTCGATGGATCTGGCTCTGGATTCGCGCGCTGTGCACGCCGGCCGTGACGATCTCCGCGCCCTCGGCGTGCACGCGCTGCCGCTCGACCTCTCCTCCACCAATCCGCTGCCCGGCGTGGAGAGCGGGGGGACCTCCTACGAGGCCATGGCCACCGGGGGCCACCCGACCGACGGCGGCAATGTCTACGCGCGGTTGTGGAACCCGACCGTGGCCCGGTTCGAAGCCGCCCTGGCGGCACTGGAGCACACCGAGGAGGCCGTCGCGTTCTCCTCCGGGATGGCGGCGCTGACGGCGGCGGTGCTGGCGGCGCGCACCGAGCGGGGCGGGGCGCACGTGGTCGCCGTCCGCCCGCTCTACGGCGGGACCGATCATCTCCTGGCCTCGGGCCTGCTCGGCGTCGACGTGACGTTCTGCGCGCCGGCCGAGGTGGCGACGTCGGTGCGTGACGACACGTGTCTCGTCGTCCTGGAGACGCCGGCGAACCCGACCCTCGAGCTGGTGGACATCGCCGCCGTCGTGCGGGCCGCCCAGGGCCGGCCCCTGCTGGTGGACAACACCTTCGCCACCCCGGTGCTGCAGAACCCGGCCCTGCACGGTGCGACGCTGGTGCTGCACAGCGCCACGAAGTACCTCGGCGGGCACGGGGACGCGGTCGGTGGCGTGGTCGCCGGGGACGCGGCCTGGGCGGCCGCGCTGCGCCGGGTGCGGGCGGTGACCGGTGGCATCCTGCACCCGATGGCCGCCTACCTCCTGCACCGGGGGCTGCCGACCTTGCCGCTGCGGGTGCGCGCCCAGCAGGCGTCGGCCGAGAAGATGGCCGGCTGGCTCGGCGGTTACCCCGCCGTCCGTCGGGTCTTCTTCCCCGGAACGCCCGAGGGCGATCCGGCCGGCCTCGTCGGGCGTCAGATGAGAGGGCCGGGCGCGATGCTGGCGATCGCCCTGCACGGTGGCCACGACCACGCCGCCCGGGTGACCGAGCGGGTCCGGCTGTTCACCCACGCGGTGTCGCTGGGCGGGGTCGACTCCCTGGTCCAGCACCCGGCCGCGCTCACCCATCGTCCGGTCGCGCCGGGGGCCCGGCCGTCGTCGGACATCCTGCGCCTGTCGATCGGCCTGGAAGACGTCGGTGACCTGCAGCAGGATCTTGCCCATGCCCTCGGCTGACCGCACCGTTCCCGTCGACCACGAGGTCCTGGAGGAGATCGAGCGCCGGATCCTCTGGCTGGCCGCCCGGATCGTCGACGCCGCCAACCACGACCGCCACACCGACGACGGTGTGAAGGTCGGCGGGCACCAGGCGTCGAGCGCCTCGCTGGTGACGGTGATGACCGCCCTGTGGTTCGCGCACCTGGACGCAGCGGACCGGGTCGCCGTGAAGCCACACGCCTCCCCGGTCTTCCACGCGATCCAGTACCTGCTGGGCAACCTGGACCGCTCCTACCTGCCACGGCTGCGCGATCGCGGTGGCCTGCAGTCCTACCCGAGCCGCACGAAGGACCCCGACGGGGTGGACTTCTCCACCGGATCGGTCGGGCTCGGTGCGGCCGCCCCGCTGTTCGCCGCCGTCGTCCGGCGGTACGTCGACGCGCACTTCGGCGCCCGACCCGCCTCGCGGTTCGTCGCGCTGATCGGTGACGCCGAGCTCGACGAGGGCAACATCTGGGAGGCGGTCGCCGACCCCGCGACCGCCGGTCTGGGCAACGTCATGTGGGTGGTCGACTTCAACCGTCAGTCGCTGGACCGGGTGGTGCCCGGCATCCGGATCGACCAGTGGCGGGGACAGTTCGAGGCGGCGGGCTGGCACGTCGTCGAGGTGAAGTACGGGCGCCGGCTCGAGGAGGCGTACGCGCGTCCCGGCGGGGACCGGCTGCGGGCCTGGATCGACGCGATGCCGAACGAGCAGTACCAGTCCCTGTTCGGCATGGCCGGTCCCGAGCTCCGCAAGCAGTTCCTCGACGGCGCCCCGGCCGAGGTGGGCGAGTGGATCGCCGACATCCCCGACGACGAGCTGGGCCCGCTGGTCACCGACCTGGGTGGGCACGACGTCGACGCCCTGCTCCGCGCCTTCGCGCAGTGCGACGCGGAGACCGACCGGCCGAGCGTGGTCTTCGCGTACACCGTCAAGGGCTGGGGCCTGCCGATCGCCGGCAACCCTCGCAACCACTCCGCGCTGCTCACCACCGAGCAGATCGACGTCCTGCGGCTCGAGCACGGCCTGGACCGCGAGACCGAGTGGGACCGGCTGGACCCCGCCTCCCCGGCGGGCATCTGGGTCGCCGGCCGGCGGGAGGCGCTGGCCCGCGAGCCGCGGACGCCGGCCCTGCCGGTGGACGTGCCGCCCGCGACGAACGTCCGCGTCAGCCGGCCGATCTCCACCCAGGAGGTCTTCGGCCGGGTCCTGGTCGACCTCGCCCGCGACGAGGCCGTGGCTCCCTACCTCGTCACGACCGCGCCCGACGTCGCCACCTCGACCAACCTGGCCGGGTTCATCAACAAGACCGGGGTGTTCTCACCGACGGAGCGCCGGTCGTGGAACGAGGACCGGATGCTGCGCTGGGCGGAGGATCCGGCGGGCCAGCACATCGAGCTCGGCATCTCCGAGATGAACCTCTTCCTCCTGCTCGGCCAGCTCGGCCTATCCTGGGACCTGTCGGCCCAGCCGCTGCTCCCGGTCGGCACCGTGTACGACCCGTTCGTGCTCCGCGGCCTGGACGCATTCCTCTACGGCACCTACTCCGGCGCGCGCTTCGTGGTCGCCGGCACGCCGTCGGGGATCACGCTCGCTCCCGAGGGCGGGGCCCACCAGTCGACGATCACCGCGTCGGTGGGGCTGGAGCTGCCGGGGGTGACGTTCGTGGAGCCCGCCTACGGGACGGCGCTCGACTGGTTGCTCTGCGACGCGCTCGGCCACATCGCGGCGGGGCCGCCGCGGGCCGGCACCGCCGCCCCCGCCGAGGACGGCGCCTACTACTTCCGGCTCACCACCCGTCCGGTCGACCAGGCCCCGTTCGAGGCGGCCCGCCGGCGGATCGGGGAGGCGGTGCTGCGCCGGCAGGTCCTCGCGGGCGCCTACCGGCTCGTCGACGCCCACCACGACCACCCGGAGCTGCGCGACACCGGTGCACCCGTCGTGCACGTGGCCGCGTCCGGGGCTGTGCTCCCGGAGGCGCTGGCGGCCGCCGCGGAGCTCGCCGACGAGGGCATCGCCGCGCACGTCGTCGACGTCACGTCGCTGGACCGGCTGTACTCGGCCTGGCAGCGGACGCTGCGCCAGGGCGTGCGGACGGCGACGGCGCCCAGCGTCCCGGGTGCCCTGCGCACGGCCTTCCCCGACCGCGCGCCGGTCGTGACCGTGCACGACGCGTCGTCCCACGCGATGGCCTGGCTCGGCTCGGCGCTGGGGGTGCCCGCCGTCCCGCTCGGGGTGGACGCGTTCGGCCAGTCGGGCAGCGTGCACGACCTCTACGAGGTGCACGACCTGCTGCCGGGCAGCATCGTCAACGCGGCGCTGGCGGCCCTGAGTCTGGGTGGCTGAGGCGGCCTCGGTGACCGGTTCGCCGCCGCCCCGACCCACGGTGGGAGAGTGGTGGGGTGACTGACGCATCGAACTCGCCGGCACGGCGTGCCGTCCTGCACACCAACCACGGTGACATCACCGTCGACCTGTTCCCCGACCACGCCCCGAAGACGGTCGCCAACTTCGCCGACCTGGCCGAGGGTCGTCGCGAGTGGACGCATCCGGAGACCCGCCAGAAGACCACCGACCCGCTGTACGACGGGACGATCTTCCACAGGATCATCTCCGGCTTCATGATCCAGGGCGGCGACCCGCTCGGGCAGGGCTTCGGCGGCCCGGGCTACCAGTTCGGCGACGAGTTCCACCCCGAGCTGTCCTTCGACCGCCCCTACCTGCTGGCCATGGCCAACGCGGGTCCGGGCACCAACGGGTCGCAGTTCTTCATCACCGTCGGCCCCACCCCGCACCTGAACCGCAAGCACTCGATCTTCGGTGAGGTGGCCGACCAGGCCTCCCGCGACGTCGTCGACCGGATCGCCGCAGTACCGACCGGCCGCAACGACCGACCCGTCGACGACGTGGTCATCGAGTCCGTCGAGGTCCAGCGCAGCTGACCGAGCACCAGCCGGCGCCCCCGACCACCACCTGCTACCGGCACCCCGATCGACCGACCGGGGTGTCCTGCGTGCGCTGCGGGCGGCCCATCTGCCACGAGTGCATGACGCCGGCCTCGGTGGGCTTCCAGTGCCCCGAGTGCATCCGGGAGGGGCGGGCCACCGTCCGGGCCCCCCGGCGCGGCAGCGGGTTGCGCGCGGCGGGGCGCCGGTGGGGTGCGGTCACCCTGACGCTGATCGCCGCCAACGTCGCCATGTTCCTGGTGACGGCGGTGTCCGCGGCGTCGGTCGGCAGTTCGCCGCTGGACAACTACCGGTCGCCCGTCTTCGACGCGCTCTCGCAGTGGCCCTACGGGGTCACGCTGTTCGGGGAGTGGTGGCGGATCGGCACCGCGGCGTTCCTGCACATCGGGCCGGTCCACCTGGTCATGAACATGCTGGCCCTGCTGGTCTTCGGTTCCGAACTGGAGCGCCAGCTCGGCCGCTGGCGCTTCCTCGCCCTCTACCTGCTCTCCGCCCTCGGGGGTGCGGTCGCCATCCAGCTGTTCGGCGACCCCCGCGCGGCCGTGGCTGGGGCCTCCACAGCGATCTACGGGCTGCTCGGGGGTCTCGGCGTGCTCATGGTGGCCCGCCGGCAGGACCTGCGCGGGTTGCTCACCCTGCTGGCCATCAACGTCATGATCAGCTTCCTGCCCGGCGTCTCGCTGCTCGGTCACCTCGGCGGGCTGGCGGCCGGCGCCGTCACGGCCGGCCTGCTGCTGCTCACCCGGCGCCGTGCCCAGGTGCAGGTCGTCGCGCTGGTGTGCCTGGCCGTCCTGCTGCTGGCGGTGGCCGTCGCCGTGCCGACGGTGGCGGTGCTGGACCTCTAGCGACCGGCGGTCGGGTCCAGCGCGCGCAGCTCGCGCGCCACCTGCTCGGGGTCCGCGCCGAGGTCCCGCCGGCCCAGGACGACCAGGACGCCGTCGTCGTCGGGTCCGGCAGCCGTGTCGAGTTCCAGCGTCCGGCCGCGGATCCCCAGCCGCCGGGTCTCCCGGACGCGCACGCGCAGCAGCGGCCACGGCAGGTGCCGCCAGGACGACCAGCCGCGCACGTGGACGCCGTCGGGACCGGCGGACAGGCGCGGGCGGGCCACGACGTCGCGGGCGACGAGGGCGAGCACGAGCACCGCGGCCGTGCCGAGCAGCACCTTGCCGGCCGCGTCCACGACGAGGACGGCGAGGCCGAGGCCCAGCCCGATGGCCGCGAGGGCACCGGTCTCGGCTGGGCGCGGGGACCACTGCACGCCCCCAGCCTGCCAGCTTGATCGGACGTCCTACGATCGAGTCGGGTGCAGGCCGCCGTGTCCTCCCCAGCTCGACCCGACATCGACGAGGAGTGGGTCCATGCGTGATGCCGTCATCTGTGCCGCCGTCCGTACGCCGGTGGGCAAGCGCGGGGGAGGGCTCTCCGGGGTCCACGCCGTCGACCTGTCCGCGCACGTGCTCAAGGCCCTCGCCGAGCGCTCCGGCATCGACCCGGCCGTCGTCGACGACGTGTTCTGGGGCTGCGTGAGCCAGGTGGGGGAGCAGACGTTCAACATCGGCCGGAACGCCCCGCTGGCGGCGGGCTGGCCGGAGACGGTGACGGGCACGACGATCGACCGGCAGTGCGGGTCCTCCCAGCAGGCCGTCGCCTTCGCGGCCGCGACCGTGATCAGCGGTCAGGCCGACGTCGTCGTCGCCGGTGGTGTCGAGTCGATGAGCCGGGTGCCGATGGGCTCCACCTACGGGGTCGAAGGCACGGGCACGCCGATGGGACCGACGTTCCTCGCCCGCTACGGCGGCGTCTTCCCGAACCAGGGGATCGGCGCGGAGATGATCGCCGAGCGCTGGGGCTTCTCCCGCACCCAGCTCGACGAGTTCTCGCTCGCCTCGCACGAGAAGGCGGCCAAGGCGCAGGCCGACGGCGCCTTCGACGAGGAGATCGCCCCGGTGACCACGCCGGACGGCACGGTGGTCAGCGCCGATGAGGGCATCCGCCCCGGGGGCACGCTGGAGAAGCTGGGCTCGCTGAAGACCCCCTTCAAGGAGGACGGCGTCATCAGCGCCGGCAACGCCAGCCAGATCTCCGACGGGTCGGCGGCCCTGCTCGTCACCACCAGCGAGAAGGCGGCCGAGCTCGGCCTGCGACCGATCGTGCGCGTGCACACCACGGTCATGGCCGGCGACGACCCGGTCATCATGCTGACCGCGCCGATCCCGGCCACCCAGAAGGTGCTCGCCCGTTCGGGTCTCTCGATCGACGACATCGGCATCTACGAGGTCAACGAGGCGTTCGCCCCGGTGCCGCTGGCGTGGATGGCCGATGTCGGCGCGGACGCGTCCCGGCTCAACCCCAACGGTGGCGCGATCGCCCTGGGCCACCCGCTGGGCGGCTCGGGCGCGCGGATCATGACCACGCTCATCCACCGCATGCAGGCGACCGGCACCCGCTACGGGCTGCAGACGATGTGCGAGGGCGGCGGCATGGCCAACGCCACCATCCTGGAGCTGCTCTCCGCCTGATCCCGCGCGTCCACAGCCCCCGACTCCACGACGGAGTCGGGGGCTGTCGGCATTTCTGTGGGGCGACGTCCGGTACCGCGGCAGGGTGCGTAGTGCCGCGGTGCGCCGCGGCCGCAGTGACCACACGGCGGCACCCGGCGGGGGACGGCGAGGAAGGTGAGGAAGGTGAGGAAGGCGAGCCGCCCTGCGAGGTTGTCGTGCCGAGTGGGCCCGGAGGGTCCGCGCAGGCACGACAGGAAGGGCTCCACGCAGGAAGGGGACGGCACCTGGCCGCGGTGTCGTCCGGAGGACGACGAAGCCATAGCGGACCAGTCCGTCCGGAAGTCGTTTCCCACAGTCACCGCCACGCGTGTAGGCGCAGGTCAGCAGGGGTACGACGGGTCAGCGGCCCGCCCATCGGCGAGCGCTCCCGGGTCACCGCATGTCGACACATCCACAGCTGGGTACACAGCTGGGGACAGACTCACACGGGTGTAGTTACCTGCGTGGAGGTGTCGTCACATCCGTCCCACGGGACGCGTCGTCGCAGGTCAGCAGGGTGCGGACCCGTTCCGTCTCTCCACACTCGGTGGACAACCCTGGGGGTGGAGCGCCAAGTCGACCTGTGGACGAAGCGCTCGGCTGTGCACAGTCCCCGCGGGCCGCGACGACAGAGGCCCCCGTCCCCAGTGGGGACGAGGGCCTCGGGTAGTGCTTGCTGCTGGGTCCCGCCACCGGCGGGGACGGAAGGGGCCGTCGTCAGCGCCAGCGCATCGACATGATCAGGCCGGCCACCATGGCTCCGAAACCGATCGCGAAGTTCCAGGCCTCCAGCGTCACCATCAGGGGGATGCGGTCGCCGGCCACGTAGTAGACGACGATCCACAGCAGCCCGACGAGCATCAGCCCGATCATCAGGGGCGCGAACCAGCGCGGGCTGGGCTGGGCGGCCTTCGCCTGGCTGGACCGGGACTGCAGCACGCCCTCCGGCGGGGTGTAGACCGACTTCTTGCGCACCTTGGACTTGGGCACCGCGCGAACTCCCTCCGGGGGGCCGGGCGTCGTCCCCGGCCGCAAACTCTCCCCAGCCTAAGCTTCTCCGACGACGGAAGCCCGCCGCCACGGTGGCGGCATCCCCCGGTGGGGGTCGGCAGGCCCCTCGAGCCCCAGGAGGTGACCGTGGCGCGATCGCTGTTCCGTGGTCGGCGTCCCTCCGCGTGGAGCGCCCTGGTGCCGGTCGTCGCGGTGGCCGCCGGGCTGCTGTTCGCCACCTCCGGGCGCACGGCTCTGGGCACGGACCTGCGGGCCGGGGAGGTCGCCGACCTCTCCCAGCTCATCGAGCAGCGCGACGACGCGCTCGCCGTCCAGCGCGAGCAGTTGGCCGACCTCGAGAGCCAGGTCCAGCGCTTGACCGAGCAGGCGGGCTCCCGCGACGGCGCGGTCGCCGCTGCGCAGGACGAGGGCCGGCACGGGGAGCTGTCGGCCGGGCTGGTCCCCCTCGCCGGGCGCGGGCTGGTCATCACGCTCGACGACGCGCCGTCGCGTCCCGACGGCAGCCTGCCCACGGGCGCGCGCCCCGACGACCTGGTGATCCACCAGTCCGACGTGCAGGCGGTGGTGAACGCCCTGTGGGCCGCCGCGGCCGACGGTGTGGCGATCATGGACCAGCGGCTGATCGCCACCAGTGCCGTCCGGTGCGTCGGCAACACCCTGCTGCTGCAGGGACGCACCTACTCGCCGCCCTTCGTCATCATGGCGATCGTCGACGCCGATGCCGCGCGCTCCCAGCTCGCCGCCTCGCCCCAGGTGGCCGTGTTCGAGCAGGCCGTGGAGGCGTTCGGACTCACCTTCGAGGTCATCGAGCAACCCGAGGTCAGGGTGCCCGCCTACGATGGGCCGCTGGCCATGGAGTACGCCAGGGCCCAGTGACGGGGCCCGCTGAGCCACGGCCGCTGAGGCAGGCACCGACCCGGGAGTTTCGTTGTGAGCCAGACAGCCGGCCGCCCGGTGCTCGTCGTCGACAACTTCGACAGCTTCGTCTACAACCTCGTCCAGTACCTCGGCCAGCTGGGCGTCCGGTGCGTCGTGCGCCGCAACGACGCCGTGACGGTCGAGGAGCTCGCCGACCTGGACGTCGCCGGGGTGCTGCTCTCCCCCGGCCCCGGGACCCCGAAGGCTGCCGGGGTGACCGTGCCGATGGTGCGCGCCGCCGCAGAGGCCGGCACGCCGGTGCTGGGGGTCTGCCTGGGCCACCAGGCCATCGCCGAGGCCTTCGGCGCGGTCGTCGTGCGCGCTCCGGAGCTGCTGCACGGCAAGACCAGCGAGGTGCTGCACGAGGGGGCCGGTGTCCTGGCGGGGCTGCCCTCACCGTTCACCGCGACCCGCTACCACTCCCTCGCGGTCGACCCGGCCACCGTGCCCGACGAGCTCGAGGTCACCGGGCGGACGTCGTCGGGGATCGTCATGGCGCTGCGGCACCGCGAGCTGCCGATCGAGGGCGTGCAGTTCCACCCGGAATCGGTGCTCACCGAGGGTGGCCACCGCATGCTGGCCACCTGGCTGGAGACGTGCGGCCTCGCCCCCGACCCCGCTGCGGTGGCCAGTGCCGAGGCCGCCGTGCAGCGCCTCTCGGCGTCGACCGCCTAGAGGCGGTCCCCCGGTTCAGCCGCCGGCGGGCGTCACGCTCGGGGTGCTGATCGGCGGAGTGGTGGTCGGGGTCGTCGTCTCGGGCGGCACCCCGACCGCCACGAGCAGGTTGATCGTGTCGCCGGCGGCCACCGGGGTGTTGGCGCCCGGCTCGGTGCCGACGACGGTGCCCGGGGCGACGTCGTCGCGCTCCACGTTGGACGTGGTGATCTGGTTGGCCGAGAACCCGGCACCGGTGAGGGTCGCGCGGGCGGCCTCCTCGCTCTGACCGGAGACGTCGGGCAGCGGGAGGGTGCCGCTGGAGATCTCCAGCGTGATCGTGCCGTCCGGCGGCGCCTGCGATCCCTGCGCGGGGGTGACCGAGACGACCCGGCCCTCCTCGACGAGGGAGTCGACCTCGCGGATGTTGATGTTTCCCGTGAAGCCCGCGGCCTCGAGGTTGTCGACGGCCTCCTGCTCGAGCAGGTTCACCACGTTCGGGACGGCCAGGGTGTCCGGGCCGGCGCCGACGACCAGGTCGACCTCGCTGCCCTCGTCGACCTGGGCGCCGCTGGCCGGCGTGGACTCGAGGACCTGCCCCGCCTGCTCCTCGGAGCTGGCGCGCGTGCTGATGTCGCCGACCTCGAGCCCGGCGCCCGTGATGGCCGCCTCGGCGTCGGCCTGCGGCATGCCGACCAGCTGGGGGACGGCGACCTGCTGCACCGTCGGTGACGTCGGCTCGTCGTCACCGCTGAGCAGCACCGCGGCGAGGATCGCTCCGCCGACCAGCAGCACGGCGAGAACCGAGACGATCGCGATGATCCGGCGCTTGCGGCGGCGGGCCTCCTCGTCGTCCCAGTCCTCGTCGTCCCGGTCGTAGCCGTAGCCGCCGACCGGGCCGCCGATGATCGCCGTCTTCTCGGCGTCGCCCATCACGGGGGTGGCCTCGACCCGCTGGCCGGCCAGCGCCCGCAGGAGGTCGCTGCGCATGTCGGCGGCCGACTGGTAGCGGTTGGCCGGGTTCTTGCTCATCGCCTTGAGCAGGATCGCGTCGAGCTCGGCCGGGACGCGCGGGTTGATCGACGACGGCAGCCGCGGGTCCTCGCGGACGTGCTGGTAGGCCACCGCCACCGGGGAGTCGCCGGTGAACGGGGGCGCGCCGGTGACGAGCTCGTAGAGCAGGCAGCCCAGGGAGTAGACGTCGGACCGGGCGTCGACGCCCTCGCCGCGGGCCTGCTCGGGCGAGAGGTACTGGGCGGTGCCGATGACGGCGGCGGTGGAGGTCATCGTGGCGGCCGAGTCGGAGACCGCGCGGGCGATGCCGAAGTCCATGACCTTGACCGAGCCCTGGGGCGTGATCATCACGTTCCCGGGCTTCACGTCGCGGTGCACGATGCCGTTGCGGTGGCTGAAGTCCAGGGCGCCGCAGATGTCGGCGGCCAGGCTCATCGCCCGCTCGGGGGGCAGCGGGCCCTCCCGGCGCAGCACGTCGCGCAGCGTCTCGCCCTCGACGTACTCCATGACGATGTAGGGGGTCGCGCCGGTGGGGGTGCGGTCCTCGCCGGTGTCGTAGACGGCGACGATCGCCGGGTGGTTCAGCGACGCGGCGGCCTGCGCCTCGCGGCGGAAGCGCACCTGGAAGGACGGGTCGCGGGCCAGGTCGCTGCGCAGCACCTTGACGGCGACCTCGCGGCCCAGACGCAGGTCACGGCCGCGGTGCACCTCCGCCATGCCGCCGCGGCCGAGCACGCCACCGATCTCGTAGCGCTCCCCGAGCACCTGCGGCGTGGTCATCGACGGTCCTCTCGGGCGGGGCGGTGCGTCGTCCGGGCGCGGGCCGCGCCGAGCAGCCGGGCTGCGGGGCCGATCGGCCCGCGGCCCAGGGGCAGTCCGACGGTCGGGACCGCGCCGTCCGGGAGCCTAACCATCTGCGACCCGGAATCCCGGGCGCCACGGTGGAACGGGATCACTCGGGCCCACCCGGACCAGTGGCACCAGCGGCGGGATCCTCGGGCGGCGTCGTAGACGTCGTCGTCGTGTCCGTGGCGGTCGTGCCGCTGAGCGTCGGCGACCCGGTGTCGCTGGGCGACGACTCGGTCGTCGTGGGGGGCGCCGACGTCGTGGTGGGCACGCTGGACGTCGTCTCCGGGCTGCTGCTCGTCGTGGGAGCGGTGGTCTCCGGGGCGGTGGTCTCCCCGCCGTCGTCGTCGTCGCCCTCGGGCACCACGTAGAGCGTCACGGCAGCCGTCGTCGGCACGTCGGCCCCCGACGGGTCGATGTCGGCGACCTCCCCGGCGTCGAGCTCCTCGGCGAACTGCTCGGAGGCCTCGGCGACCGTCGCGTCCGACGCATCCGCCTGGCGGACGGTGAACCCCTCGCCCTCGAGCTCGGCCTGCACCTCGTCGGCGTCGCGGCCCACGTAGGCGGCCAGGTCGATGGTGAACGCGGTGGCGGTGCTCTCCGCCGACGTGGTCGAGCCCGAGCGCCCGTCGTCGCCGCCGTCGCCGGCCGGGCCGAACAGGAACCAGGCACCACCGGCGAGCAGGAGCACCAGCACGGCGGCGGCCGCGATCCACAGGGCGCGGCGACTCCGGCCGGACGGCGGTTCGTCGTCCTCGGGGCCCCAGTAGTCGTCGGGCGGAGCCTGCAGCGGGGGCATGGGGCCGGCCGGGCCGGTCGGCGGGGGGGCGGCGCGGGAGGCCGGGCCCATGGGCGGGGACGCTGCGCCGGCGGCCCCGGCCGCCAGCGCGGCGGCGGTGGCGGCGCCGAAGACCTGGGTCCGGCCGTCGGCCAGCGCGTCCCCGCCGACCGCGGGGGCGGGTGCCGTGGCCGGCGCCCCGGCGGCCGCCAGCGACCCACCCGCGGCGACGCGGCGGATCGCCTCGGCGAACGCCCCGCCGTCGGGGAACCGATCGGCGGGGTCCTTGGCCAGCGCCCGCTCGACGAGCAGCCGCACGGCGGGAGGCACGTGCGCCGGGAGCGGTGGCGGGGGCCGGTTGATGTGCGCCAGGGCGATGGCCACCTGCGAGGCGCCGTCGAACGGGCGGACGCCGGCCAGGCACTCGTAGGCGACGACGCCGAGCGAGTAGACGTCGGAGGCGGCGGTGACCTCCATGCCCTGGGCCTGCTCGGGGGACAGGTACTGGGCGGTGCCCACGACCATGCCGGTGCGGGTGAGCGGCGTGGCGTCGCGGGCCTGGGCGATGCCGAAGTCGGTCAGCTTGACCACGCCGTCGGGGCGGACCATGAGGTTGCCGGGCTTGATGTCGCGGTGGACGACGCCCGCACGGTGGGCGGCCGACAGCCCGTCGGCGGACTGGCTGAGGACGTGCAGCGTCCAGTCGACCGGCAGCTGCCCCTCGTCGTGCAGGATCGTCACGAGCGGCTGGCCCTCGACGAACTCCATGACCAGGAAGGCCAGCTGCTGGGTGCCGGACTCGTCGACGGTCTCGCCGTAGTCGTAGACCGAGGCGATGTTCGGGTGCGTCAGCCCGGCGGTGTGGCGGGCCTCGTTGCGGAAGCGGGCCAGGAAGCTCGGGTCGCCGGTGTACTCGCTGCGCAGCACCTTCGCGGCGACGACGCGGTCGAGGACCCGGTCGCGCGCCTTCCACACCTCGCCCATGCCGCCGGTGGCGATGGGTGCGGTGATCTCGTAACGGTCGGCCAGCAGGGCGCCGGTGGAGAGCGCCATCAGCCTCCCTGCCCTTCCAGATAGGCCTGCATGACCTGACGGGCGATCGGTGCGGACACGTCCCCGCCCGTCCCGCCACCATTGGCGACGAACACGGCCACGGCGATCGTCGGGTCATCGGCCGGTGCGAAGCCGATGAACCAGTTGTGGTCGGGAACGTCCTCCCGCACCTGTGCTGTTCCCGTCTTCCCGGCGACCTGAACCCCGGGGATCTGCGCGGCGCGTCCCGAGCCGTTGTCGACGACGCTGCGCATCATCTCGGTCAGCTGCCCGGCGACGTCCTCGGAGACGGGCTCGCTGAACACCTCGGGGTCGGTCTGGTCCAGCACCGACAGGTCCGGGGCCCGCACCTGGTCGACGAGGTAGGGCGTCATCAGGGTGCCGTCGTTGGCCACCGCGGCGGCGACCATCGCTGCCTGGAGCGGGGTCATGCGGACGTCGCGCTGCCCGATCGAGGTCTGCCCGAGGGCGGCCTCGCTCTCGATGTCGCCGATGCCGCTGGGCTCGACGCGGAGCGGGATGTCGAAGCTCTCGCCGTCCAGCCCGAACGCCTCGGACATCTCCCGGATCCGGTCCTCGCCGAGGTCGATGCCCAGCTGGGCGAACGCGGTGTTGCACGAGATGGTCAGCGCCCGGATCAGCTGCTGCTCGCCGCTGGGGTCGCAGATGCTGCCGTTGAAGTTCTCCAGCGTGGTGGAGGTGTTCGGCAGGGTGAGCACGTCCGGCGCGGGGATCACCGTGTCGGGCCGGTAGCCGTCCTCGAGCGCGGCGGCCGACACGATCACCTTGAACAGCGACCCAGGCGGGTAGTTGTCGGCGATGGCCCGGTTCAGCCGCGGGTCGGGGGACTGCTGCTCGAGGGAGTCCCAGTAGGCGCGGATGGCGTCCGGGTCGTGGCTGGACAGCTGCGTCGGGTCGTAGGTGGGCGTGCTGGCCATGCCCAGGACCGCCCCGGTGGAGGGGTCCAGGGCCACGACCGCGCCGGTCACGCCCTCGAGGCCCGCCATGGCGGCCTGCTGCACGGCCGGGTCGAGGGTGAGGACGACGTCGCCGCCGGAGGGGTCGCGGCCGGTGAACAGGTCGGCCAGCCGGCGGACGAACAGCCGCGAGTCGGACCCGGCGAGCAGGTCGTTCTCGGCGCGTTCGATGCCCGTGCGGCTGTAGATCAGCGAGTAGTAGCCGGTGACCGCCGCGTAGAGCGGGCCCTGCGGGTACTGGCGCAGATAGGCGAGCCGGTCGCCGGTGGGCACGGACTCGGCGACGTTGGTGCCGCCGACGACGATCGCGCCGCGCTCCCGGTCGTACTCCTCGGCCAGGACGCGGGTGTTGCTGGCGTTGTTGCGCAGCTTCTCGGAGCGGACGACCTGGATGTAGTTGACGTTGATGATCAGCAGCGTGAACAGGACGAGCACACTGATAGCGACCCGGCGCAGCGGTGCGTTCACTGCTTCACGACCTCGGTCGGCGCGTCGCCGAGCCGGGGCGGCGGGGCCGCCTGCGGGGCGGCCGGCCGGCGCGCGGCGTCGCTGATGCGGACCAGCACCGCGACCAGCACGAAGTTGGCGACCAGCGAGGAACCGCCGTAGGCGAGGAACGGCGTCGTCAGGCCGGTGAGCGGCAGCAGCCCGGTCACCCCGCCGAGGACGACGAAGACCTGCCAGGCGACGGCGAACGCGAGCCCGGCTGCCAGCAGCTTGCCGAAGGCGTCCCGGACGATCAGCGAGGTGCGCAGGCCGCGCTCGACCAGGATCAGGTAGACGACGATCACCGCGACCAGGCCGAACAGGCCGAGCTCCTCGCCGATGGCCGAGGCGATGAAGTCGCTCTTCGCCACCGGCACCTGGTCCGGCCGCCCGCCACCCAGGCCGGTGCCGAACAGCCCGCCGGTGCCCAGGCCGAACAGCGACTGGACCAGCTGGTAGCCGGCGCCGTCCTGGTAGGCGAACGGGTCCAGCCAGGTGTCCACGCGGGCCTGGACGTGGCCGAAGATCTGGTAGGCGATCATCGCGCCGCCGGCGAACAGGCCGACCCCGATGAGCAGCCAGCTGGACCGCTCCGTGGCGACGTAGAGCATCACCACGAAGATGCCGAACAGCAGCAGCGAGCTGCCGAGGTCGCGCTCGAAGACCAGCACCAGGATCGACAGCACCCACGCCACCAGCACCGGGCCGAGGTCGCGCCCGCGCGGGAGCTCCACGCCCATCACCTTGCGGCTGGCCAGTGCCAGCACGTCGCGCTTGTCGACCAGGTAGGCGGCGAAGAAGACGACCAGGCAGATCTTGGCGAACTCGCCGGGCTGGATGGAGAAGCCGGCGACCCGGATCCAGATCTTGGCGCCGTTGACCTCGGAGATGCTCGCGGGCAGGACCGCCGGCAGGGCGAGCAGGGCCAGACCCGCCAGCGCCAGGGTGTAGGCGAAGCGGGACAGCGTGCGGTGGTCGCGGACGACGATCAGCAGCCCGATGAACAGGGCGACACCGAGGGTGGCCCAGATGAGCTGGACCGGGGCGTCCTCGCGGGTGATCTGGCTGTCGATCTGCTCGGCGGCGAGGTCCAGCCGGTGGATCACCGCCAGGCCGAGGCCGACCAGCAGCGCGACCGTCGGCAGCAGCAGCGGATCGGCGTACGGGGCGAACCGGCGGACGACGAGGTGCGCGGCGACCCACAACAGGGTGATCCAGATGCTGAACGTGGCCATCTCGGCGCGCAGCGACCCGGTGACGGTGAGATCGACGATGCACTGGGCGGCGACGGTGATCAGGACGGCGAAGCCGAGCAGGGCGGCCTCGGTGCCGCGCCGCTTGGGTGGGGCGGCACCGGCCGCGGTCACCCGCGGATCGGTGCTGGGCCCGAGCGTCACTTGGCCTCCCGGCAGTTCACCCCCGGCACGGACGACGACGTCGTCCGGGCCGACGTCGACGGTGTTGACGCCGACGGTGCGGGAGTCGTCTCCGAGGCCGTCGCGCCGCCGGGCTCGGTCGTCGTCGGCCCGGCGGCCGTACCGCTGCTCGGGGGCACCGTCGGACGGGACGGCGAGGTCGTGGTGGTCTCGTCCTCGGCGGACTTGCCCCCGGTGGCGCTCGGGCACAGCGGGAGGCGCTGGTCACGCAGCGCGGCCAGGATGCGCGCCGCGTCGTCGGCGTCGTCGGCGGTGATGCCACCGCGCACCCGGCTGCGGGCCGCGGGGGTGAGGTCCATGACCGCCAGATCGGTGGCGTCGTCGACCTCGAACAGGTCGAAGCCCACGATCGAGACGTCGAGGCCGCGGAAGACGGCGACGTGCTCGCTGTCCCCCGTGCCCTCCACACCCACGAACCAGTGCTGGAGCGCCCAGGCATAGGTACCGATCGACCCCGCCACGAGCAGCGCGAGGACGGTCACCGCCACGAGGATGAGGCGCAGCGGGCGGCGGCGGGCGGAGGGGCCACCGCCCGTCGGCGGTGTGGGCGGGGGCGGCGGAGGGGGCGGCGGGTCGGCCAGGGCCGCGCGCCCGGCCGCGGACCGTGCGTCGACCTGGCGCTGGCCGACGTTGCCGCCCGCGGCGCCGTCGATGACCGGCTCGATCAGGGACGGGCCGCGCCCGCCGTCCTCGACGACGTCGGCCACGATCACCGTGACGTTGTCAGGGCCGCCGCTGCGCAGCGCGAGCTCGATGAGCCGGTCGGCCGTCGACTGCGGGTCGGGGTCGAGCAGGGCCTCGGCGAGGGTCTCCTCGCTGACCACACCCGACAGGCCGTCGGAGCAGAGCAGGTAGCGGTCGCCGGCGCGGGCCTCGCGCATCGACAGGTCGGGGTCGACGTCCTGACCGTTGAGGGCGCGCAGCAGCAGCGAGCGCTGCGGGTGGCTGTTGGCCTCTTCCTGCGTGATCCGGCCGTCGTCGATCAGCGTCTGGACGAACGTGTCGTCGTGGGTGATCTGGCTGAGCTGACCGTCGCGCAGCAGGTAGGCGCGGGAGTCGCCGACATGGCACAGCGCCAGCCGGCCGCCGGCGAAGAGGATCGCGGTGAGCGTCGTCCCCATGCCCTCGAGCTGGGGCGACTCGCGGATCACCTCGCGCAGGTGCTCGCTGCCCTCGAAGACGGCCTCGCGCATCGCCTGCAGCATGTCGCCGCCCGGCACGTCGCCGTCGAGGTGCTCGAGGGCGGCGATGACGACCTTGCTGGCGACGTCGCCGGCCGCGTGCCCGCCCATCCCGTCGGCGACCGCCAGCAGCCGGGGCCCGGCGTAGACCGAGTCCTGGTTGTTGCCGCGGATGAGGCCGCGATCGGAGCGCGCCGCGTAGCGCAGCACGAGACTCATGAACGCAGCTCCAGCGCGGTCTGGCCGATGCGGATCGGCTGGCCTGGGGCGACCAGCAGCGGCCCCTGCACCCGCTGCTGGTCGAGGTACGTGCCGTTCGTCGAGCCGAGGTCCTCGACGTACCACTGGCCGCCCCGGTTGGTCAGGCGGGCGTGCCGGGAGCTGGCGAAGTCGTCGGTGAGGACGAGCGTCGAGTCGTCGGCCCGGCCGATCAGGATCGGCTGGTCACCGAGGGTGATCTTGGTGCCGCTCAGCGGGCCGGCGGTGACCACGAGGGTGCGTGGGCCCTTCTGGCCGCGCTTCTTCGTGGCCGCGGCCCGCGGCGGGACGGCGGTCACGCGCCCCGCGCGCCCGCCGAACAGGTCGGCGCGGACGACGCGGAAGGCGGCGAAGATGAACAGCCACAGCAGCAGCAGGAAGCCGAAGCGGAAGATCTGCACGACGATCTCGGGCGTCATCGCACGACCCCCGCGGAGTAGGGGCGTCGCGCGGGGAAGCTCGTGAGGAACCTCGTCAGGTTCCTCACGCGCCGTCCTGCCGGTAGACGAGCACCGAGTGACCGATGCGGATGACGTCGCCGTCGGCCAGGGCCTGCCGGCTGACCCGGCGGCCGTTGACCAGCGTGCCGTTGGTCGACCCGAGGTCCTCCACCGTCGCGGTGCCGCCGTCGAGGACGACGTCGACGTGCTTGCGGCTGACGCCGGTGTCGGGGAGCCGGATGTCGGCCTCGGTGCCGCGGCCGATCACGTTGCGCCCGGTGGTGAGCTCGTGGCGGGTGCCCGGGCCGTCGACCACGAGCACGTGCGTGATGCCCGGCTTGGAGCCGGCCCGCCCGACGAAGGCGGCCGGGCCCTGCTTGCCGGTGTCGCTGGCGACGCGCCCGCGCAGCGGGGGCAGCGGCGGGAGCGCGGGGTGACCGTTCAGCGGCGGCGCGGGCAGCGGGGGCGCCAGGGCGACGTCCTCGCGGGACGTCGGCCGGGCCGGGTCGGCCACGTGCGAGCTGACCTCGAAGACGCCGGTGGGCAGGTCGCCGTCGCGCTCGAGGCGGACCGAGACCGAGTCGAAGACCTGGTAGCCCTCGTCGTCGATGTGCTCGGAGACCATGTCGGCGAGCTCGGCGGCGAGCTGGTCGGACCACTGGCCCAGGTGCTCGAAATCGGTGGGGCCCAGCCGGACGACGTAGACGTTGGGCGCCAGCACGCGGCCCTCGCCCATCACGGAGCGCTGTTCGTCCGCCTCCCGCTGCAGGGCCTTGGCGATCTCGGCGGGGTGCACCTTGCCCTTGAAGATCCGGGCGAACGCCAGGCCGACCATGCCTTCGAGCCGTCGCTCGAAGCGCTGCAGCACACCCACAGTCGCTCCTTTGCGTTCGGCCGGACATACCGCTGTGCCATCGGTGATCGTAGCCGGGCCGCGCACCGCAGACTGCGATGGAACTCGCGACGCCCCGCATGATCTCCTGGATGACCGGCCAACGACCGCCCCCCCGGCCGGGTCACGCTCGGAGACTGTTACTCTCGGCGCTCGCCAGGGCAAGTGGCGGAATGGCAGACGCGCACGGTTCAGGTCCGTGTGTCCGAAAGGACGTGGGGGTTCAACTCCCCCCTTGCCCACACTCGAAGGGCGCCCCCAGGGGCGCCCTTCGTCGTTCGTGAGCCACCCGCTGGGGCCGGGCCGGCAGGTCCGGCGAGGGTGCGGGACCGGTCAGGCCGCGGCGACCGCCACGCGCCCGCGGCCGGCCCGCTTGGCCTCGTAGAGTGCCGCGTCGGCGGCGGCGTAGAGCGCGCGCAGATCGTCGGCGTGGGCCGGTGCGTGCGCCACCCCGAGGCTGACCGAGAGGGCCAGCAGGGTCCCGTCGGGGAGCAGCAGCGGCGCGGCCCGGACGGCGTCCAGCAGCTGCTCGGCCCGGCGCGCGGCGACCTCGGGTGGGCAGCCGGGCAGCAGGAGAGCGAGCTCGTCACCGCCCAGTCGGCTGACCACGGCGTCGCCGGACCGGAGGCAGCCGGTGATGACCGTGGCCAGGTGCACGAGCGTGTCGTCGCCCACCGGGTGCCCGTGCCGGTCGTTGATGGTCTTGAACTCGTCCACGTCGACCAGCACGAGCGCGTTGCCCTCGGCGGGCGTCGGGCCGGTGAGGGCCGCGGCGAGCGTCTCGTCGAAGGCCCGCCGGGTGACCAGGCCCGTGAGGGCGTCGACCGCCGCCTGCCGCTCCAGTTCGGCGACGAGCCGGTCCCGCGTCTGCCCGCTCCGGATGAGCAAGGCCGCCATCACGACCAGGGTCAGGCCGGAGAGGAGCAGGTCGGTGACCGCCGCGTCCAGCGGCTCCAGGACCAGGAGCACGACGGCGTCCCCGATCAGGGCGGTCGCCGTCACGAGCACGACCGCCGCGGTGCGCAGGTGGAACCCGGCGTAGAGGACGGCCAGCGCGAGGAAGAAGTGCGTCCCGATCGAGGTCCTGCCCATGAGGACGATGCACAGGCAGAGGTTGCTGGTGCCGAGGACGGCGAAGATCACGAAGACGCCGGCGCGGTCCAGCCGCTCGGGTGGGACCAGCGCGAACACGGGGGCGAAGACACCGCACACGATCGTGCTCGGCCAGATGACCGCCCGGATCTCCCGGGTGAAGACATCGGGACCCAGCACGGCGTACAGCCCGAGCACCACCGCGCACACCCCGAGGACGAGCGCGATCGTGTGCGCCGCCCCGCGGGGGTCCCGCGCTCGGAGTGCCGGATGGAGTGTCACGGACCAGGCATCGGCAGGTGACCGGGCGACCTCGAGCCGTCCCACCCGATCGGAGGGTGCCGCGGCGCCCACGGTCCCCCGCCGCCCGGTGCGACCCCCGTCGGGACGTCCGGCGCTCCCGTCGGGGGCGTTCGGCTCCTGGAGCTCCGGCCGGCGGGCGGGCAGTCTCGATCCGTGGTCGCTCGCGAGATGTCCCCGCAGGACAGCCTCTGGCTCGAGCTCGACCGGCCCAGCAATCTGATGGTGATCACCTCGCTGCTGTGGACGGCGACGCCGATCGACCCCGACCGGCTGCGCGCCCTGCTCCGGGAGCGGCTGCTCGCGCGCTATCCGGTCTTCCGCCAGCGGCCCGTGCTGCACGACGGCGTGCTGCGCTCGGGGTCGTGGGTGGACGACGACGACTTCGACCTCGACCGGCACCTCGTCGTCGGCACGGTGCCGGCGCCCGGCGACCAGGCGGCGCTGCAGGCCTTCGTCGGCGCGCAGCGCGGCACCCCGCTCGACCTGGCGCACCCGCTGTGGCGGGTCCACCTGCTGCAGGGTTACCGCGGCGGCAGTGCCCTGGTGCAGCGGTACCACCACGCCATGGCCGACGGCGTACGGCTCACGCAGGTGATGCTCGGACTGCTCGACCCGGTCGACGGCGAGGACGTGACGCTCAGCGCCCGGGTGGGCCGGCGGTCGCCCGTGACTCCCCTGCCCGAACCGGCCGGGAGCGGGATGAGCCTGCTCCGCACGCTCGGCAGCCTGGTCAAGATCGCGCTGTGGTCGAATCCCGACAGCGTCCTCGACGGCCGGCCCGGGGTCGCGAAGTCGGTGGCGTGGACGGAGCAGGTGCCGCTCGACGCTCTCAGCCGGATGGCCCACGCCACCGGCACGACGGTCAACGACGTGTGCACGACCCTGGTCGCCGGGGCCGTCTCCCGGTACCTGGACGACGCTCCGCTCGGTCGGCGGAGCATGCGCCCGGGCGACGACGACCTGGCCTGGATGGTGCCGGTGAACCTCCAGGCCGCCGACCGCGAGCCGCCGCCCGAGCTCGGCAACCACTTCGCGCTGGTGCTCGCCGTCCTCCCGCACGGCCCCGCCGGCTTCCGGGAGCGGTTGGCCGAGGTGCACCGCCGCATGGTGCGGATCCGGCAGTCCTGGGAGCCGGTGCTCACCTACGGGATGGCGTGGGGCATCGCGCGCAGCCCCTCGGTGCTGGGGACGGCGGCCAGCCGGTTCATGGCCGACAAGGCCGTGGGGGTGCTGACGAACGTGCCCGGCCCGCGCGAGCCGATGGCGATCGCCGGCGCGCGGGTGGAGGGGACGGTGGCGTGGGCGCCCTGCAGCGGCCATCAGGGCCTGACCGTCTGCATCTTCAGCTACGGGGGCGGCGTGACCTTCGGCTTCGGCACGGACGACGCCGTCCTGCCCGATCCGGACCTCCTGGTCGCGGCACTGGGAGCGGAGCTCGCGGCCGCCGAGCACGCCGTCCTGGGCTCAGCCGTGGGCTGAGGCTCCGGCTGTTCAGGCGCTCAGGTGGCGGTGCGGCCCGCACGTGCGGTCGTCATCGTCGTCGCCGCGGCCGGTGAGCGTCTGGGCGAGCAGGACGGCGCCCCAGGGGCCGATCACCCACACCGGCCAGAAGTAGATGAACTGCCAGTTCGCCAGCGACGTGACACCCCAGACGGTGAGCACGATCAGGCTGGTGGTCAGCCAGGCCCGCCAGGCGTGGTTCAGCTCCCAACCGCCGGCCCAGTGGCTCGCGGGACCGCACGCGCCCACGTGCGCCGGCTGAGCCGGGGCGACCGGCACGGGGGTCGAGCGGCTGAGGGGCGGGAGATCGGAGGTCAGCTCGTCGAGCTCGCCGTAGGTCTTGGCCGCGTAGGCCCGGCCGAGGCGCTCGTCGAACTCGGCGACGGTGAGCCGACCCGCGGACATGTGCTCGCCCAGCGCCTCGGCGACCGCGGCACGATCGGAATCGGCGGCGCGCAGGTGCGGCTCGGGCATCGGGCTCCTCCTCGGACGGGCGTTGCCAGTGTGAGCCGCGCCGGCCCGGGTCGTCCAGCCACCTCCACGATCGCGTCGCGTCAGGTCCGGCGGGTACGGGCCACCCCTCGTCCCGGCCGCCAGGAGGAGACGATCAGGGCGGACTTCTCGTCGTCGAGCGCGACGAGCACCGCCTGGTCGAGGTCGACGCGGTACAGGTCGAAGCCCATGTCGCCGGGCGGGATGCCCGCCGCCGCAGCGTAGGAACGTCGCTCGTCGGCGTCGGTGACCTGGGTGGCGCGGCCCGACAGCTTGGCGTCGGCATCGAAGCCCTCCGGGTCGGGGCTGCCGCTGTGCAGGGCGAACCGCGGGTCGCGCCGCAGGTCGGTGAACTTCACCGACCCCGGCATCCCGGCCAGCCATGGTTCGCCCGCGACGAAGTGCATCTCTATGCCGCTGATCCTCGGCGAGCCGTCGCGGCGCAGGGTGGCGAGGTACTTGTGCGCGTGCGCGTCGAAGGACCGGCGCACCCGGGCGGCGAGCTCTGGTTCCTCGGTCTCGAAGTCGCTGAAGGAGGCCATGGGGCACTCTGCACCCGGGCACCGACACCGCGGTGGCCGGCGCGCACCGTCCTCAGCGCGCACCGTCCTCAGCTGGCACCGTCCTCAGCGGGCGCCGTCCTCAGCGGCCGCCGGCCTCCTGGGCCAGCGACCGGCCGATGACCATCCGCTGGATCTGGTTGGTCCCCTCGAAGATCTGCATGACCTTGGCCTCGCGCATGTAGCGCTCCACCGGGAACTCCCGGGTGTAGCCCGCGCCGCCGAGCACCTGGACCGCGTCGGTGGTCACCTTCATCGCCGCGTCGGTGGCGACGAGCTTGGCGATGCTGGCCTGCCGCGAGTACGGCTTGCCGGCGTCCTTGCGGCGGGCCGCGACGAGGTAGGTGGCCCGCGCGGACTCGACCGCCGCCGCCATGTCGGCCAGCAGGAAGGCGACGCCCTGGTGGTCGATGATCGGCCGGCCGAACGCCTCACGCTCACCGGCGTAGCGGACGGCGACGTCGAGGGCCGACTGGGCCAGCCCGACGGCCACGGCGCTGATGCCGAGCCGGCCGGAGTCCAGCGCGCCCAGAGCGATGGCCATGCCGCGGCCGGGCTCGCCGACCAGGCGGTCGGCGGCGATCGGCACGTCGTCGAGCCGGAGCGACGCCGTCGTCGAGCCGGTCAGGCCCATCTTCTCCTCGGGCCGCGCGGCGCTGAACCCGGGCAGGTCCGGGGTGAGGTGGAAGCAGGAGATGCCCCGCTCGCCGTCGGCCGGGGTGCGCAGGAAGGTCGTGTAGAAGTCCGCGTGCCCGCCGTGGGTCACCCAGGCCTTCTCCCCGCGGGCCACCCAGCCGCCGTCGGAGGGCTGAGCGCTGGCGCGCATGGAGGCGACATCGGACCCGGCGTGGGCCTCGCTCAGCGAGTACGCGCCGAGGAGGCCGCCGCCGACCATCTCCGGCAGCAGGTCGCGCTTCTGCTCCTGGGTGCCGTACTGGGCGATGGGGGAGCACGCCAGGGTGTGGACGCTCACCCCGAGGGCCACGCTCGCCCACCGCGCCGACAGTTCCTCGAGTACCTGGAGGTAGACGGCGTAGGGCTGTCCACCGCCGCCGACCTCCTCGCTGAAGGGCAGCCCCAGCAGCCCGGCCTCGCCGAGCTTCGTGAAGATCTCCCGGGGGAACCGCTCCTCGCGCTCGTACTGCGCCGCGTGGGGGGCGAGCTCGGCGTCGGCCAGGTCGCGGGTGAGCGCGATGAGGTCGGCTGCCTCCTGGGAGGGCAGTTCACGATCGATCGGCACGGGACTCCTCGGCAGGCTGGACAGTACTGCGAACGGTACCGCAGTACTGTTGTCCGTCCGGTGGATCGGAGGGAGCGCGATGACGACGACCGCATCGGCCGCCGACGACGCGCTGACCCGGCGCCAGGCGGAGCTGCTGGACCAGTTGGAGGCGCTGTTCCTCGCCGAAGGGTTCTCCCGCTTCACCCTCGAGGATCTCGCCCTCCGCCTGCGCTGCTCCAAGAGCACGCTCTACGCGCTGGCCGGGAGCAAGGAACAGCTGGCCCACCGCGTCGTGAAGCACTTCTTCCGCAAGGCGACGGCGGCCGTCGAGGCCGACACCGTCACCGAGGTCGACCCCGCTCGCCGGGTCACCGCCTATCTCAGCGCCGTCGCCCGCGCCCTCGCCCCGGCCGGCCCGGCCTTCCATCGGGATCTCGACTCGTTCCCGCCCGGCCGCGAGGTCTACGAGCGCAACACCGCGATGGCCGCCGAGCGGGTGCGGGCGCTGATCGCCGACGGGGTGGCCCAGGGCCGCTTCCGCGAGGTCCACCCGTCCCTGATCGCCGACACGGTGACGACGCTGATGTTCCGCATCGGACGGGGGGACACCCAGCGGGCCACCGGCCTCGACGACGCGACCGCGTACCGCGAGCTGGCCGCGCTGCTCCTGCGGGGCATCGCGCTGTGACCGGCGTGCACGTGGAGCCGGCCGCCTGGGACGACGCGGACGTGCAACGGCTCACCGCGGCTCAGCAGGTCGAGCTCCGCGCGCGCTACGACGGCGCCGGCGAGCCCGGCACCCCGCCCTCGGCGGCCGACGTCAGCGTCGTGCTGGTCGCCCGGTCCGGCGACGGCACCGTGGTGGGCTGTGGCGCGCTGCGGCATCTTGGCGACGGCGTGGCCGAGCTGAAGCGGATGTACGTGCTGCCGGAGGCCCGTGGGCGCGGGGTGTCGAAGGTCGTCCTGTCCGAGCTCGAGGCCGCCGCCCACGCCCGTGGCTGGACCACCCTCCGGCTGGAGACCGGCCCCCGTCAGCCCGAAGCGGTCGGTCTCTACGAGAAGGCGGGCTACCGGCCGATCCCCGCCTTCGGCGCGTACGCGGGCTCGTCGGACGCTGCCGACTCCCTGTTCTACGAGCGGGTGCTCGCCGCCTCCTGAGCGCTGACGAGGTGCCCGCCGGCCCGGCGTGAACCCGAAACGGCGCTCCGGACATGAGCAGGTGTGACCAGATCACACTCCGCCGCCGCATCATCACCTCTCGTGAGCAGCGTCCTCGTGCCGATGGCCGACGGACCGCCCTCACCCGACCGTCCCCCGTCCCTGCACGCGCTCCCGTCGGGGCCCGGCGACACCGAGCTGATCGCGCGCTCGGTCGCCGAGCCCGAGCAGTTCGCCGCCTTGTTCGACCGGCACGCCGCGGCCGTGCACCGCTACCTGGGTCGTCGGGTCGGCGAACTGGCCGACGACCTGCTCAGCGAGACGTTCCTGATCGCGTTCCGACGGCGGACGGCCTACCGGCCCGAGCGGGTCGACGTCCGACCGTGGCTGCTCGGCATCGCGACCAATCTGGTGCACGCCCACGCGCGCGCCGAACGACGCCGCTACCGCGCCCTGGCGCGCACGGGAGCCGACCCGGCGGCGGCGCACGCCTCCGATGACGTGCACGCCCGCGTCGACGCGGAGGCATTGCGCGGCCCGCTGGCCGCCGCCCTGGCCGGCCTCGCAGGGCGCGACCGCGACGTGCTGCTGCTCTTCGCCTGGGGGCAGCTCGGCTACGAGGAGATCGCCGTAGCCCTCGACGTCCCCATCGGGACGGTGCGGTCGCGGCTCAACCGCGCGCGCCGGCAGACCCGCGCCGTCCTCGCCCCCGCCTACACCTCCGAGGTGGACCGATGAACGAGATCACGCTGCTCCGTGAGGCCGGCCCCCAGGCGCCGCCGCTGACCGCCGCTGCCAGGTCGGCCGCTCGCGCCGCCCTGCTCGCGGAGATCGAGGCCTCGGACTCCGGACGGCGGAGGTTCCGCCTCCCCAGCCCCAAGGCCCGGTGGCGCATCGGCCTCGCCGTCACCACCGCCGCGGCCGCCTGGACCGCAGCCGTCGTCGTCGGCGCCCCGGACGAGCCAGGCCCGCCGCCGACGGGCGTCACGCTGGTGGCCTTCGAACCGCCGGTCTTCCCGCTGTCCGTGGTTCCCGTACCCCCCGGACTCACGCCGACGTTCAGTGCGGACCCCGGGGGCATCCTGCAGGCGCGCTACGGGACCGGGGACGGCGGATCGAGTTTCGGGATCCAGGTCAGCCCTGAGGAGCCGGAGCAGTACGACGTGACCGGCACCGACGAGGTCACCATCGGCGACCGCGAGGCCGAGCTGGTCTCCGGCGTGGATCTGGTGTGCGGCGGTCCCGGACCCGAGTGCGTCGACGTCGAGCGTCCCTACGTCCACCTGGTGGTGCAGTGGCGCGACGACCTCTGGGTGCAGGTGAGCGGCCAGGGCCGGTACGACGACGGCGATCGGCTGGTGGCCCTCGCCCGGGCCCTCGTGGACGAGCCTCAGCCCGTCCCCCTGCAGGTGCACCTCGCCCCGGCCGGTTGGTCGGTGCTCGCCTACAAGGACGACCGCATCCTCACCCTGGTCGACGACGCCTACGAGCAGCAGACGCTGAACGTCCATCTCCCGCTGCCGGAGGACGTCATCCCCGCCGACCGGTTGCTCAGCGAGCTGATGGGGCCGGTGGGTCCGGTGATCGACGTGACGGTGCACGACCGGCCGGCGCACCTCGTGCAGATCGGCGGCGGGCCGCTGGACAGCGGATGGTTCCTGCAGGCCCAGTTCCCGGACGGCACGACGTTCGTCGTGCAGGCGCCAGCAGCGTTCACGCAGGACGAGGTGATCCGGTTCGCCGGTGAGGTGACCCACTCTCGGTGAGGTGCGCGGCGCCGGTCGGTGAGTGGCCGACCGGCGCCGCGTCGGTCAGGGGGGTGCCCGGAGGGCGGCGGCGGTCGCTCGGACGACGATCTCCGTGCCGTTGGGCCGGTAGGTGTGCCAGGTGGCGGTGCCGGCGTCGCGGGCGATCGTGAAGCCGCCCTCGTGGACGGCGGTGTGGTGCCGTTCGCAGAGTAAGGCGCCGTTCTCGCACGAGGTCGGCCCGCCGTAGACCCAGTGCTGGACATGATGGACGTTGGGCTTGCCCGGGTTCGGCGGACGGCTAGGCGGCGAGCTTGGCATAGCTGATGGGGCTGCGATAGCCGAGGGCCGAGTGGAGCCGATGGTTGTTGTAGTCCCAGATGTAGTCGAACAGTCGGGAG
>NZ_BAAAVV010000010.1:0-130120 GCF_039534705.1 Blastococcus jejuensis
CCCAACCGGCGGGGACACGATCTAGGCCTGGGCCTCAACGATCGGACCTGGGTCGGGCAGTGTTCACCCACCGGCGGCTCGGACACCCGATCATCTCCAGAACCGACCGAGTGCGGCCCCATTAGGGCCGGGCCGCCCGCGGAGCACGTCCCGGCACCCGTCCGGTGGGCACCTGGAGTCGCCGCCGTCCCTACGCTGACGTAGGTTACGGACACGTAGCCTCGGCCACGGGCGCCTGTACGACAGTGCCGCCGGCCGCTTCACTCTCCCCGCCCCGGAGGCCTCTTGTCCGCGCCTGCTCTCACCCGGCCCACCGCTCCGCCCCGCCCCGCGGAACCGCACGCCGGCCTTCCCGCCAATGCCATCGGCAGGCGCAAGAGCACCCTCGAGATCGTCACGCTGTACACGTTCGTGGTCGTGCCGTTCGTCGCCCTCGCCGCCGTCGTCCCGGCCGTCTGGGGCTGGGGGCTGTCGTGGCTCGACGTCGGGCTGGCCGTCGGCTTCTACTTCTTCAGCCTGCTCGGCGTCACGGTGGGCTACCACCGGTACTTCACGCACGGCTCGTTCAAGGCGGCCCGGCCGCTGCGGCTCGGGCTCGCCGTCGCCGGGTCGATGGCGGTCCAGGGGCCGGTCGTGCAGTGGGTGGCCGACCACCGCCGGCACCACGCCTTCTCCGACCGCGAGGGCGACCCGCACTCGCCCTGGCGCTACGGCACCGACGCGCGAGCGCTGGTCAAGGGCATGTTTCACGCCCACCTGGGCTGGCTGTTCGAGCGGCGGAAGACCAGCCAGGAGCGCTACGCGCCCGACCTGCTGAAGGACGCCGGGCTGGTCGGCATCGGCCGGACGTTCGTGGTGTGGGCGGCGCTGAGCGTCTTCCTCCCGGCGGTCATCGGTGGGCTGGTCACGCAGAGCTGGGCCGGCGCCTGGACGGCGTTCTTCTGGGCCGGGCTGGTGCGCATCGGCCTGCTGCACCACGTGACCTGGTCGATCAACTCGGTCTGCCACGTCGTGGGCAACCGGCCGTTCGCCTCCCGGGACCGCGCCACCAACTTCTGGCCGCTGGCGATCCTCAGCGCCGGCGAGTCGTGGCACAACCTGCACCACGCCGACCCGACGTGCGCCCGCCACGGCGTGCTGCGCGGCCAGGTCGACATCAGCGCGCGCGTGATCTGGGCGTTCGAGAAGCTCGGCTGGGCCCGCAACGTCAAGTGGCCCGACCCGGTCCGGCTGGCCGCCAAGCGGCGCGAGCCGGCCACGGTAGCCGGCTGACGCAGGACCCCCTGACCTCCACCACTCGCACGCTCGCGGCGGGACCCTGCAGGGGACCGAGGGGAGGATGGCCGGCATGACCAGCAGCACGTCACGGCCCCGGGTGCGCATGACCGGCGCGCAGCGACGCCAGCAGCTGCTCGACGTGGGCCGCGAGCTGTTCGGCCAGAAGGGCTACGAGGCGGCCTCGATCGAGGAGATCGCCACCCGGGCCGACGTCAGCAAGCCGGTCGTCTACGAGCACTTCGGCGGCAAGGAGGGGCTGTACGCAGTCGTCGTCGACCGGGAGATGCAGCGCCTGCTCGACCGGTTCACCTCGGCGCTGTCCACCCCGGGGCACCCCCGCGAGCTGTTGGAGCGCGCGGCCCTGGTCCTGCTCGAGTACATCGAGGAGGACACCGAGGGCTTCCGGGTGCTCACGCGGGACTCCCCGCCGGTGACCAGCGGCGTCGGCACCTTCTCGTCGCTGATCGGCGAGGTCGCCCGCAAGGTCGAGCACATCCTGGCCGGCCAGTTCGACGAGCGCGGCTACGACCCACGGCTGGCCGAGCTCTACAGCCAGGCGCTGGTCGGCATGGTGGCCCTCGTCGGGCAGTGGTGGCTCGACAACCGGTCGCTGGGCAAGCAGGACGTGGCCGCGCACCTGGTCAACCTGGCCTACAACGGCCTGGCGCACCTCGACCCGCAGCCCGGCCTCACCGCCTGACGGTCCTCTCTCAGGTCACCAGACGCGCGCCCGGAACGGGCCCGTGCACGGCCCGGACGGTGCGGAACACGCCCGCGCCGGCGACCGCTGCCGCCAGCCGCAGGGCGCCCCGCTCGTCGTCGGCGAGGGCGGCGACGGTCGGCCCGGACCCGCTGACGAGGGCGGCGGCGGCCCCGGCGTCGCTGACCGCACGCAACGCCCGCCGCAGCGCCGGGCGCAGGGCCAGCGCAGGCGCCTGGAGGTCGTTCAGCAGTGCCGCGGCGAGCGCCTGGGGGGGCCCGCTGCGCAGCGCGGCGATCACCGGCTCGGCCGGGGCGAGCGTCTCGCCGTCCGGCACCTTCCCGTCGGCCCGCAGCCGGTCGAGCTCCGCGTAGACCGCCGGGGTGGACAGCCCCTCCCCCGCGATGCCGAGCACCCAGTCCCAGCGCCTGCGGGCCAGGACCGGGGAGAGCTGCTCGCCCCGCCCGGAGCCCAGCGCCACGCCCCCGTGGAGGCTGAACGGCACGTCGCTGCCCAGTTCCGCGGCCAGGCCGGCGAGGTCCTCCCGCCGGGCCCGGGTGCCCCAGAGCGCGTCGAGGGCCACGAGGGTGGCGGCCGCGTCGGCACTACCCCCGGCCAGACCCGCCGCGGCCGGGATGGTCTTGACGACGTCGAGCGCGGCGTCGGCCGGCACGCCCGCGTGCCGGGCCAGCAGCTCGGCCGCCCGCCAGACGAGGTTGCGGCTGTCGAGCGGGACGACGTCGGCCCCGGCCCCCGGGCCGGTGCCCTCACCCGACACCGTGAGCGACAGGCCGTCAGACGGCCGCGCGGTCACGGTGTCGAAGAGCGAGACCGCGAGGTACACGGTGCGCAGCTCGTGGAACCCGTCGGCCCGGAGGGGACCGACGGCCAGGTGCACGTTGACCTTCGCCGGGGCCCGCGCGGTGACCGCGGAGGTCACGGCTGCTCCGGCTCGGTCGCGGCGAGGCGCGCGAAATCGGTGACCGACAGCTGCTCACCCCGCGTGGCGGGCTCGATGCCCGCGGCGCGCAGCCGGGTCTCGGCGGCGGCCGGACTCCCGGCCCACCGCGCCAGGGCCGCGCGCAGCCCCTTGCGGCGCATGCCGAAGGCGGCGTCGATCACGGCGAAGGTCGCGACCCGGTCGCCCGGGGGTGGCGGCCGCCGCACGAGGGCGACCAGGCCGGAGTCGACGTTCGGCTCGGGCCAGAACACCCGTCGTCCCACGGCTCCGGCCCGGCGCACCTCCCCGTACCAGGCCGCCTTCACCGACGGGACGCCGTAGGCGGCGCTCCCCGGCGCCGCAGCCAGCCGGTCGGCCACCTCGGCCTGCACCAGGATCAGGGCGCTGCGCAGGGTCGGGACGAGGTCCAGCAGGTGCAGCAGCACCGGGACGGCGACGTTGTACGGCAGGTTGGCCACCAGCGCCGTGGGCGCCGGGCCGGGCAGCTCGGTGACCCGGAGCGCGTCGGATTCGACGACGGTGAGCCGGTCGGCGAGATCGGGCCTCCGCTCGGCGACGGTCGTCGGGAGCAGCGCGGCCAGCCGCGGGTCGATCTCGACGGCGACGACGTGCGCGGCGGCGGGCAGCAGACCCAGGGTCAGCGATCCGAGACCGGGGCCGACCTCGAGCACCACGTCGTCGTCACGGAGATCGGCGGTCCGCACGATCCGACGGATCGTGTTCGCGTCGTGCAGGAAGTTCTGCCCGAGGGACTTCGTGGGTCGCAGCTCGAGCTGCTGGGCCAGCTCGCGGATGGCGGCGGGGCCCAGCAGCCCGTCGGACTGGTCCGGGGTGGCGGTCAGGAGGGACCGATCAGCTGAACAGGCGGGAGCCGCAGTGCGGCCACTGCCCGGCACCGGAGCGCTGGTAGAGCAGCTGCGCCCGGTAGGTCTGCTCGTCCGGCGACGCCTGGGACGGCAGCCCGGTGCCGCCCACGGACTGCCACGTGGCGACGGAGAACTGGTAGAGACCGTGGTACCTGCCGGACGGGTTCACCGCGTTGGGCCGGCCACCGGACTCGCACTGCGCCAGCGCCGCCCAGTTGAGACCGTCGGCGCTCGGGGAGTTGGCCGGGCGGGCCTTCGTGCCGACCGTGACCTGCTCGGCCACGGGCTGCCGGGTGACCTCCGTGCGCAGCTCCTCCCGGCCGGTCTCCACGCCGTCGGTGACCGTTACCCGGTAGGTGGTGATCTGCTCACCGGCCTGGCCGGGCTGGGTGATCGTCTCGTCGCCCTCGAAGGCGTTCGCGTCCGGGGTCTCCACCCGCTCGAACGGGATCGCGGAGGTGACGGGCACCTCGCTCACCTGCACCCGGAAGACCTGCAGCCGCATCCGGTCCAGCAGGGCCTGCTGCGGGTAGAGGCTGGTCCGGTCGGTCTCGCTCAGCGCGAGGCCCTGCTCGGCCAGCAGGTCGCCGGCGGTGGCGGCGGTCGTGGTGACCACGCGCTCCTGCCCGTCGGCGACGAGGGTGATGTTCTTGGGGGTCGTGATCGTCAGCGCCATGCCGTCCAGCGGCAGGCGGTCGCTGCGGCTGGCCGAGAGGACCAGACCCTCGGCCCGGTAGCCGAGCTGCTCGAGCGCCTCGTCGACCGAGAGCGCCGTCACGTACACCTCGCGGGAGACGCCGTCGACGGTGAGCTCCAGCTGGCGGGCCCGGTTCAGGATCACGGTGTCCCCGTCGGAGACCGACTGGTGCGCGGCCGGCAGGACGACGTCGTGCGCGGCGGGCTCGAGGCCCTCCTCCTCCAGCATCTCGCCCACCGTGTCGGCGTACGTGCCGATGCTGCGGCTCTGGCCGTCGACGGTGACCGTCACGGACTTCTGGGCGAGGAAGAACGCCAGGGTGCCGCCCACGAGTCCGAGCAGGACGAGGGCGAACAGGCTGAGCTGGAGGGAACGGCGCACGACACTTCCACAGGGTCACAGAACCCGGGCAGGAGTCCGCCGTCTCGGGCGGCAGCCGGCTCCGGAGCGCGAGCTCCCGAGTCGGCGGCACCGCCCGGGTCGGTCTCCACCCCGGCTGATCGGTCACGACACGATAACGAAGACGGTACGAGTGGCAATGCTGCACAGCCAGTCAAGCAGAGAACTGTGGGTGCTCTGCGTGGGCGCGCCGACACCGTGTGTGACACGCGAGCTCGAAGGTGCTGGTGGGGCGACGAGCTGCCGGGCGCCCGGCGGGTGACGAAGGCCACAGGGTGAACCGGGTGGATCCCGGGCAGGAGAGGCGGGTTCAGCCGGCCAGGGCGCGCTCGCTGGAGCGGACCGGCCGCAGCCACGGCAGCAGGAAACCGGCCACCGCGACACCGGCCGCCAGCGCGGAGAAGCCGCCCGCGACGAGGGCCACCGGCAGCAGGTCCACGTTCTCGGTCACGCGGTCGCCGAGGTCGATCCCGGCCACCAGCAGCAGCGTGCCCAGCGGCAGCATCGCCAGCACGCTGGCGGCGGCGGCGACCAGGTGCGCGGTCCACGTCCGCAGCGCCTCGTCCACCGGCACGTCGGCGCCCGCGGCCGGCAGCGGCCGCAGCAACGACCGCAGCAGCGCGAGCTCGGCCAGGAGCCAGGCGCCCAGCGGGATGACGACCGCGACCCAGCCGACGGCGTCGGGCAGGTCCCCGCCGGACCACAGGACGCCGGCCGCCACCAGCTCGGCCACGGCGACCACCCGCATCGTCCACACCAACCAGCCCGAGATCAGCTCGGTCTGCCGCGGCCGGCGCACCGGCGTGGCCGTGACCCAGCGGGGGCGGGGGCGGGTGGCCTCGGCGAGCAGCACACCGGCGAGCAGGCCGATCCCCAGGGCCGGGACCCAGAGGAAGACCGATGCCTCGGCGAACATGAGGACGCTGCCGACCACACCGGCCAACCCCAGGAGGAAGCCGAGCCGCCGGATCCGCCGGCCGTGCTGAGCCTGGCGACGCAGGGTCTCCGTGCCCTCGGGGGTGGGCTCGGCCAGCTCGACGGCCCCACCCGCGACAGCGCGGCGGCCCGAAGCCAGCCACCACGCGCGCGCCAGGAGCACGCCGGGGACGAGGACGGCGATGAACAGGACGACAGCGATGAGGCGACCCACGGTGTTGATTGTCCCCCTCCGGGGGACACCGCGGCCAAATGCCGTTCCCCCCGTGCGCGGAGCCCTTCTCGTCCCACCTCGGGGGACCCTTCGGGCCCCGCTCCGCGTGACCGCTTCGCGGAGTTCAGGCCACCCCTCGGGGACCCTTCGGGTCCCGCTCGGCGCGGCCTATTCCTCCCACTTGCCGAAGACGCGTTCCGCGGTCGTGGTCAGGGCGGTGCAGAACTCGGCCAGGTCCAGGGTCTTCAGGTCGGCGAGGGCGCGGACGGTGTGCGGGACCAGGCGGGAGGCGTTCGGGCGGCCGCGGTGCGGCATGGGGGTGAGGAAGGGGGCGTCGGTCTCGACGAGCATCTGCTCCACCGGGGTGAGCGCCGCCGCCTCCCGCAGGGCACCGGCGTTGCCGAAGGTCACCGTGCCGGCGAAGGAGAGCGCGAAGCCCCGGTCGATGCACCGGCGGGCGAAGTCGGCGTCCCCGGAGAAGCAGTGGAAGACGGTGTGCTCGGGAGCGCCCTCGTCCTCGAGCACGCGCAGGATCTCCTCGTGCGCGTCCCGGTCGTGGATGACCAGCGCCACCCCACGGTCCTTCGCGATGCGGATGTGCGCCCGGAACGACGCCTCCTGGTCCGCCCAGCCCTCGGGGCCGGTGCGGTAGCGGTCCAGGCCGGTCTCCCCCACCGCCCGCACCCGCGGCAGCGCCGCGAGCCGGTCGATCTCGGCGAGGGCGTCGTCGGTCGCCTTCCCGGCCCCGGCCTCGTTCGGGTGCAGCGCGACGGCGGCGAGCACGTTCGGATGCCGGGTGGCCAGCGCCGCCGACCAGCGGGACGACGCGACGTCGACGCCCACCTGCACCAGCCGCGGGACGTTGACCGCGACCGCGGCGGCGATCTCGGCGTCGACGTCGTCGTCCGACGCCCATTCCCCGTGCTCGTCGCCGGCCGGCCGCTCCCCCAGGACGATGTCGAGGTGCGTGTGGCTGTCCAGCGCGGGAGCCGGCAGCGGCTCCGGCGACGGCGGCGGCTCGCCGCGCTTGTTCGCACGGGACGCGGCCGACCGGCTCACTCGGAGTCCCCGTCTTCCTCCAGCCGGCGCAGCTCCTCCTCGACGATCGACTCGTCGAGCTTCTTGAACACCGGGGTCGGCGCGGCCAGCGGGACCCCGGCCTCGATCGGCCGGGAGGCCCAGACCGCCTGGGCGGCGTCGTAGTCGCCGGTGATCACCGGGTAGGGCGAGCCGTCGTCGAGATCGGTGACCTCCTCGATCCGCGGCTCCGGCGACCACACGCCGGTGCCGCCGAGCAGCTCGTGCACCTTCTGCGCGGAGTGCGGCAGGAAGGGGCTGAGCAGCGCGTTGCAGTCGCTGACCGCCTGCAGCGCGGTGAACAGCACCGTGTCGCGGCGGGCGGGCTCCTCCTTGAGCTTCCAGGGCGCCTGGTCGGACAGGTACTTGTTGGCCTCGCCGACCACCCGCATCGCCTCGGACGCGGCGTGCCGCTGCCGGTTGCGCCCCAGCAGGTCGCCGACCGTGTCGAACGCCGACGACGTCGTGGCCAGCAGCGCGCGATCGGCCTCGGTCAGCTCGCCCGGCGTCGGGACGGCGCCGACGTTCTTGGCCGCCATCGAGACCGTGCGGTTGACCAGGTTGCCCCACCCGGCGACGAGCTCGTCGTTGTTCCGGCGCAGGAACTCCGCCCACGTGAAGTCGGTGTCCTGGTTCTCCGGCCCGGCCGCGGCGATGAAGTAGCGCAGCGCGTCGGCGTCGTACCGGGCCAGGAAGTCGCGCACGTAGATGACGACCTGGCGCGACGAGGAGAACTTGCGGCCCTCCATCGTGAGGAACTCGCTGGAGACGACCTCGGTGGGCAGGTTGAGCCGGCCGAGCGAGCCCGGCGTACCACCCTTGTCGCCCTCGCCGTTGTAGCCGAGCAGCTGGGCGGGCCAGATCTCGGAGTGGAAGACGATGTTGTCCTTGCCCATGAAGTAGTAGGCGTCGGAGTCCGGCGCCTGCCACCACTGCCGCCAGGCCTCGGGGTCGCCCGACCGCCGGGCCCACTCGATCGACGCCGACAGGTAGCCGACGACGGCGTCGAACCACACGTAGATGCGCTTGTCCGGCCGGTCGCGCCAGCCGTCGAGGGGCACCGGCACGCCCCAGTCGATGTCGCGGGTGTAGCTGCGCGGCTTGAGGTCGTCGAGCAGGTTGACGCTGAAGTTCAGAACGTTGGGCCGCCAGCTCTTGCGGGTGCCCAGCCAGTCGCCCAGTGCGCGGGTGAACGCCGGCAGGTCGAGGAAGTAGTGCTCCTCCTCGACGAACTTCGGCGTCTCGCCGTTGATCCGGCTGCGCGGGTTGATCAGGTCGATCGGGTCGAGCTGGTTGCCGCAGTTGTCGCACTGGTCGCCGCGGGCGCCGTCGAAGCCGCAGATGGGGCAGGTGCCCTCGATGTAGCGGTCGGGCAGGGTGCGGCCGGTCGACGGGCTGATCGCGCCGAGCGTCGTCTTCGGGAAGACGTACCCGTTCTTGAGCAGGCCGAGGAAGATCTCCTGGCTGACGGCGGCGTGGTTGGCCGTCGTCGTCCGGGTGAACAGGTCGTAGGTCATGCCGAGCCCGGCCAGGTCGCCGACGATGATCCGGTTGTTCCGGTCGGCGATCTCGCGCGGCGACACCCCCTCGGCGTCCGCCGCGACGGTGATCGGGGTCCCGTGCTCGTCGGTGCCGCTGACCATGAGGACCTTGTTGCCGGCCATCCGCTGGTAGCGGCTGAAGACGTCCGAGGGGACGCCGAAGCCGGAGACGTGTCCGATGTGCCGCGGGCCGTTGGCGTAGGGCCACGCGACGGCGGTCAGGATGTGCCGATCACTCACGGGTCAACAGTACGGAGGACCGTCCAGTCGGTTCGGGCTCAGGGCTGGTAGACGACGCTCGACACGGTGCCCTCGAGGTCCGCGCCGCCCTCGGCGACCGGTGCGAGCACGGTCAGGGCGACCAGTCCGGCGCCGATGACGCCGAGGGTCAGCGTCGCCAGCAGCCGGTGCGCGGCGACCGGGTCGGGCCGGGCCTCGCGGGCGCGGGGCCCCTGGGCCACCCACTGCTGGGCGGTGGGGGCGCCGACGAGGAGCAGCTTGCCGACCGGCACCGCCAAGGCCAGGGCCACCACGGCGGGCAGCGGCAGGCCGAACGGGGCGGCGGCGAAGACGGGGGTGGCGACGGCGACGACCGAGAGCAGGCCGACCAGCGCGGTCTCGCCCAGGGCGACACCGACGTAGGTGCGGCGGCCGGTGGCGTCGATCAGGGCGGCACCGCTGCCGGCGCACAGGACGATCCAGCCGGCCAGCACGACCAGCCCGACGGCGACGACCACGCCGGTGGGACGCAGCGGGGAGGACAGGACGCCGTCCAGGCCGGTGAGCGCGGCGGCGAGCAGGCCGACGCCCTCGGCGATGGCGATCAGTCCGGCGGCCAGCGCGGAGAGCGGCACCCGGCGGAGGGCGGCCGGCTCGGCGACGGTCCGGGACGACGGCGCGGCGGCGCGCGGCGACACGAAGGTGTCGCGGACATCGAGGACGCTGATCGCCATGCAGGTCAGCTCGGCGCGTGCGCGCCCCAGCTGTAGACCCGGACGCGGGATCTCACCCCCTTGGGTGAGTCACCCCCGGCGCGCGGCGTTGGCGGCCGCGGCGTCCTCCCGGTCGCCCGGCGTGGTGAACCGGCTCCTGCGGCGCCCGTAGGAGAAGTAGAGGACGACGCCGAGGAGCATCCAGACGGCGAACCGCAGCCACGTCTCGGCGGGCAGGTTGAGCATCAGGTAGAAGCAGGCCAGCGCCGAGACGACGGGGAGCAGCGGCACCCACGGCACTCGGAAGGATCGCGGCAGGTCGGGCCGGGTCCGCCGCAGGATGATGACCGCCAGCGACACCAGCACGAACGCGAACAGCGTGCCGATGTTGACCAGCTCCGCCAGCGTGCTCAGCGGCACGAAGCCGGCCAGCAGCGCGACGACGCCGCCGGTGATCAGCGTGATCGCGTAGGGCGTGCCGTACCTGGGGTGCACCTTCGCCAGCGATGGCGGGAGCAGCCGGTCGCGGCTCATGGCGAACAGCACCCGCGACTGCCCGAGCAGCAGGATCATCACCACGCTGGTCAGCCCGGCCAGGGCGCCGACCGAGATGGCGCCCGACAGGAACGGCAGGCCCACGCTGCGGAAGGCGTCGGCCAGCGGCGCCTCGGAGGACAGCTCGGTGTAGCGCTGCATGCCCACGACGACCAGCGAGACGGCGACGTAGAGGGCGGTGCAGACAGCCAGGGACCCGATGATGCCGCGGGGCATGTCGCGCGCGGGGTTCTTGGTCTCCTCCGCCGCCGTCGCCACGATGTCGAACCCGATGAACGCGAAGAAGACGATCGCCGCCCCGGCGAGGATGCCGCCGACCCCGAACGTGCTCGGGGTGAACCCGAACAGGGTCTGGATGAGCGGCGCCGTCCAGCCGCTGGCCGACTCACCCGCCTCGGACGGTGGCACGAAGGGCGTGTAGTTCGCGGCCTTCACGTAGAAGACGCCGACGACGATCACCAGGAGCACGATCGCGACCTTGATCGCCACGATCACCGACGTCACTCGCGACGACAGCTTGATCCCGAGGATCAGCACGCCGGTCATCAGCAGGGCGATGAGGATCGCCGGGATGTTGACCGTCGCCTCCTCGCCGGCGATCGAGGTGGGCAGCGGGATGCCCAGGTCGCCGAGCAGCTGGTTGAGATAGCCCGACCAGCCGACGGAGACGGTCGCGGCCCCGAGGGCCAGTTCGAGGACGAGGTCCCAGCCGATGATCCAGGCGACGAACTCCCCGAGCGTGGCGTAGGAGAACGTGTACGCCGAGCCCGCGACCGGCACGGTCGAGGCGAACTCCGCGTAGCAGAGCGCGGCGAGACCGCACACCACCCCGGCGATCACGAACGAGATGGCGACGGCCGGGCCGGCGGTGGTCTTCGCGACCTCGCCGGTCAGCACGAAGATGCCGGTACCGATGATCACGCCGACGCCGAAGACGGTCAGGTCGAGCGCGGACAGGTGCTTCTTGAGCCGGTGCTCGGGGTGGTCGGTGTCCTTGATCGAGTCCTCGACGGACTTCACCCGGCGGGTGCCAGCGGTCACGGCGTCCTCCTCGGCACGGCCCGGCTCGGCATCGTCCCGGCGAGCGTGACACGGGCGCGACTCCCCCGCATGCCTACGCTGCAGACGCCCGGGAGCCGGGCACGAGGGAGGCGGAACCATGACCAGCGACACGTCGTCGTCCGTGCCACGCCCTCTGGGGACCAGCGGCCGGGACGACGGTCGCACCCCGGTGCTGCGTCCCCGGCCCGCCGGCGCCGCGCGGCCCGGCTCGGGCCGCCGCCCGGACGCGGACCTGGTGGTCGACTGCGCGGTCTACGTCGACGGGCGGCGGATCGATCCGACCGACCCGCACGACGCGCTGCGGGAGGCCACCGAGCGCGACGGCTTCGTGTGGCTGGGCCTCTACGAGCCCTCGGAGGGGGAACTCGCGGGGATCGCCGGCCGCTACGGCCTGCACCCGCTGGCGGTCGAGGATGCCGTCTACGCCCATCAGCGGCCCAAGCTCGAGCAGTACGACGACGGCATCTTCATGGTGCTCAAGACCGCCACCTACGTGGCCCACGAGCAGCTGACCGCGACCAGCGAGGTGGTCGACACCGGGGAGATCATGGTCTTCCTGGGCGCGAACTACGTGATCACCGTCCGGCACGGCCACCACGGCGGGCTGACCGCGCTGCGGCGCAGCCTCGAACAGCAGCGCGAGCTGCTGTGCCTGGGCCCCTCCGCGGTGCTCTACGCCATCGCCGACCACGTCGTCGACGACTTCGTCGACGTGGCGGCCGCGGTCGAGGACGACGTCGACGAGCTCGAGGCGTCGGTGTTCAGCGACCGGCGCGCCGACGACATCGGCCGCCTCTACCAGCTCAAGCGGGAACTCATGTCGCTGCGGCGGGCCGTCTCACCGCTGGAGAACCCGCTGCAGAAGCTGGCCAACCGGCAGGTCGACGTCGTCCCGGACGCGATGCGCTCGTACTTCCGCGACGTCGAGGACCACGCGATCCGGGTGCGGGACCAGGTGGGCTCGCTCGACGAGCTGCTCACCTCGATCCTTCAGGCCTCGCTCGCCCGCACCTCCCAGGCCGACAACGAGGACATGCGCAAGATCTCGGCGTGGGCCGGCATCATCGCCGTCCCCACCGCGATCGCGGGCATCTACGGCATGAACTTCAGCTACATGCCGGAGCTCGACTGGCGCTGGGGCTATCCGATGGTGCTGCTGCTCATCCTCACCGCCTGCGTCCTGCTCTACCGCGGCTTCAAGCGCAACGGCTGGCTGTAAGCCGGCTGTCCGCTGCCTGCCCCGGGCAATGGAAGCTTTTCCTGCGTTCTGGGCTCCAGGACGCAGGCAAAGCTTCCTTTGCCTGGTGAGGTGCCCGGCCCGGACGACCGACCCGCTATCCACAGGTTGTCGTCGCGGTCTCCACGCAGGCGGTGCGACACGACACCCTGCCGTCGTGGATTGGCGACAAGTGATATGCGAGACCGTTCTGGAGCACGGTGGGCTGGCCACTCGGCAGCAACTCCTCCGTAGCGTGCCGCGTGCCGTTCTCGACGGTCACATTGGCCGGAGGCAGCTCGTCCGCGTCTTCCCGCACGTGTACCGGCTGAAGGGACCGGACGACGGCGGCCTAACGACGCTGCGCGCTGCGCTCCTGCACGCCGGGCCTCAGGCGGCCCTCAGCCATCTGACTGCTCTCGCGGTGTGGGGGGAACGGCGCCTGGAACATCCTCTCCACCTCACGGTGGAGGAGAGCCTGCGCCGCGCCGGCGCTCCGGGGCTGATCGTGCATCGCAGGAAGCGGTTCGACCCGGACTCCGACCAGTGCGTCATACGCCACGGACTGCGGATCACGACGCTGCCACGCACGGTCATCGACTCCTGGCCGCTGCTGCCACCCGATGAACGCCGTCCCCTCACCCTCGACCTCGCTCGCCGCGGGCGGGTTACCGCCGACCTCCTCGACGAAGCTCTCGCCGAGCGCCCGAACATCGCCGGCCGGCGCCTGCTCCGTCAGACGATCGAACTCATCGCCGACGGCTGCCAGAGCGAACTCGAGGCTCACGGCGTCCTGAACGTCTTCCGGCACCGCTCGTTGCCCCGAAGCGTGGGGCAGTACCGGATCGAGCTGCCCAGCGGCCGCATCTCCCTTGACCGAGCATGGCCCGAGGTCAAGGTGGCGGTCGAACTCGACGGGGCTCGGTATCACACCTCCCCGGAGGACCGGCGGCGAGATCTGGCGCGCGACACTGCGCTCGCGGCACTCGGTTGGGTCGTGCTGAGGTTCACCTTCGCCGAGGTGCTCCGCGATCCCGAGGGCGTGCGCCGCAAGGTCCTTGAGGTGTACCGCACGCGGCTCGCCCAGCTCCGCGTCGGCTGAGCCTGCTGCAAAGGAAGCTTTGCCTGCTTCTCGAGCGCCAAGACGCAGGTAAAGCTTCCATTGCCCGAGGTCAGGTGGGCTTGTTGGCGACGACGGCGTCGTAGACGGTGCGGCGGGGCAGCCCGGTACGGACGACGACGGTGCGGATGGCGTCCTTGCGCGTGGCGCCCGCGGCCTCCTCCTCGGCCACCGCGGCGGCCAGTTCGGCCGGCCCCATCGACACCGCGACGTCCGGCGCCCCCGCCACGACCAGCGTGATCTCGCCCTTCACCCCGTCCGCCGCCCAGGCGGCGAGCGACGCCAGGCCGCCCCGGCGGACCTCCTCGTAGGTCTTGGTCAGCTCGCGGCAGACGGCGGCCTCGCGCGCGTCGCCGAACGCGGCCGCCGCGTCGGTGAGCGCGTCGGCCAGCCGGTGCGGGGACTCGAAGAACACCATCGTGCGGCGCTCGTCGGCCAGGGACGCCAGCCTGGACCGTCGCTCGCCCTGCTTGCGCGGCAGGAAGCCCTCGAAGCAGAACCGGTCGACCGGCAGCCCCGACACGGCCAGCGCCGTCGTCACCGCCGACGGTCCGGGCACGGAGGTCACCGGGATGCCGGCGTCGATCGCGGCGCGCACCAGCGTGTAGCCCGGGTCGGACACCGAGGGCATGCCGGCGTCGGTGAGCAGCAGCACCGTCGCGCCGTCGGCCATCGCGGCGACCAGCCCGGGCAACCGCGCCTGCTCCACCGACTCGTGGAAGGTCACGACCCGGCCGGTGAACGTCACCCCGAGGTCGGTGGCCAGGCGGTGCAGGCGGCGGGTGTCCTCGACGGCCAGGACGTCGGCCGAGGCCATCACCTCGCGCAGCCGCGGGCCCACGTCGCCGGGCTGCCCGAGGGGCGCGCCACCGAGCACCAGCCGTCCCGTCACGCCGCGAGCCTGTCACGGCCGGGCCGGGGACCGGCCCACATACCCTGGCGGCATGGCGGTGCTGGCCCCGGAACGCGCGGAGGAGGAGGACCCGACGTCGTCGGCTCCCCTGCGCTGGGTGCGCCGCTGGCCGCCGCCGCGCCCGCTGCGCGACCGCACACCGCCGCTGCCCGACGACCGGCGGCTCGCGTGGACCCTCACCGCCGTCCTGGGGCTGGCCACGTTCGTCAGCCGGCTGTGGAACATCACCTACCCGCGCGACCTGCTCTTCGACGAGGCCTACTACCCGCCCGAGGCGCGCGAGCTGCTGACCTGGGGTTTCGAGTACAACCGCGGCTACTCGTTCATCGTCCACCCGCCGCTGGGCAAGTGGTTCATCGCGCTGGGCGAGCAGGTCTTCGGGTACACGAGCCTGGGCTGGCGCATCCCGTCGGCGATCGCCGGAACGGTCGTCGTCGTCGTGCTCGTCCGGCTGACCCGGCGGCTGACCGGCTCCACGCTGCTCGGCCTGATCGCCGGCCTGCTGATGGCCCTCGACGGGTTCGCGTTCACCCTGGCGCGGATCGGCCTGCTCGACGTGTTCCTGCAGGCCCTCGTCGTCTCCGCCGTGGCCTGCCTGGTGGTCGACCGCGACCGGGTGCGGGCGCGGGTGCGCGAGGGCGCCGACCGGATGACCGGCAGCGGGTTCCGGCTCGGCCCCCGCGGCTGGCGGATCGCGGCCGGGGTGCTGTTCGGCGCCGCCTGCGCGGTGAAGTGGAGCGGCGTCTGGTTCCTCGCGTTCTTCGCCGTCCTGTCGCTGTTCTGGGACCGCGCCGCCTGGCGCGAGGCGGGCGTCCGGCGGCCGACCCGCACGGTGCTGCGGCGCGGGCTGCCCGGTGCGCTCTGGGCGCTGGCGGTCGTGCCCGTGCTGACCTACCTGGCCTCGTTCACCGGCTGGTTCCTGGGCGAGACCTCGCAGGGCAAGGCCTGGGCGCAGCAGAACCCCGACACGGCCTACCCGTGGATCCCCGACGCGCTGCGCTCGCTGTGGCACGAGCACGCCCAGTGGCTGAGCTTCCACAGCGGGCTGTCGACGCCGCACCCGTGGGAGTCGGGCCCGTGGTCGTGGCTGGTCAACGGCCGGCCGATCCTGCTGTGGAACCCGCAGGGCCTCGCCGACCCCTCCGGCGAGCAGATCGTCCGCTACATCCTGATGGTCGGGACGCCGACGCTCTGGTTCGCCTTCGCCCCCGCGATGCTCTGGCTGGTCTGGCGGATCGTCGCCCGGCGCGACCCCGCGGCGATCACGGTGGCGGTCGGCATCGCGGCGGGCTGGCTGACCTGGTTCATCAACCTCGAGCGCACGATGTTCATCTTCTACATGGCGCCGGTGCTGCCGTTCTTCGTCCTGGCGGTCACCCTCGCGCTGCAGGACGTCATCGGCCGCCGGCCCGACGACCAGTGGCGCCGGCAGCTGGGGCTGGCACTGGTCTGCCTCTACCTCGCCCTGGTCGCGGCGACGTTCGTCTTCTTCTACCCGATCCTGGCCGGCGAGCCGCTGCTGCACTCGGAGTGGCTGCTGCGGATGTGGTTCCCCTCCTGGTTCTGAGCATCGGACGCGGACCTACGGTGACGGCACCGACGACGAGGGGACGACGATGACCGGCGCACAGGACCGCCCCCGGGTGCTCACCGAGACCGACGGCGAGGTCTGGCGGATCACGCTGGCCCGCCCCGAGGCCGGCAACGCCCTGGACCCGGCGACGGCCCGCCAGCTCGCGGCCGCCTTCCGCGAGCGGCCCGAGGCCACCCGCACCGTGCTGCTGCTGGGCAACGGCGAACGCTTCTGCGTGGGCGGTGACGTGCACACCTTCGCCGGTGCCGCCGACCCGGGCGCGTTCGTCGGGCAGCTCGCCCACGACTGGCACGAGGTCATCCGGCTCGTCCTGCAGTGCCCCGTGCCCGTGGTCGCCGGGGTGCAGGGCGCGGTCGCCGGGGCGGCGGTCGGGCTGGTCGGCGCCTGCGACCTCGTGGTCTGTGCCCGGTCGACGAAGATCCGGCCGGCCTACGGCGCGATCGGGCTCTCCCCCGACGGCGGCACCTCCTGGGCGCTGACCCGCGCGCTCGGCGCCCCCCGCGCGCTGGACCTGATGCTCACCAACGGCGTACTCACGGCCGCCGAGGCCCACCTGTTCGGCCTGGTCGGCCGGCTGGTCGAGGACGACGAGGTGCACGAGTCGGCCGTCGCGCTCGCGCACCAGGTGGCCGCCGGGCCGGTGCGGGCGATGGTGCGCACCCGCGCCCTGGTGCGGAAGGCGGCCACCCGCACCCTCGACGAGCAGCTCGACGACGAGGCCCGGCTGATCGCCGAGTCCGCCGCCGATCCCGAGGGCCGGGAGGGCGTGCGCGCGTTCGTCGAGAAGCGGACGCCGGACTTCCGCGGGGCGCGCTAGCTCTCCCGGCCCCGCCGGGCGAGGTACACCAGGCCGGCGGCGACGAACGCGACGGCGAGGGCGCCGCCCACCCACACGAGCACGGTGGCCACCGTGTCTGCGGCCGACCACGTCTCGCGCAGGCCGTCGGTGATGAACCACAGCGCGACGACGACCACCACCGCTCGACCGAGCCAGCGCAGCGGCCCGGCCAGCCGGTCGGGCGCCGGCTCGGCGGGGCTCATCGCCGTCCCCCGTCGGGGACGGCCACGGCGGCACCCGACGTGCGCCGCGCGCGTGCCGCCTCGGCGAGCTCGGCAAGCAGGGCCTCGGTGGTGTGCAGGTCGATGCAGGCGTCGGTCACGCTCCTCCCGTACTCCAGCGCGCCGGGATCCCGCTGGTCGAGGTCCTGCCGTCCGGCGACGAGATTGCTCTCCAGCATCACGCCCCGGATCGCCGACCCGCCGGCCGCGACCTGGCCGGCCAGGTCGTGCACGACCTCGATCTGCCGCAGGTGGTTCTTCTGGCTGTTGCCGTGCGAGGCGTCGACGACGACGACCCCGGGCAGGCCGCGGGCACGCAGGCGCTGCTCGGTGTCGGCGACGTGCGCCGCGGAGTAGTTCGGGCCGTCCTTGTCGCCGCGCAGGATGACGTGCGCGGTCTCGTTACCGGTCGTGGACAGCTGCGCGGTCATCCCGTGCCGGTCGACCCCGAGGAACTCGTGCGGCGCCCGGGCGGCGACGACGGCCTGGATAGCGGCCTCGATGCTGCCTTCGGGCGAGTTCTTGAAGCCCACGACCGACGAGAAGCCGGAGACCCGCTCGCGGGCGGTCTGGTCGGTGACGTTGCGCGCACCGACGCCGTTGTAGGTCACCAGCCCGTCGACGTACTGCGGGGTCAGGGCGTTCAGCGGCTCGGCGGCCACCGGCACACCCAGGGCCGTGATCCGCCCCATGAGCATCCGGGTGGCGATCAGGCCGACGCTGATGCGGGCGGAGCCGTCGAGGAAGGGGTCGTAGGCGAAGCCCTTCCAGTCGACCTCGGTGCGCGGCTTCTCGGTGTAGGTGCGCATGACGATCTCGAGGTCGGCGCCGTGCCGGTCGCGCATGCTCCGGAGGAAGGCCGCGTACTCCAGGGTCGCGGCCGGATCGTGGATCGAGCACGGTCCGGCGATGACGCCGAGCCGGCCGTCGGCGCCGCTGATGATGTCGGTCATGGCGCGGCGACCGGCCCGCGTGGTGGCTGCCGAGGCGGCCGTGAGCGGCAGGACGGTCGCGACCGCCTCGGGGGTGACGACGACGCTCAGGCCGGCGATCCGGGTGTTCACCAGGCCGGTCAGGTCGACCGCGTCGGCGTCCTCCTGACCGAGCTCGCGCCGGACGCCGGGCAGCAGGTCCGCCTGGGTCGCGTCGATCTGCCGGTTGACCCGCTCCTGGATCTCCAGCAGGAGATCGGCGATGCGCGAGGACACCTCCAGGATCCGGTCGGCCGGCACGTCCTCGGGGGATCCCATCGTGCGTACTCCTGGTCTCGCGGGGCCGGCTCGGGTGCCGCCCGGTGCGTCGATGGTGCACCCACCGCGGGCGCGTCCCGAGAAACAGGGAACGCCGCCGGGGCGGCAGGCCCCGACGGCGTCGGCTGGTGCGGTGAAGGTGGTGGAGCTGAGGGGAGTTGAACCCCTGACCCCCTCGATGCGAACGAGGTGCGCTACCGGACTGCGCCACAGCCCCTTCGACGGAGAGTTTACCGTCCGAGATCTCCGGCGCCACCACCGGGGCGGGCGGTGGCGCCGGAGAACGCGATTAGGCGTTGGCCACTCGGCGCGGCTGGTACTCGTCGATGTCGGCGAACCCGATGTCGTCGTCGTCCAGACCGACGACCGCGCTGTTCTGCCAGCCCGCCGGGGCCGGCGTCCGGGCCGCGACCACGCGACCCGGGCGCAGCGTGCGCACCGGGGCGAGCGGCACGCTCGGGTGCGGCAGGCGGGGCAGGTCGGCCTGCGCCACGGTCTCGTGCACGACCTCCTCGACCACGGAGCGCTGGACCGGCGCCGGGCGGGCCCGGAGCGCCTCGCGGGCCGCGGCACGGGCCGCGCGGCGGGCGGCGAGCCGCTCGCGGCGGGCCGCCTTCCGCAGGACCAGCACGTAGCCGACGACGGCGACGTCGAGGACGACCTGCGCCGTCCAGAGCCAGGGGCTGACGACGACCGCGCCGACGACGGCGAGGACCGCGAGCGCGGCGAGACCGCCGAGGGTGCGCCGCCGGAGGGCGTGCACGTCGACCTGCAGCTCACCACTGGTGCGCAGCAGGTCGCGGTCGATCGAGACGCGCTCGGTGTCGGCGTGGACCACGGGGTCCACCGTCCGGCGCCGCTGCAGCGTCCGACCCGAGTCGGCAAGTTCGGCCCGGCCTCCCTGCGTGTCGCCGCGGGTCACCACCATGGGCACCAGCACGACGAACCAGAGAACGACCAGAGCGGCCAAGAGCACGCCCGATCCCATTCGAACACCACCTGTCACATGAGTCACTCGCATCGGCAGGTTAGGCAGCAACTCCACCCGGATCCGGGAGGCGCGCGGTGTGTCGCTGAGTGTTGTGTGACTGGTGTGACGACAGAGGCGTGTCGCGGACCGCCTCCCGGCTCCGGCAGCCCCCCGCGTGCTATGCGCCGGAGGGGTTGTTCGCCTTCCACCGGGCGAGCACGCCGCCGGGCAGGTCCTCGGCCAACAGCCCGTACGCGAGGTGGTCGCGCCAGTCGCCGTCGATGTCGAGGTAGCGCCGCAGCAGGCCCTCCCGCTGGAAGCCCAACCGCTCGACCAGGCGCTGGCTCGGGCCGTTCTCCGGCCGGATGTCGGCCTGGACGCGGTGCAGCCCGACCGGCCCGAACGCGTGGTCGCAGACCAGCGCGACCGCCAGGGAGGCCATGCCCCGGCCGGCGACCGCCTGGTCGATCCAGTAGCCGAGGTACCCCGCCCGCAGCACGCCCCGCACGATGTTGTCGATCGTGACCTGCCCGGCCAGGCGCCCCTCGACGCGGACGGCGAAGGGCAGCGAGGTGCCCAGCCGCGCCCGGCGCCCGACCGCCCGCCGCATGGCCCGGTAGGCCGCCGGGCTGTGCCGCTCCGCCCAGGGCATCGGCGCGGTGGGTTCCCACGGGCGCAGCCAGTCCTCGTTGGCCAGGCGCACCCGGCTCCACTCGACGGCGTCCCGGCGGCGCAGCGGGTGCAGCTCGACCGGCCCCCAGGTCAGGCGCGCGGGCCAGCCGGGGTGGAGGGCGGGGTCGGTCACGGGGTCGAGGTCAGCCGCCGAGCAGCAGGGGCATGACGGTGACCAGCCCGCCCGCGGCGACCTCGGTGACGTCCTCGTCGATCACGATCAGGCAGTTGGCCCGGGCCATGCGGGCGAGCTGCGCATCCGTGCCGTCGCCGACCGGCTCGACGACGTACCCGCCGTCGGGGTGCCGCATGACGGTGCCGTGCAGGTACTGGCGGTAGCCGAGCGGTGATTCCAGCTGCTGCCCGGCGATGGCCTGGACGGTGCGGCGGAAGAGCTGCCGCTTGCCGAGCATCAGCCGGATGGCCGGGCGGACGAACACCTCGAAGGAGACCAGCGCGGCGACCGGCTCCCCCGGCACGCAGATCACCGGGATCTGGTCGCGGCCCAGGCGGCCGAAGCCCTGCACCGGCCCCGGATGCATGGTGACCTGGCGGAAGCGCATCTGGCCGAGCTCGGCGAGCGCGTCGGTCACCATGTCCGAGCCGCCGCTGGCGAAGGTGCCGGCGATCAGCACGAGGTCGCTGCGCAGCAGCTGGCTCTCGAGCACCTCGGTGAGGCGGCGCTTGTCCGCGGGCAGGATGCCCGAGCGGTAGGCCTCGGCGCCGGCGTCACGCGCGGCCGCGGCCAGGGCGTAGCTGTTGACGTCGACGATCTGCCCGGGCGCCGGGACGGTGCCTACGTCGACCAGTTCACCGCCGGCGCAGAGGACGGCGATGCGCGGGCGGGGCCGCACCAGCACGCGCTCGCGCCCGACAGCCGCCAGCAGGCTGATCTGCGCCGGACCGATCGGGGTGCCGACGCCGACCGCCGGGTCGCCGGGGGCGACGTCGTCGCCGGTGCGGCGGAGGTAGCTGCCGGCCGGCGGGGCGGCCTGGACGGCGACGCGCACCGGTCCCTGGTCGGTCCAGACCGCGGGGACGACGACGTCGGCACCGGCGGGCATCATCGCGCCCGCGGCGACCTTGAGCGCCAGGCCCGGCCCGATCGACGACGGCGAGGTCGCGCCCGCGACGCTCTCCCCCACCACCCCGAGCTGCACCGGTGCCTCGACGGTGGCTGCGGCGACGTCGTCGTACCGCGCCGCGTAACCGTCCAGCGCCGCCTGGTCGAAGGCGGGCAGCGCGCGCTGGCTGACGACCTCCTCGGCGCACAGCAGGCCCTGCGCGTCGAGGACGGCGAGCTCGATGGGTTCGGGCTCGGGCATCGCGGCGAGGATCTCGTCGAGGTGCCGCTCGACGGTGCGCGGCTGGTCGGGCGTCGTGCGGTGGTCCTGCGGGGCGGGGCTCGGGTCCAGGACCGTGCGGGGCGCGGGCACCGGGTCGGCGCCGGGCCGGCCGCCGGAGGCCCGCCCGTGCACCGGCGGCGCCATGGGCATGTCGACCTGGGCGGTGTCCCGGTACCCCCGGAACCCTCCCGTGTTCTGATCGCCGTCCATGTCCCGAACCGTCCTCACCACCGTCGCTCCGCCGTGCCGTCGCCCGATGGTGCCCTTGCCGCGCCCGGTCAGGACGGCGACGCGCCCTCCGCGGGCAGCTCCGTCACGAACTCGCGCAGGAAAGCGGTGAACGGCGGGCCCAGGTCGTCCCGCTCGGAAGCGAGCCGCACGACCGCCTTGAGGTAGTCCAGCCGGTCGCCGGTGTCGTAGCGACGCCCGCTGAAGACGACGCCGTGCAGCGGTTCCCCGCGCGCCACGAGCGTCGCCAGCGCGTCGGTCAGCTGGATCTCGCCGCCCCGGCCCGGGGCCGTCTCGCGCAGCACCTCGAACACCTCCGGGGCCAGCACGTAGCGGCCGATGATGGCCAGGCTGCTGGGCGCCTCGTCGATCGGGGGCTTCTCCACCAGACCGGTGATCCGCACGACCTCGTCGCCGTCCATCGCGGTCTGCGTGCCGGGCTCGATCGCCACGGCGCCGTACTTGTCGATGTTCTCCAAGCCGACGTCGAGCAGCGCGATCACCGAGCCGCCGTGCTCGGCCTGGACGGCGAGCATGTGCTCGAGCAGGTGGTCGCGGGCGTCGATCAGGTCGTCGCCGAGCAGCACCGCGAACGGCTCGTCGCCGACGAACGCGGCGGCCTGGAGCACGGCGTGCCCGAGCCCGCGCGCCTCGCCCTGGCGGACGAAGTGGACCTGCGCGACGTCGGTGGAGGCGTGCACGGAGGCGAGCCGGTCGGCGTCGCCCTTCTTCTCCAGGGCCGACTCGAGCTCGGGGTGCCGGTCGAAGTAGTCCTCGATCGCGGCCTTGTTGCGGCCGGTGACCATCAGCACCTCGGGCAGCCCGGCGCGGGCCGCCTCCTCGACGATGTACTGCAGCGCCGGCCGGTCGACGACCGGCAGCAGCTCCTTCGGCACGGACTTGGTGGCCGGGAGGAAGCGCGTGCCCATCCCGGCGACGGGGATGACGGCCTTGCGCGCCGGTCGGACGTTCGGGCTGGGCATGGCAGGCAGCGTAGCTAGCCTGCCGACGTGCCCACCGGACCCGAGGTCAAGTCGGAGCTGCGCGCACGCCTGCTGGCCCGACGCCGGCAGCGCCCGGCCGCCGAGCGGGCGTCCGCGGCCGCCGCGCTCACCCGGGCGCTGCAGGCCGGGCTCGCCGGGGCCGCCACGGTCGCGGCGTTCGTCCCCGACGAGACCGAGCCGGGGGCCGGCGCGCTGCCCGGCGCGCTGTCCCGACCGGGCACCCGGGTGCTGCTCCCGGTCGTGCCCGACACCGGGAGGGAACTGCGCTGGGCGGTCGACACCGGACGGCTGGCGCCGGGCCGGTTCGGGCTGCTGGAGCCGACCGGGCCGCGACTGGAGCCGGCCGCGATCGGCGAGGCCGACGTCGTCGTCGTCCCGGCGCTGGCCGTGGCCCGTGACGGCGCCCGGCTCGGCCGCGGCGGCGGCTACTACGACCGCGCCCTGCCCCTGGCCCGCGACGACGCCGTCCTGGTGGCCCTCGTGTTCGACGACGAACTGGTCGACGCGCTGCCGGTCGAACGGCACGACCGCCGGGTCACGGCGGTCGTCACCCCCTCCGGCGGCTGGCAGGCGCTACCCACGAGTCAATGAGACGGTGAGCGGGCCGGATCCCCCGACGTCGTGGGAGTGCCCGTGTCCCCTGAGATCGTCACCATCATCGCGCTGGTCGTGATCTTCGCGATCGCCACCTTCCTGCCGATCAACATGGGGGCGCTGGCGTTCGTGGCGGCGTTCGTGGTGGGCACCCTGTCGGTCGGGCTCGAGACCGACGAGATCATCGGCGGCTTCCCCGCTGGGCTGGTGCTGACGCTGATCGGCGTCACCTACCTGTTCGCCATCGCGGAGAACAACGGGACGGTCGACCTGCTGGTCCGCGGCGCGGTCCGGCTCGTGGGCGGCCACGTCGCGGCGATCCCCTGGATCATGTTCTTCGTCACCGGCGTGCTCACGGCCATCGGCGCGCTGTCCCCGGCGGCGGTGGCGATCATCGCGCCGATCGCCCTGAGCTTCGCTGCCCGCCACGGGATCAGCCCGCTGCTGATGGGCATGATGGTCATCCACGGCGCCCAGGGCGGGGGCTTCTCCCCCATCAGCGTGTACGGCGTCACGGTGAACACGATCGTCCGCGACGAGGGCCTGCCGGGCAGCCCGCTGGCCGTCTTCCTCGGCGCGCTGTTCTTCAACCTCGCCATCGCGCTGGTGCTGTTCTTCGTGCTCGGCGGGCGCAAGCTGATCGGCCGGAAGGTGGAGGCCGAACCGCTGCCCCACACCGAGCACGCCCACGGCACCGTCGTCCGCGGGCACGGTGCCGCTCCCGGGCCGGCGGTCGGCGGCGATGACGACGAGCACGTGCACCCCGACGTCCCGCAGCCGGTGCGCTTCGAGCAGATCCTCACCCTGGTCGGGCTCGTGGTGGTCGCCGTCCTGGCGCTGGGCTTCGACCTCGACATCGGGTTCGTGGCCATCAGCGTCGCCGTCGTCCTAGCGCTGTTCTCCGCGCAGAAGCACAAGGGCGCGGTCAGCCAGATCAGCTGGTCGACGGTGCTGCTCATCGCCGGCGTGCTGACCTTCGTGTTCGTGCTCGAGGAGGCCGGCACGATCGACTACGTCGGCGACGCGGTGATCGGGCTCGGCGTGCCGCTGCTGATCGCGCTGCTGCTGGCCTACATCGGCGGGGTGGTGTCGGCGTTCGCGTCGTCGACGGCGATCATCGGCGTCGCGATCCTGCTGGCGGTGCCGTTCCTCGAATCCGGCGACATCAGCGCGATCGGGGTCGTGGTGGCGCTGTCGGTGGCCTCGACCATCGTCGACGTGAGCCCGTTCTCGACCAACGGCGCGCTCGTGCTGGCCAACGCGCACGACATCGACAAGGACCGCTTCTACAAGCAGATCCTGGGCTACGCGGCCATCGTGGTGGCCATCGGACCGCTGCTGGCCTGGCTGGTGTTCGTCGTCCCCGGGTGGCTGTGATCAAGTTCAGGGCATGGAAGGGAAGCAGCACGTGAGCGGACCACTGGACGGGATCCTGGTCGTCGACCTGACGCGGGCACTGGCCGGGCCGCACGCGGCGATGATGCTCGGCGACCTCGGCGCCCGCGTGATCAAGGTGGAGAGCCCCGGCAGCGGTGACGACACCCGGGGGTGGGGGCCGCCGTTCGTGCAACCCGACCAGGGCGAGCGCGAGTCGACGTACTTCCTGTCGACGAACAAGAACAAGGAGTCGATCACCCTCGACCTCAAGGACGACGCCGACAAGGCCGTGCTCACCGAGCTGGTGCGGCGGGCCGACGTCCTGATGGAGAACTTCCGCCCGGGCACCCTGGACCGGCTCGGCTTCGGCACCGCCGTGCTCGCCGAGCTCAACCCGCGGCTGGTCACCCTGGCGATCAGTGGGTTCGGCCACGACGGGCCCGAGGGCGGCCGCGCCGGCTACGACCAGATCGCCCAGGGCGAGGGCGGGCTGATGTCGCTGACCGGCTCGGGGCCCGACGACCCGCAGCGGGTCGGCGTGCCCATCGGCGACCTCCTGGCCGGGATGTACGGCGCCTACGGCGTGCTGGCCGCGCTGCTGGAGCGGGAGCGCACCGGCCGCGGGCAGGTCGTGCGCACGTCGCTGCTGGCCGCGATCGTCGGCGTGCACGCCTTCCAGGGCACGGCCTGGACCGTCGCCGGCAAGGTCGGCCGGGCCCAGGGCAACCACCACCCCTCGATCGCGCCCTACGGTCTGTTCCACTGCGCCGACGGCAGCGTGCAGGTGGCCTGCGCCAGCGAGTCGCTGTGGCGCAAGCTCTGCGCCGAGTTCGGGTTCGACCCCGAGGCGCCCGGGATGGCGACCAACGGCGAGCGCGTCGAGCACCGCGGCGAGGTGATCGCGCTGCTCGAGGGCGCGTTCGCGCAGATCGCCGCCGAGGACCTGCTGGCCCGGCTGAACAAGGTGGGCATCCCGGCGGGCAAGGTCCGCACGATCGACGAGGTCTACACCTGGGACCAGGCGCTCTCGCAGGGGCTGCTGGTCGACGTGGACCACGCGACGTTGGGCCCGCTGTCCCTGCCCGGCCCGCCGCTGCGCTTCTTCGACGCAGGTCCCGGCGGCGAGACGGAGACGACCCGGCGCGAGCACCTGGCCCCGCCGACGCTCGGCGCCGACGGCGACGCGATCCGCGCGTGGCTGTCCGGCGGCGTCGCGCAGCCCGACGGCAGCGAGGACGTCGAGGACGGGCACGCGACATGAGCGAGCGGCTGGACGCGCGCACCCTGCGCGATCGGGTCCTCGACGCCGGCTCGTGGCGCACCTGGGACTCGCCGGTCGACCGGGGCACGGTCTCCCCGGAGTACGCGGCCGAGCTCGCGGCGGCCGCGGAGCGGTCCCGCCAGGACGAGTCGATCATCACCGGTGAGGGCACGCTCCGCGGCCGCCGGGTGGCGGTGGTGGCCGGGGAGTTCGGCTTCCTCGCGGGCTCCATCGGGGTCGCCGCCGCCGAGCGGCTGATCGCCGCCGTCGAGCGGGCCACCGAGGAGGGCCTGCCGCTGCTGGCGGCGCCGGTCTCGGGCGGCACCCGGATGCAGGAGGGCACGGTCGCCTTCCTGCAGATGATCGGCATCACCGCGGCGATCGCCCGGCACAAGGAGGCGGGGCTCCCGTACCTCGTCTACCTGCGCAACCCGACCTTCGGTGGCGTGCTCGCGTCGTGGGGCTCGCTCGGGCACGTGACCATCGCCGAGCCCGGCGCCTCCATCGGGTTCCTCGGCCCCCGCGTCTACGAGGCGCTCTACGGGGAGAAGTTCCCGGCCGACGTGCAGACCGCCGAGCACATGGCCGAGCACGGGCTCATCGACGCCGTCGTCCCGCACGAGGAGATCGGCGAGGTCGCCGACCGCGCGCTGCGCGTGCTGGCCGCCCGGCAGACCTGGCACGTCGACGTGCGCGGCGCCGAGCGACCCACCGCCGAGGACGGCACCGACGCCGACGACCCGGAGGACGGCCGCAGCGCCTGGGACGTGGTGACGGCGTCGCGGCGCACCGACCGTCCCGGCGTGCGCCGGCTGCTGCGGACCGCCGCCACCGACGTCGTCGGGCTGTCCGGCACGGGCGCCGGCGAGAAGGACCCCGGGCTGCTCCTCGCGCTGGCCCGCTTCGGCGGGGCGCCGTGCGTCGTGCTCGGGCAGGACCGGCGCGGGCAGTCGCTGTCGGCACCGCTGGGGCCGGCGGCGCTGCGCGAGGCTCGGCGCGGCATGCACCTGGCCGAGGAGCTGCGGCTGCCGCTGGTCACCCTCATCGACACCCCCGGAGCGGCGCTGTCCCGCGAGGCGGAGGAGGGCGGGCTGGCCGGAGAGATCGCCCGCTGCCTGCACGACCTGGTGATGCTGCGGGCGCCGACGATCGCGGTGCTGCTCGGCCAGGGCACCGGCGGCGGGGCGCTCGCGCTGGCCCCGGCCGACCGCGTGCTGGCCGCCGCGAACGGCTGGCTGGGTCCGCTGCCGCCGGAGGGGGCCTCGGCGATCGTGCACCGGACGATCGACCGCGCCGACGAGATGGCCGCCCACCAGGGGGTGCGGGCCACCGACCTCTGGCGGGCCGGGATCGTCGACCGCGTCGTCCCCGAACGGCCCGACGCCGCCGACGAGCCGGTCGAGTTCTGCCTGCGGCTGGGCCGCGTGCTGGGCGAGGAGCTGGCCGGGCTGCTCGGGCGCGACGACACCGAGCGCTTCCGCAGCCGGCTGCACCGCTACCGCCACCTGGGCCGCTGAACCCCGGGTGGGGCGACGTCGACCGGCGAGACGTCAGCCGCCGTCGGACCGGACCCGCAGGCTGTGGTCGGGATCGAGCCGCTCCATGATCGCGCCGAGCGCATCGCCCAGGGCACGCGCCTGGTCCTCGGTGAGCGGGTCGAACACCGCCGCCCGGACGGCGTCCACGTGACCGGGTGCGACCGAACGGACGACGTCCCAACCGGCGTCGGTCAGCACGGCCACGTTGCCGCGACCGTCCTCCGTGGAACGCTCACGCCGCACCCAGCCGCGGTCCTCCAGCCGGGCCACGGTGTGCGACAGCCGGCTCTGCGACTGGTTCGCCCGCCGTGCCAGGTCGCTCATCCGCCGGCTGCTGGTCGGGGACTCCGAGAGCATCGCCAGGACGACGTACGCCGCGTGGCTGATGCCGGCGTCCCGCTGCAACTGGGCGTCCAGCGCGCGGGGCAGCAGCTCCGTCACCGTGAGCCAGGCGCGCCAGGTCCGCTGCTGCTCGTCGTCGAGCCACCGCTGCGTCACAGCCCGTAACCGTACTGTGCGGACCGCCACCGCCTCACCCGAGGATCGTCGCGTCCCGGGGCCACTCACCGCACCCCGGCCCACAGGTCCCGTTCGCGGGCGTAGGGATCGTCGATCACCGACGAGGTGACGTCGAAGCGCATCGTCGCGCGTCGCGCGAGGTCGTAGCGCGGCCACCCCGGATCACCGTCCCTCGCGAAAGCCACCCACGCGGCGTGCATCGCGTCGGCCAACTGCTGTGGCGGGTCCTCCCCCAGCGCCCCGCCCAGCATCTGCTCGCGTCCCCTGTCGAGGGTGTCGAAGACGAACGGGATCTCCAGGGCGTGACAGGCGCCCAACTGCCCTCCGAAGGCCGGGGAGGGCCAGGCGAACTCGTACATGAAGGTCCCGGCCGGGGACGGCGCGTGCGCATCGGCCAGCCGCACGGCCGGCAGGCGCACCCACCAGTCCGTCTCGACCGCTGCCAGCAGGTCGCCGGCGGTGCCCCCCGGATGGGCGGCGCGGTAGGCCGGCAGCGCCGACTCCGCGGGCAGCCCGAAGGCGGCCATGCTCTGCGAGCCGTAGACCTCCACCGGCCCGGCCAGGGCCTCGTCGGTCACGCTGTCCATCAGCCCGCCCAGGACGACGAACATCCGCCAGTCGTCGGAGTTCGTGCCCACCAGCACGTCGACGTCGGCGCCCGCCCCGGCCACGATCCGGTCGATCGGGACGGCCGGGACGACCTCCCCGTCGATCACCGGGTGGAAGGGCATGGTGCTGGCCACGACCTCCGCACTCCACCGCGCGGGGTCCGGGGAGGTCAGCACCTCGGCGTTGATCCGCGCCTGGGCCTCGAGCAGTCGCTCGACCGGGACCTCCGCGATCGCCGCCCGGGTGGGCGGAACGCCCAGCACCTCGGCCAGCCGGGCTCCGATCCGCGTCGCCGCGTCGGCCGGGATGACGTGGTGGGCCGCTCCGCTCTGCAGCACGGCCCGCCGGAAGAGCCCCTCGGCGCGCGGCATCGACAGCAGGATGCCGATGCACATCGCCCCGGCGGACTCGCCGAACACCGTGACGCGGTCGGGATCCCCGCCGAAGGCGGCGATGTTGTCCCGCACCCAGGTGAGGGCGGCGATCTGGTCGAGCAGACCGAGGTTGGCGCCGTCGTCGTCCTCGCCGAGGTAGAGGAAACCGTCGGCGCCGGTGCGCCAGTTGATGGTCACGCAGACCACGCCGTCGCGGGCGAACCGGCTGCCGTCGTAGCTGCCGCCGGAGCTGAACTGGAACGAGCCCCCGGGGCTCCACACCATCACCGGCAGCCCGCTGGCTCCCGGGTCGGGGGTGTGGACGTTGAGGTTCAGGCACTCCTCGCCGGGCACCGCGGGGTCGTAGAGGAGACCCGTCGGGTCCGGGCCGAACTGCGGCTGCGGCGGCTCCGGGCCGAGGACCGTGGCATCGCGGACGCCGGTCCACGACGCGGGCGGCTGCGGCGGCCGGAGGCGGTTCGCGCCGAACGGCGGCGCCGCGTAGGGGATGCCCAGGAAGACGCTGACCCCGTCGTCAGTGGTCCCCCGGACCCGCCCGTTCCTGGTCGCGACGATCGTGTCCATGCGCTGACCACCCTTCCGACCCTGCGCCCGTGTCGGACGGCGGCTGCCACCCATCGGCCAGTCTCGGCGGCGGGGCCGGCGCGCAGAGGAGGCGAACGGCTCTTCGAGGGCACGTCCATGTCCCCGCCGCGACCGGTGACCCACCGCGGCATCCCCCGACGGGGGGCGCAGCGTGGTGTGCGGCACGTGTCGGCGAGCGTCACGATTGCGGATGTCGAGCTGAGAGTGCGGTTCGCCGCGTGCGCGTGATTGCGCCGGCGAGCACGAGATCGCGGGTACCGGGAAGCCGGCTGCAGGTGGCCCGAATGGACCGCGAACCGGGCGGTCGAGGTGCGCTACCGTCGCGCCCTCTGCCGAGGGGGTGCTCGATGGCGAGGATGCCCAACCCGAGAGTGCTGGTCGAGGTGCTGCGCAGCGGGAACCTCCGCGCGCGGCTGCGGGCGGCGCGGGACGGACAGGCGGCGGTTCGCCTGCAGCTGGTCGCGGCGGCCGCCGATCTCGGGGTGCTCGACGCGCTCGCCGGCGGGCCGGTCAGCACCGCCGCGCTGGCCGACCGCCTGGGTGCGCCCGATCCCGACCTACTGGCGGCCTACCTCCGCGTGCTGGCGGCGGCGGGGTTCATCACGGGCGAGGGCTCATGGGCACTCACCAAGGCCGGTCGAGCGGTCGTCGACGACGACCAGGTGCGGGCCATCTACGAGGGCTTCGGCGGCTACCACACCGAGCTCTACCGGGAGCTGCGACCGCTGCTCTCCGGCGGCCTGCGACGCCGCGACATCGAGGAGCAGGCCGAGGTCATCGCCCGGCTCTCCGCCGTCCTGGAGCCGCTGCTCCACGACCTGCTCACCCGGACGGTCCGCGAGCGCCGGCCGCGCCGGGTGCTCGACATCGGGTGCGGTGCCGGCCTCCACCTGGCGGCGATGCTCGAGGCCGCTCCGGACGCCACCGGCGTGGGTGTGGACGTCGACCCCGACGCCGCGGCACTGGCCCGGCGCACGCTGAGCGAGCGGGGCCTGGCCGACCGGGCCAGCGTCGAGGCGGTCGAGATCCAGAAGGCGCTCGCCGCCGGTCGCCCGGGCGCCCTCACCGACGGCATCGACCTGGCCCTGCTCGCCAACGTCATCTACTACGTGCCCGTCGACGAGCGGGTGGAGCTGCTGCGCGCGGTCGCCCGCCTGCTCGCACCGGGCGGCGCCCTCGTGATCGTCACCACCGTGGTGGGGCCGCAGCTGTTCAGCCGGCACCTGGACCTGCTGCTGCGGGCGCAGGAGGGCCGCATGGAGCTGCCCGCCGTCGACGTGCTGCTCGGTCAGCTCCGCGAGGCGGGCCTGCAGCCGGACCCACCGGAGCGGATCGGCCCCCCGGGCGCTGCGCTCAGCGCGGTGACAGCGATCCGCTGAGGACGTCGGTCACCCGGGGTCGATCGGTAGCGGCCCGCGGCTGAAGAGACGACCGCCACCCAGATGCGGCAGTGGGGGCGGAAGCCCTCCGAGGCGCCGAACGGCCACGCCGCTGCAGGCGATGTCGGCGGCGGAGATCGCCCGGCCGCAATCCCACGCACTCGACCGCGATCACGCGCACGGCTCGTCCGCGACGCACGCCGCGCCCGCAGTTCGGCGCACACGGAGATCGCGGTCGCGCTCAGGGATCGCGCAAACGTGACGCTCGACGCGGCACGTGGACGACGGCCGTCACATGGCGCACAATTGGCAGTCGCCGGGCATGAGTGCTAAGCCGCCGGCACCCGATCAGTGCGCGACCAGGGAGTTCCACCGTGCCGACCTACCAGTACGCCTGCACCAACCCCGAGGGGAAGCACGAGTTCGAACTGGTGCAGTCGTTCACCGACGCACCCGTGAGCGAGTGCCCCGAGTGCGGCGCGCCGGTGCGCAAGGTCTACGGCTCGGTCGGCGTCGTGTTCAAGGGGTCGGGCTTCTACCGCACCGACAGCCGCAAGGCGTCCACGTCCTCGGAGAGCGCCTCCTCCAACGGCTCGTCGTCGACCAAGGAGAGTTCCTCCTCCTCGTCGTCGTCGTCGTCGAAGGAGAGCGCGTCCTCGTCCTCGAGCAGCTCCGGCAGCGGCAGCACGGCCAAGGCCGCGAACTGACGACGACGGCACCTCCGCCGTCCACAGGCGCTCCCTCCCTCCACAGATCCCGCTGATCCGCCCCGCAGCCTGATGCGGCCGGGCACGGTCGGGGGGTGCTGCGTCTCCGCCGTCCGCTCTCCCCGCTGCACCTGCTGCGTCAGGTCGCCGCAGCGGTGCTGCTGGCCCTCGCACTCGTGCTGTCGCTGCGCGGGGGCTCGGCTCCGGCCGTCGAGGCACCCGGCCCGACGTCGCCGGTCGTCGTCGCCTCCGCCGACCTGCCCGCCGGCACGCGGCTGACCGCGACCGATCTCGAGGTCGGGCGACTGCCGCCCGCCCTCGTCCCTGCCGGCGCGACCTCCGCCGTCGACGCGGTGGCGGGTCGCGTGCTGGCCGGGGCGGTCCGTGCCGGCGAGGTCATCACCGACGTCCGCGTGGTCGGCGCGGGGCTGACCGCGCTGCTCCCCGCCGGGCAGGTGGCCGCCCCGGTACGGCTGGCCGACCTGGCCGTCGCCGCGCTGGTGCGCACCGGTGACCGGATCGACGTCCTCGCGACGCGTGACGGGGAGGCGGCCGCCGTGGTCGTGGCGGCCGACGCGCTGGTGCTGGTGGCGGCCGACCAGCGGGCCCCGCCGGTGGAGGACGCGGCGGCCGGCCTGCTGGTGGTCGCCGTCGACGGCGAGACGGCGGCCCGGCTGGCCGCGGCCGCCACGTCGTCGACGCTCACGGTCACCCTGCCTCCGCCGTGACACGCCGATCGCCCCTGGCCAGGGAGCCGCAGGGCACGGTTCACTCCCCGCATGCTCAAGGGATTCAAGGACTTCCTGCTCCGGGGCAACATCGTCGACCTCGCCGTGGCGGTGGTCATCGGCACCGCGTTCACGGCGCTGGTCGCCGCCTTCACGAGCTCGTTCCTCGAGCCGCTCATCGGCCTCATCGGCGGTGGGGGCGTGGATGGTGGCATCGCGACGGTCAACGAGCAGAAGTTCACCTGGGGCGCGTTCATCAACGCGGTGATCACGTTCGTGCTGACGGCCGCCGTCGTCTACTTCGTGGTCGTCGTGCCCTTGAAGAAGATCATGGAGCGGCGCAAGCGCGGCGAGGAGCCCGGGCCGGCCGAGCCGACCCAGGTCGAGCTGCTGCTCGAGATCCGCGACCTGCTGCGGGCCCAGCAGGGCATGGGGCCGGGCGGCGACCCGTCCGGGCCGGGCACGACCAGCCTGCCCGGCCAGCTCTAGTCGCTGCCCCAGTGCGGTGGGCGGTCCTCGAGGTAGCGGCGGTCGTCCTCGTCGGTGTCGCGCGGGGGCTCCCCCCAGCCCACGTCGGTGTCGTCGGGGGCACGCACGGGGACCGGGGGCGGGGGTGCGGCCTGAGGGTCGGCGGGCACCGGCTGCCCCAGCCCGTCGAGCACCTCCGCCGCGGACAGCGCGGCCAGGGTGGCACCGGACACGGCGAGCTTGCTCCCCCGCGTGCCCGAGCCGATGACCACGAGTTCCGCGGCGGCGACGGCCGCATCGACCAGCACCGGCCACGCCGCAGGAAGGCCCAGCGGCGTGATGCCGCCGTAGGCCATGCCGGTCTCCGCGACCGCGACGTCCTGCGGCGCGAAGGACGCCTTGCGCGCCCCGAGGTGCCGGCGGACGAGCCCGTTGACGTCGGCCCGTGTGGTGGCGAGGACCACGCAGGCGGCCAGCGTGGTCTGCCCGGCCCGGCGGGCGGCGACCACGACGCAGTTGGCCGACGCCTCCGGCGGTACCGCGTACGCGTCGGTGAAGGCCGCGGTGTCGGCCAGATCGTCGTCGATGCGGGCCACCCATACAGGCCCGGGGACGGCGGGCAGCACGGCGGCCACGGCGTCGCCGAGCAGCTCCGGGTGCTCGGCCGCGGGCAGCCAGGTAAGGGTTCCGAGCCGGGGTGCGGTCACGGCAGCGATCCTGCGGCACCCACGCGGGGCGGCGCAGGTCGGGTCGCCCCGTGGCCGCCCCTCCGACCAGGATGGGTCCCATGATCGGTCAGCTGCACTCCGTCGTGATCGACGCGCCCGACGCGCACGCACTCGCCACCTTCTACGCGAACCTGCTCGGCATGGAGGTGAAGGGCGAGCCGGGCAACGACTGGATCGTCGTCACCGGCGCCGGCTACCGGATCGCCTTCCAGCAGGCCCCGGACCTGCGACCGCCGGACTGGCCCGATCCCGACCGGCCGCAGCAGTTCCACCTCGACATCCGGGTCGCCGACGTCGACGACGCCGAGCCGAAGGTCCTCGCGCTCGGCGCCCGCCGGCTGCCCGGTGGCGGCGGTGACTTCCGTGTCTACGCCGACCCGGTCGGCCACCCCTTCTGCCTGGTGTGGGACGCGTGAGCGAGAACCTGCCCGACGTCGACCTCACGGCGGCGAGCGCCTTCGTCGCCGCGTCGGGGTTCCGGGTGACCGAGATGAGCGGGGGGCGGGTGGCCGGCCACGTCGACCTGGGCTCCGACCAGCACACGCCCTGGGGCGTCGTGCACGGCGGCGTCTACTGCACCGTGATCGAGTCGGCGGCCAGCATCGGTGCCAGCGCCGCCGTGGCCGAGCGCGGGCAGTTCGCGGTGGGCGTGAACAACAACACCGACTTCGTCCGGCCGATGACCACCGGCCGGATCGACGTCGTCGCCGAGCCCGTCCAGCAGGGCCGGACCCTGCAGCTCTGGCAGGTCACGCTCACCCGCTCCGACGACGGCAAGCTGGTCGCCCGCGGGCAGGTGCGGCTGCAGAACGTGCCGCTGCCGGGGGCCTAACGCTCGAGCACCGCGGGGTCGAGGACGACCGAGAACAGCGCCCGCGGGTCCTGCAGGGCCGACGGCGGACGGACCGCCGACCGCGGGACGACCCGGTCCCACCGGACCGGACGGCGGTGCGGGAGCAGCTCGCGGCCCTGGAACAGGTAGTCGCCCACGACCTCACCGAGCAGCAGGCCGGCACCCTGCTCGACCGGCACCGCCACCGGGTCCCCGGGTCGCATCTCGTCGACGAGGACCGACAGCTGCCGCAGGTCCTTGGCCGGGCGGCGCCCGGAGAGCTCCTTCGCCAGGGCCCGGAGCTCGGCAGGGCTGAGTCCGGTGGCGTCGACGTCCACCCCCGCCTGGGTGCCCAACCCGACGACGCCGGTGGCGAGGCAGGCCCCGAGCTCGCCGTGGGCCCGCGGTCGCACCACCCACACGCGGACACCCTCGGGCTCCGGGGACGGCGGCACGTCGTCGGGCCCCGGCCAGACGTAGGGCAGGTCGTCGGGTTCGGCGCCGAACAGCTCGGCGAACCGGGCGCGGTAGAAGGCCGGGTCCTTGGCGACGAGGTTGGACCGGTGCGAGCGGTGCAGCGCCTCGTCCCCGACCCAGGAGGGCAGCAGCCCCGCCGCCGCCAGGTCGTCCTGGGCCGCACCCACGACGTCCGGGGCGAACTCGGCAATCTGGGCGTCCGTCGTGTCGGCGTAGCCGCGGTCCCGCCAGACGCGGACCATCGCCAGCCCGTATGCGACCAGCGCGGCGGTCCGGCCCCGCCACATCAGGACGGCGGGGTGGTTGGCCCAGCCGTAGTCGGGCAGCTCGAGCGCACGCAGGATCTGCAGCGTCTCGACCCGCTGCTTGCCCAGCCGCGGGGAGTCCAGCAGCCGCGCGCTCTCCTCGAAGTCGGCCACCGGGAGAAAGGTCTGCATCGCGGTCCATCCTCGAACAGACCGCGACCGGCCGCCGGGTCAGTCAGCGAGCCGGCGCGCAGCGGCGGGCCAGCTCCGGGAGGACGGCGCCGAGCGGGGCGTCGACCCTGATGTCGGCCTTCGCGTCCCCGCGGGTCGGGCCGACGTTGACGATCGCGACCGGGATGCCGAGCTTCGCCGCCCGCAGCACGAACCGGTAGCCGCTCATCACGGTCAACGACGAGCCCAGGACCAGGAGACTCCCCGCGCCGTCGACGAGGTCGAAGCAGCGGTCGACGCGGTCGCGGGGCACCGTCTCGCCGAAGAAGACCACGTCGGGCTTGAGCGGTCCCCCGCCGCAGGCCAGGCAGTCGACCATCACGAAGCCGTCGAGCAACTCGTCGGGCAGCTCGGCGTCACCGTCGGGGTTCACCTCGTCGACCCGCGGGCCGAACGTCGGGTTGGCCGCGCGCAGCCGCTCGTCGAGCTCGGCCCGGCCGGCGACGTCGCCACAGGCCAGGCAGACCGTGCGGTCCAGGCCGCCGTGCAGTTCGACGACGTCCCGGGCGCCGCCGGCCTGGTGCAGGCCGTCGACGTTCTGCGTGATGACCGCACCGACGAGTCCGGCGGCCTGGAGCTCGGCCACCGCCCGGTGACCGGGGTTCGGCCGGGCGCCGCGGATCTGCCGCCAGCCGACGAAGCTGCGGGCCCAGTAGCGGTGCCGGCCGCGCGGGTCGCGCAGAAAGGTCTGGTAGGTCATCGGGGTGTGCCGGCGCAGGCTGCCGGTCGCACCCCGGTAGTCGGGGATGCCGGAGTCGGTGGACAGGCCCGCGCCCGAGAGGGTGACGACGTCGCCGTCGGCGAGGAGCGCGGCCAGGTCGTCGAGGGCGGCCGGGTCCGGAGCCACGTCACGGACGGCGTCGGCGGTCGGCGCTGCGGTCACCGGCCCATCGTCCCCGGAGATCGCCGCCGGCGCCGCCGGGCTATCCCTCGGCGTTGAGGTAGGTGCAGCGGAAGCGGGCCTGGGACATGCCCTCGATGAAGCGGACCTCCCAGCCGGGGTCGTCGGCCGGGAACGTGACGATCACCCGCTCCTCGAGGACGACGGGGTGCCCGTCGAGGCCGGTGTAGGCCTTGCGCACCAGCACGCGGGTCGCGCCGTCGACCTCGTCGTGCGCCGGTGCCCAGCGGGCGGCCTCGATCGCCGCGGCCACCTGGGCCCGCTGCGCCGGCGGCAGCTCGCCCACCGCACCCCGCCCCACCGGCCGCGGCCCGACCCAGACCTTCCAGAGCGACCAGGTGCCGAGCACGAGCAGGCCGACCAGCAGCAGCACGATCAGCAGCTCGACCAGCGGCAGCACCATGGCCCGACGCTAGTTCCCCGGAGCGGCGAAGGGCGGGGCCGCAGCGCCCGCTAACCTCGGGGCGCACACCCCGGTCGGCCGAGCCGACGAGCCCCCGTAGCTCAGGGGATAGAGCATCGGTTTCCTAAACCGTGTGTCGCAGGTTCGAATCCTGCCGGGGGCACCGACCCGCGGCTCGGGTCCCGGGTCAGGCGCAACCGGCCGCTCCGGGAGCGCCGGACCAGGATGCGGCGAGTTGACGAGGGACTTTCGGTCCCATCTTCGCGACGCTCACCGGTGCCCTGGGCGCGCGAGACCGATCACTGTCGTCCCATGCAGATCACGGCCACGGCGATGCTGCCCAGTGACGACACGGACCGGGCCCGGTCCGCGCTGCGCCTCCGGCTGCTCGAGATCATCGAACGCAGGCAGATCCCGTCGGCGTCCCTCGACGGGGCCACCATGCTGATGGCCGGCCCGACCACGCTGACCGACGCCGCCGGCCACACCTGGTACGAGTGGGTGGCGACTCTTCGGACCCGGCCGCCCGTGCTGCCCCGCCGGCACCTGTCCGACGATCGTGATGTCAGGCCGACCGTCGCCGACCTGGGACTGCTGCGCCGCCACGCCGGCTGACCGCACCGGTAGCCGGTCGGCGGCTGAACCGGTCGGACGTCGCCGGGGTGGAGCGTCAGTGCCCCACAGTGCTCAGCGGGCAGCCAGTGCGGTCCGCAGCGCCTCGAGCGCGGCCGGCACGGTGGCGTACCAGACGTTGCGGCCGCGCCGTTCGCTGGTGACCAGCCCGGCGTCGACGAGGACCTTCAGGTGGTGGGACACCGTCGGCTGGCTGCGGCCGACCGGCTCGACGAGGTCGCAGGCGCACACCGCGCCGCCCTCGTCGGTGGCCAGCAGCGACACCAGCCGCAGCCGGACCGGGTCGGCGAGCGCGGCGAACTGCTTGGCGAGCGTGTCGGCCTCGGGAGCGGTGAGGACCTCGGCGGCCAGCGGCGCGCAGCAGGCGACCACCTCGGGCTGATCGAGCACCGGCAGCTCGCGCACGGTCATCTGGTCCCTCCTCGGTCTCGGCAACTCGGTCGCCAAACACATTGACAAACATCGATACGTCGTCCACAGTCTCGTATCGACAGACATCAATGTACTGCTTCGACCGGGATCTGCCGGCACGTTCTCCCGCCGGCGAGTGAGGGAGCCGACCATGACCAGTCCGTACCTCGTCGCGGTGTTCGCCGAGCAGCGTGGCGCCGAGCTGCGCCGCGAGGCGCAGGCCGCCCGCCTGGCCGCGATCGTCCGCTGCTGCCGCCCGTCCGCCGTCGCACGCTCCCTCCGTCGCGTGACGGCACTCGCCACCGCACTCCGCGGCGTGCCGGCCGCCTGCTGCGCCACCGCCTGACACCCACGACACCCCGAGGAAGGCCCCCCGTGAGCACGCACGTTCCCCAGACCGGCCTGCCGGTCGTCGTCATCGGCGCCGGCCCCGTCGGCCTCGCCGCCGCAGCACACCTGTCCGCCCGCGGCCTCACCCCTCTCGTCCTCGAGGCCGGCGAGGCCGTGGGTGCGGCGATGCGCGAGTGGGGCCACATCCGCACCTTCACCCCGTGGCGGTACATCGTCGACGCCACCGCCGAGAAGCTGCTCGCCCCGACCGGCTGGACCCAGCCCGCCGGCGACGTGCCGCCGACCGGCGCCGAGATCGTCGCCGGATACCTCGAGCCGCTGGCCGCCGCCCTCGGCGACGACGTGGTCCGGACCGCCGCGCGGGTGCTCGCGGTCTCCCGCGCGGGGCTGGACAAGTCCCGCACGCTCGGCCGCGCGGAGCGCCCGTTCCTGGTCCGCGTGCAGGACACCAACGGGGTGAGCGACGTCCGCGCCGCCGCCGTCATCGACGCCTCGGGCACCTGGGCCCAGCGCAACCCGCTCGGGGCCGCCGGCCTGCCCGCCATCGGCGAGGCCGACGCGCAGGCGGCCGGACTGCTGGTCGGCCCGCTGCCCGACGTGCTCGGCGCCGACCGGGCCCGATTCGCCGGTCGGCGCACCCTCGTCGTCGGCATGGGCCACTCGGCGGCGAACACCCTGCTGAGCCTCGCCCGGCTGGCCCGAGAGGAGCCGGGCACGGAGATCGTGTGGGCCATCCGCGGCACCGACGCGACCCGGTTGTACGGCGGCGGCGACTCCGACCAGCTGCGCGACCGCGGCAAGCTGGGTACGGACCTGGGCTCCCTCGTGGCCTCCGGAGCCATCGAGCACGTTCCCGGCTTCTCCGTCACGCGCCTGGAGACGGCCGACGACGGCGACAGCGTCACGGTTGTCGGCGAGACGGCCGAGGGCGAGCTGCGCATCGAGGGCGTGCACGCCGTGGCCGCCGCGACCGGCTTCCGCCCGGACCTGGGGATGCTCGCCGAGGTCCGGCTCGACCTCGACGCCGGGCTTGACGCGCCGACCCGGCTGGCACCGCTGATCGACCCGGCGTTCCACTCCTGCGGCACCGTGCCGCCGCACGGGCACCGCGAGCTCGCCCACGACGGCGAGCCGGGGTTCTACGTGGTGGGCATGAAGGCCTACGGTCGCGCGCCGACCTTCCTCATCACGACCGGCAACGAGCAGGTCCGGTCCATCGCGGCCCACCTGGCCGGCGACGACGCGGCCGCCGACGAGGTGCAGCTGGTGCTGCCGGAGACCGGCGTCTGCTCGGTCAGGACGCCGGTCGACGCCGCGCACGCCGCGTGGGCCGACGGCTCCCCCCGGCTCGGTTTCGCCACCGGCGGCGGGGGCGGTCGCGCGGCCGAGCTGGAGATCACCGCGGTCGGTGCACCCGTGGCCGGCGCCGCCTGCTGCGGCTGAGGCGCCGGGCATGACCGACGTCGTCGACGCCGTGGCCCGCGCCGGCTCGGCACCGGAGGACGCACGAGCCGTTCCGGCACGGTGACGTATCGCAGCATGCATGAACGGCGCCCGGCGGGGAACACACGTCCCACGCAACTCGTCAGTATCGGTTGAGGGACGCAGAGGAGTCGCCGGGTTACCGTGCTGTGACTCACATCGGGCCTCGGCAACGGCGCCGAGGACGGAAGGGTGGACGAAGAACATGGACACGACGGTGGTGGACGTCCCCGAGAAGGGGCGCTTCGAGGTCCGGATCGACGGGCGGGTCGTCGGGCTGGCGAGCTACCACGTCGACGGCGGCACCATGACGCTCCCGCACACCGAGGTCGACCCGAGCCTCGGCGGCCGCGGCATCGGGACGGCGCTCGTCGCCGGGGTCCTCGACGCCGCCCGCGAGCGCGGCCTGCACGTCCTCCCCTACTGCTCGTTCGTGCGTCACTTCATCCAGGAGCACCCCGACACGGTCGACCTCGTGGCCGAGTCCGACCGTCCGCACTTCGGTCTGGCGACCGCCGACCGCTGACCGGAACCGGCCGCCTACGCTCCGCCGGTGCCTGAAGGACACACCCTCTTCCGCCTGGCCCGCGAGCAGACGACACAGTTCGCCGGGCGACCGGTGCACGTCACGAGCCCGCAGGGCCGGTTCACCGCCGGGGCCGCCCTCGTCGACGGGCGGGTGCTCGACGGGGTGCGCTCCTACGGCAAGCACCTGTTCGCCCGGTTCGGCGGCGACACGGTGCACGTGCACCTCGGTCTCTACGGCGCGTTCACCGGCGGCACGGGCACGCCCCCGCCGGCCCGGGGCGCGTTGCGGATGCGCTGGGTGGCCGACGGTCCCGACGGGGCCGGCGTGTGGACCGACCTCCGCGGGCCGACCGCGTGCGAGGTGCTGACCAGGCCCGAGGTCGACGCGATCCTCGCCCGGCTGGGCCCCGATCCGCTCCGCCCACGAGCCGACGCCGGCCGCGCGTTGCGCCGGATCGCGGCCAGCCGGACGGCGGTCGGCGCCCTGCTCATGGACCAGACCGTGCTGGCCGGAGTCGGCAACGTGTACCGCGCGGAATTGCTCTTCCGGCACGGGATCTCCCCGTTCCGGCCCGGACGAGCGGTGGACGAGGCGCTGTGGGCGCGCATGTGGGCCGACCTGGTCACCCTCATGCGCGCCGGCGTCCGACTCGGCCGCATTGTGACCACCCGGCCGGAGGACCGCTCCCGGCGGCGCGGAGTCCCGACCCGGGAGGACGCCCACTACGTCTACCGGCGGACCGGGGAACCCTGCCGGATCTGCGGCACCGACGTGCGGACCGAGATGATGGTCGGGCGCAACCTCTACTGGTGCCCGGTCTGCCAGCCTTCCTGACCCGGCCCGGATACCCCCGTCGGGGCCTCCTCCCGCGAACGATTGCCGTGTACGTTCGCCGACGATGGGGAAGAGGCTGCGCACGGTCGTGACCGCCGCGCTCGCACTGGCGGCGGTGGTTCTCGGCGTGCCGGCGACGGCGTCGGCCGCCGCCCCCACCCGGGTCGGCTACGACGTGTCCTACCCCCAGTGCGGCTCGTCCCTCCCCAGCGCCCGCGCCTTCGCGATCGTCGGTGTCAACGGCGGGCTGTCCACGCGCGCCAACCCCTGCCTGGCCACGCAGCTCGCCTGGGCGTGGCGGTCCAACGGTTCCGTCCCGTCCCAGCCGAAGGCCCAGCTGTACCTGAACACCGCCAACCCGGGCGAGGTCCGCGACCAGGTCTCCACCTGGCCGACCACCGGCTCGACGCCCTACGGCGCCTGCGACGGCGGCAACTCGATGGCCTGCTCCTGGGAGTACGGCTGGGAGCGCGCGAGCAACAGCATCCTGTCCTTCTTCACCCCTGCTGCCCGGGCGGCCCGCGTCGACGGCCGGCCCGCCAGCTACGTCTGGTGGCTCGACGTCGAGACGACGAACACGTGGCAGTCCGGCTCGACCGAGGCGCTGGCCCGCAACCGGGCGACCCTGGAAGGCATGACCGGCTACGTGATCGCCCGTGGGGGCCGGGTCGGCCTCTACTCCACCGGCCAGCAGTGGGCGCAGATCGTCGGGAACGTGCCGCCCGGGAGCAACCTCGCCGGTCGCGCCAACTGGCTGGCCGGCTCGACCTCGCTCGCCGACGCCTCGAGCGACTGCAGCAACCCGGCGCTCGTCCCCGGCGGCCGGGTCACGCTCACGCAGTACGTCGTCGGTGGCCTCGACCGCAACAACGCCTGCGGCTGACCTGGTGCCGGAGGCCGGGCCGGGTCAGGATGCGGACGTGTCCGACAACGGAGCGTCGCCCCCCGCCCCCGCGGGGCCTCCCCTGCGCGTCGCCGTCGTCGGCGCCGGGCCGGCCGGCATCTACGCGGCCGAGGCACTCACCCGGCAGGACGACGTCCCGGTCGCCGTCGACCTGATCGACCGGCTGCCCACCCCGTTCGGCCTGGTCCGGCACGGCATCGCCCCCGACCACCCGAAGATGCGGGCCATCCGCGACACCCTGCACCGCACCCTCGACCACCCGCTGGTGCGCTTCGTCGGCAACGTCGACGTCGGCACCGACATCAGCCTCGACGAGCTGCGCCGCCACGTCGACGCCGTCGTCTACACCTACGGGGCGTCGCTCGACCGGCACCTCGGCATCGACGGCGAGGAGCTGCCCGGCAGTCTCGCCGCGACCGAGCTGGTCGCCTGGTACACCGGCCACCCCGACGCCGACCGCGCCCGCATCGAGACGGCGCTGGCGCGGGCTCGGTCGGTCGTCGTCGTCGGGGTGGGCAACGTCGCGTTGGACGTCGCGCGCGTGCTGGCCCGGACCTCGGCGGAGCTCGAGTCGACCGACATGCCCCAGCACGTGCTCGACGCCCTGGCCGCGACCCCGGTCGAGACCGTGACGGTGCTCGGCCGCCGCGGCCCGGCCCAGGCGACGTTCACCACGCAGGAGCTCCGCGAGCTCGGCGAGCTGGCCGGCGCCACGGTGCTCGTCGATCCGGCCGACCTCGAGCTCGACGCCGACACCGAGGAGCGCGCGGCCGCCGACCGCAACGTCACCCGGAACCTGGCGGTGCTGCGGGGCTGGACCGAGCACACGCCCGAGCCCGGCCGGGTCCGGCTGACCCTGCGCTTCTTCAGCCGCCCGGCCCGGCTGCTCGGGGAGGACCGGGTGACCGCGGTCGAGGTGGAGCGGACCGCCGTCGACGCCGAGGGCCGCGCCATGGGCACCGGTGAGACCGAGCTGCTGCCCGCCGACCTCGTCGTCCGCTCCGTCGGCTACCGGGGGTGCCCGCTGCCGGGCCTGCCGGTCGACGAGCGCTCGGGCACGGTGCCCCACGACGGCGGGCGGGTGCTGCGGAACGGGGTGCGCTCCCCCGGCGAGTACGTGGCGGGCTGGATCAAGCGCGGTCCGAGCGGCGTCGTCGGCACCAACAAGCACGACGCCCGCGAGACGGTGGCCTCGCTGCTCGCGGATGCGGCCGAGGGCCGGCTGCGGGCGCAGGGACCGGTCGACGACCTGGTCGACACGCTCGTGGCCCGCGGCGCCCGGCCGGTGCTGCTCGACGACTGGCGGGCCATCGACGCCGCCGAGATCGCGCTCGGCGCCACCTTCGGCCGGGAGCGGACGACGCTGCACGAGTGGGACTCGCTGATGGCCGCCGTCCGGGCTGCCGCGGCCTCGACCCGCTGACCGCGGCGTCCTGCCTGATCACCATCACGACACCGCGGACAGCAGCTCCTCCGCTGCCTCCTGCGACGACGCCGCGACCAGCCGGATCCGCGCGTCGGTGTCGGGCCGCAGCACGACCGGCGCACCGCCGGCGGTGAGTGCCACCCCGCCCGCCGCCGCCAGGATCGCCAGCGCGCCGGCGACGTCGTGCACGTGCGTGCCGCTGCGGTCGATGTCGTGCCACGCCGCCGCGGACCCGTCGGCCACCAGGCAGAGCTCGACGGCGGTGCAGCCGGTCACCCGCACCCGCCGGGCGGGCCCCGGGACGGTCACCACGCCACCGGCCGGCGCCGACGGGACGACGACGGTGCTGCCCGGCCTCGGCCGCACCGGCTGACCGTCGCGCCAGGCCCCCTCGCCGTCGGACCACCAGCGCCGGCCCGACGACAGGTCGACCACGAGCCCGGCAACCGGCCGCCCGGCGTGCACCAGCCCGGCCGAGAACGCCCACGGCGGCAGGCCGGCGAGGAAGTTGCCGGTGCCGTCGAGCGGGTCGAGCACCACCCACGGCTGGTCGTCGGGCACGTGCAGGTCGGTGCGCTCCTCGCTGAGCACGGGCAGCCCCAGCGCCTCGAACACCTCGGCAGCGGCCAGGTGCGCGGCCTCGTCGGCCGCGATCGACGGGCTGCCGTCGACCTTGACCCGGTCCTCGCCGGTGCCGCGGGCCAGCGCGACCGCCGTCTCGACGCGGGTGGCCGCGAGCGCGGCCAGGTGCAGGAAGCGGAGTGCCACGGGCGCGTCGTCGTCGGGCGCCCACACGGACACGACGCCCCGCCCACCCGGCCGGTCCCGCACCCGGTCGCACCCCCACGCGACCGCCGTCGCGAGCACGGCGGGAGCGTCCGGCCCGATCCCCGACGCGGCCAGCAGGACCGCCTCGACGATCCCCTCCGGCGTCCACTGCCGCCGCAGCAGCACGGCCGACCCGTCGTCACCGACCAGCACGCGGTAGGCCGGGTCGCTGATCGCCGGCGCGAGCGCCGCCGTGGCGAGGCCGAGCGTCGCGGCCGCGCGGGTCAGGTCCGGGCCGCCGGTGGCGACGCGGTGCTCAGCCACTGTTGCGCAGGGCTGTCGCGATGCCGTTGATGGTCAGCTGGATGTTGCGGCGGGTGAGCTCGTCGTCGTCGCCGGCCCGGCGCCGCCGCAGCATCTCCACCTGCAGGTGGTGCAGGGGCTCCAGGTAGGGGAAGCGGTTGCGGATCGAGCGGGCCAGCGACGGGTTGTCGGCGAGCAACTGGTCGTCGCCGGTGACCGCGAGCAGCATCCGGCAGGTGCGCTCGTGCTCGGCGGTGATCTGGTCGAACACCCGGGCCCGCAGGTCCTCGTCCTCGACCAGCTCGGCGTACCGGGCGGCCAGGTCGAGGTCGGTCTTGGCCAGCACCATGCCCATGTTCGACAGCACCGTGCGGAAGAACGGCCAGTGCCGGTGCAGCTCCCGCAGCCGGGAGAGCTTCTCCTCGTCGCCGTCCACCCAGCTCTCCAGCGCGGAACCGGTGCCGTACCAGCCGGGCAGCATGATCCGGGTCTGCGACCAGCTGAACACCCAGGGGATGGCCCGCAGGTCGGCGATCGTGTCACCGGCCTTGCGCGACGGCGGGCGGCTGCCGATGTTGAGCTCCCCCAGCTCCTTGATCGGCGTCGCCGCGCGGAACCACTCGACGAAGCCCGGGGTGTCGTGCACCAGCGCCCGGTACGCCTGCTGGGCGCGGCCGGCGAGGTCGTCGAGCAGCACGTAGGCCTCGTCGGCGTCGTCGCCGAGCCCCTCGATGTCGAGCAGGCTGGCCTCCAGCGTGGCCGCGACCAGCGCTTCGAGGTTGCGGCGGGCCAGGTCGGGGTCGCCGTACTTGGCCGCGATCACCTCGCCCTGCTCGGTGATCCGCAGCGCGCCCGCCACCGCTCCCGGCGGCTGGGCGCGGATCGCCTCGTAGCTCGGACCACCGCCGCGGCCGACGGTGCCGCCCCGGCCGTGGAACAGCCGCAGCCGGATGCCTTCCGCCCGGGCCACTTCGACCAGATCGAGCTCGGCCCGGTACAGCGCCCAGTTGGCCGCGAGGTAGCCGCCGTCCTTGTTGCTGTCCGAGTAGCCCAGCATCACCTCCTGGACGTCGCCGCGGGAGGACAGCAGCTCGCGGTAGAGCGGCTGCGCGAGGACGGCGGCGAGCGTGGCGCCGCCGCCCTGGAGGTCGCCGATCGTCTCGAACAGCGGCGAGATGCCCACCGGGCACGAGGGACCGGCCGCGCCGTCGGGGTCGAGCAGCCCGACCTCCTTGAGCAGGACGGCGACCTCGAGCACGTCGCTGACCGACTCGCACATGCTGATCACGTAGTTCGGGATCGTCCGCGGCCCGAGCAGCGCCACCCGTTCCGCGGCGGCGATCAGGACGTCGAGCTCCCCGCGCGCGGTCTCCGACAGCTCGGCGTCCGGGCGGACCAGCGGACGGCGCAGCGTGAGCTCGCGGCCCAGGAGCTCGACCCGCGCCGGCTCGTCGAGGGCGGCGTAGTCGTCGCAGACGCCGGCCCAGGCCAGCAGCTCGGCCACGACCTCCTCGTGCACCGACGAGTTCTGCCGCAGGTCCAGCCCGCACAGGTGGAAACCGAACACCTCGACCGCCTCGCGCAGCCGCCGCAGCCGGTCGTCGGCCAGCGCACCGGCGCCGTGGCTGCGCAGGGAGTCGTCGATGACGTCGAGGTCGGCGCGCAGCTCGTCCGGCGAGGCGTAGGGCGGCAGCTCCGCGTGCGGTGCCGGGCCGGGCACCCGGCCGAGCACGGCCGTCGCGGTCGCGGCCAGCCGGTCGGCGATCCCGCCCAGTGCCCGCCGGTAGGGCTCGTCGGCACGGAACGGGGAGTCGTCGCGGGACTCCTCGGCGAGCCGGTACAGCTCGCGGGTCGGGGTGACCAGCCGGTCGGACATCGACAGCTCGAGGCGCAGCTCCTGCAGCTCGGCGAGGTGGTGCCCGATGGCGGTCTCGGCCTGGCGCGAGGTCGCCCGGCGCAGCGCGTCGGCGGTGACGAACGGATTGCCGTCGCGGTCGCCGCCGATCCACGAGCCGGGCAGCAGCATCGGCCGGCGCAGCAGCCCCGCGTCGGGCCAGCGCTCGTCGAGGGCCCGGCGCAGCTCGGCGTTGAGGGCGGGCACGACCTCGAACAGCGACAGCTCGTAGTAGCGCAGCGCCTCGTCGATCTCGTCCCGCAGCCGCAGCCGGGACAGCCGCAGCAGCGCCGTCTGCCAGAGGGTCAGGACCGAGCGCCACAGCTTCCCCGACCACTCGTCGACGTCGGTCTCGCCGAGCGCGGCCCGGTCGCGGGCGCGGATGAGGTCGGTGATGTCCCGCTGCACCTTGGAGACCGTTTTCCGGCGCACCTCGGTCGGGTGGGCGGTGACCACCGGGCACACCAGGGCACCGGCCAGTTCCCGGGCGACGACGTCGTCGGGCAGGTCGGCCTCGTCGAGCAGCGCGAAGGTGGCCGCCAGGCTGCCCTTCTGGGGTGGGGATCCCTCGCGCCGGTGGAAGCGCCGGCGCCGCTCGTGGTGGATGTCCTCGGCCAGGTTGGCCAGCAGCGAGAAGTGGCTGAACGCGCGGATGACGTGGTTGGCCGACCGGATGTCGAGGCCGGCCAGCCGCTCGGCGAGCTGGGCCCGGTCCACCTCGGAGCGACGGATCTTGAACGCCTCGACGCGGGTGGACTCGACCAGGTCGAGGACGTCCTCCCCGGCCTGCTCTCCGATCACCTCGCCCAGGACGCGGCCGAGCAGCCGGATGTCGTCGCGGAGCGGGGCGTCGTCGGCACGGTCGCCCGACCCGGTCGGCCCGGCGTGGTGGCGGAGGTCGGCGACGTCGACGGTGGCTTCGGACACGCGCCGAGTATCCGGCCCCCGTGTGTCCGGCTCATGTCGGGCGCCAGATCTGCACAGTGGTGGCCATCAAGCCCTGATGGCCACCACTGTGCAGATCTCGCGGCCTTCAGCCGTGCTGTTCCAGCTCGCGCAGGCTCTGCGCCGCCAGCTGGTCGCCGGCCGCCGCACCGAGGCGGAACTGCTCGACCGCGCCGTCGATGTCACCCCGGTCGGCGAGCAGCACCGCCAGGTTGTGGTGGCAGTACGTGTCGCCGGCGTTGATCCCGCTGCGGTAGGCCTCCTCGGCGGCCTCGTCGTCACCCATCTCCTCGCGGTACAGGTTGCCCAGCGGCAGCCAGGCCACCTGCTCCCCGAGCTTGGCGCCGCGCTCGAGCACGGCGCGGGCCTCGACCGGCCGCCCCGTCTCCCGCAGCAGGTGGGCGAGGTCGCTGCGCGCGGCCGGGAAGTGGTGCTGGCCCGCGCGCAGGTCGTCCTCGAGCGAGGGGTCGAGCGTCGCGCACCAGCGCCAGCAGGCGACGACGGCGGCGGCCTCGGGGTCGCCGGCGGCGGCGATCTCCTCCGCAACCCCCATGGCCTGCTCGCGCTCGCCCTGCTCGCGCAGCAGGAACGCCAGCTGCAGCCCGCCCTCGAGGTCGCCGGCGTCGACCGCACCGCGGTAGGCCCGCATCGCGCCGGCCAGGTCGCCGAGGTCCTCGAGCACCAGACCGAGGTTGCGCCAGGCGTCGGCCTCGCCGCCGGAGAGCGCGACCTCGTAGGCGTGCACCGCCTCCTCCCAGCGGTGCTGGGCGGCGAGGGTGTTGCCGAGGTTGAACGCGCCCATGGTGTCGCCGAGGTCGGCGGCGCGGCGGAAGCACTCCTCCGCCTCGGTCTGCCGGCCCGCGTCGGCGAGGTCGCAGCCGAGGTCGATGAGCGCGTCGGCGTCGTCGGAGGCCCGCAGCCGCCGTAGGCGCCTGTCCAGGTCCTCGGTCATGCGGGGAATGATCGAGTGCCGCGGGCCCTCCCCGCCTCTCCCGTCGGGGTGACCTCACCCCAACGGGCGCCCGCTCAGCCGCCGAACGCCTCGCGCCAGGCCGGCGGTGCCGCGGTACGGCCGCGGCGACCGCGCTCTACCGCGGCACTCGTGACCTCACGGCGGAACCCGGCGGCGGCTGCGGTCGTGCCGCCGCGCCGGACACTCAGAGGCGGTCGGCCCTCAGCGCCTCGCGGATCTTGGTCTTGCCGCTGGTGCGCAGCAGGGCGCCGGCGTAGACGCGGCCGCCCAGCCGCACGATGACCCCGACCGCGACCAGCATGAGGACGACGGCCAGCCCCATCTCCCACAGCGCCACCTCGCCGGCTGCCTGGCGCACCGGCATGACCAGCGGGGACAGCCCGGGCACGTACGAGGTGATGACGGCCAGCGCCCCGTCGGGTTCGGCCGAGGCCTGGATGCCGACGATGAAGGCCACGACCAGGACCAGCGTCGTCGGCATGACCACGGTGCCGAGATCCTCCTGCCGGCTGACCAGCGACGCCGCCACCGCGAAGATCGCCGCGTAGAAGGCGTAGCCCAGGACGAACCACAGCACCACCGACAGCGCGGTGCCGATCAGCTCGCCGGGGATGTCGACCAGGTCGAAGGCGAGCGCGCCGCCGACGCCGATCGCCGCGATCGTCACGATCTGGGCCAGCCCCAGCACCCCGAGGCCGAGGATCTTCCCGGCCAGCAGCTGCCACGGCTTCATCGTCGCGAGCAGCAGCTCCACGACCCGGCTGGCCTTCTCCTCCACCACGCCCTGGGCGACGAACTGCCCGAACAGGATCAGCAGGCCGTAGAGCACGCCGACGCCGATGATCGCGACGACCACCCGCTGGCCGTTCGCGTCGGCCTCCGGGTCGAGGGCGGTGACCGCCACCTCGGGTATCTCGAGCGAGGTCACGCCGGCCTGCGCCAGCTGGTCGGCCAGGGCCAGCTGCGCCACCGCCCCCTGGACGACGGCCTGCAGCGGGCCGCCCGCCGACTGCTCCACGAGCAACCGGGGGGCGGCGGAGGCCTGGTCGACGAGCACGCCGTCGACGTCGCCGTCGGCGATCGCGGTGCGTGCGGCGGCCTCGTCGTCGAGCTCGACCACGGCGACGTCGACGTCGAGCGCCTGGCCCTGCGCCTCCATGGCCGGCCCGAGTGCCGACACGTCGCCGACGACGCCGACGCGCGTCTGCTCCTCGCCGGAGCCCAGCGCCACCTGCAGGCCGAGGGTGCCCAGCAGGAGCACGAGGATCACGATCGAGCTGATGATGAAGTTCTTGTCCCGCACGCGGGCCGAGATCTCCCGGGCGGCGACCAGCCGGACCAGCGCCGCGCTGCCCAGACCGCGGGGCTCGCTCACGCGGCCACCCCCGGTGCGGTCGGGACGGCGACGGCCTCGCGGAACAGCTCGACGAGCGTCGGCTCGCGCCAGGCGAAGTGCGTGACCCGGCCCGTGGCCAGCGCCGCGGCGAGCACGGCCTGGTCGTCGGCGCCGCCGTCGAGGTCGAGGAGGGTGTCACCGGCCTGCTCGGAGACGACGCGCAGACCGGGCAGCTCCGCCGCCCAGTGCGGGGGCGCGTCGGGCACGACGACCCGCAGCAGCCGCCCGCCCTCCTGCCGGCGGAGCTGCTCGACGGTGCCGACCGCGACCATCTCCCCCCGGGCGAGGATGCCGACGGAGTCGCACAGCCGCTCCACGAGGTCCAGCTGGTGGCTGGAGAACAGGACCGGCACCCCGGCCCGGCACTGCTCCAGCAGCGCCTCGGCGAGCGCGTCGACACCCACCGGGTCGAGGCCGGAGAACGGCTCGTCGAGGATCAGCATCTCCGGCCGGCTGACCAGCGCGGCGGCCAGCTGGACCCGCTGCTGGTTGCCCAGCGACAGCTTCTCCACCGGGTCGCCGCGCCGCTCCCCCAGCCCCAGCCGGTCGACCCACTCGGTGGCGGCGCGCGCGGCGGCCCCGCTGTCGAGCCCGTGCAGCCGGGCGAAGTAGGCGACCTGCTCGGCGACCTTCATCTTCGGGTACAGCCCGCGCTCCTCCGGCATGTAGCCGATCCGGCGGCGCACCTCGCCGTCCAGCGGCCGGCCGTGCCAGCGCACCTCACCGGCCTCGGCGCGGACCAGGCCCATGGCGATGCGCATCGTCGTCGTCTTGCCCGACCCGTTGGCGCCGCAGAAGCCGAACATCGAGCCCGGTGCGACCGCGAAGGTCACGCCGGACAGGACCTGGTTCGACCCGAAGCTCTTCCGCAGGCCGTCGAACTCGAGCACCCGTTCCTCCTGCCGCCACGATTGCTGCCCCCGACCGTATCGGCCCTCACCTCGCGCGCCGCGCTCCGCTGCGGTGTCATCGGCGCATGAGCGAGAACGGGATCGCGCAGCCCCCGGAGGGAGTCGGCCTCGAGGGGCTCCGAAGCGCGGCGGCGGGGTGCCGGGCCTGCGAGCTGGGTGAGCCCGCCACGCAGACGGTGTTCGGGGAGGGGCCGGAGACCGCGCGCGTGGTGCTGGTCGGCGAGCAGCCCGGCGACCAGGAGGACCGCACCGGGGAACCGTTCGTGGGCCCGGCGGGCAAGTTGCTCGACCGGGCACTGGCCGACGCCGGCATCGAGCGCCGCGACGCCTACGTCACCAACGCGGTCAAGCACTTCCGGTTCACGGTGAAGGGCAAGCGGCGGATCCACCAGACCCCGGGGCCCGAGCACCTGCGGGCCTGCCGGCCGTGGCTGGAGGCGGAGTTCGTCGTCCTCAAGCCGGAGGTCGTGGTCTGCCTGGGTGCGACGGCGGCCAAGGCGCTGATCTCGCCGTCCTTCCGGATCACCCAGGACCGCGGGCACCTGCTGCCCTGGATCCCACCGGGGGCCGAGGCGGCGCCGGACGAGGCCGACGAGGACGAGGACGCCCCGTCGCAGACCTGGATGCTGGCGACGACGCACCCCTCCGCGGTGCTGCGCACGCCCGAGGAGTCACGGGCCGGCGCCTACGACGCGCTCGTCGCCGACCTCGCCGTGGTCGCCTCCGCGCTCGCCCGGTAACCGATCCATACCGATCGTTACCGGAACGGTTGTATTCCGGCAACGACATGTGGTTAGTGGACGCCGGGCCCCGGCCGGCCCTCGTCACTCTCGGGGGCGGACGAGTCCGGCCGGGCCCGCCCAGCCAGGATCTCCTCGTGCGGCACCCGCGACGCGCGGAACCGGCGGAACGAGGGCACCAGCAGCGCCACCACCAGCATCGCGACCACGACGACGATCCCGCCGGACACCATGGCGACGCTCACCCCCGCCGCGCTGGCCATGGCCCCGGCCCGCAGGTCGCCCAGCCGCGGCCCACCGGCCACGACGACCAGGAACACGCCCTGCATCCGGCCGCGCATCTCCTCCGGGGCGGCCTCCAGCAGCATGGACGTGCGCAGCACCGCGCTGACCATGTCGCCGGCGCCGGCGACGGCCAGGCACAGCACGGCCAGCCACAGCGACGGCGCCAGCCCGAACCCGATGATCGCCAGGGCCCAGACGACGATCGCCCCGAGCACCACCGCGCCCTGCCGGTCGACCCGGGACACCCAGCCCGACGTCAGGCCCATGAGCAGCGCCCCGATCGAGATGCCGACGAACAGCCAGCCGAGGCTGTTCGGCGTGTCGGCGTACCGGGTCTCCGAGAGCTCGGGGAAGACGGCCTGCGGCCAGGCGAACAGCATCGCGATGATGTCGACGACGAACGTCATGAGCAGCACCGGCTGGGTGCGCAGGAACACGAACCCCTCGCCCACCCCGCGGACGGCGGCCATCAGGCGGACCGGCTCCGTCGTCGAGCGTGGCGGGAGGGCCGGCAGCCCGCGCAGCAGGACGGCGGCGACCACGAAGCCGACCGCGTCGACCGCGTAGGTGACGAACAGGTCGCCCAGGCTGATCAGCAGGCCGGCCAGCAGCGGCCCACCGATCACGAACACGTGCCGCACCGTCATGGTCAGCGCATTGGCGGCAGGGACTCCCTCGCGGCCGACCAGGGCGGGGACGGCGGCGCTGCGGGTGGGCTGGTTGACCGCGGCGAAGCCGGAGACGCAGGCCGTGAGCACCCACAGCAGCACCAGGTTGCCCCCGCCGGGCAGCAGGGCCTGGACTGCCAGCAGCGCGCTGCTGAGCGCCGCGCCCCACGAGGTGATCAGCATCAGGCGGCGCCGGTCCATGGTGTCGGCGATCGCCCCGCCGAGCAGGCCGAAGACGATCAGCGGCACCAGCGCCACGATCGAGGTCACACCGACCAGCAGCGAGGACCCGGTCAGCGCGAACACCTGGAACGGGACGGCGACCAGCGTCATCTGCTGGCCGAGCATCGTCGCGGCGACGCCCCAGAACAGCCGCCGGAAGGGCCGGTTGCGCAGCGGGGTGGTGTCGATCGCCCAGCCCCGGCCCCGCTGCGGGGGCCCGCGCCGAGCTCGCGAGGAATGGGGGGCAGCGGGGTCCTTCGTCACGGGGCCAGCCGCTGCACGATCCAGCCGCCCCCTTCCGCTGCGTCCTGCACGAACCGCAGCCGGTCGTGCAGCCGGTCCTGGCCGCCCTGCCAGAACTCGACCTGCTCGGGCACCACCCGGTACCCGCCCCACGCGGCCGGCCTCGGTACCCCGCCGGCCGGGGTCTGCTCGTCGAGCAGCCGCACCCGCTCGGCCAGCTCGTCCCGCGAGTCGACGACGGTCGACTGCACCGAGGCGGCCGCGGCCAGCTGGGCCGCCCGCGGACGGGGGTCCCACAGGGCGTCGGACGCCGCGTCGCCCACCCGCTCCACCCGCCCGGTCACCCGCACCTGGCGCTGCAGCGCGTGCCACGGGAAGACCAGTGCCGCCCGCGGGTTGACGGCCAGCTGCGCGCCCTTGGTCGAGGCGTAGCTCGTGCCGAAGAGGAAGCCCGCCTCGTCGTAGCCCTTCATCAGCACGATCCGGGCGTCGGGCGCCCCGTCGGCGTCGGCGGTGGCCACGACCACGGCGTTGGGCTCGGGCAGCTCCGCGGCCACGGCGTCGGCGAACCATCGGTCGAACTGCTCCACCCACGTGGGCGCGAGGTCGGCCTCGCGCAGGCTGCCGTCGTAGTTGGTGCGCATGCGGGAGAGATCGGCCACCCGGTCATGCTGTCACCGCAGGCGCTCGCGCGGCGGTCCCCCGCCGCTGCCGGCCGCTCCCAGCCGCCCCGCGTGCATCCGGCGTGTCGCCCTCACCTAGGGTCGTCAGGCAATCGTGCGCGACCGATCGGTCGCGCGCGGATCCCGCGCGCAGAGGAGCATGCGAGATGGCCGACGACTTCGTACCCGGCCTGGAAGGCATCATCGCCTTCGAGACAGAGATCGCCGAACCGGACAAGGACGGCGGCGCGCTGCGCTACCGCGGCGTCGACATCGAGGACCTCGTCGGCAAGGTCACGTTCGGCAACGTCTGGGCCCTCCTGGTCGACGGCAAGTTCGGCCCGGGCCTCCCGCCGGCCGAGCCGTTCCCCATCCCGGTGCACACCGGTGACGTGCGGGTCGACGTGCAGGCGGCGCTGGCGATGCTCACCCCGATCTGGGGTTACCGCCCGCTGCTCGACATCGACGCCGAGGAGGCCCGCGAGGAGCTCGCCCGGGCCGCCGTCATGGCGCTGTCCTACGTGGCGCAGTCCGCCCGCGGCATCGGCGTCCCCGCGGTGCCGCAGAAGCGCATCGACGAGTGCAACACGATCGTCGAGCGGTTCATGACCCGCTGGCGGGGCGAGCCCGACCCCCGGCACATCGCCGCCGTCGACGCCTACTGGACCTCGGCCGCCGAGCACGGCATGAACGCCTCCACGTTCACTGCCCGGGTGATCGCCTCCACCGGCGCCGACGTGGCGGCCTCGCTGTCGGGCGCCATCGGCGCGATGTCCGGTCCGCTGCACGGCGGCGCCCCCTCCCGGGTGCTGCACATGCTCGACGGCGTCGAGGAGAGCGGCAACGCCGAGAAATACGTGAAGGACCTGCTCGACCGCGGCGAGCGGCTGATGGGCTTCGGCCACCGGGTCTACCGCGCCGAGGACCCGCGCGCCCGCGTGCTGCGCCGCTCCGCCGAGGAGCTCGGTGCCCCGCGCTTCGAGGCGGCACTGGCCCTGGAGCAGGCCGCTCTCAAGGAGCTGCGGGAGCGGCGCCCCGACCGGCCGATCGAGACCAACGTGGAGTTCTGGGCGGCCATCGTCCTCGACTTCGCCGAGGTGCCCAGCCACATGTTCACCTCGATGTTCACCTGCGCCCGCACCGCCGGCTGGTGCGCGCACATCCTCGAGCAGAAGAACACCGGCCGGCTCGTGCGCCCCTCGGCCCGCTACATCGGGCCCGAGCCGCGCAAGCCCGAAGAGGTCGACGGCTGGGACGAGGCCATGCGCAAGGTGACGCCCCACCACGCGCCGGCGTGATCCACGCACCCACCTGACGTGCCGACGGCCCGGGCCCGCCTCGCGCGGTCCCGGGCCGTCACCGTCCTGCCCCGACGTGACCGACCCCGAGAAGCGAGAGGCGACTTCGGATGAGCATCACCATCCCGGCCGAACTCCTGCCCGCCGACGGCCGCTTCGGCTGCGGGCCGTCGAAGGTGCGCCCCGAGGCGCTCCGGGCCCTGGCCACCGACGGCGCGGCCCTCATGGGCACCTCGCACCGCCAGGCGCCGGTGAAGGGCCTGGTGCGCCGCATCCGGGAGGGCCTCTCGACGCTGTTCGACCTGCCCGACGGGTACGAGGTGGTGCTCGGCAACGGCGGGAGCACCGCGTTCTGGGACGCGGCGATCCTCGGGCTGATCCGGCAGCGCAGCGCGCACGGCGTCTACGGCGAGTTCTCCGCCAAGTTCGCCTCCGGCGCCGCCGAGGCGCCCTTCCTCGACGAGCCGGTGATCGCGAAGGCCGAGCCGGGGTCGCTCGCCCTGCCGAAGGCGCAGGACGGTGTCGACGTCTACGCCTGGGCGCACAACGAGACCTCGACCGGTGTCATGGCGCCGGTCGCCCGGCCGCACGGCGCCGACGCGGACGCCCTCGTGCTCATCGACGCCACCAGCGGCGCCGGGGGCCTGCCGGTGGACATCGACGAGACCGACGTCTACTACTTCGCCCCGCAGAAGAGCTTCGCCTCCGACGGTGGCCTGTGGATCGCGCTGATGTCGGCCGACGCGCTCGGGCGGATCGCGGAGATCAAGGCCTCGGGTCGCTGGATCCCCGGGTTCCTCGACCTGTCGATCGCCGTCGACAACTCCACGAAGGACCAGACCTACAACACCCCCGCCGTGGCCACGCTGTTCCTGCTGGCCGACCAGATCGACTGGATGCTCTCGCTCGGCGGGCTGGACGGGGCGGTCGCGCGCACCCGCGAGTCGTCGGACCGCCTGTACCGGTGGGCCGAGGCATCGGAGTACGCGACCCCGTTCGTGACCGACCGCGCGCAGCGGTCCCTCGTCGTCGGGACGGTCGACTTCGCCGACTCGGTGGACGCCGCCGCGCTGGCCGCGACGCTGCGCGCCAACGGCGTCGTCGACGTGGAGCCCTACCGCAAGCTCGGCCGCAACCAGCTGCGGGTCGGGATGTTCCCCGCGGTGGACCCCGACGACGTGACCGCACTGACCGCCTGCATCGACCACGTGGTCGAACGCCTCTGAACCAGTCTGCGCCCGGGCACCATCCGGGGAGCGCAGGTACGTTGCGGGGGCGGGTCGCTGACATCGAGGTCGGCCGGATGCCTGCCGCACACACGGTCTCGTGGTGCTCCGAGCTGTCCCGGTGGGAGGTGGACGTGGTTCGCGGTTCCTCGTCGGACCCCGGCGCGGGCGAGCTGTTCGCCGACGGAGGCGAGGCGGGGCGGCTGATGGCCGCCTACGACTGGACCGCGACACCCCTGGGGCCGGTTCCCTCGTGGCCGGCCGCCCTGCGCCACGCCGTCCGTACCGTGCTGGTGTCGAGGTTCCCCATGGTGCTCACCTGGGGGCCCGAGTTCCGCCAGTTCTACAACGACGCCTACGCCCCCTTGATCGGCGCGAAGCACCCGGCGATCGGCGAGGACATCCGGATCACGCTCGCCGAGGGCTGGGACGCGCTGGGGCCGCCGATCGAGCACGCCATGACCACGCGGGAGGCCTCGTGGCTGCCCGGTCTGCTGCTCCCCCTCGAGCGCGCCGGGTACCGCGAGGAGACCTACTTCACCGTCTCGCACGCCCCCGCGTTCGGTGACGACGGCCGGGTCGCCGGCATGCACGCGGTCCTCACCGAGGTGACCGGCGAGATCCTGGCGGCTCGCCGGCAGCGCCTGCTGCACGACCTGTCCGCGGTCGGGGGGCGGCTCGGTGACGAGTCCGCGACGGTCACCGCGATGTGCCGGGCGGTGGGCGAGGCCGCTCTCGACGTGCCGTTCGCCGCCGTGTACCTCTCCTCCGCCGACCGGCCGGGTTACGTCCTCGCCGCCGCGGCCGGCTGCGACCCGAGCGGGCTGCCGGAGATCGTCGACGACCCGGCGGCCCTCGCGGACGCGGCCGGGGGCCTGGCCGTCGCCGGCGGGCCGTGGGGCGACCCGGTGACGGCGAGCGTCGTCCTCCCTCTGCGCACCACGCGGGACGGCGGACCGACCGGGCTCCTGGTCGCCGGGCAGAGCCCCAACCGCGCGCTGGACGAGGACTACCGCTCGTTCTTCGAGCTGGTGGCCGGCCAGTTCGCCGGCGCCGTCGCCAACATCCGCGCGTTCGAGACCGAGCGCCGCCGCGCCGAGTCGCTCGCCGAGCTCGACCGGGCCAAGACGACGTTCTTCACCGACGTCAGCCACGAGCTGCGCACCCCGCTCACCTTGCTGCTCGGCCCGATCGACGACGTCCTCGACGACGGCGGGGCCCCGCTGCCCGCGGATGTCCGCGACCAGCTGACCCTGGCGGTGCGCAACGGCCGGCGCCTCCAGCGACTGGTCAACGACCTGCTCGACGTGGCCGGCATCGAGTCCGGGCGGGCCACCGCGGTGCGGGTGGAGACCGACGTCGCCGGCTTCACCGCGGAGCTGGCGGGGATCTTCCGCGCCGCCACCGAGCGGGCCGGCCTGGCGCTGACCGTCGACTGCCCGCCGCTGCACCGCCCGGCGCACGTCGATCCGCGCATGTGGGAGAAGGTCGTCGTCAACCTCCTCGCCAACGCGGTGAAGTACACGTTCGTCGGGGGCATCACGGTGGCGGTGCGCAGCGAGGACGACGGCTTCGTGCTCACCGTGGCCGACACCGGCGTGGGCATCGTCCCCGAGGAGATCCCCCGGCTCTTCCACCGTTTCCACCGCGTGCCGGGGGCGACCGCGCGCACCCGCGAGGGCACCGGCATCGGCCTCGCGCTCGTGCACGAGCTGACCAGGCTGCACGGCGGCGAGGTGCTGGTCGAGAGCGAGCCCGGCACGGGGAGCACGTTCACCGTCCGGATGCCGTTCGGCGCCGCCGACGCCACCGCCTCCCCCGCCGTCCCGTCCGACGTGGCCCGCGGCGAGGCCGAGAGCTGGGAGGCCGACACGAGCCGACCCGGCGCGGTCGCGGCCCCGGCGACCGCACCGCCGGGCGCCACCGTGCTGGTGGTCGACGACAACGCCGACATGCGCGCCTACCTGACCCGCCTGCTGTCCCCGCACTGGACCGTCCGGACGACGGCGAACGGCCATGAGGCGCTGGCGGCGATCGCCGAGCACGGGCCCGACGTCGTGCTGACCGACGTGATGATGCCGCGGGTCGACGGGTTCGAGCTGCTCCGCCGGCTGCGCCTGGACCCGGTCACCCGGGGGATCCCGGTGATCATGCTGACGGCGCGCGCCGGCCAGGAGGCCGCGGTGGAGGGGCTGGGGGCGGGCGCCGACGACTACCTCGCCAAGCCGTTCCGCGCCCAGGAACTCGTCGCCCGGGTCCGCGTCGCGCTGGAGCGGGCCGCCGGGCGGACCGCGGCCGCGGTGCCGGACGTCGCCGCCGAGCGTCCCGCGGCGGCCGTCGTCGCCGAGCCGGTCGTCCCCGAGCCGGTCGCGACCCGGCTGCCCGCACCGCGGCTGCCGGCCCAGCGGCTGGAGCCGCGCCCCGCCGTCGGGGGCAGCGGCCACGCCGCCTGGCGCCTGCCCTCGGACACCGCGTCGATCCCGGTCCTCCGCCGGGCGCTGCGGCTGCACCTGGAGCTGGCCGGTGTCGACGAGGAGCAGGCCTACGACCTGCTCCTGGCCGCCTGCGAGGCGGCGACCAACGCCGTCGAGCACGCCCAGGACCCGACGGAGCCGTTCGTCGACGTGGCGGCGACCGTCGCCGACGGCCGGGTGCGGATCTCGGTGCGGGACTACGGGCAGTGGCGGGAGCGGGTGCCGAGCATGGACCGCGGCCGCGGGTCCACCCTCATGACGGCGGTCGGCGAGATCACCGCGACGCCCAGCCCCGAGGGCACGACGGTGGTCATCACCGCCCTGCTGGAGAGCCCGGCGGCCTGAGCTCCCCCAGCAGCCAGGTGTCCTTCGTGCCACCGCCCTGCGCGGCCGCCGTCTCCGTCGATCCCGCCTGCGCCGCGACGCGGGTCAACGGCGCCGGGAGCACCCGCGGCTCCGGCGTCGCCACCGAGAACACCCGCAGGTCCACGTGCCGGGGCCGCAGCACGCCGTCGACCAGCGTCGGCACCGTCGTGGAGTCCACCGCCTCCCGCGCGACGAAGCGGTGCGGGGCCGCGGCCACCTCGGCGTAGAGCTGGGCCAGTTCGGTGGCCGACGCGGTGGGGCCGGCCACGGTGCCGCTGCCGCCGTAGCCCTCGGCCGGCTCGACCACGAGCTCGTCCAGCCGGTCGCGCACCTGCGCCCACTGGTCGGGGTCGGCCAGCAGCCAGGTGCGGACGGAGTCCAGCAGCGGGTCCTCACCCAGGTAGAAGCGGATCATGGCCGGCACGAACGCGAACGTCGTGACGTCGTCGGCCACGCCGTTCCCCGGCACGTTGACCAGCCCCAGCCGGCCGGCGCGCACGGCCTCGGCGAGCACCGAGTCCAGGGCCTGCCCGATGGGCGTCCGGTAGGCGCCGAGCGCGGCGTCGTCGAACCGGCGGTACAGCACGTCGACGGGCACCCGCTCGCCGCGGACCGCGAGCTCGACCCCGCCGTCGGCCCGCGGCCACACGTCGCCGGCACGGACCAGCGGAACGCCCAGGGCCTCGGCGAGGATCGCGTGCTCGGCGTAGGCGCCGTCGGTCTGCCCGGCGGTGAGGACGGCGACCGTCGGCGGCCCGGCGCACTCCGGCGGCGCGCCCGCGGCGAGGCCGGCCTGCAGCACCGGCAGCGCGGCCCGCGGGTCGACGACGCCGGAGTCCTCCGCCGGGCACAACCCCGGGACGGCGGCCCGCGCCACGTCCCGGCCGGCCAGCGCGAAGCCCAGCCCGGCGGGTGCCCGCAGCTCATCGCGCACGACGACCCAGCGGCCGTCGGAGGTGCGGACGACGTCGGCCGCGGCGATGCCCGCCCGCGCCTGCCCCGGCCAGGCCAGTCCCACGGCCTCCGGCGTGCGGCCCGGGCTGTGGGCGACGGCCCAGGGCGGCAGGACACCGGCGCGGACGACGTCGGGATCCCGGTCGGGGTCACCGCGCCGGCGGCCGGCCGCCCGGTAGGCGTCGGCCAGGAAGGCGGTGAGTGCACGGTGCCGCTGCTCGACGCCGGCGGCGAGCAGGGTCCACTCGGCGAGCGGCACCACGCGCGGCCACGGGTCCTGGCGGAATGGCTGCGGGTGCTGGCGTCCGTCCGACCACGCGCTCAGGCTCACGCCGCGGCGGCTGCGCTCCGCCTCCAGCGCGGCCGCCGCCTCGGCCAGCCCCGCCGTCCCGAGCCGGTGCAGCACCGGCCCGAGCGGCGCGTAGGCCGGGCGCAGCCGACCACCGGGCTCGACCGCCTCGTCGGCGACGGCTGCGGGGTAGTCGGCCAGCAGGTCGGGACTCACAGCCACCGATCGAACCAGGCGGCCACCCGGCCGCTGAGTTCGACGAGGTGGTCGCGTCCCACGACGGTGTGCCCCTCGCCCGGCAGCAGCAGCAGGTCGCTGGTCGCCCCGAGCGCCTGCAGGGCCTGGTGCAGCTGCACCGACTCCGCGACCGGCACGTTCGTGTCGCGGTCCCCGTGCGCCAGCAGCACCGGCGAGCGCAGCCGCTCCACCATCGTCATGGGCGAGATCGCGCCGAGCATCTCCCGGTCGGCCACCGGGTCCCCGTACTCGGTCACCGACGCCGCCGCCATCCACGGCTCGGTGCCGGCGAAGAAGGTCCGCAGGTCGCTCATGCCCGCCAGCGTCGCCCCGGCCGCGAACAGGTCCGGCCACCGGGTGAGCGCGACCAGGGCGAGATAGCCGCCGTAGGACCAGCCGTGCGCGCCGATCCGGCCGGGCTCGGCGATGCCGGCCGCGACGAGCCGGTCCACCGTCGTCGGGACGTCGAGGAAGGACGCCTCGCGGGCGGGACCGTCGTCGGCCGTCGTGAACGCACGCCCGCACCCGCCGGAGCCGCGCACGTTCGGCGCGAACACGGTGAACCCGGCGGCGACCAGGCTCTGGGCGACGGGTGAGAAATCGGGCCGCTCCTGCCCCTCGGGTCCGCCGTGGAAGCTCACGACCGTCCGGTTGGGGCCGCGGACGCCCCGGGGGACGTAGAGCCACCCGGCCAGCCGCAGCCCGTCGGCGGCGAGGTACTCGTGCCGCACCGGGGTCACGAGCAGCGCCGGGTCGGGGTGCTGGGGACCGGAGGGCAGCGGGACGGCCCGGTCGCCGCCGGTGAGCGGCACCCGCCACAGCGCCCGCGGCGCCCGCGGCCCGGTCAGCTCGGCGATCAGCGTCGCGCCGTCGGCGGCCAGCGACCAGCCGGGCATGACCGGCTCCGGCAGCCCGATCCGCCGCAGCACCGCGCCGTCGTCCAGGGCGTGCAGCCACAGCTCGGTGACGCCGTCGGTGGTCCAGACGGCGAGGACGGTGCCGTCGGCGAGCAGCGCGTACCCGTCGAGGTCGGCGTCGGGGCGGGCCAGGACCACCCGCCCCTCCCCCGGCACCCCGTCGTCGGACAGCGGGACGGCGACCAGGCCGGCTCGGTCGGTGAACGGCGGGCCGGGCAGGGAGGCGCGGACGTAGACCGACCCGTCGGGCCCGAACCGGCCGTCCTCCGAGGCGAGGCCGCCGGGGGCGTCGAGGGCCAGCACCCGGCGCTGCACCCCCGTGGCGACCTCGGCGACGACGATGTGCCGGTAGCCGCGCGGGCCGCGGCGGGCCAGCACGAAGCGCTCGTCGGCCGACACCGACGTGACCGAGAGGAAGCCGCCACGCGCGAGGGTGCGCTGCTCCGCGGTGACGACGTCCACGAGCACGACGTCGGCGTCGGGACCGTCTCCGGGGGCGATCGAGCACACGTAGTGGCCCGGGCCGGTCCATCCTCCGGCGAAGACGGTGGCGCGTGGGTCCTCGCCCGCCAGCAGGCGGCGCCCGGCGCCGTCCGGCCGCACGACGTGCAGCTCGGCGCAGATCGATCCGCCGGGGCTGACCAGGTAGGCCAGCCGGCCGCCGTCGGGCGACCAGGCGACGCTGACCACCTCCTGGTCGGGACCGGAGACCGTCCACGGCGGGGTGGCGCCGTCGACGGCGGCCACCTCCAGGCGCGGCGTCCCCGACCGGTCGGTGACGTAGGCGACCCGGTCGCCGTCCGGCGACAGCGCCGGGCACCAGGCTCCGGGCGCGCTCGCGATGCCCGCGATCACGCGGCGGACGTCCTCGGGCAGCCCGCTCGCGGCACGAGGCGCGAGCTGCGGACCGGACGGGCGCCGGGTCAGGGGGGTGGTCATCGCACCTCCTCAGGTGGTCGGCGGTCCGGCCGCGGACGGCGGCACGATCCCATGCGGGACGCGCGTCGGGACCCACTGTGCGCACCCCGCGTTTCCGGCAGATGTCATCGGCGGGCGGGAGTCCTCCCGGCACCATCTGCCCGCGCCCGCGGCACGCCGCGCCGCGCGCCTGCCGGTCGCCGTCGCGGCGCGCCGATAGCCTCGGCCTCCAGGTCTCATGCCGGGACCGGTCCGTGCTCGCCCGCTGGAGGTCCGCCCATGCGCACGCTGCGCCTCGTGGCGCTCTCCGACGACGGGAAGAGCCTGATCCTCGCCGCCGAGGGCGACGACGCCGAGACCGGTGAGCGTTTCGAGCTGCCGATCGACGACCGGGTCCGCGCGGCCGCCCGCGGCGACGCCCGCCGGCTGACCCAGATCGACGTCGACCTCGGCACGGAGCTCCCGCCGCGGGTCATCCAGTCCCGCATCCGCAGCGGCGAGACCCCCGAGCAGGTCGCGGCGTCCTCGGGCACCCGCGTCGAGCGGATCATGCGGTTCGCCCATCCGGTGCTGCAGGAGCGCGAGCGGGTGGCCGAGCAGGCCCGGGAGGCCCGCGTCCGCCTGTCGGAGGGCACGCCGAGCGTCGTCCTGCACCGGTTCATGACCGAGCGGCTCCGGCTGATCGACGCCGACCCGGCTGCCGTGGGCTGGGACGCCTACCGCGACGACGACGGCACGTGGGTGGTCAGCGGCACCTGGCGGGGCGGCGACAAGTCCGGCGTCACCCGCTGGGCGTTCGACGTCCCGGCGCGCACCGTCACCCCGCTCGACGCCGCGACGATGGACTTCGCGGAGGGCACCCGGCTGGTCCGGGTCGTCCCCGACGTCCCCTCTGGTGTCGGCGCCATACCGGTGCACCGGGCGAGCCGCCCGGTCTCGATGCTGCGCAGCGACGACCACCCCGCCGCACCCGAGCAGGACGAGCTCGACGCGCACCTCACCGACGACCTGAGCCACGTCATCGGGGTGGTCGAGGAGGAGCACGTCCGCGACGTGCACCCCACCGACGGCAGCCCCGACCGCGACCCCGCCCTGGACGCGCTGCTCGACGAGGTGGCCGAGCACGACACCGTGGTCCTCGCCCGCGAGGGCGAGCCGCTCGCGGAGGGCGAGGACGAGGACCCCCGGGCCCGCATCCCGGCCTGGGAGGACATCGTCTTCGGGGTCCGCCGCCACCGCTGAGCACACGTCCCCGCTTTCTGTACCGAAAGCTCAGCGCCGCACCGGAGCTTTCTGTACCGAAAGCTTCCGGAACTGCTGCGCCGCGAGCGAAACTCGTTCGCCTCGGTCACTACCTGCGCCTAGCCTCGACCCGCCATGGACACCGACCCGCCGCATCCGCCGCCCGCCGAGCGGGGCCGGCTGTCCGCGCTGCTCCGGCTGCGGCCGTATGCCCGCCCGTACCGCGGCTGGCTCGTGCTCACCGTCGCGTCCGCAATGCTGGCGTCGCTGGCGCAGCTCGCGGTGCCGCTGATCATCCAGCGGGTCGTCGACGGGCCGCTGGCCGACGGCGACCGCGCCGGGCTGATCCCCTACGTCGGGCTGGCTCTGGTCTTCGGCGTCGCCGAGGCGGCGCTGTTCTTCGTGCGCCGCTGGGCGATGAACCACAGCAGCCTGCGGCTGGAGCGCGACCTGCGCGACGCGCTCTACCAGCGGCTGCAGCGGCTGCCGGTCTCCTTCCACGACCGCTGGTCGTCGGGTCAGCTGCTCTCCCGCGCCACGAGCGACATGTCCACGATCCGGCGCTTCGTCGGCTTCGGCGGCGTCTTCCTGCTGGTCAACCTGGTCACCTGCGCCGTCGTCCTCGCGCTCCTGCTGCTCACCTACTGGCCGCTCGGCCTGGCCGTCCTGCTCACCACCGTCCCGCTGACCGTCGTCGGTCTGCGCTGGGAGAAGCGGTACAACGCCGAGTCGCGGCTCGTGCAGGACGAGCAGGGCGAGCTGGCGACGGACGTCGAGGAGTCCGTGCAGGGCATCCGGGTGGTCAAGTCGCTGGGCCGCAGCGGCCTGGTGTTCGACCGCTACGACCGCAAGGCCGTGCGGCTGCGCAGCCTGCAGCTGCAGAAGGTGCGCACCCTCGCCCTGCTGTGGTGCGTCTTCGAGTTCCACCCGCAGGTGACCCGCGCGCTGATCCTCGTCGGCGGCTCCCTCGCCGTCGGCACGGGCGCGCTCACCGTCGGCGGCCTGGTCGGTTTCGTCGCGCTGTTCACCGTCCTGCTGTGGCCGATCCTCTCGATCGGCTTCCTGCTCGCCCAGGCGCAGGAGGCGGCCAGCGCCTGCGACCGCATCGGCGAGCTCCTCGACGCGCCGCTGACCGTGGCCGACCGGCCAGGCCTCGAGCCGGCCGACGTCGGCTCCCCCGCCCGGCTGCGCTTCGAGGACGTCGGCTTCACCTACCCGGGCGCCGACCGGCCGGTGCTCGACGGCGTCGACCTCGACCTGGCGCCCGGTGAGACCGTCGCGCTGGTCGGGGCCACCGGCTCGGGCAAGACGACGCTGACCGCGCTGGTCGGGCGGCTGTACGACGTCACCGCCGGGCGGGTCACCGTCGACGGCGTCGACGTCCGCGACCTGCCGCTGGCCCAGCTGCGCAGCGTCGTCGCCGTGGCGTTCGAGGACGCCACGCTGTTCTCGATGAGCGTGCGGGAGAACCTCACGCTCGGCCGCCCCGACGCCGGGGACGACGACGTCGACGAGGCCCTGCGGGTCGCGCAGGCGGAGTTCGTGCACGACCTGCCCTGGGGGCTGGCCACGCGCATCGGCGAGCAGGGCCTGTCGCTGTCGGGCGGGCAGCGGCAGCGGCTGGCGCTGGCGCGGGCCGTGCTCGGCCGCCCGTCGGTGCTGGTGCTCGACGACCCGTTGTCGGCCCTCGACGTGCACACCGAGTCGCTGGTCGAGGCCGCGCTGCGCAGCGTGCTCGCCGGCACCACCGCGCTCGTCGTCGCGCACCGCCCCTCGACCGTGCTCCTGGCTGACCGGGTCGCGCTCCTGCAGGAGGGCCGGATCACCGCCGTCGGCACGCATTCCGAGCTGCTGGCCGAGGTGCCCGCCTACCGCGACCTGCTGGCGCAGGACAGCGAGCTGTCCGGGGCGTTCTCGTGACCACCGCCTCCTCCCCGGCCACCGGCTCGCCCGAGGACCCGCAGGAGCACTGGCGCGGCGTCGCGACCGAGAACACCGACGACCTGTCCACCGGCGCCGGCATCTTCCTGCGCGAGCGTTCCCGGCGGCTGCTCGGCGAGCTGCTCCAGCCGCACCGCCGCGCGCTGTGGGGGTTGCTGGTCACGATCGTGGTGCAGAACCTGGCCTGGCTGGCCGGGCCGTTCCTCATCGGGGTGGGCATCGACGTCGCCGTTCCCGCGCTGCTGGACGGCGATCCCGGCCCACTGGTCTGGATCAGCACCGCGATGGTGACCTGCGCCGTGCTGGACGCGGCGCTGCGGTTCCGCTTCCTCACCTGGTCGGGCCGGGTGGGCCAGGAGGTGCTGCTGACCCTGCGCCGGCGGGTGTTCACCCACGTCCAGCGGCTGCCGCTGTCCTTCCACGAGCGCTACACATCGGGCAAGACGATCAGCCGGCTGACCAGTGACGTCGAGTCGCTGGCCGAGCTGCTGGACGAGGGGCTCGACGGGCTGCTGACCGCGCTCTTCAGCGTCGTCACCATCGGCGTCGTCCTGGTCGTGCTCGACCCGCCGCTGGGCCTGGTCGCGCTGCTCGGCTTCCCCGTGCTGTTCTGGGTCGCCCGCTGGTTCCAGCGGAACTCGACGGTCGCCTACCGGCGCACGCGGGAGACGATCGCCGCGCTGATCGTGCAGTTCACCGAGACCTTCGGCGGCATCCGTGCCGTCCAGGCGTTCCGTCGCGAGCCGCGCAACGACGAGCTGCACGCCGCGCTCAACGAGGACAACCGGCTGGCCCACGACCGGGCGTTCTGGCTGATCGCGGTGTTCGTGCCGGCGGTGACGCTGATCGGCAACCTGGTCACCGTCGCCGTGCTGGGCTACGGCTCGCTGCGGGTGCTCGACGGCGCCCTCGCCGTCGGCACGCTGGTGTCGTTCCTGCTCTACCTGCGGCGGTTCTTCGACCCGCTGCAGGACGTCGCGATGTTCTACAACTCCTACCAGTCGGCGACGGCGGCGCTGGAGAAGCTGTCCGGGGTGCTGGAGGAGCGGCCCACGGTCGCCGAACCCGCCGACCCGGTGCCGCTGCCCGCGCCCCGGGGCGAGCTCCGCTTCGACGGCGTCCGGTTCGGCTACACCGACCGGACGGTCCTGCCCGGCCTGGATCTCGAGATCCCCGCGGGCCAGACGGTCGCGCTGGTCGGTGCCACCGGGGCGGGCAAGTCGACCCTGGCCCGGCTGGCCGCGCGGTTCTACGACCCGCTCGAGGGCGAGGTGCGCCTCGACGGCGTGCCGCTGGCGTCGCTGCGCGACAGCGACCTGCGGCGCGCGCTGGTGATGGTGACGCAGGAGAGCTTCCTGTTCACCGGCACGATCGCCGAGAACATCGCCTTCGGCCGGCCCGGCGCGACGCCGTCCGAGATCGAGGCGGCCGCCCGCGCGATCGGGGCACACGAGTTCATCGCGGCCCTGCCCGAGGGCTACGACACCGACGTGCACAAGCGCGGCGGCCGGCTGTCGGCCGGCCAGCGGCAGCTGGTCAGCTTCGCGCGGGCGTTCCTGGCCGACCCCGCGGTGCTGATCCTCGACGAGGCGACCAGCTCGCTCGACGTGCCCAGCGAGCGCCTGGTGCAGCACGCGCTGCGCACCCTGCTCGCCGACCGGACGGCGCTGATCATCGCCCACCGGCTGTCCACCGTGGAGATCGCCGACCGGGTGCTGGTCATGGAGGACGGCGAGATCGTCGAGGACGGCTCCCCCGCCGACCTCGTCGGTGGCACCGGCCGGTTCGCCGGCCTGCACCGCGCCTGGGCCGACAGCCTCGTCTGAGGAAGGCCCCTGCAGGGCCTCAGCGGCGCTTGTGGGCCTGGTGCCGCAGCTGGATGATCCGCGCGCTGCCCAGGATCAGCGTCACCAGGACGCCGCCGACCGCCGCGATCAGCAGCATGAGGGCCAGCGACGTGCTCCCGGTCATCCCGAGGAAGGTGACCTCGACGGTCTGCGTGTTCTGCACCATGAAGACGATCAACGCGACCGCGAGCAGGGCGCCGACGCACACGGTCACCCAGATCACCCCGGTGCGGGTCCGTGGCACCGACGGCCGGGCGGGAGGCGGTGGCGGGGGCGCGACCTGGCCGCGCTGCTGCGGGGCGACCGGCGGCGGGCCGCCCGCGGTGGGGCCCTGAGCGGTTCGAGGATCGATGGAGGGGTCGTGGAGGGACATCGCGCGCTCCGAGCACTACGTAGGGCCGGAGGAGTCGGCGCCGGGCTGTGCGCGCCGATCTGCCGGACAGCTCCGACGGTACGCCGACGCCGGTCCCGCTCCCAGGGGGAACAGCCTGGTGGGCCCGGGAGTTGAACCGGGCATGTCAGCGTCGGTGTCGATGCCGCTGGGCGGCGTCCAGGTGGGTTCCTACGACAGCTACGAGCAGGCGCAGGCCGCCGTCGACTACCTCTCGGACGAGAAGTTCGCCGTCGAGAACGTCACGATCATCGGCAGCGACCTGCGCATGATCGAGAAGGTCACCGGCCGGATGACGATGGGCCGCGCGATCGCCGCGGGTGCGGCCGGCGGCGCCTGGTGGGGTCTGTTCGTGGGCCTGCTGCTCGGCATCTTCTCCGACACCGGCGGCGCCTGGGCCGGCGCCGTGCTCCTCGGCCTGGCCATCGGGCTGGCCTTCGGCGCTGCCTTCGGGGGAATGGGCTACGCCGCGACCCGGGGCAAGCGCGACTTCATCAGCACCAGCAAGATCGTCGCCGGCCGGTACGACGTCATGTGCAACCCGCCGCAGGCCGAGGACGCCAGGGCGCTGCTCGCCCGCTTCTCCCTGCGCGGCTGACCCGGGTCACCAACCCGGGTCGTTGAACCACCTGACCTCGCGGGCCCTGCGGTAGGCCTTCTGGTCGACGCGCTGCTCCGCGGGATCGCGGTCAACGAAGTCGGGGTCGACTTTCGCCCTCCGCCGCCTCGCGCGGTCTCGCAGCCGGAGCACGCCGAGCACCGCTGCGATCCCGAGCGGGAGAAGTCCCCAGACCAGCATGGCGGGAAGCTAGCGGAACCTTCGTGTCCCGTACACGCTCAGCGCAGTGAAGCGAAAGCGATCGCGGCCGCCGCGGCCACGCCGAGGGAGTCCACCCCGGGGCGCATCCGGATCCGCGCCCGCACCATCGCCGCCGCCTGCGCCTCGGCGGTGAGCCCCGGACCCTCCGCACCCAGCAGGACCGCCGTCCGTGGGTGCGCCGTCGCGTCGACGTCGTCCAGGTCGACGGCGTCCGCGGCCGGGGTCAGCGCCACGGTCAGGTAGCCGGCGTCGTGCAGCCGGGCGAGGTCCCCCGGCCAGTCCGGCAGGACGGCGAACGGCAGCGCCAGGACGTGCCCCATCGAGACCCGCACCGAGCGCCGGTAGAGCGGGTCGGCGCACCGCGGGTCGAGCAGCAGACCGTCGATCCCGAGCGCGAGCGCCGAGCGGGCGATCGAGCCGAGGTTCTCCGCGTCGTTGAGCGCCTCGAGCACCGCGAGCCGACGCGGCGCGGCCGGATCGGGGCCGGCGAGCAGCGCGTCGAGGTCCGCGGGGGGACGTCGGTCCGCGGACGCGACCACCCCGCGGGTCAGCCGGAAGCCGATCACCTCCGAGAGCACCCACTTGTCGGCCTCGTACGCCGGGACGTCGGCCGGCAGACCGAGGGCGGCCACCCGGCCGGGAACCCCGAACACCGCCCGCACCCGGTACGGCGACGCGAGCAGCCGCTCGACGGCGGGCACGCCCTCGACGATCACCGGGCCGGTGCCGCGTTCCCGCCCGGCGGGCCGGTCGCCGGCCTTGAGGTCGCGGAAGTCGGCGACCCGCGGGTCCGCGGGATCGGTGATCAGTTCAGGCGCCGGCACGCAGCCATTGTCCCGATGATGATCAGCCTGGCTGATCACCGGGCACCTGGTCACCGTCGACGCTGAGCCAGGCTGCCCGCAGCTGAGTCACGACGCCGCTGCGGCACCGGGACCAAGGGCTTTATTGACGCCGGGAATGCAACTCATCTAGCGTTGAGTTCATCATTCGTTGAGTTCTGGAGGCAGCCATGGGCGCCGCCGTCACCGTCACCGACCTGGTCGTCCACCGGGGGCCACGCCGGGTCCTGCACGGCCTGTCCTTCGCCGTCCCCCCGGGGCAGGTGACCGGCCTCCTCGGGCCGAGCGGCGGCGGGAAGACCACCCTCATGCGCGCCGTCGTCGGCGTGCAGGTGGTGCGGTCGGGCGAGGTCACCGTCCTGGACGAGCCGGCCGGTGCGCCGGTCCTGCGCCATCGCGTCGGCTACGTCACCCAGGCCCCGAGCGTGTACGAGGACCTGACCGTGCGGGAGAACGCCCGCTACTTCGCCGCCCTGCACGGCATGAGCGCCCGGGAGGCCGACGCCGCCCTCGCCGACGTCGGGCTCGCCGACGCCGCCGGGCAGCTGGTCCGCAACCTGTCGGGTGGGCAGCAGAGTCGGATCTCGCTGGCCTGCGCCCTGGTCGGCGCCCCGGAGGTGCTGGTGCTCGACGAGCCGACGGTGGGCCTCGACCCGGTGCTGCGCGTGGAGCTGTGGGACCGGTTCCACGCGCTGGCCGCGGCGGGGACGACGCTGATCGTCTCCAGCCACGTGATGGACGAGGCCAGCCGCTGCCACCGGCTGCTCCTGCTCCGCGACGGCGACCTGATCGCCGACTCCACCCCGGCCGAGCTGCGCAGGGACGGCCGGTCCGACGACCTGGAAGAGGCCTTCCTCAACCTGGTCATGGACCGCCAGGAGGTGGCGGCATGACCACCGCAGCGGTCCGCCCCGAGACGCGGACGATCCACCTGAGCCCTCGGCTCACCACCGTCACCGCCGCCCGGGTACTCCGCCAGCTGCGGCACGACCACCGCACCATCGCGATGATGCTGGTGCTGCCCAGCGTCCTGCTCGGCCTGCTCTACCTGCTGTGGAAGGACCTGCCCGTGCCGCCGGGGCAGCCGAGCCTGTTCGACCGGGTGGGCCTGACCATGCTCGGGATCTTCCCGTTCATGGTGATGTTCCTGGTCACCAGCATCGCGATGCTGCGCGAGCGCACGTCGGGCACGCTCGAGCGGCTGCTCACCACTCCCCTCGCGCGGCTGGACATGCTGCTCGGCTACGGACTGGCGTTCGGGCTCGCGGCGGCCGTGCAGGCCGCCGTCACGGTGACGATCGCGACCACGGTCTACGACCTCGACGTCGTCGGGTCGGTCTGGCTGGTGGTCCTGATCGCGGTCGTCGACGCCGTCCTCGGCGTCGCCCTGGGCCTGCTGGCCAGCGCCTTCGCCCGCACCGAGTTCCAGGCCGTGCAGTTCATGCCGGTGGTCGTGCTGCCGCAGTTCTTCCTCTGCGGCCTGCTGGTGCCGGTGGACCAGATGGACGGCTGGCTGCAGGCCATCAGCAACGTGCTGCCGCTGACCTACGCCGTCGAGGCCCTGCAGGAGGTCGGCAGCTCCCCCGACGCGACCGGCACGATGTGGATCGACGTCGCGGTCGTCGCCGGTGCCGCCCTGCTGGCCCTCGCCCTCGCCGCGGCGACCCTGCGGAGGAGGACGAGCTGAGCGCGCTGCCGAACCGACGGCCGGGCCGCCGGCCCGGCAACCCCGACACCCGGGAGGCGGTCCTCGCCGCCGCCCGGGCGGCGTTCGCCGAACGCGGGTTCGACGGCGCGACGATCCGCGGCATCGCGGCCGACGCCGGCGTCGACCCCGCGCTGGTGCACCACTACTTCGGCAGCAAGGACAAGCTGTTCCTCGCCGCCGTCGACGCCCCCGCCGACCCCGACGACCTGCTGCCCGAGGTGCTCGCCGCCGACCGCGCCGTCCTCGGCGCCGCGGTGGTGCGCATGGCGCTGCACGTCTGGGACGGCCCCGCCCGGCCGGCCGGGCTGGCGCTCATCCGCTCCGCGGTGAGCAACGAGTGGACGGCGAAGCTGCTGCGCGAGTTCCTGGTCTCGAAGGTCCTGCGCAAGGTGGTGGGCAGCCTCGGCTACGACCCCGACGTGCGGGCCGCCCGGGCCTCGCTCGTGCTCTCGCAGCTCATGGGGATGGTGATGGCCCGCTACGTCCTGCGGCTGGAGCCGCTCGCATCGGCGTCCCCGGAGTCGATCGTCGCGGCGATCGGCCCCACCGTGCAGCGCTACCTCACCGGCGACGTCGAGCTGCCCGGCCGGCCTGACCGGCACACCTGACCGCGTCCTGGCTCACCATCGTCAGCGGGCGGCGCGGGCGAGCTGGCGGCTCTGCGCAACCAGCCGGCCGGTCGAGTCCCAGATGCGGTAGTCCTCGTCCACCCAGCCGCCGGCCATCTCGCTCGCCCGCGCCTCGACCAGGCACCAGCCCGGGGCCGGCAACGCCCGCACCAGCACCTGCAGCTGCACGGTCGGCGCCCAGCCGATCCGTCCCAACGCGAAGCCGGTCGGCGGCAGGGCGTCGGCGAAGGTCAGCAGCGCCAGCGGGTCGGGTTCGCGACCATCGGCGAAGCGCACCCAGGCCCGGATCACCGGTTCGGCCGACGCCTGGCCGAACACCCAGCCGGCGGTGCTCGCGTCGAGCCGGGTGTCCACCCGCAGGCTCAGCCCGGGGATCGCCAGGCCGGGCGGGGCCAGGTGCCGGTGCTCGGCCACCGAGAAGCACTCCTCCACCGGCGGCACGTCGGGCATCGGGACCGAGTACTCCGCCGGCTCGTCCCCGAGGGTCGCCGTCGTCGCCAGGACGGTCAGCGCGACCCCACCGGCGTCGGCGAGGGTGACCGTCGAGTGCGCGAGCGTCCGACCGCCGGGGCCGGGCTGCACGACCAGCGAGACCGGGCCCGCGGCCGGTGCGCGCAGGTAGCTCGCCGAGAGCGCGACCGGGTGCGGGTGGGGGCTCTCGAGCACCGCCGCCCGGCCGGCCACCGACAGCAGGTAGCCGCCGTTGAGGATCCCGCCCCCGACGTCCCACCCGGCGTCGAGCTCGGCGAGCAGCCCGCCGCCCTCCGTCCGGACGACGGCGGTGGCGGTGTCGAACGCGGTGGCGGATGCGGTGGTGCGGTCATCGTCCTGCGGCACGCCGTCCAGGGTGCCAGGGTGAATTCCATGGACTACACGCACCTCGGACGTAGCGGCCTCTCGGTCTCCCGGCTCTGCCTGGGCACGATGAACTTCGGGTGGAAGACCGAGGAGGCCGACTCCCACGCGATCATGGACCGCGCGCTGGCCGAGGGCATCAACTTCTTCGACACCGCCAACGTCTACGGCTTCGACGCCGGCAAGGGCCGCACCGAGGAGGTGCTCGGCAGCTGGTTCACCCAGGGCGGCGAGCGCCGGGACAAGACGGTGCTGGCCACCAAGGTCTACGGCTCGATGACCGACTGGCCCAACGACACCTTCCTGTCCGCCCGCAACATCGTGCGCGCCTGCGAGGGCTCCCTGCGCCGGATGGGCACCGACTGGATCGACCTCTACCAGTTCCACCACGTCGACCTCGAGACGCCGTGGGAGGAGATCTGGCAGGCCTGCGAGACGCTGGTCGCGCAGGGGAAGGTGCTCTACGTCGGCTCGTCGAACCACGCCGCCTGGCAGATCGTCGCCGCCAACGAGGCCGCCGCCCGGCGCAACTTCCAGGGCCTGATCAGCGAGCAGTCGCACTACAACCTACTGACCCGCCACGTGGAGCTGGAGGTGCTGCCGGCCGCCCAGCACTACGGCGTGGGGATCATCCCGTGGAGCCCGCTGGCCGGTGGCCTGCTCGGCGGCATCCTGGAGAAGACCGAGGGGGGACGGCGGTCCGAGGAGCGCAACCAGAAGCGGATCGAGGAGCACCGCCCCGCACTGGAGGCCTACGAGGCGTTCTGCCGGGACATCGGGCACGCCCCGGGCGACGTCGGGCTGGCCTGGCTGCTGCACCAGCCGGCGGTGACCGCTCCCATCGTGGGCCCGCGGACCATGGAGCAGTTCGACAGCGCGCTGCGGGCGCTGGACGTGACGCTCGACGAGGAGCAGCTGGCCCGCCTGGACGCGATCTTCCCCGGCTACAAGGCAGCCCCCATGGAGTACGCCTGGTAGTAGAAGGACCCCGCTGCCCCCCCACCACTCGCAAGCTCGCGGCGGGCCCCTGCAGCAGGGCCGCTCCATCACGTCACCAGCGGCCAGGTGGCGAGGGTGTCGTAGGTCGGCGTCGGGCCGAGGTGGCTCTCGATCAGCCGCACCTCGGTGACCGGCCAGTCCGGCCCGCGGTAGTCGGCGAGCTCGTCGGTCACGGTCCCGTCGGCCGGCTGCCCCGGACGCCACCGGCCCAGGGTGAGGTGTGCCCGGAACGGCCGGTCCTCGACCTCGAGCCGCAGTGACCGGGCGACCGCGGCCAGCCGGGCCGCGAGGGCCGTCAGGGGCGCGACGTCGCCGCCGAGACCTGCCCACGCCACCTGGGGACGGCGCACCGACCCGAACCGCCCGCCGCCGCCCAGCCGCAGCACCATCGGCGGCGCCTGGGCGACGGCCGGTCCGGCGCGCTCCACGAGTGCCGCGACCGTGTCGGCCGGGACGGCGCCGAGGAACAGCAGGGTGAGGTGCCACCGCGAGGGATCGGTCCAGCGGGGAGCACCCGGGACCGACCGGAGCGGCTCCAGCGCGGCGGCGAGGTCGTCGCGGGCCGGTGCCGGCGGGTCGACGGCGAAGAACAGCCGGCGGAGGTCCCGCCCGGGGCGCGCCGGGGTCAGCCGTGCACCACCAGGCCGGCCGCCTCCAGCGCGGCGAGCACGCGCACCCGCTCGATGTCGCGGGCGTTCCCGGCCGCGGGCTGCTCGGCGAGCTCGTGCGGGCACTCGAGCATCTCGGCCGCCTCGACGAGCACGCCGTCGTAGGCCGCCCAGAGCGCCTTCCAGCGGACGAGGGTGGAGCCGGACGGGACGAGCGCGACCTGCCGGTTGAGCCGGCGCAGGTCGGCGGCGACCACCTGGATCGGCCGGCGCACGGGTTCGGCGGGCGCCGCAGCCGACGCGACGCGACGCGGCCGCGCCGGGGTGCGGCGACGGTGCGTCCGGCGGGCGTGCCGGCGCTCGGCGATGGTGATCGGGTCCTCGACCGCGCAGCGGGAGGCCCACCGGTCGGCGAAGAACAGCAGCGCGGTGAACAGGAGCGCAGCCAGCACGATCTGGACGACCAACATCACGCCGCCTCCCGATGCCACTCGAGCGCCGATTCGACGGTACTCCCGGGTCCTGGCCGGCGGCGACGGCCGTTGCCGGATCGATGCCGTCAGTCGCCCACGCGCAGGTGCAGCCACGGCCGGGCCCGCTGGGCCTCCAGCCGCACCCGCCGTCCCCGGCCGAGCCAGGCCCCGGCAGCGAGCGCGGCGACGACGCAGACGGCGCCGCCGAGGATCAGGCCCCACGGCGCCCCGAAGCGTTCGGAGATCCAGCCGATCAGCGGTGCCCCCACCGGCGTTCCGCCGAGGAAGCACATGAAGTACAGCGCCATGACCCGGCCGCGCATCTGCGGGTCCACGCCCAGTTGCACGTAGCTGTTGTTGGCCACGGCGAACACCAGCGCGGCCGCACCCGTCGGGACCAGGAGCACCGCGAAGGAGAGGAAGCCGGGCATCAGCCCGGCCACGATCGTGAGCAGCCCGAACAGCACCGCCGAGCCGACCAGGAAGCGCTGCCGCGGCCGCAGGCTGCGCCGGGTGGACAGCAGCGCACCGGTGAGCGAGCCGACGGCGAAGAACGTCGACAGCAGCCCGAACGCCTCGGCGCCCAGCCCGAACACCTCGCGGGCCATCAGCGCGATGGTCACCTGGTAGTTGAAGCCGAAGGTGCCGATCACGAACGCGAGCACCATGGCCAGCACCAGATCCGGGTGCGCCCAGGTGTAGGCCAGTCCCTCGCGCAACTGCCCGCGGGCGCGTGCGACCGGCGGGCTGGGCCGCAGCTCCGAGACCCGCATGCCGGCGAGCGCCGCGAGGGTGAAGGCGAAACTCGCCGCGTTGACGAAGAACGCCGGCGCGGTGTCACCCGACGCGGCGCCGATGAGCAACCCCGCCAGGGCGGGGCCGACGAGGCGGGCGCCGTTGAAGGTGGTCGAGTTCAGGCTCACCGCGTTGGTCAGCAGTTCCGGGCCGACCATCTCGGACACGAACGCCTGCCGCACCGGGGCGTCGATCGCCGACACCGAGCCGAGCCCGGCGGCCAGCAGGTAGACGTGCCAGAGCTCGACCGACTCGGTGGCCACCAGGAGCCCGAGTCCCAGCGCCAGCACACCCATCAGCGCCTGCGTGATCAGCAGCAGCCGACGCTTGCTGTAGCGGTCGGCGAGGACCCCGCCGTACATGCTCAGCAGGAGGGTGGGCCCGAACTGCAGGGCGGTGGTCAGGCCGAGTGCCACGCCGCTGTCCCCGGACAGCTGGAGCACCAGCCAGTCCTGACCGATGCGCTGCATCCACGTGCCGGTGAGGCTGACCAGATTCGCCGAGGCGTACCGGCGGTAGTTGCGCACCCGCAGGGCGCGGAACATCCCGTTGTCCGGCGGGGCAGCCGGTCGTTCGTCGGTCGCTCGCTCAGTGCTCGTTCAGGTCACCCACTGGCCAGCTTGTCCATGATCACGGCCGCCTCGCGCAGCACGGCGCGTTCCTCCGGCGAGAGCTCCTCCAGGTGACCGGTCAGCCACGCCTCGCGGGCGCGGGCCTCGGCCGCCAGCAGTTCGTCGGCGGCCGGGGTCAGCTCGATGACCACCTGCCGGCCGTCGGTCGGGTGCGGGGTCCGCGTCACCAGGCCCAGGCTCTCGAGGGCGACCACGACCCGCGTCATCGACGGTGGCTGCACCCGCTCGTGCCCCGCCAGCTCCCCCGGGCTCATCGGCCCGTGCCGCTTGAGCGTCGACAGCGCGGCCAGGTGGGTGAGGGTCACCGCGGTGCTCACCCGCTGGTTGCGCAGCCGGCGCGAGAAGCGCATGACCGAGAGCCGGAGGTCGTGGGCCAGCGCCGCGGTGTCCAGCGACGAAAGGCTCACGATCGTTAGCCTAGCTGACGAACGGCCGTCCTCGTGTCTCAGAAGAGTTGCTGCAGCGGCTCGAGCGCGAAGTAGACGAGGAACATCGCCGAGATGACCCACATCAGCGGGTGGATCCGCCGCACCTGGCCGGTCACCGCCGAGAGGAGCACGTAGGTGATCACGCCGGCGCCGATGCCGTTGGTGATCGAGTAGGTGAACGGCATCAGGGCGATGGTCAGGAAGGCCGGGATGACCAGGACCATGTCGTCCCAGACCAGGTGCCGGATCTGGGTGATCATCAAGGCCCCGACGATCACGAGGGCGGGCGCGGCCGCCTCCGACGGGACGACCTGCACCAGCGGGCTGAAGAACATCGCGACGAGGAACAGCACACCGGTGGCGACGCTGGCCAGGCCGGTCCGGGCGCCGTCGGCGACACCGGACGCGCTCTCGATGTAGGTCGTGTTCGACGAGACGCTGCCGGCGCCACCCGCGGCGGCGGCCAGCGAGTCGACCAGCAGGACCGGCTGCGACTTGGGCAGGTTGCGGTCCTTGTCGAGCAGGCCGCCCTCCGCGCCGACGGCGGTGACCGTGCCGACCGTGTCGAAGAAGTCGGCGATCATCAGCGAGAAGACGATCAGCAGGGCGGCGATGACGCCGATGCGCTCGAACCCGCCGAACAGCGAGAAGTTGCCGATCAGCGAGAGGTCGGGCGCGCTGACCACCTGGTCGGGCAGCGTGGGCACCTGCAGCGCCCACCCGCGCGGGTTCACGCCGTCCTCGGTGAACGTGGGACCGACCTCGGCCACGGCCTCGACGATCATCGCCAGGATCGTCGTGGCGACGATCCCGATCAGCAGCCCGCCCTTGACCCGCCGCACGACCAGCACGCTCATCAGCAGCAGACCGACGACGAAGACCAGGATCGGCCAGCCGGCCAGCTGGCCGTTGATGCCGAAGGAGACGGGGACGACGCCCTCCTGGGCGCGGCGGATGAAGCCGGCGTCGACCAGGCCGATGATCGTCAGGAAGAAGCCGATGCCCACGGCGATGGCTGTCTTGAGCTGCGGCGGGATGGCCTCGAACACCGCGCGGCGGAAGCCGGTGAGCACCAGCACGGTGATCAGCAGGCCCTCGAGCACGACCAGGCCCATGATCTCCGGCCAGGTGAGCTGGGTGAAGGCGAAGACGGCGACGATCGCGTTGATCCCGAGGCCGGTGGCGACGGCGAACGGGTAACGGCCGACGACGCCCATCAGGATCGTCATCACGCCGGCGATCAGGGCGGTGACCGCGGCGACGCCCGGGAAGGGCAGCTCGCCCCCGCTGACGTCGGCGCCGGACAGGATGATCGGGTTGAGCACCACGATGTAGGCCATCGTGAAGAAGGTGGTGAACCCGCCGCGGATCTCGCGGCCCACCGTCGAGCGGCGGGCGCTGATCTCGAAGTAGCGGTCCAGCCCGTTCTTCGGCCGCACCTTCGGCCCGTCGCTGCGCCGTGGCTTGTTCTCGGCCACGACGTCCGCGGGCGTCCCGCTGTCGGCGTCGGTGGTGGCGGCAGCGGTGCCCTTGGCGCGGCTGGCACCGGCGGACGGGCGCGACTTCTCGGGCATGCAGACTCCCCGTGACGGGCACGATCAGGCTTCGAGCGGCGACAGCGTGCCACATGATCGTTCCGGTGAGGCCCAGGTGGACCGCGCACCACGCCGCGGGACGTCGTCCTAAGGTCTGCGTGTGCCCCGACCGACCAAGCACGCCCCTCCGCCGCTGCAGGTGGACACGGCCCGTGTCGTGCTGGTCGGGATCGCCGTCTGGGCGGTCGCGCTCGTCGTCCTGCTGTTCCTGGGCGACCGGGTCGACCGCATGTGGACCTGGACCTGCGTGGCCGCGATCGGGCTGGGGATCCTGGGTCTCGGGATCATGCGCCTGCAGGGCCAGCTGCCGCGCCGTCCCGACCGCCCCGAGAACTGAGCGAGTAGTCCCAGCTTTCGGTACCGAAAGCTGCGCGGGAGCCTTCCGCTTTCTGTACCGAAAGCTGAAGAGGAACGGTTCGGAACGGCGTCGCCGCTAGTCGGTGAGGACGTCGAACTCCGAGGTGTCGTAGCGCGCCGACGTGACCACCTCGGTGGGGTCGTCGGCGACCAGCGTCGCCTGGCTGTGCGCCCCGCAGCCGTAGTCGGCGGTGACGACCCGGCCGTCGGCGGGCGCGTAGGCGTTGCCGCACGCCCCCACCATCGGCCGCAGCGATCCCGCCAGCGGCAGGTAGAAGCCGCAGGTCAGGCACGGCCCCGGGGCGTGCCGGGCCATCGCCGTGTTCGGGCCGAACTCGCCCGCGGCCCAGCGGGACACGGCCTCCGAGCGGCCCTCCCGGGACATGACCCGCTCGCGACCGAGGCCGAGCTCGAACGCGGCGACGGATCCCTCCGCGTCGTCGGCGGAGTCGTCGTCGACGGTGTAGGCGGGTGCCAGCCGCGGGTCGTCCTCCGTCGAGGGCAGCACGTCGCCGACCGACAGGTCGCCGGGACGCAGCCGCTCGTGCCAGGGCACCCACGCGGGGGCCAGCAGCGCGTCGTCGCCCGGGAGCAGGACGACCTCGTCGACGGTGACGGCCTCCTCCCCGGGCACTCGCCCGAGGGTGACCGCCCAGCGCCAGCCGACGTACCCGGCGAGACGGCTGGCGAAGCTGTGGGTCAGCAGCAGGCCGAGCCCGGCCGGGTCGATCCCGTCATCGACCGGCTCGACGGGCTCGATCGACACGCCGAGGTGGTCGCCGACCAGCGCGGGGTCGCCGGCGGTCTCCGCGGCCGCGGAGCGGGCCAGTTCCACCGCCCCGGCCAGGACGACGTCGGCGGAGGCAGCGGACCGCAGATGGGCGTGGGGCTCGGTCACGGGAGCCATTGTGGCTGACGCGCGCCCGCCCGTGTCGCGCCGCACCCCGAAAGTGCCACCGGGGACGCTCGGGGCCGTTCCCCCCGCCCGCCCAGGTCCGTGCGGCACGATGGGGTCGTGTCCGCCTCCCGTCGCCCCGGTGCCCGTCGCCGGCCGCGGCTGCCCGGGCGCGGCGGTCCACCGCCTCTGGAGCGGGCCGACACCACGCCGCTCGAGGTGCCACGGCCCTCGACCCGCCCGCTGCGGGCTCCGGGCGCCGTCCCGCCGGGCGAGGACACCCCCACCGACGTCGTGCCCCCGTACCCGCCCGCGGGCGGCACCTGGCAGCCGCCTCCCGGGCAGTGGCAGCCGCCTCCCGCGCAATGGCAGCCGCCTCCCGGGCAATGGCAGCCGGCTCCCGCCTGGCAGCCGGCGCCGGGGGCGTGGCAGGCCGGTCCGCCCCAGGGGCAGCCCGGACCCGAGCCGTGGCAGCCGGGGAACGAGCAGTGGCAGCCAGGGGCCGGGCAGTGGCAGCCGGGGAGCGAGCAGTGGCAGCCGGGGGCATGGCAGCCGGACCAGGCACCGCCTCCCGGCGGTGGGCAGTGGGCGTACGACCCGCCCCCGGGGGCCGGCGCCGTCCCGCCGTCCCCCGATGCCGTCCCGCCACCCAAGGTCACCGTCGCCCGGGTCGCCGTCGCCCGCTCCCGGCAGCTCACCGCCGCCGCGGCCGAGCGCGTGCGGACCGCCAGCCGAGCCGACGGCGCCGGCGAGAGCGGGCTCACCCAGCTCCTCTGGGTCAACGCCCTGCACATGGCCGGCGACGCGATGATCGCCGTGTCGCTGGCCGGCACCCTCTTCTTCGCGGCGACCACCGACGCCCAGCGCAGCAACGTCGCCCTCTACCTGCTGGTGACGATGGCGCCGTTCGCCGTGCTGGCGCCGGTGATCGGCCCGGTGCTCGACCGGCTGCAGCGCGGCCGCCGCTGGGCGATCGCCGTCAGCCTCTTCGGCCGGTGCGTGCTGGCCCTCGTGATGGCCGCCCACTACGACGACTTCTGGCTGTATCCCGCAGCACTCGGCGTGCTCGTGCTGTCCAAGTCGCACAACGTGCTGCGGGCCGCCGTCGTCCCGCGGGTGCTCCCGGCGGCGATGTCGCTGACCTCGGCCAATGCCCGGCTCTCGGTCTTCGGCCTGGCCACGGCGGGTGTCGCGGGCGCCATCGCGGCCGGCATCGCGTGGGCGCTGGGGTTCTCGTGGCTGCTCCAGGTGACCGCCGTGGTCTTCGCCGCCGTGGGCGTGCTCGCCCTCCGGCTGCCGCGGCACGTCGACGTCCCGACCGGTGAGATGCCCGCGGACGTGTTCACCACCGGCGAGATCGAGCTCCCCGGACGACGCCGGCGGGCGGTGAACCCGCACGTCGTCCTCGCCCTGCGGGCCAACGCGGCGCTCCGCGGGCTCGGGGGCTTCCTCACCATCTTCGCGGCGTTCCTCGTGCAGGCCAGCTTCGAGGGCGGGTGGGAAGCGACGCTCGCCCTCGGCGCGATCGCCGCGGCGGCCGGCATCGGCTCCTTCGCCGGCACCGCCGTGGGCTCCCGGCTGCACGCCGCCGACCCCGACCGCGTGGTGCTCATCGCCGCCGGGGCCACCGCCGGGATCACGGTGTTCGCCGCGCTGTTCTACAGCTTCGCCATGGCCGTGGTCGTGGCACTCGTCGCGGCCGTGACCAACGCGCTGGGCAAGGTCTCGCTCGACGCGATCATCCAGCGCGAGGTGCCCGAGCGGCTGCGGGCCTCGGCGTTCGCCCGCTCCGAGACGATGCTCCAGCTCGCGTGGGTCGTCGGAGGCGCGCTCGGCATCGCGCTCCCGCCGACCGGCTGGCTGGGCTTCACCGTCGCCGCCGCGCTGCTCGTGCTCGCGGTCGGGCTGGTGCTCTGGAGCCTGCACCGCAGCCGGCGGCCCCCTCCCCTTCCCGCGCAGCCGGCCTGGCCCTCGGACGCACCCACCGACCCGCTGGGGCAGCGGTGGTCGTGACCCGGGTGCCCGCGCTGCTCGTGGGACCGGTCGTGCTGCTCGTCCTCGCCGGCTGCGGCGGGAGCGAGGCGTCCGACGCGCCACCCGACGTCCGCGTCAGCGTGGGCGCCCAGGAGGTGACCTTCCGCCCGACCCAGTACTGCCTGGACGGCGAGTGGCAGCGCTACACGGTGACCCCGCCGATCCTCGAGGTCTCCCCCGACACCGCGATCTCGCTCACGGTGCCCGACTCCCTGGCCGACAGCGGCTGGAGCGTGCAGGTGTTCGACGAGCGGCTCGAGGAGCCGATCGGCGACGTCGACGTGCCGTCGGGGACCACGGTCTTCGACGAGATCAACACCTCCGACGTCGTCCCGCCGGCGTTCTACCTCGTGATCGTCGAGGACAAGGGCGGCGCGTGCGGCGAGCTGACCGGCGCGTGGCCGGTGGGCTTCATCCGCTCCGACGGCGATCTGTCGACGACGCCGTCGTCCGGCCCGCCGAGCTCGTCACCCGCCGGTTAGACCCCGTCCAGGGGCTCGCCGCGAGCGTGCGAGCGGTGAGGGTCCTTCGTCAGCCCTCCAGGTCGGCGGCGACGGCGCGCAGCACCGAGGCGACCTTGCGCGACTCCGCCCGGTCGGGGTGCCGGCCGCGGCGCAGGCCTTCGCCGACGTCGTCGAGGAGCTTGATCAGGTCCTCGATGATCGGCACCAGCTCGTCGGGCTTCTTCCGCTTCTGCTCGGCCACCGTGGCGGCGACCGACGGCAGCGGCTCGAGCACGCGCACCTGGAGGGCCTGGTCGCCGCGCCGACCGGCGACGATGCCGAACTCCACGCGCTGACCGGGCTTGAGCTCCGTCGTGCCGCTGGGGAGGGCGTCCTTGTGCACGAAGACGTCCGGACCGTCCTCGCGCGAGAGGAAGCCGAAACCCTTCTCCGGGTTGAACCACTTGACTCTGCCGGTGGGCACGGTGAGATCCCTGTTCCTCGCTACGGATCCGGCGCGGACGCCGGGGGTCGGCTGCGGCACGCGGCCGCTCGCCCGACAGGTTAGCCGTCGCCCGCGTGGCCCGGACCCGCCCTTCCGCGCGCCACCGTGTCGCGCCCTAGCCTGACCCCCGTGTCCCTCCCGGCCGAGCAGAGCGAGCACCCCGACTACCGGTTCACCCTCGCCAACGAGCGGACCCTCCTGGCCTGGTTGCGCACCGGGCTCGCGATCGTCGCGGGCGGGGTCGCGGTGGTCACCTACGCGCCGGACCTGGGGACTCCGTGGGCCAGCAGCGCGGTCGCCGTCGCCCTCGTCCTGATCGGCCTGGGGACGTCGCTGGCCGGGTACCGGCACTGGCACGCGAACGAGCGCGCCATCCGCGCGGGCGAGCCACTGCCGCACAGCTGGCTGATGCCGACGGTGTCAGCGGCGATCGCCGGTGTCGTGGTGGTCGTCGCCGTCCTGGTCGGGATCGAGGTGCTGGACCAGTGACCGCCCCGCCGGGCGTGCCCGAGGAGCGGACCGCGCTGGCCTGGCAGCGCAGCGGCCTGGGCATGCTGGGCGTCGCGGCGCTGGTGGGGCACTCCGCGGTCCGGCACGGGGAACCGACGCTCATCGCGCTCGCCGGGTTCGTGGCCCTGCTCGGGCTCGGGGTCCTCGGCGGGCTCGCCCCGGTGCGCTACCGCCAGGTGCGGCGCCGGCTGGCGGCCGACGAGTACGTCGGCGAGACCCGGATGGTGGCCGCCGCGAGCATCGCCGTCGCGCTCGTCGGAGTCGCCGCGGTGGTGGCGATCGTCCTCGCGCGCTGACCCGCGGCGGGGACGTCCGGCGCGACGTCGCGGCGAACGCCTCTGTCAGCGGGCGCGGCCCGGGTCCCACGATGCCGCATGCCCCGCGCCGGCCGATGCCGCACCGAGGTCGTCGCTGTCCCGGTCGTCGCCGTCTCGGTGCTCGTCGCCTCCGCGTGCGGCGGCACCCCGCCCGACGACGGCTACCGCGTCACCTCGCAGACCGTGTCGGACGAGACGACGCAGACCATCTCGGTCTTCGCACCCGACACCGACGGCTCGTGGTCGGTTGTCCTCGCCTACCACGGCAACGAGGGCGAGAGGGCCGACATGGCCCTGCTCGGCGAGCGGGTCGCAGCAGCCGGGGCGGTCGTGTTCGCACCCGACTACCGCAGCGGCGACTTCAGCGAGAGCGGGCTGATCGAGACCGTGACCGACGTGGAGTGCGCGTACCGGTACGTCCGGGGCATCGCCGCCGACCACGGCGGCGACCTGCAGCGACCCGTGGTCTGGGTGGGCTGGTCCCTCGGTGCCGTGTGGGCCGTGCAGGGCGGCCTGGACGAGACGGTCGACGACACCGGGACGATCCTCCCGTGCCCATCCGATGCCCCGCGGCCGGACGTGATCATCGCCGTCGCGGGCTGCTTCGAGGAGGTCGGGCCGGGCTTCGACCCCGATCAGTGGGGGAACCCGGACGCCCGCCTGATCCTCGTCGCCGGGGAGGCCGACACGGTCTGCCCGGCCGCGGAATCCCAGCGGGTGACCGAGGAACTGCGGGCGCGGGACTACGACGTGCGCCTCGTGATGCTCGAGGGCGCCGATCACTTCGCGCCCGTGTTCCACCGCGAGGAGAACGGACGGCTGGTCGACGCCCCCGACGAGCCCGCCGGGCAGGAGGTCCTCCGGCTGATCACCGACGCCCTCAGGGATCCCTGAGAGCGCGCGTCAGCTCCCGTCCGCGCCGGGGAGGACCCGCAACCGCTCGAGCAGGTCGAGGAAGACGACGGCGAAGTCGTTGCCGGCCACCTCGCGGCGCACCTCGGCCCAGTCGATCTGCTCGCGGAGGGCCCGCGCGACCGGCAGCAGCCGGGAGAAGTCGCAGTAGTGCTCGTCGAGCGCCATCAGCTTGGTGACGACGATGTCGGTGGCCAGCAGCACGGGCATCCGCACCGACAGCACCGGGAGGACCTCCGACCGGTCGATCAGGTCGCTCTCGACCGGGTGGCCGCAGGTCCGCCACAGCACGTCCACGAACGAGCCCCCGCCGACGACCTTGACCAGCCAGTCCTCGGCGGGCTCCTCGACGCGGAGACCGGCCGCGGCGAGCACCTTCGCCGCCCGCTCGGCCTCGGCCTCCGGCACCAGGAAGTCCGCGTCGTGGTCCGGCTCGGGTGCGCCACGGACCCAGGCGGCGTACCCGCCGCACAGCGCGAACGGCACGTCACCCTCCTTGAGCGCGACCGCGGTCCGCTTGAGGAGGTCGCGGATCTCGTCCCGTTCCGATGGCTGCACGCCCGACCTGCTACCCGTCCGGACGCACGGCACGCACGCCGGGCATCGGAAGCACCCGCCCGGGGCACAGAGGACCCGTGCGCATCGCGACGTTCAACATCCTGCACGGCCGCTCCCCCGACGACGGCCGGGTGGACGTCGACCGGTTGGCGGCTGCGGTGAAGAGCCTCGACGCCGACGTCCTCGGGCTGCAGGAGGTGGACCGGGACCAGCCGCGGTCCCTCGGCGCCGACCTGACCTCGGTGGCCGCCGAGGCGATGGGCGCCCCGGAGCACCAGTTCGTGGCGGCCCTGTCGGGCACCCCCGGCGGAACGTGGATGGCGGCGACCGGCGAGGAGCAGCCCGGGTCGGCCAGCTACGGCATCGCCCTGCTGTCCCGGTACCCGGTGGTGTCCTGGCGGGTGGTGCGCCTGCCGGCCCTGCGGACGAGCGTGCCGCTGTGGTCCACGTGGACGCACCGCCCGTTCATGGCCCGCGACGAGCCGCGGGTCGCCGTCGCCGCCGTGCTGGACGGGCCGTTCGGCGAGTTCACCGTGTGCAACACCCACCTGTCGTTCATCCCGGGCTGGAACGCCCTGCAGCTGCGCCGCCTGGTCCGCTCGCTCACCGGCACGCGCGAGCCGCTGGTCCTCCTCGGCGACCTGAACATGCAGCCCGCGCAGGCGGCGAAGGTCACCGGGATGCGCTCGATCGCCTCCGCCGCCACGTTCCCCGCCCCCCGGCCCACCCGCCAGATCGATCACGTGCTCGTCCGCGGGTCCGGCCTGCGGGCCACCGGCCCGGCCGAGGCGGTGCAGCTGCCGCTGTCGGACCACCGCGCCCTGGTCGTCTCCTGCGACGCCGGTTAGGCGCTGGCTGACCTGCGGCGACGGGTCGCGGCGGACCGGCGGCTAGAGGATCATGACGGCCATGGCAGCCGCGGCCCGAGTCTTCACGATCCTCGCCACCGTCGTCCGCGTCGTCTGCTCGGTGATCGCGGCACTGATCGTGATCCATGCGATCTTCGTGCTGTTCGAGGCCAACCCGGACAACCTGCTGGTCGAGTTCACGACCGGGTGGCGCGACACGTTCGGCTGGTTCACCAAGGACCTGTTCGCACCGTCGGACCCGAAGATCGCCGAGGCCATCAACGACGGGCTGGCCGCGCTGATCTGGGTCGTCGTCGGCAGCCTGCTGTCGAAGCTGATCGTCCGCTTCGCCCCGGCTCCCAAGGCGAAGGCGTAGGCCTCACGCGCCCAGCCGCGGCCCCGTCCAGAGGCTCGCGCCGAGCTTGCGAGGCGTGAGGGGGACGGGGTCCTTTCTCAGGCGTTCTTGACGGCTGCGGCCGCCTGCAGGCCCAGTTCTTCGACCGACACCTGGCGCATCTCGATCTTGCGGATCTTGCCCGTCACGGTCATCGGGAACTCGTCGACGACCTTGACGTAGCGCGGCACCTTGTAGTGGGCGAGCTTGCCGGCGCAGAACTCCTTCAGCGCCTCGGCGGTGAGCGGCTCGGCACCCTCGCGCACCCGCACCCACGCCATGAGCTCCTCGCCGTAGCGCTCGTCGGGCACCCCGATGACCTGCGCGTCGACGATGTCCGGGTGGGTGTAGAGGAACTCCTCGATCTCCCGCGGGTACACGTTCTCCCCACCGCGGATGACCATGTCCTTGATCCGGCCGACGATGTTGAGGTAGCCCTCGGAGTCCATCACCGCGAGGTCGCCGGTGTGCATCCAGCGGGCGCGGTCGATGACCTCGGCGGTCTTCTCGGGCTCGTTCCAGTAGCCGAGCATCACCGAGTAGCCGCGGGTGCAGAACTCCCCCGGCGTGCCCCGCGGGACGGTGAGCCCGGTCTCGGGATCGACGACCTTGACCTCGAGGTGCGGGTGCACGCGGCCGACGGTCGACGTCCTGCGGTCGAGGTCGTCGTCGGCGCCGGTCTGGGTGGACACCGGTGACGTCTCGGTCATGCCGTAGCAGATGGTCACCTCGGCCATCCCCATCTCGTTGACCACCCGCTTCATCACCTCGACCGGGCACGGCGAGCCGGCCATGATCCCGGTGCGCAGCGACGAGAGGTCGTAGTCGGCGAAGTTCGGCAGCGCGAGCTCGGCGATGAACATCGTGGGGACGCCGTAGAGCGAGGTGCAGCGCTCCTCCTGCACGGCCTCCAGCGTCAGCGCGGGGTCGAAGCCGGGTGCGGGGATCACCATGGTCGCCCCGTGCGAGGTGCACGCCAGGTTGCCCATGCCCATGCCGAAGCAGTGGTAGTAGGGCACCGGGATGCAGACGCGGTCGGCCTCGGTGTAGCCGCAGCCCTCGCCCACGAAGAACCCGTTGTTGAGCAGGTTGTGGTGGGTGAGCGTCGCGCCCTTCGGGAAGCCGGTGGTGCCCGACGTGTACTGGATGTTGATCGGGTCGTCGGCCGACAACTCGGTCTCGCGGCGGACCAGCAGCTCGCGGTCGCCGGCCCGGCCGGTCTCCAGCAGCCGCTGCCACTCGGACGAGCCGAGGAAGACGACCTCGCGCAGGTCGGGGCAGTCGCCGCGCACCTCGGCGACCATCGCGCGGTAGTCGCTGGTCTTGAAGTCCGGCGCGCTCACCAGCACCGAGATGCCGGCCTGCTTCAGCACGTAGGACAGCTCATGGGTGCGGTACGCCGGGTTGATGTTGACCAGGATCGCGCCGAGCTTCGCCGTCCCGAACTGGACGAACGCCCACTCGGCGCAGTTGGGCGCCCAGATGCCGACGCGGTCGCCCTTGCCGACGCCGAGGGCGTCGAGGCCGAGGGCGACCGCGTCGACCTCGGCCACGAACTCCGGATAGCTGAACCGGCGACCCGTGGCACACTCGACGAGCGCTTCGTGGTCGCCCACCCGCGCCGCCGTCCGATCCAGGTTGGCCCCGATCGTGTCGCCGAGCAGGGGGACCGTGGAGGTCCCGCTGCTGTAGGACGGCAGCGCGGGGGCGGTCACCGCTTCCGGCCTTCCGCGGTCATGACCCCGGCCCGGTTGGGCTTGTCGGTCGGGTGGGCGTACCGGAGGCGCTCGACCGGGATCGGGAAGAAGTGGTCCTCGCCGAAGGGGTTCAGCGGGCCGGCGACCGACGCGGAGAGCTCGGTCAGCGGCGGGCCGCCGCTGTCGGACTCGCCCCAGGTGGGCTCCACGAGGTGTGCGTTCTTCGCCTTGCGCTTGGCCATGTCGCCTCCGTGTCGTGCCGGCGCACCGCGCGGTGCACTCGCTGGGGGCCATCTTCTCGGACGAGACGCCGCGACGCACGCACTGTTCCCCTGACGGGGGCGTTCAGGTCCTCTGCCGGGCTCCGTACAGCGTCTCCAGGCCGTCGGCGGTGAGCACCCACTCCCGCTCGCCGACGGGCGCCACGCGCACCTCCCCGCCGTCCAGTTGCTGGGCGGCGCGGGTGCGCCAGACCGCGGTGCTCATCAACCGCAGCCGCACCGGTTCGTCGTCCGGGTCGAGTTCGTCGTAGCCGTCGGGCTCGAAGGCCAGCAGCGACGGCCCCGCGATCCGCAGCCGGCCGGTCAGCCACGCCGTGTGCGCCAGCGCCCGACGCCACCGGCGGGCACGCATCAGCGCCCCGCCCCCGGCGACCGCCGCGACGGTGCCCCCGACGACCAGCACCACGACGACGAGGCCCACCCCGGGCAGTCGCCGTCCCGTCTCGGCCACGGTGACGGCCGCGGCGCCGCCCAGGAACCCGAGGACGACGGCCATCGCGCCCCCGGCCAGCCAGCGGACCGCGCCCGCCTGGTAGCCGGCCAGCGCCGCTCGGACGGCGGGGTCGTCGTGGGCCGGGTGCACCGCTCCATGCTCGCAGCAGCGTCCCCACCGCCGACGACGTAGCGTGGGCCGGATGCCCACGGACCCTCCTGCGACGCTCGCCGGCTGGCTGCGCACGCGCAGCGACGAGCAGCTGAGCGCGCTGCTCGCGGCCCGGCCCGACGTGGCACGCCCGGCGCCGTCGGACATCGTGGCGCTGGCCAGCCGGCTGGCGGTGCCGGTGTCGGTCGACCGCGCCCTCGACGAGCTGGACGCCGCCACGCTGCAGGTGCTCGACGTGGTGCTGCTCGCCCCCACCGACGGCCTGCCGCCGGAGGAGCTGGTCGCGGCCCTCCCCGACGTGCCCGAGGACGTGCTCACCGCCGCGCTGGACACGCTGACCACCCGGGCCCTGCTGTGGGGCGACGACGTCCTGCACGCCCCCGACCCGGTGCGCCGGGCGGTCCGCCACCCCGCCGGGCTGGGGCGCCGCGCGGTCGACCTCCGGGTGCAGCTGCCCGCCGACCTCCCGGCGGCCGTCGGGGAGCTCTCGCCCGAGGAGCGCGCCGTGCTCGAGCGGCTGGCCGGCGAGCGCCCCGTCGGGCACCTGCCCGACACCCCGAACGGCGGGTCGACGCCGGCTCGCAGGCTGCTGCACCGCGGTCTGCTGGCGCGGATCGACGCCCTCAACGTCGAACTCCCCCGGGAGCTGGGCCTGCTGCTGCGTGGCGACCGCCCGTTCGGCCCGCCGCGGCTGCCCCCCGAGCCGCCGTCGGTCGCCCGCGACCCGAAGACCCTGGACCGGCAGGCGGCCGGCGCGGCGCTGGAGAGCGTCGGCCGGATCGCCGAACTGCTCACGCTCCTCGAGGAGGAGCCCGCCGGGCTGCTGCGCAGCGGCGGCATCGGCGTGCGCGACCAGAAGCGGCTGGCGCGGTCGCTGCACGTCCCCGAGCCCGAGGCCGCCTGGCTGCTGGAGCTGGCCCACGCCGCGGGGCTGCTCGACGTGGGCGGCCCGCACCGCGACGAGTGGCTGCCCACGCGGGCGTACGACATCTGGCGGGAGCAGGACCTGCCCGACCGCTGGGCGGTGCTGGCCGGCGGCTGGCTGACCAGCGTTCGTCTGCCCTCGCTCGTCGGGCAGCGCGACGCCGCCGGCAAGGCGGTCAACCCGCTCTCCCCCGACCTGGTCCGGCACACCGCGCCGGCCATCCGTCGCTCCGCGCTGACCGTGCTCGCCGAGTCGCCGGCCGGCACCGGCCTGTCCCCCGACGACCTGGTGGCCCTCCTGCGCTGGCGCACCCCGCGCCGGGCCGACCGGCTGGCGCCGGTGCCCGGGATGCTGGCCGAAGCCGCCCGGCTGGGCCTGCTCGTGGGCGGGGTCCTGTCGACGGCGGGTCGCGGGTTGCTCGCGTCCGGCGAGGACGGCGCCGCCGACGGCATGCGCGGGCTGCTGCCCGACCCGGTCGACCACGTGCTCGCCCAGCCCGACCTGTCGCTGATCGCCCCCGGGCCGCTGGTGTCCGAGCTCGCCGACACCCTCGCCGTGGTCGCCGACGTCGAGTCCTCCGGTGGCGCGACCGTCTTCCGGGTCTCCGACGGCAGCGTCCGGCGGGCCCTGGACTCCGGGTGGTCGGCGAGCGACCTGCACGACTTCTTCGCCCGCGCCTCGCGGACGCCGGTGCCCCAGGCGCTGGACTACCTGATCGACGACGTCGCCCGCCAGCACGGGCGGCTGCGGGTCGGCTCGATCGAGTCCTACGTGCGGTCCGACGACCACGGGCTGCTGTCCCAGGTCCTCAACGACAAGCGCACCGCGGCCGCGGAGCTGCGCCGGCTGGCCCCGGGCGTGCTGGTCAGCGGGCTGGGCGCCGACGAGGTGCTCTCGGTCCTCCGCGACGCCGGCTACGCCCCCGCCGGGGAGAACCCGGGCGGCGCCGTCCTCACCCACCCACCCGGCCGGCCCCGGGCCGCGGGCCGCCGTCCCGGCAGCGAGCCCTCCCCGGTGGCGCGCCCGCTGACGCCGGCCGAGCGGGAGGCCACGGTGCGCGAGATGCGCGCCGGCGACGCGGCGCTGTCCGCCCGCCGCAGCGAGCCGGTGCGCCAGATCCCCGGGGTCACCACCGCCGGCACGCTCGAGCTGCTGTCCCGCGCCGTCCGCGAGGGGACCCCGGTCTGGCTGGGCTACGTCGATGCCCAGGGCAGCGGCAGCCAGCGCGTGGTGCAGCCGGTGTCGCTGGTCGGCGGGTTCCTCCAGGGCTACGACGAGCGCCGCGGCGAGAACCGCACGTTCGCCGTCCACCGGATCACCTCGGTCGCACTCGTCGAGGAAGATCAGGAACCCGCCACACCGGCCTGAGCAGCGCCATACTCGTCGCCGTCGAACGGGCCGAGGCGAGGCGCGGATGCAGACTGGACCCACGGTGGCGAGCCGCCTGGCGGCCGCGCTGCGCACCGTCCTCGGGGCCGAGGAGCTCCCCTGGCGGCTGCGCGCCTGGGACGGGTCCGAGGCCGGGCCGGCCGGCGCCCCCGTGCTGGTCGTCCGCTCGCCGGTGGCCGTGCGCCGCCTGGCGTGGGCACCGGGCGAGCTGGGCCTGGCCCGCGCCTACGTCGCCGGGGACATCGACATCGGCGGCGACGTCTACGCGACGCTGGACGCCCTCGGCGCGGTCACCCGGCTGTCCTCGTCCGACGCGTTCGCCCGCCCGACCGCCCGCGAGTGGCTGGGCCTCGCGCGCACGGCTGCCGCGCTGGGCGCCGTCGGCCCGCCCCCGGCCCCGCCGCCGGAGGAGTACCGCCGCGCACGCCGGAACCGGCTGCACTCCCTGCGCCGCGACGCCGCGGCCGTCTCGCACCACTACGACGTCGGCAACGAGTTCTACGCGCTCGTCCTCGGTCCCACGCTCGTGTACTCGTGCGCCGTCTGGACCGACGAGGGCACCGGCCTCGACGCCGCCCAGGTGGCCAAGCTCGACCTCGTCTGCCGCAAGCTCGGGCTGCGGCCGGGCATGCGGCTGCTCGACGTCGGCTGCGGCTGGGGCAGCCTGGCGCTGCACGCCGCGCGGGAGCACGGCGCCGACGTCGTCGGCATCACCCTGTCCGAGGAGCAGGCGGCGCTGGCCCGGCAGCGGGTCGCCGGGGCCGGGCTCGAGGAGCGCATCACGATCCGGGTCCAGGACTACCGCACCGTCGACGACGGGCCCTTCGACGCGGTCAGCTCGGTCGGGATGGCCGAGCACGTCGGCCGGTCGGGGCTGCCGACGTACGTCGCCGCCCTGCACGACCTCCTGGCCCCCGGCGGGCGGCTGCTGCACCACGTCATCTCGTGGTCGGCCGGGGAGACGAGCTGGGACGACGACACGTTCATCGCCCGCTACGTGTTCCCCGACGGGGAGCTGATCAGCCTGGCCGACACCGTCGCCGGGCTGGAGAAACGGTTCGAGATCCTCGACGTGGAGGCACTGCGCCGGCACTACGCCCTGACCCTGCGCGCCTGGGTGGACCGGCTGGAGAAGCACTGGGACACCGCCGTGGCGCTGACGTCCGAGGGGCGCGCCCGGGTGTGGCGGCTCTACATGGCCGCGGCCGCGCTCTCCTTCGAGAGCGGCAAGCTGGGCGTCAACCAGGTGCTGGTCCGCCGCGCCGGCGGTGCGCCGCCGCCGTTGCGCCGCACCGACTGGGTGTGACGGCGGGAAGTCCTCGTCGCCCGGGGCGGTTACCGTCAGAGAGTTCCGCGTGCCTTCTCCGCGGCGACGACCCCTCGATCGACTAAGGAAGCCTCACTGGTGAGCGACGGACCCCTGATCGTCCAGTCGGACAAGACCCTGCTGCTGGAGGTCGACCACCCGCTGGCCCGCGACTGCCGCGCGGCCATCGCGCCGTTCGCGGAGCTCGAGCGCTCCCCCGAGCACGTGCACACCTACCGGGTGACGCCGCTCGCGCTGTGGAACGCCCGCGCGGCCGGGCACGACGCCGAGCAGGTCGTCGACGCCCTGGTCCGCTACTCCCGCTACCCGGTGCCGCACGCGCTGCTGGTCGACGTCGCCGACACGATGGACCGCTTCGGCCGGCTGACCCTGGCCAACAACCCGGTGCACGGCCTGGTGCTGACGACCACCGACCGCGCGGTGCTCGAGGAGGTGGTGCGGTCCAAGCGGGTCGCGCCCATGCTCGGCGCCCGCATCGACGACGACAGCGTGGTGGTCCACGCCTCCGAGCGCGGCCGGCTCAAGCAGGCGCTGCTGAAGATCGGCTGGCCCGCCGAGGACCTCGCGGGCTACGTCGACGGCGCCGCGCACCCGATCGAGCTCGACCAGTCCAACTGGCACCTGCGCGACTACCAGCAGGAGGCGGTCGAGGGGTTCTGGGCCGGCGGCTCGGGCGTCGTCGTCCTGCCGTGCGGGGCGGGCAAGACGCTGGTCGGCGCCGCGGCGATGGCCGAGGCGAAGGCGACGACCCTGATCCTGGTCACCAACACCGTCGCCGGGCGGCAGTGGAAGCGGGAGCTGATCGCCCGCACCTCGCTGACCGAGGAGGAGATCGGCGAGTACTCGGGCGAGCGCAAGGAGATCCGCCCGGTCACCATCGCGACCTACCAGGTGATCACCACCCGCCGGAAGGGCGAGTACCGGCACCTGGACCTGTTCGACGCCCAGGACTGGGGCCTGATCGTCTACGACGAGGTGCACCTGCTGCCCGCGCCGATCTTCCGGCTGACCGCCGACCTCCAGTCCCGCCGCCGGCTAGGGCTGACCGCCACGCTGGTCCGCGAGGACGGCCGCGAGGACGACGTCTTCTCGCTGATCGGCCCGAAGCGGTACGACGCCCCGTGGCGCGACATCGAGGCGCAGGGGTACATCGCGCCCGCCGAGTGCATCGAGGTGCGGGTCTCGCTCGACGACGAGGAGCGCATGACCTACGCCGTCGCCGAGCCCGAGGAGCGCTACCGGATCGCGGCCACCGCGCAGTCGAAGCTGCCGGTGATCCGCCGGGTGCTGGAGCGGCACCCCGACGAGCCCTCGCTGGTGATCGGCGCCTACCTCGACCAGCTCGAGGAGCTCGGGGCAGCGCTCGACGCCCCCGTCATCCAGGGGTCGACGACCAACAAGGAGCGGGAGAAGCTCTTCGACGCCTTCCGCAACGGCGAGATCCGGGTGCTGGTCGTCTCCAAGGTCGCGAACTTCTCCATCGACCTGCCCGAGGCCGCCGTCGCCGTCCAGGTGTCGGGCACCTTCGGGTCGCGCCAGGAGGAGGCGCAACGGCTCGGGCGGGTGCTGCGGCCCAAGGCCGACGGCCGGCAGGCGCACTTCTACACGGTGGTCAGCCGCGACACCCTCGACGCGGAGTACGCCGCGCACCGGCAGCGGTTCCTCGCCGAGCAGGGCTACGCGTACACGATCGTCGACGCCGCCGACCTCGCCGGACCGGGCGAGGTCAACGGCCCCGACTGGGTGGAGGACCCCGCCGACTGAACGGACCGAGGTCAGGCAGACAGCTGCTCGACGGTCCCGACCGGGACCACCCCGTCGGCCCGCGCCCGCGCCTGCGGGTCGACGGACACGAATGCGTCGGCCTGCAGCCGGGTGAGCGCGAGGTACTCGGCGTCCGCCGTCGACTCGAGGCCGCGCTCGCGGGCGATCCGCCAGGCCACGCGGCGCGACACCCGGTCGCCGAGCAGCCGCACCTTCACGGCGGTCATCGCCTCGTGCCGGTCCAGCGCGACGTCCTCCCTCAGCTCGCCGCGGCGGACGGCGGCGTAGAGCAGATCGAGCGCCTGCGACCGCAGCAGCTGGGGAGCGACCAACTGGTGGCCTGGGGCCACGGCGACGCCCTCGGCCACCACGTGCAGCAGCGTGGGCGCATCGATCACGAACCGCGTCATGCCGCCGGACCGTAGCCGCCGTCGGCCCGGAGGCGGCCCCGGGTGTCTCGGGGGCTCCTGGGATGGCCGGGACCGGCGGGGCGTGACGTGTCGGTCCGTCCCGAGCATGACGATCGCCACACCCGGGGGCTCCGGGGCGAGAAACCCCTGGTCAGCACCGTGCGGACCGGTCCCATACGTCGTCCCGGGCGGGGCGCGCGGTAACCCGACCGTTGGGCGTGTTGCCCTCGCAGCACGCAAGATGGACCGCGATATGGGGAGCGCAGCACGGGTGGAGGCAGTCGCCCCACGGACCAGCAGCCGACCGCTCCGGGCATGGCAGCAGGCCGCCCTCGAGCAGTACGAAGGGCAGTCGCCGAAGGACTTCCTGGTCACCGCGACGCCGGGTGCCGGCAAGACCACCTTCGCCCTGACCCTGGCGGCGAGACTGCTGCAGCGGCGCGAGGTCGCCCGCATCGTCGTCGTCTGCCCGACCGACCACCTGCGCCTGCAGTGGGCCGACGCCGCCGACGCGATGGGCATCGTGCTCGACCCCGGACTGACCAACGCCGTCGGCCCGGTCCGGGCCGGCACGCAGGGCTACGTCACGACCTACGCGCAGGTGGCCGGCAAGCCGATGCTGCACGCCGCCCGCGCGACCGCCGTCAAGACGCTGGTGATCCTCGACGAGGTGCACCACGCCGGCGACGGGCTGTCGTGGGGTGAGGCGGCCGAGGAGGCGTTCGGGTTCGCCGCGCGCAGGCTGTGCCTGACCGGCACGCCGTTCCGCACCAAGCCCGACGAGCGCATCCCCTTCGTCCGCTACGAGGAGGACTCGTTCGAGGGCGAGGGCGGCCTGGTCTCCCGCGCCGACTACACCTACGGCTACAAGGAGGCGCTGGCCGACTCCGTCGTCCGGCCGGTCGTGTTCGCCGCCTACACGGGGACGTCGCGCTGGCGGAACTCCGCCGGTGAGGTCGTGGCCGCGTCGCTGTCGGAGGCAGGCACCCGGTCGGTCGAGATGCAGGCGTGGCGGACGGCACTCGACCCCAAGGGCCAGTGGGTGCCGCACGTGATCGCCGCCATGGACGACCGGATCACCCACCTGCGCGAGACCGGGATCCCCGACGCCGCCGGGCTGATCCTCGCCAGCGACCAGGACGACGCCCGCGCCTACGCCAAGATCGTCCGGCGGGTGACCGGCAAGGCGCCCGAGCTCATCCTCTCCGACGACCCGAAGGCGTCGAAGAAGATCGAGCGGTTCGCCTCCGGGTCCGCCCGCATCGCCGTCTGCGTGCGGATGATCTCCGAGGGCGTCGACGTCCCACGGGCCGCCGTCCTGGCGTGGATGACCTCCTACCGGACGCCGCTGTTCTTCGCCCAGGCCGTCGGCCGCGTGGTGCGCGCTCGGGCGCCGCACGAGTCGGCGACGGTCTTCCTCCCCGCGGTGCGACCGCTGCTCTCGCTGGCCGCCTCCATGGAGGAGCAGCGCAACCACGTCATGCCGCCGCCGAAGACCGAGGTCGGCGACGAGCTCGATCTCGAGCCGCTGCCGCCGAAGGAGAAGGACCCCGACGGGCTGGCGCAGTGGGAGGCCCTGGAGGCCGACGCCCGGTTCGCGCACGTGCTGCACGGGGGGACGGCGCACACCGGCGAGGGGTCGGGCCCGGTCGCCGTCGACGCCGAGGACGAGGAGTTCCTGGGCATCCCCGGCCTGCTCACCCCAGCGCAGACGGCGGAGCTGCTGTCGAAGCGGGACGAGGAGCTGCGGCTGCGGATCGCCGCGAGTCACCGGGGCGACGGCGAGGACTTCATGCTCGTCGAGGACCACCCGGACGAGAACGACACGGGCGGTTCCTGGCGGGACGCCGCGGAGCTGCGTCGGGAGATCAACCGGCTGGTCTCGCGCGTGGCCGCGCGGACGTCGCAGCCGCACGCGGTGATCCACACGCAGCTGCGGCAGTCGGTGCCCGGGCCGCCGTCGGCGTCGGCGTCGGTCGACGTCCTGCGCGCCCGCCGCGAGCGCCTCCGCACGATGCTCTGACGGCCGTCACCGGATCGGGCCTACGCTGCCGGTGTGCGGCCTCCGGTGAGGTACGCCCGCAGCGGTGACCTCAGCATCGCCTACCAGGTGCTCGGCACGGACGGACCGGACCTGGTCCTCGTGCCAGGGTTCGTCTCGCACCTGGACCTCGCCTGGGAGGAAGCGTGCCTGAGCGGGTTCCTCTCCGGCCTGGCGTCGTTCAGCCGGCTGATCTGGTTCGACCGCCGGGGCACGGGACTGTCCGACCCGTCTCCGGACCGGCTGACGATGGAGGCTGCCGCCGACGACGTGCGGGCGGTGATGCGGGCCGCGGGAGTCGATCGTCCGACCCTCTTCGGCGTGGCGGTGGGGGCGTCCATCTGCACCCGGGTGGCACTGGACGATCCGGCCTCCGTCCGCCGCCTGGTCCTGTGGGCAGCCCACGCCCGGCTGCTCGCCGACACGGACTACCCGGCCGGGTGGAGCGCCGACTTCCTCGACCACGTGCTCGGGGAGATCGACCGGTCCTGGGCCACCGGGGAGAGCGCCGCCGTCATGAACCCGAGCCTGGCCGGCGACGAGCGCTTCCGCGACTGGTTCGCCCGGAACGCCCGCGCCGCGGCCAGCCCCGCGCAGGTGCGCGAGCTCTTCGGGCTGTGCGCCGCCGTGGACCTGCGCGCCGAGTTCTGCACCGTGGGCACCCCCACCCTCCTGCTCCACCGCCGTGGCGACCCCTGGCTCTCCGTCGAGCACTCCCGCTCCGTCGCCCGGCTGATCCCGGCCGCGCGACTCGTCGAGTTCCCCGGAGCCGACCACTGGCCGTGGATTGGGGATTCCGACGCCGTGCTGACCGAGGTCGAGGCATTCGTGACCGGCCACCGGCCGGGGCGCCGGGAGCGGCCGCGCTGGGGTCCCCGGTCACTGACCCGCCGTGAACGCGAGGTCGCGGACTTCGCCGTGCAGGGCCTCAGCGCACAGCAGATCGGTACGCGACTGTTCATCAGCGAGCGCACGGTCGAGACGCACATCGCCAGCGCCTACCGGAAGCTCGGGGTCCGCTCCCGCGTCGAACTCGTGCGCCGCGCGGCCGACGCCGGCCTGTGAGTCGAGCGGCGCCTGAAGTCGGTACTGGTACGGATCCGCCCTCGCTTCGACGCGCCTAGCGTCCAGGCGGTGCCTGCTGGTGCAGGTACCCGCGCACGAGGAGGCAGTCATGACCGTGTCGCACGACCGGATCCGCACGGCGACCGAGCTGGCCGAGGAGTTCGCCCGCCTGGCGTCGCAGGATGCGTACGGACCTGCGGGGGCGACGGCCCTGCTGCAGGCCGTGCTGGCGCAGCCGCTGGACTGGCTGGACGAGCAGTACCAGGAGCGGCCGGACGACCGGGACTGGATGCTTTACCCGCTCCACCGGTCGCCGGACCAGCGCGCCTCGATGCTGGTGGTGGTGTTCGCACCGGGGGTCACAGCACCCGTGCACGACCACGGCTCCTGGGCCGTCATCGGGATCTACCGCGGCCGGGAGCGCGAGACGTGGTTCCGCCGGACGGACGGCGGCGCGACGCCCGGGACCGCGCAGCTCGTCGCGGACCGCACCTTCGTCAATCCCACCGGCTCGGTCCACCTGGTCCCGGACGGCACCATCCACACCGTCGAGGCTCTCGACGGTGTCGACGCGGTCTCGATCCACGTGTACGGGACGGACATCGTGACGCAGGACCGGAGCGAGTTCGATCTGGAGACCGGGCGAGTGCAGCCGTACCGCCCACCGGTCACGGAACGAGCCGCTGACTAGGGAGTGGGCAGCAGGCCGCGCTGGGCGGCGATCGCGACGGCTTCGGTGCGGCCGCCGGCGGCGAGCTTGGCCAGGATGTTGCTGACATGCACGCTCGCGGTCTTCTCGCTGATGTAGAGCTCGGCACCGATCTGGCGGTTGGTGCGGCCCTGGGCCAGCAGCGCCAGCACCTCGGCCTCGCGCGGGGTGAGGACGGCGTCGACCTCGGCCGCCCGGCGCACGCCCGGGAGGGCGACGTCGAGCCGGCCCCGCCGGACCAGGTTCTCGACGGCCGCGCGCAGCGGCGTCGCCCCCAGCCGGACGGCGACCTCGTGCGCCAGCCGCGCCTGCTCCGACGCTCCCGTGCGGTCGCCGGAGGCCAGGAGCGCCTCGGCCAGCCGCCAGCGGGACCGCGCCTCCTCGTAGACGTGCCCGAACCCGAACGCCTCGACGGCGGCCTGCCACCGCTCGACCGCCGGCTCGCCCGCCAGCCGCGCGACCTCCGCCTCCACCCGGGAGTTCCAGGCGGCCCCCTCGACGCCCATCTCGCCGACCAGCTCGTGGAACGCGGCCACCGCAGAACGGGCCAGCTCGATCAGCGGCTGCCCCTGCCCCTGCCGGCGCTCCACTTCGGCCGTGTCGCCGACGAGGCGCGCCGACGCCGCGGCGTCGCCGAGCGTCCCGAGGGCGGTGGCCACCAGCCGCAGGACGGCGAGATGGTCGTCGGCCCACAGCTTCACCAGCCGGCGCGACGTCGAGATGGCGAGGTCGACCGCGGTGTCGGGGTCCCCCGACCAGCCCGCCAGATCGATCTCCGCAGCGGCCGTGACCATGGAGAGCAGCACGTGCGCATCGAGCCGCGGGAGGAGCCCGCGGGCCCAGGCCAGCCGCTCGCGTGTGGCCGGGTCGCCGCGCCCGACCTGCACCAGCAACCCGACGGCGCGCACGTGGGCGGCCATCTCGGGCACCCGCGAGAGCAGGTCGGCCTCGGCCAGGCTCTCGTCCCAGAAGCCCAGCATGTACAGCGCGTTGACCTGCAGGTACCGGAGCTCGGCCGCGTAGAAGGCCCATTCGACGCCCAGATCGCGTGCCCGCAGCGTGGCCCGGCGGGTCCAGTCCAGCGCCTCGGTGACCTGCCCGGCCTCGAAGGCGACGGTCGCCAGGTTGTAGAGGACCCGCATCTCGACCTCGAGGTCGCCGGAGCGGCGGGCGCGCAGCAGCGCCTCCTCCAGCCGGCCCTTCACGGCGGGCAGGTCGCGGCCCTGCCGGGAGCGCACCTGCGAGACGGCGGTGTCGGACCAGGCGCTGTCGAGGCCGAGGGCGTCGGCGGCCGCGAGGGCCTCCTCCGCGGCAGCGTCGCCCTCGGCGAGCAGGCCGATCGCGTAGCTCATGCGCGCGTGCGTGGCCGCCGCCCAGGTGCGCACCTCGGACGGCGGATCGGCAGGGACGAGCGCCATGGCCGCGGCGCTCTCCTGGTGCGCGGCGGTGTGGTCCTCCACCCGCACCATCGTCTGCGCGAGCGTGTAGTGCAGCCGGGCCCGGAGCGCGGGATCGCCGTCGTCGCCCAGCAGCTCCAGGGCCGAGCGCAGCAGCGCGATGGCGCGGTGCAGCTCCCCGGCGGTGCGCGCCGTCAGCGCCGTCTCCAGCAGCAGCGCCGGCTGGTCGCGGCCGGCGCGCTCGGCAGCGTCCGGAACGGCCGCCCACAGGGCCAGAGCGGTCTCGAGGTGCTGCGCCTGCTCGGCCGGGGCGCCCACTCGGCAGGCCTCCGCGGCCGCTTCGAGTGATGCCTCGAAGGCACCCGGCAGGTCGTTGCTCTCCTGCGCGTGGTGGGCCAGCTCGGCCGCGGTGCCGGCACCCGGAGTGCTACGCAGATAGGCCGCGATCGCCCCGTGCAACCGCACGCGCTCCCCCGGGAGCAGATCGGCGATCACCGCCTCGCGCAGGAGCGCGTGGCGGAAGCGGTAGCGCAGGTCGTCGGACACGACCAGGAGGTGGTGGTGGACCGCCTCGGCCAGCGCCTGGTCGAGTTCGGTGGGGGCGAGCCCGCCGACCGCGGCGATCCACTCGTGCCGGACACGCCGCCCGGCGGCCGCGGCGATGCGGAGCACCTGCTGGGTGGCCGGGGAACGCTGCTCGACCCGGGCCAGCAGGACGTCGGTCAACGCCAGCGGCAGGGCCTCGCCCTGCAGGCCGGCGGCCAGGAGCTCCTCGGCGAAGAACGCGTTGCCCTCGGCCCGGGCCACGACGTCGTCGACGGTGCGCTCGGGCACCCCGGCGGACAGGCCGCGCACCAACGCGCCCACGTCGGCGTCGCCGAGCGGGGCCAGATCGAGGCGCTCGACGACGGGCAGCCGCACCAGCTCGGCCAGCAGGGGGCGCAGCGGATGACGACGGTGCAGGTCGTCGGAGCGGTAGGAGGCGACCACCGCGACCGGCTCGTCGGTGAGTCGCGCGAGCAGGTAGCGCAGCAGGTCGCGGCTGGACCGGTCGGCCCAGTGCAGGTCTTCGAGCACCAGCAGGAGCGGGCCGGCGGCTGCCAGCTCGCAGATCAGCCCGGCGACAGACTCGAACAGCTGCAGCCGGCCGTCGTCGATCGGCTGGGGTGCCGCACGCCCCGGGAGGGGCCGGCCGAGGTCGCGGCCCTCGCCGGGCGGGGGCACGGGCGGGAGCGCTCCCGGGCGCCCGGCCAGCAGGCCGGCGAGCGCCGGATCGGCCGCTGCCTCCGGCGCGAGCGTCGGGTCCGCGACCACGGGGCGGAGCAGGTCGACGAAGGGGAGGTAGGGCAGGCCGACGTCACCGAGGTCGACGCAGTGGCCGCTGAGCACCCGCACACCCCGGTCGAGGGCGCGGGCGGTGAGCTCGTCGAGCAGGCGGGTCTTGCCGACACCGGCATCGCCGGCGAGCAGGACGGCGGAGGAGCGCCCGGACCGGGCCCGCTCGAGCACGCCGAGCAGGCGGCCGAGCTCCTCCGCCCGTCCCACCAGTGGTGCGTCGTCCCAGCGTGACACGTCGATGATCGTGGCACGGACCGCCGACAGCACCGGGGCGGCCGGCGCGGACACGGTCAGTGCGCCCGCCGCCGGTTCCGGAACCAGCTGCCGCGGCTGCCGCCGCTCTTGCGGGTGCCACGGCCGGCGGCCGCGAGCTGTTCGCGGCGGTAGGCGAGCTCGGCGTCGAGTGCCGGGCTGCTGTAGTGGAGCGTCATCGTCTCGTCCTCTCGATGTCCCCGGTGGTCCGGGGCGTCCCTGGTGGACGAGGAGAACGTTCGTGCTGAGGGGTGCCCGCCGGCATCGGGCACCCACGCAGTCCTGGGGGCTGGCGGGCGCCTAAGGGGTCTGAGGCCCCTCAGACCCCACCCGATCGGGGGATCACGACGTCGGCCGGCGATTACCGGCGGCGCCCGATGGGCAACGAACCTGCCAGCGGCGCCCGCCGCCGGTCCCGCGTGCCCGGACACCCCGGTCCGCGACCGCCAGGAAAGGGAGTCAGCATGCGACTCGGAACCGCGATCGTCCTTCTCGCGCTCGGCGCGATCCTCACCTTCGCCCTGCGCCTCGACGTCAGCGGCATCGACCTGCAGGTGGTCGGCTGGATCCTGATGATCGTCGGCGCGCTCGGCATCGTGCTCGAGGTCGCCGTCTGGGGTCCTCGTTCGCGTCGTCGGGTGACGCACACCGAGGGCTACGGCGCCCCGGCCGGCGGCCCGGTCCAGCGGACCACCACCGACGAGACCTACTGAGCCACCCGCACCTCGACGGCCCCCTGTCCCCCGGGACGGGGGGCCGTCGTGCGTCTCAGCGCAGCTCGGTGCCGTTGGTCTCGCGCATCGTCAGGATGACGGTGAAGCTGATGGCGGCCGCGATCGCGACGTACCAGAAGAACCACAGCGGGTGCCCCGCGTCCGACAGCCAGGTGATGACCAGCGGTGCCGTGCCACCGAACGTGGCCACCGTCAGGTTGTACCAAGCACCGATGCCGGTGGCCCGCAGCTCCGTGGGGAACAGCTCGCTCATGACCGCCGGCGCCAGCGAGGCCATCAGCGCGTAGAGCCCGAGGCCGGTGCAGAACACGACGATCAGCGAGAACAGGTTGTCCTGCACGAGGAACGACAGCGGCACGATCAGCACCGCCATGGCCCCGGACCAGACCAGCAACTGGGGCTTGCGCCCGAAGCGGTCGGAGAGCCTGCCGAACGGGTAGCACAGCGCCACGAACAGGGCCGTGCCGATCGAGAGGGCGATGAACACGTCGGTCTTGTCGGCGTCGCGGAAGGTGATCGCGAACGGCGTCAGCGCGCTGAAGAACGTGTAGTAGGACAGCGTGTTGAGCAGCGTGAGAGCGATCAGCTGCCCCACGGCCTTGGGGTGGTGCTTGATGGTCTGCAGCAGGGGGTGCTTGGTGGCGCGCGCCTTCTCCGCGTTCTCCTCGAACTGCTCGGTCTCCACCAGCGAGCGGCGCAGCCACATGCCGATCAGCCCGAGGAGGCCGCCGATGAAGAACGCGATCCGCCAGCCGTAGCTCTCGAGCTGGTCGGTGTCGAGGGTGCTGGTGAGCAGGACGCCGAGCAGGGAGGCGGCGAGCAGCGCCGAGCCGGTGGAGATGTAGAAGAACGACGAGTACCGCCCGCGGTGGTCCGGCGGGGCGATCTCACCGAGGTAGGCCGAGGCGTTGGAGACCTCGCCGCCGAGCGACATCCCCTGCGCGATCCGGGCGAGCAGCAGCAGGATCGGCGCCAGCCAGCCGACCTGCTCGTAGGTCGGCAGGATCGCGATCACCATCGAGCCGCCGGCCATCAGCAGGATGGTCAGCAGCATCCCGGCCTTGCGGCCGCGCAGGTCGGCGAAGCGCCCGAGCAGCAGGCCGCCCAGTGGGCGGAAGAAGAAGGCCAGGGCGTACGTCGACGTCGCTCCGACCAATGCGAGCGCCTCGTTGTCCGACGGGAAGAACTGGCCGGCGAAGAAGACGACGAACGTCGCGTAGACCGTCCAGTCGAACCATTCGACGGCGTTGCCGATGCTCGCCGAGACCAGCGTCTTCACCGGGAGCTTGTGCGGCTCCCGCGCAGACGCGATCGTCGGATCCTGCTTGACCGCCTCTGCCACGGGTCCCCCGTCCCTCGTCCGGCTGTTCCGGACGCCACGCTAAGCGCGGTCCCAGGGGACGGCATGTCGAAGGATGGGGTCCGGACCGGATGACGGCCGCCTCGCGGCGAGATGCACAACGCGGCTCCAGGCCCCCGACCGAGGTCGGGGCGGTAGTCCGTGAAGGCGGTAACCAAATGGCACCCGGGGGCACGATGCACCCGGCCCGGACACGGTCGAGATTACGCGCCTCCGGACCGGCCAGGGGTTCCGGAGCGCGATTCGACGCCCACAGACCGGCGAGATCGGCGATCTCGCCCGGTTTCCGCCCCCAAACCGCGCGAGATCGCCGATCTCGCCCGGGAGGATCTAATTGAAGCCGCGGTCGTCCTGCTTGAGCGCGGTGTCCACGGTGAGGGCCGCCGCGATCACCATGCTGGCCAGCGGCTCGGGCAGCTTGAAGTGCACGTGGACGACGTACTTGTCGGCCGTCGTGAACAGCGTGCGGGCCAGGCCCTCCCAGCGCTTGGTGATGCGCGCGACCTCGGTGCCCGCCGAGTCGACGATGGCGAAGTCCCAGGCCCGCCAGTTCTCGGCCTGGATGGCACCCACGACCTGGCCGTTCGCGACCAGGTCGAAGCGGATCTTGCCGAAGACGTTGGCCTGCACGATCTCGCCGATCGGCAGCCCGTCGCCGCGGGCCACCTGCACCCGCGACTTCACGAACTTCGCCGGGCGGGTGAGCACCAGCACGACCCCGGTCGCGTCGCGGACCTCCAGGCGGTGGGTGAGGAACTGGTCGAGGTTGGAGACGAAACGCACCGCCTTCTTCAGCGTGCTCTGCCCCACCTGGACGACGGCGCCGATCTGCTGCCCGTGCGCGTCGTAGACCTCGTACTCGTTCGTGAGCTCGATCAGCTTGGTCTTCTGGTTCACCACCAGCACCGACTGGTCGTAGAGCGAGGGCCCCGGCCCGTACTGGGGGCCGCCCGGCTGCTGAGCCGGGGCGGGCGGGGGCGGGGGCGGAGGCGGCTGCGCGGCGTGGACCGGGGGCGGGGGCGGAGGCGGCTGCGCGGCGTGGACCGGGGGCGGGGGTGGCGACGGCGGCATCGGCGCCGGCGGAGGAGGTGGCGGAGGCGGCGGGACCGGGGCGGCCTGCTGGACGTGGTCGGTCCAGTCCATGCCGTTCCACCAGCGGGTGCCCCCGCTGCCGGCGGGGTCGGGGTACCAGCCCGGAGGGGGCGGCGGCTGCGTCACGACGGTCAAGCTAGCGCCCCGACCCCGGAGGACGGCGCAGGCGGCGTGCCAGACTCCGCGCATGGCCGACCTGACCGGCGCGGAGGCCGGGGTCCTGACCGCCGTCGACGAGGGCTGGCTGGTCGACCGGCTGCGCCGGATGATCGCCGTCCCCTCGATCGGCGGCACTCCGGCCGAGAGCGAGGTGCAGCACCTGCTCGCCGAATGGCTGCACGACCTGGGCTGCGCCGTCGACGTCTGGCCGATCGACCTCGCGGCGGCCGCCACCGAGGCCGGCGCGCCCGGCCAGGAGGTCGAGCGCAGCGAGGCGTGGGGGGTCGTCGGCACGCTGCCCTCCGCCGAGGACGGCGTGCCGGCCCTCGTGCTGTCGGGCCACACCGACGTCGTCCCGCCCGGCGACCTGTCGCTGTGGGACGGCGACCCGTTCGTGCCCCGCATCGCCGACGGTGCGGTGCACGGCCGCGGGGCGTGCGACATGAAGGCCGGCGTGATCGCCTCCCTCGGTGCCGTCGCGGCGATCCGCGCAGCCGGCATCGAGCTGGTGCGCCCCCTGGCGATCCACGGCGTCGTCGGCGAGGAGGACGGCGGGCTCGGCGCCTGGGCCACGCTGCGCCGGGGCCATCTCGGTGAGCTCTGCGTGATCCCCGAGCCGACCGCGCAGGCGGTCGTCACCGCGAACGCCGGGGCGCTGACCTTCCGGCTCGAGGTGACCGGCCGCGCCGCGCACGCCGCGATGCGGGAACAGGGTGTCAGCGCCGTGGAGCTGTTCGCGCACGTGCACGCGGCGCTGCAGGAGTTCGAGGCCGAGCGCCAGCGCGGCGCCGACCCGCGCTTCGGCACCATGCCCTACCCGTACGGCATCTCGATCGGGCGGGTGCAGGCCGGCGACTGGGCGAGCTCCGTGCCCGACCTGCTGGTGGCCGAGGGCCGGTACGGCGTGCGCCTCGGCGAGCCGCTGGAGGCGGCGAGGGAGGCGTTCGCGGCCCGGTTGACCGACGTCTGCGCCGCGCACCCCTGGCTCGCCGAGCACCCCGTCCGCCTGACGTGGACCGGCGGGGCCTTCGCCAGCGGCGAGCTGCCGACCGGGCACCCGCTGCTGCCCGCCGTCCGTCAGGCGGTCACCGACGCCGGCGGCGGCGTGCCCGCCGAGCGGGCCATCGCCGCCGGCAGCGACCTGCGGCAGTACGCCGCGGCCGGTGTACCGACGCTGCACTACGGCCCCGGTGACCTGAACCTCGCGCACGGGCCCGGCGAGCGGGTGCCGATCGCGGAACTGGTGACGGCGACCCGCGCGTACGCCCTGCTGGCCCTGCGCACCTGCGGCATCCGATGAGCGAGCTCGTCGGCTTCGAGGCGTGGGCGGAGCTGGCCGGCGACTCCCCCACCTCCCGCACCGAGTGGGCGTTCCTCGTCGCCGCGTGGAGCGAGCCGCACCGCCGCTACCACGACCTCTCCCACCTGGCCGCCGTCCTGGGGCTGGTCGGGCAGCTGGCCGACGCGGCGAGCGACCCCGACGCCGTCCGGCTCGCCGCCTGGTACCACGACGTCGCCTACGACCCCGAGCGCACCGACAACGAGCAGGTCAGCGCCGCCCGGGCGCGGGCCGGCCTGACCGGCCTCGTGCCCGACGCGCGGCTCGACGAGGTGGAGCGGCTGGTGCTGCTCACGACCGGCCACGATGCCGAGCCCGGGGACGCCAACGGCGCGGTCCTCTGCGACGCCGACCTCGCCGTGCTGGCCAGCCCGCCGGAGGGGTACGCCGCCTACGCCTCGGCCGTGCGGGCCGAGTACGGCCACCTCTCCGATCAGGAGTTCACCGCCGGGCGCATCGCCGTCCTGGAGCGGTTGCTCGCGCTGCCGCAGCTGTACCGACTGCCGGCCGTCGCGGCGGACTGGACGCCGCGCGCCCGGGCGAACCTGACCGCCGAGCTCGGCCTGCTCAGGGCACGTGCCGCTTCCGGCGACGGAGCCCCGCCGCACGCAGCCGACTGAGCAGCTCCCGGGCGCCGACCGCGTGCGCCCCCGCCGCGACGGCGATGTCGTAGAGGTCCTCGGGGATGTCGTAGTGGTCGCCCTGGAACGCCCGCCGCGGGATGCCGAGCTCCTTCGCGACGAAGGCGTGCAACTCGTCGTAGGAGACGTCGCTGACCAGGTGCGACCACAGCCGGCCGCGCCAGGGCCAGACCGGGGTGTCGATCAGCACGGCCACGTCTCGCAGTCTGCCGGGCGCCGCTAGCGTCGTCCTGGTGACCACAGAGATCCGTTGGGGCATCGTCGGGCCGGGCCGCATCGCGGACAAGGTGACGCGGGACTTCGCCGTCGTCGACGGGGCCCGCGCGGTCGCCGTCGCCTCGCGGTCACCGGAGCGGGCGCAGGCCTTCGCCGAGCGCCACGGGCTCGAGCGCGCGTACGGGTCGTACGCGGAGATCGTGGCCGACCCGGACGTCGACGTCCTCTATCTCTCGACGCCGCACCCGCAGCACCACGCGGTCGCGCTGGCCGCCTTGGACGCCGGCAAGGCCCTGCTGGTGGAGAAGGCGTTCACCGCGACCACCGCCGGCGCGGCCGAGGTGATCGACCGGGCCCGCGCCACCGGCCTGTTCACGATGGAGGCGATGTGGACGCGCTTCCAGCCGGCCGTCGTCGCCCTGCGCGAGCTGATCGCCGACGGCGCGATCGGCGAGGTGCGCTCGGTGCAGGCCGACCTCGGCGTCGCCCGCGAGTACGACGCCAGCGACCGGCTGTTCGCGATGGAGCTCGGCGGCGGCGCCCTGCTGGACGTCGGCGTGTACGTCGTGTCGTTCGCGCAGATGCTGCTCGGATCTCCCGACCGCGTGACCGCGACCGGCTCGCTGTTCCCCTCCGGCGCCGATGCGGAGGCCGCGCTGCTGCTCGACTACGGCGACGGGCGGTCGGCCACGCTCACGACGTCGCTGCGGCACGCGCTCCCGGGCCAGGCGCGGGTGTTCGGGACGGCGGGCTGGATCGACGTCCTCCCCCGCTTCCACCACCCGGAGACGATCGTCCTGCACCGGGCGGGCGCCGAGCCGGAGACGATCACCCGCCCGGCCCTGGGGCAGGGCTACTCGCACGAGCTGATCGAGGTCACCGAGGGCGTGCGGGCGGGACGCGGCGAGAGCGCGGTCATGCCGCTGGCCGACACCCTCGCCGTCCAGACGGTGCTGGGCGAGGCCGCCGATCAGCTCGGCGTCGCGCACGCCGAGGACACCACGGTCCTCAGCTAATCCGCGGCGGCCCAGGCGCGGCCGGTCGCCTGGTCGGCGGTCGGCACCCGCGTGGGCACGCGGCCGGCGCGGCGGACCTCCTCGGCGAACACGACGGCGTCGATCACCGCCGCGCAGCCGGGGTCGTTGTTGAAGTAGACGAGCACGTCCTCCTCGGCGCCCCAGGTCGCGGCGAGCCGGTCGGCCCACAGCCGCAGCGTCTCGGGCCGGTAGCGCCAGTCGCCGAGGCCGCGGTGGAAGCGGAGGTAGCCCCAGTCGGCGGTGCGCCACAGCGGGGCCACCGGCTGCTCGTCGCGGTCGGCCCAGCACAGCGCGGCCCCGTACCGCTCCAGGAGCGCGCGGATGTCGTCGGTCCACCAGCTCTCGTGCCGCGGCTCGACGGCGACCCGCGTGCCACCGGGGAACTGCGCCAGGCACTCCCGCAGCAGGTCGGCGTCGGCCTTCAGGGTCGGCGGGAGCTGCAGCAGGATCGTGTCCAGCTTCTCGCCCAGGCCCGCCGCGCGCTCCATCAGCCGGCCCACCGGCTCCTCCGGCTCGCGCAGCCGCTTGATGTGCGTCAGGAAGCGGCTGGCCTTGACGGCCCAGCGGAAGTCGGGCGGCGTGCGCTGCTTCCACTTCTCGAACGTCTCCCGCTCGGGCAGCCGGTAGAAGGCGTTGTTGCTCTCGACCGTGGCGAAGTGCTCGGCGTAGTGCTCGAGCCACAGCCGCTGGGCGAGCTTCTGCGGGTAGAAGGCGCCGCGCCAGTCGCGGTACTGCCACCCCGAGGTCCCGATGATCACCGCCACGGGCAGCCGCCTACCCTCCTGCGTCATGGCTGACGCACCCGCCCGCTTCAAGGACCTCTGCCTCGACGCCCGCGACCACCAGACGCTCGCCGACTGGTGGTGCACGGCGCTGGGCTACGTGCGCCGCGACGCGCTCGAGGACGCCGCGACGCCGGAGGACGACGAGCCGCGCCCGACCGACTGGCCGGTGCCCATCGTCGACCCCACCGGTTCGGGGCCGCTCATGTGGATCGTCCCGGTGCCCGAACCGAAGATCGTGAAGAACCGCCTGCACTTCGACGTCCTCGGCGACACCGCCGCCCTGCTCGCCGCCGGTGCCACGATGGTCCGCGCCCAGGACGACGAGATCGAGTGGGACGTGCTCGCCGACCCCGAGGGCAACGAGTTCTGCGTGTTCGCGCCCGAGGACTGACGGCTCCCATCGAGTGCGACGAACTCGTGGTCATCAGCGCTCGATGGCCACGAGTTCGTCGCACTCGATCCCGCGGCTCGGTGGCAGAACGGAGCCCATAGAACGCCGACAGGGGCGGCCCCGCGAACGCGGTGCCGCCCCTGCCGGAGGTGACGCGATGGAACGGCTACGTCGCCGGGACCCGCGGTGCGCGAAGCGTGTCGTGGGGGGCGACGTGGTCCTTCATCAGAAGTCCATGCCGCCCATGCCGCCGTCGCCGCCGGGCATGGCCGGAGCGTTCTTCTCCGGCTTGTCGGCGATGACGGCCTCGGTGGTGAGGAAGAGCGCCGCGATGGAGGCGGCGTTCTGCAGCGCCGAGCGGGTCACCTTGGCGGGGTCGATGATCCCGCTGGCGACGAGGTCCACGTACTCGCCGGTGGCGGCGTTGAGGCCCCAGCCGGTCTCGGAGTTGCGGACCTTCTCCGCGACGACGCCACCCTCGAGGCCGGCGTTGATCGCGATCTGCTTCAGCGGAGCCTCGAGCGCGACGCGCACGATGTTGGCACCGGTCGCCTCGTCGCCCGTGAGCTCGAGCTTGTCGAACGCGACGGCCGTGGCCTGCGCGAGAGCGACGCCACCACCGGCGACGATGCCCTCCTCGACGGCGGCCTTGGCGTTGCGCACCGCGTCCTCGATGCGGTGCTTGCGCTCCTTGAGCTCGACCTCGGTCGCGGCGCCGGCCTTGATGACGGCGACGCCCCCGGCCAGCTTGGCCAGGCGCTCCTGCAGCTTCTCGCGGTCGTAGTCGGAGTCCGACTTCTCGATCTCGGCGCGGATCTGGTTCACCCGACCCTGGATCTGGTCGGCGTCACCCGCACCTTCGATGATCGTCGTCTCGTCCTTGGTGGTGACGAACTTGCGCGCGCGGCCGAGGAGGGACAGGTCGGCGTTCTCGAGCTTGAGACCGACCTCCTCGCTGATGACCTCGCCACCGGTGAGGATGGCGATGTCGGCCAGCATGGCCTTGCGGCGGTCGCCGAAGCCCGGGGCCTTGACGGCGACGGACTTGAAGGTGCCGCGGATCTTGTTCACGACCAGGGTCGCGAGGGCCTCGCCCTCGACGTCCTCGGCGATGATCGCCAGCGGCTTGCCCGACTGCATGACCTTCTCCAGCAGCGGGAGCAGGTCCTTGACCGAGCTGATCTTGGAGTTGACGACCAGGATGTAGGGGTCGTCGAGCACGGTCTCCATGCGCTCGGGGTCGGTGACGAAGTACGCCGACAGGTGACCCTTGTCGAAGCGCATGCCCTCGGTGAGCTCGAGCTCGAGGCCGAAGGTGTTGCTCTCCTCGACGGTGATGACACCTTCCTTGCCGACCTTGTCCATCGCCTCGGCGATGAGCTCACCGATGGCGGTGTCGGCGGCGGAGATCGAGGCGGTGGCCGCGATCTGCTCCTTGGTCTCGACGTCCTTGGCCGTGGAGAGCAGGTACTCGGTGACGGCCTCGACGGCCTTCTCGATGCCCTTCTTCAGCGACATCGGGTTCGCGCCGGCGGCGACGTTGCGCAGACCCTCGCGCACGAGCGCCTGGGCCAGCACGGTGGCGGTGGTGGTGCCGTCACCCGCGACGTCGTCGGTCTTCTTCGCGACCTCCTTGACCAGCTCGGCCCCGATCTTCTCCCACGGGTCCTCGAGCTCGATCTCCTTGGCGATGCTCACACCATCGTTGGTGATGGTGGGGGCACCCCACTTCTTCTCGAGTACGACGTTGCGGCCCTTGGGGCCGAGCGTCACCTTCACGGCGTCGGCGAGGATGTTCATCCCTCGCTCGAGGCCACGGCGCGCCTCTTCGTCGAACGCGATCATCTTGGCCATGTGGTGATGTCCTCCATGCATTGATCGCTGCACGGCCGGGTTGGTGCCCGCGACGGACGACACCGGGGACGTGGGCGCTCCGTCGGCCCACGGACCGGTACCTCACCGTTCCGACCTGATTGGCACTCTACAGCGCCGAGTGCCAGAAACGAGTCTGGCACTCGACCCTGCCGAGTGCAAGAACGGGGTCACCCGCGGGACTGTTCCCGACCGTTTCTCAGCTGTTCATGCGGGCCAGGACGGCGGTCCAGACCGCGCCGATCACCAACGCCGGGACGAGGAAGACCAAGCCGTAGGGCGAGAGCGCGAAGAACATCAGGTACCAAGCCGCCGTCTCGGGGGCCGAGGCGGCGGTCGCGACGGTCAACCAGGCCACGGGCACGACGGCCCAGCACGCCGTGCCGAGGGCCCAGTAGGCGAGGCGTTCCGGATGCCGTGGCCCCACCCAGCGGATCACGACGACGACGACCAGCACGGCGACCGCCCAGGACACCACTGGCACCACGGCCGGCGGGCCCGTCAACCGCCCCGCCTCGTCCCTCCCGGAGCTGTCCACCCCGGCGGTCGCCAGGACCGTCCCGACGGCGGCGGCGAGGCCCACGAGGACGAGGTGCGCCGTCAGCACCGCCTGCACCCAGGCGGCCGGTGGGCGACCACTCCCCGCCTCGGGGACGACGACGGCCCGGCCCCCACGAGGGAGACCGGGCCGCTCGCCGGAGGCGGACGGCACGTCAGCCGCGCCGTCGTCGTCCCAGGCTTCGAGCGTCAGCCGGCGGCGCGGACGGCGTCGGCCTGCGGGCCCTTCGAGCCCTGGACGACCTCGAACTCGACGCGCTGGCCCTCGTCGAGGCTCTTGTACCCGTCCATCTGGATGGCCGAGTAGTGGACGAAGACGTCCTGGCCGCCGTCGACGGCGATGAAGCCGAAGCCCTTCTCGGCGTTGAACCACTTCACGGTGCCCTGTGCCACGTGTGCTCCCACGTTTCGTGCGTGCGGTCGGACCCTCTGGATCGGGGGACCGAGGTCTCGCTCTTCCGCCCGCCGAAACACGAACGTGGAACTCGAACCGTGCGAGAAGGTACAGCAGAGTGGCCCGCGTTACACCCACTCCACGCAGGGCGAATAGCCGGATCTGGGGAGCCTCGTGTCGCCCTGACCGGTGAGGGGTTCGACCCTACGCCTACCCGATCAGACCGGCAGCCCGTGCGGAGGCCAGCGACGGCTGCACGCGGTGGGTCGGGCCGACGACCGGCTCCAGCGGGTCGAGGGTCTTGAGGCCCTCCCCCGTGTTGAGCACGACGGTCTCCTTGGCCGGGTCGAGCCGGCCGTCGCCGACGAGCTGCCGCAGGACGGCGACGGTGACCCCGCCGGCGGTCTCGGCGAAGACGCCGGTGGTGCGGGCGAGGTCGCGGATGCCCTGCACGATCTCGTCGTCGCCCACCCGGCCGACCGCGCCGCCCGTGCGGCGGACGGCGTCCAGCGCATACGGCCCGTCGGCGGGGTTGCCGATGTTGAGCGACTTGGCGATGCCGGTGGGCTTCACCGGCTTGACGACGTCCCAGCCGTTGTCGAACGCCGTGGCGATCGGGTCGCAGCCGGCCGACTGGGCGCCGAAGATCGTCCACTCGGTGGCTTCGACGATCCCCGCGGCCGTCAGCTCGCGGAACGCCTTGTCCACCTTGGTCAGCAGCGAGCCCGACGCCATGGGGATGACGACCTGCGCGGGGATGCGCCAGCCGAGCTGCTCGGCCAGCTCGTAGCCCATCGTCTTGGAGCCCTCGGCGTAGTACGGCCGCACGTTCTGGTTGACGAACGCGGTGTCCTCGAACTCGTCGGTCTCGCCGAGTTCGCTGGTCAGCCGGTTGACGTCGTCGTAGGAGCCGTCGACGGCGACCAGCGTCTGGCCGTAGACGGCCGACTGGACGACCTTGCCCGGCTCGAGGTCCGACGGGATGAAGACGACCGACGGCAGCCCGGCGCGGGCCGCGTGCGCCGCGACCGAGTTGGCCAGGTTGCCGGTGGACGCGCAGGCGATCGCCGTGTAGCCCAGCCCCCGGGCGGCGGTCGCCGCGAGGCTGACCACGCGGTCCTTGAACGAGTGGGTCGGGTTGGCCGAGTCGTCCTTCACCCAGAGCCCCCCGGTCATGCCGAGCTCCTCGGCCAGCCGGTCGGCCCACACCAGCGGCGTCATGCCGGGGTCGAGCGAGACGCGATCGGCCGGGTCCTGGCCGACCGGGAGCAGGCCGGCGTAGCGCCAGATGTTCTGGGGCCCCGCCTCGATCTGCTCGCGGGTGACCGCGCGCATGATCTCCGGGTCGTAGTCGACCTCGAGCGGGCCGAAGCACTCCGCGCACGCGTGCTGGGCGATGAGGCCGAAGGTGGCGCCGCAGTTGCGACACACGAGCCCGCGGGCGGGGCAGGGTGGCACGGGCGGGTGGGTGGCGGAGCCTGGGGGAACAGGAGTGGTACCGGGTGCGGTCAGGGTCATCCGACGACTACCTCCTCATCTTCCCCGCGTCGGGCCGTCGAGCCGCGCGGGACGGAATTGGCACCTCCCGCTCGCGCTGATCACGCGGGCGGCGGTTGCCGGGGCTTCATCGGGCCGTGTCCCTCTGCCCCTCTGGATGAGTGGAACGCCGTCGACTGTACCGATTCCGCGCGGGAACCTCCCGCGGGTCAGGATGTGGCGGTGAGCACGCGCATCGTCTACACCGACCTCGACGGCACGATGGTCGGTCCGCGGGGCTCGTTCTGGCACACCGCCGGGCGGGACCTGACCGACTCCCCGGCGATGGCATTGCTCGAGCTGCACCGGGCCGGCGTCCCGTTGGTCCTGGTCAGCGGCCGCACGTTCGAGCAGGTGGTGGAGGCGGCGCGGATCTTCGCCGCCGACGGTGCGATCGCCGAGCTCGGGGCGACCGTGGCCTGGGACGTCGGCCGCAGCACCCATCGGCTCGACGGCGACCTGCCGGCGGAGCATCGCGACCGGACCCCGATGTCGGTCATGGCCGAGCTGGGCATCGTGGAGAAGCTGATCGCCGAGCATCCCGGCCGGCTCGAGTGGCACGCCCCGTGGCACGCCACGCACACCGCCGACGCGCTGCTGCGCGGCCGGGTGGACCCGCTCGCCGTCGACGCCTGGCTGGCGCAGAACGGCGCTCCCTGGCTGACCCTCAAGGACAACGGGACCATCCCGGCGACCTCGCGGTTCACCCTCGACGCCGCCGTCCTGCCGCCGCGGGTCTACCACCTGATGCCGCGCGGCATCTCCAAGGGCGCCGCGATCGCCTGGGACCTGGAGCGGCGCGGGATCGACCCGGCCGATGCGGTCGCGATCGGCGACAGCGTCAGCGACCTGGAGATGGCTCCTGCCGTCGGCCGGCTGTGGATCACCGCGAACGGCGCCGCCGTCGACGGCATGGCCGAGTTGCTGGCCGCCGTCCCCAATGCCGCCGTAACGGCCGCGCCGATGGGCGAGGGCTGGGCCCAGGCGATCCGCTCCTCGCTGTGATCGCCGCCGTGACGATCTGGTCAGCTTGCACCCGCGCATGCGCGGTGATGCGCAGGGATGCGGTTATCCGCACTGGATAACCGCATCCATGCGCAAGAACGCGGGAAAGCGCCCCTGCTCAGCTCGTGACGTCGCGGCGAGCGAAGTGCCGGAAGGCCAGCGCGGTGAAGATCGCCGAGTAGACCAGCGACTGGATCACCCCGCGGTAGAGGTCACCGGAGTCGATCGGGGTCTGCAGCAGATCGGTCCAGGCGTATTCCTCCGCCGTCGGGAAGTAGTCGCGGATGTCACCCAGCTGCTCGATCTGGTCGAGGATCGCGAAGACGAACATCGTGAACACCGCGCCGCCGACGGCGGCCAGCGGCGCGTCGGTGACCGTCGAGAACCAGAAGGCCAGGGTGCCGACGACGAGCAGGTGGACGGCGAGGTAGCCGACCATCCCGCTGAGCCGGAGCATGCCGTCGCCCTGGTCGAGGGTGACCCCCACCGGCGTCTGGATGTCCTCGAATCCGAAGACGATCCCGCCGGCGACGACCGCGACGGCGGTGACCGTGACCAGTGCCCCCACCGACAGGACCAGCGCGGCGTACCACTTCTGCCGGAGCAGCCGCATGCGCGGCACCGGCGTCGCCAGCGTGTAGCGCAGCGAGCCCCACTGCGCCTCGCTCGCCACCGTGTCGCCGAAGAAGAGCGCGTACACGACCACCAGGAAGAAGTTCGTGGTCGCGAACAGCACGAACAGCGTGAAGTTCAGCCCGCTCGACGTCGCCACGTCGACCAGGTTGATCCGGCTGTTCTGCTGGGCCTCCTCGCTGGCGCCCAGCTGCAGCGCGGCGATGATCACCAGTGGCAGGGCGACCATCAGCGCGAACACGCCGATCGTGCGGCGGCGCTTGAACTGCCGCCGCAGCTCCACCGACAGGCGCAGCGTGCGCTCGGGCCGGTAGCCCGCGACAGCTCCGGTGGCCTGCACGTGCTCGGTGTCGCGGGGTGCGCTGAAGGCCAGCTTCGCGGCCGATTCGGTCGTCATGCTGATCCTCCTGGTTCGACTCCGGACTCGATCCGCTCCTCGGTCGCTGGCGCTCCCTGCGATGATCCCTCGCCCGTCGTTCTCACGACTCCCCCACCAGGGCCAGGAATGCGTCCTCCAGCCGACGCCGCGGCGTGAACTGGTCGACCTCGACACCCGCCTCGATCAGCGCCTGGAGCGCGCGGGCCCGGCTCGTGCCCACGAGATCGGCGACGAGGCCCTCGTCGGTGCGCTCCACGGTCACTCCCGGCAGCCCCTCGAGGATCTCGGCAGCGCGGTCGGTCTCGGCGTCGTCGACCAGGCCGATCGACACCGCGCCGCCGGTGCCGACGATCTCCTCGACCGTCCCCTGCGCGATCTTCTGCCCCTTGGCCATGACGACCACGTGGCTGCAGGTCTGCTCGATCTCGCTCAGCAGGTGGCTGGAGACGATGACCGTGCGCCCGGTCGCCGCGTAGGAGCGCAGGACCTCGCGCATGGCGTGGATCTGCGGCGGATCCAGCCCGTTGGTCGGCTCGTCGAGCACCAGCAGGTCGGGCAGGCCGAGCATGGCCTGCGCGATGGCCACCCGCTGCCGCATGCCCTGGCTGTAGCGGCGCACCGGGCGGTCGATCGCGGTGCCGAGACCGGCGACCTCGATCGCCTCGTCCATGTGGGCGTCCGCGGCCGGCCGGCCGGTGGCGGCCCAGTACAGCCGCAGGTTGTCCCGGCCCGAGAGGTGCGGCTGCAGCCCGGTGCCTTCCACGAACGACCCGAGCCGCGACAGCACCGGCGCACCGGGGCCGGCGGCGTGCCCGAAGATGCTGATCCGCCCCTCGTTCGGCCGGATGAGCCCCATGAGCATGCGCAGCGACGTCGTCTTGCCGGCGCCGTTGGGCCCGAGCAGCCCGAGCACCTGGCCGCGGCGGACCTCGAAGGAGAGGTCGCGGACGGCGACGAAGCCGTCCTTGTAGGCCTTGGTCACGCCCTCGAAGCGCAGCGGCACGTCCTCGCCGTCGGGCTCGACGTGCGACACCTGCCGACGCCGGCGCTGACCCCAGAGCATCGCCGCGACCCAGCCGAGCAGGACCAGCCCGACGGCGACGGCCAGCAGCACCCACCAGCGGGACGAGCCCGCCTGCGCCTGGGCGTCACCGGCGACCTGCGGCACCGCGAGCTCGGTCGTGCCCGCGGCGATGCCGACGGAGTAGACCGCCGCCTCGGCCGGCAGCGCGAACGCCTGGTCGGTGCTGGACACGACGACGCGCATCGTGTGACCGGCCTCGAAGCGGTGCACGATGCCGGGGAGGGTGACCTGCACGGTCGTCGGGGCCGCCGGGTCGGTGGAGACACCCGTGAGTGCCAGCGGGGCCGTGAGCCCGGCGGGCAGCGTCATCGCGCCGCCGGGGGCGACGTCGTACAGCTTGGCGAACAGGGTGGCCGAACCGCTGGGCGAGGAGACGGCGAGCTCGACGGTGGGAGCACCGACGACCTCCACCGCGTCGTCGAGCGGTTCGCTGTCGAAGGCCGCGAACTGGCCGGGGATCTCCACCGCCGCCCCGCCCAGCGCGCTGCCGAGCGAGCCGAGGCCGGGGACGGTGGTGATGGCGGCCGGCGTCCCACCGGCCGGGGTCACCACCGGCTGGGTCGGGCCGCTCATCGCCAGCTCGGTGCGCGCGGCCGGTCCGGCACCGTCGATGCCGGGGTAGGCGTCGGCGACGATCGTCTGGGTGCCGCCCTGCACGGTGCCGACGCCGGTGCCGCCGAGCCCGGTCGGGGCGGGGAACTCGAAGCCGGTGCCGGGGTCGTCACCGCGCAGCGGGTCGCCGTCGGCGCGCAGGTGGAAGTCGAACCAGCCGGCCACCTGGTCGCGCAGGTTCTCGGTGACCCGGTCCGATGCCTGCGCGTCGTGCCCGCCGGCGTACCAGACGACCTTGACCGGGGTGCCGTTGGCGGCGATCCCGCGGGCGTTGGCGTCGGCCTGGCCGAGGCCGAACAGAGAGTCCTGGGTGCCCTGGATCAGCAGGGTCGGGGCCTCGATGCGGTCGAGGACGGCGGCCGGGCTGCTGCGGTCGAGCACCGCGGCCACCTCGGGGGTGAGGGTGCCGGTGGCCGCGGCGGCCTGGTACGCCTGGCAGATGTCGAGCCGGAACCGGCCGCAGGTCAGCGCCTGCTCGAGGGTCTCGGGGTCGACGGCAGCCGGGTCGAGCCCCGGGGTCTCCGGCGCACCGTCGCCGTTCGCCGTGGCCCCGTCGTCGCCGTCCCCTCCGCCGCCGAGGCCGAGCGAACCCAGCAGTCCGCCGGTGGGCACGGAGCCGACGCCGAAGAACAGTCCCGCCCACAACTTCTTGTAGACGCCCGCGTCGGAGTCCTGCGGGGTGGCGGCCACGGTGCCGGCGTCGGGCGTCGCACCGATCTGCGAGGGGAAGAGCGCGGAGGTCAGGGAGTTCCAGGTGATCTGCGGCGCGATCGCGTCGACGCGGTCGTCGTAGGCGGCCCCGAGCAGGGCCAGGGCCCCGCCGTACGAGCCCCCCGCCACGCCGACCCGGGGGTCGCCGTCGCCGTCGAGGGCCACCTCGTCCCGCTCGGCGAGCAGGTCGAGCAGGGTGGACAGGTCGGCGATCTCGTAGCGCGGGTCGTTGAGGCCGATCTGCCCGGTGCTGCGGCCGAACCCGCGCGCCGAGTAGGTGAGGACGACGTAACCCTGCTCGGCGAGGACGAGTGCGTCGTCGGCCACCGACCGCTTGCTGCCGCCGAACCCGTGCGCGAGCACCACCGCCGGCGCCGGCTCGTCCTCGGCGGCCGCCGGGACGTACAAGGTCGTGTCGAGCTCGACGGCGTCGGCACCGGAGCCTGACTCGACGAGGGCGTCCTCGGTGCGCACGTCGTCGGCGGCCGCCGCGGGCGGGGCGAGGACGAGCAACCCACTGAGGACGGCGAGGGGCAGGAGGGCGGCGAGGGGCGTGCGGCCGCCTGAGCGCGGACGTACGAGCCCGCGGAAGGGGCGCACGAAGCGGCCAACGGACGACGGACGGAACATGTTCCGCCGGTGACCGGTCAGCTGTGTGCGAAGGACCTCACTGCCAGGGACCGGTGAGCACGACGACCAGGCCCGGCGCGGTGACATCGGCCGGCAGCTCGAAGAACCGCGGCGCGGGGCCGGTCAGCTGGGGGAACTCCTCGATCAGGGAGACCGCGGCCTGGCGCTGCGTCTCGTCGCCCTCGGTGAAGAACACCGTGGAGACGGCGACGTCCTCGTTGAGGTACCCGCCGACGCCGGGGGTCTCCCAGCCGGCGGCCTGCAGCACGCCGGCCACGTCGGCGGCCAGACCGGTGATGTCGGTCGCGTTGAGCACCGTGACGGGGGCGTGCACCGGAGCCGCCGGGGGCACCTCGATGGCGAGCTCCGGGGTCTCCAGCGGGGGCAGCACGGCCGTCTGGCTGGTCACGCTCGGCGCGGTGCTCTGCGTCGCGGTGGAGCCGGAGGCAGCCTCCTCGGCGCCGGGGCTGGCCACCTTGTACACACCGAGGACGCCCAGGGCGACGACGATCATCGCGACGAGGCCCATCAGCACCCGGCGCGGCCGGCGCGGGGTCTCCTCGTCGTCGGGGATGCCGACCGGGGCGCCACTGCGCTTGGCCGCCTTCCGGCGGGCCAGATCGGCGGCCTGCCGCTCGGCGCGCATCGCGGCGCGGCCACCGACGGGACCGGTGCCGGGGTTGCGGACCGGCCGCTCCCCGGAGCCGGGAGCGTCGAACTCGGCACTGTCGAATCCGGCCCGGTCGAACTCGGCGCCGTCGAACTCGGCGCTGTCGAACTCAGTACCGGCGAACTGGGCGCCGGCGAACGCCGCGCTGTCGATGCCGGCGCTCGCGAGCTCGGCACTGCTGGGGTCCGATGCCCGGTCACGGGCACGCCGGCCGCGACGGACGGGACGCTCGGGGATCGCCGTGGTGGCCGGGGCAGCCGGCACCCGCAGGCCCATCTGACCGGAGGCCTCGGCGGCGAAGTCGAGGTCGAGGGGCTCACTGGGGCGCGAGGGCTTCGTCCAGTCGCCGTACGCCGGCGAGGGCGCGCCGGCGGGCGTGCTCGGCCTCGGGAGACGAGGCGCGGGACCCGACGCGCGGGCACCGCCGGCCATCAGACCGGGGCCGGTGGAGACCAGGGCGGGTTCCTCGTCGGCCCAGGCCCGGGCGGGCCGTGGGAGCACGGGCCCGGCCGCGTTGCGGGAGGACCGCTGGAGCGGAGCGGACGCACCCGGCACACCGTCGCCCGCGCGGCCGCCCGGGAGCTCCGGAGCGGGTACGGCGCGGAACGGGGCGGCGCTGGTGCGCGGCGCGGCGGCGGGCACCGGCGGCAGGGGGAGCCGCGTGCGCGGCATCGGCGCGTCGGCCGGACCGGACACGAGCGGGGTGCGGGCACCGGCGCCGCCCTTGCGACCCGGCGCGGTGGGGTGATCGCTCACCCGCTCGGCAGGGGCGTCGCGCCACAGGCCGTCGGGGACATCCGTCCGGCGGCGACCCGCAGCCACGGGGGCTCCCCCACGGTTCTGTCCGTCACTGTCCGACGACGCGTGCCTGCCCACGGTGAGCAAATCTAATCGTTGTAACTCTCATTGCACAGGACCTCGGACAGATCGTTGTCGCTGCCGTGCCGTGCGGAGTCGCCGCAACCGCCTGACCAGCAGCGGGTCGGCGGCGAGCGCGTCGGGACGGTCGACGAGGGCATTGAGGACCTGGTAGTAGCGCGTCGGCGGGACGCCGAACCGGTCGCGGATCGCCGTCTCCTTCGCACCCGCCCGCCGCCACCACTGCCGCTCGAAGGTGAGCATCTCGTGCTCCCGCCGGGTCAGCCCCGGCGGCTGGACCTGCACGGATGCGTCCCCTGACCCATCGACCGGGGGCGGGGAGACCGCCGGCTGCGGGTCGCTGGTCATGATCGCTGGCCCTCCTGGTGCACTCCCCCGAGCCGGTGCCCGGGGCGGTTCGGGAGCGACCGTAACGCCGGGGTCCGACAGGTTCGCGGAGCACGCGGACGGCCGAACCGGTCCGTCCCGGTGGCGGGGTGGGTGCCCCTCAGAGACCCGCCGGCACGGCCTCGATCACGGCGCGTCGCGACCCCGCCCGGGCGTGTCGCAGGCTGTCCGCCGTGAACACCGCCAGCGCGGCCCAGACCAGCGCGAAACCGGCCAGCCGGACGGGCGGCATCGGCTCCCCGTAGACGAAGACCCCGATGGTCAGGTGCATGCACGGGGTGAGGTACTGCAACAGCCCGACGGTCGACAGCGGCACCCGCCGGGCGGCGGCCGCGAACAGCAGCAGCGGGACGGCGGTGGCCACCCCCGACAGCACCAGGAGCACCGTGTGGAGGGCACCCAGGTTGCCGAACGTTCCCTCCCCCTGGGAGTGCAGCACGGTGAGCACCGCAGCCGCCGGGATCGCCACGAGCGCCGTCTCGAGGAACAGACCCGGCGCGGCCTCGACCCGCACCAGCTTCTTCATGACGCCGTACAGCCCGAAGGTGAAGGCGAGGCTCAGCGCGATCCAGGGCGGCCGCCCGTAGTCGACGGTCAGCACCGTGACCGCGACCGCGGCCAGCCCGACGGCGGTCCACTGCAGCGGCCGGAGCCGTTCGCTGAACACCACGACGCCGAGCAGCACGCTGACCAGGGGGTTGATGAAGTAGCCGAGCGAGGTCTCGACGACGTGGCCGGAGTTGACGCCGTAGACGAACACCAGCCAGTTGCCCGAGATGAGGACGGCGGCCCCCGCCAGCACGAGCATCGTGCGCTTGTCGCTGACGGCAGCGCGGACCAGCGACCACCGGCGCACGACGGTCAGCAACAGCCCGATGAACAGCAGGGACCACACCACGCGGTGCGCCACGATCTCGAGCCCACCGGCGGGCTCGAGCAGCGGGAAGTAGAGCGGGAAGAGCCCCCACAGGGCGTAGGCGCCGAGCCCGGATGCGACACCCAGGCGACGCTCGTCCACGGCCGCACCGTACGCCAGGCCGCGTCAGGGAACGGCCACCCAGCGGGGTCTCACCCCGGCCCCGTCCCGGGCACCGCCCTGAGCCTGCGAAGGCTGAGGCCCCGCTGCAGGGTCCCGCCGCGAGCCTGCGAGTGGCGGGGGGCAGGGGGGTCCTTCTTCAGACGGTCTGGATGTAGTCGACCAGCTGCTTGCGCTCGTCCTCGAGCTCGTCGAGCCGCGCCTTGACGACGTCGCCGATGGAGACGATGCCGACGAGCACGTCGTCCTCGTCGACCACGGGGACGTGCCGGATCCGGTGATCGGTCATCGTCTGCGCCAGCTCGGTGACCCGCACCGCCGGCCGGCAGGTGCGCACCTCGACGGTCATGAGACTGGACACCGGGTCGGTGAGCAGCTCGGCGCCGCGGCTGTGCAACCCGCGGGCCACGTCGCGCTCGGACACGATGCCCTCGACGCAGCGCCCGTCGGAGGAGACGACCAGGGCACCGACGCCGCGTTCGGCGAGCATCGCGAGCGCGGTGCGCACGCTCTCGGAACCGTCGATGGTGGCCACCTCGTGGCCCTTGTGGCGGAGCAGCTGGCTGATCTGCACGTTCGACCTCCTCAGGGGCCCCGCAGGGCCTCCTCGTCGCGCTCCCCAGGGGGAGGTGCGACGAGTCTCCTACCGCTACCGACCTCTGGCAACGGCGTGTGCGCGGGTGACCACTGACGAGTGGCTCGTCGGCGGCCTACCGTCGGAGACGTGCGCGCACCGCGGCCGACTGCCCTGCAGTGGATCCGCTACGCCCTCGGCGGCGGGCTCCCCCGAACGCTCTCCCCGTGGGTGCTGGCAGACACGACCGGGCGCACCTGGGTCCTGCGGCACGTCGCCCGGGCACTGGTCCAGCTGGCGCCGGTGATCGTGCTCTGCCTGCTCCTCCCGCCGGTGCCGCTGGCCTACCGTGTCTCGGCCGCGGTCGGCGGCCTGGTCCTCGGGCTGATGTTCTCCCTGTTCTTCATGGAGCAGACCGTCGAGCACCGCGTGGTCAAGGCCGGCTACCCGCCCGGCACCGCCGAGCGCGTGCGGGCCGAGCGGGCCGAACGTGACCGGGTGGAACGGCGCTCGCCCTATCGCCGGGGCGGTGCCGGCAGCTTCGACTGAGGGGCCTCAGTCCTCGATCCGGAAGCCGAGCTTCACGCGCACCTGGAAGTGGGCGACGTCGCCGTCGACCACGTGCCCGCGGATCTCGTCGACCTCGAACCAGTCGATGTTGCGGACCGTGCGCGCGGCCTTGCGGACCGCCGTCCGGATCGCCTCGTCGATGCTCGTCGTGCTGCTGCCGACGATCTCGCTCATCCCGTACACGTGGTCGCTCACCGGCACGCTCCTTCTCTCCTCGGACCCGACGAGGGCGACCTTGGCACGCCCGACGTATCCGTGGGACCCCCTCCGTCCTCCTCCTCCCGGTGGCTCCCCGCGGCGTCCGGAGTACGTACGTCGACGCGCATCCGCATACGTCGTTCCGGGGGCTCCGAATACGTCGTCCGGCGGATTCGGGCACCCCCTCCCCGATCGGAGGCTTCGGCCCGTTCCCACCGCGGGTCACCGAAGGAGCCACCGATGTCTCTCACGTACTCCACCGACGCACCGGCGCCGACCGACCGCGCCACCCTGGTCGCTCTGTCCTGCGGGGACGACGCGGCCTGGCGGTCGACCGTCCGCCGGTACGAGGGCCTCCTGCGGGCCTCGGCCCGCGCGGTGCTCAGGACCGAGGCCGACGTCGACGAGGCCGTGCAACGCACCTGGGTGCTGCTCTTCCGCAACGCCGACCGCATCCAGGAGTCCGCCTGCCTCCCCGGCTGGTTGTCGACGACGGCCCGCCGGGAGGCGCTGGCGGTGCTCCGGTCCCAGCAGCGCGCCGTCCCGACCGAGGACGTCGCCGACCGGGTCTCCCCCGTCGAGGCCGACTTGGCCGGGGACCTGATGCGCCGGGAGCTCTCGGAGGCACTCGGGCGCGCGGTCGACCGGCTGCCGGCCACCCAGCGCCGGCTGGTGCAGGCGATGCTCCGCGAGGAGCAGTCCTACGACGCGCTCAGCCGGGAGCTGGCGATCCCCCGGGGCAGCCTGGGGCCGCTGCGCGGCCGGGCGGTCCGTGCCCTGCGCGCGCAGCTGGAGCCCAGCCTGCGCTGACCGGTCTCAGAGGCCCGGCTTCGTCGGCCCGTTCTCGACGATGTGCGCGATGCCCTGGCGCAGGGCCTCCTGCATCGTCAGGTCGGGGTGGGCGTCGACGACCTGCCGGAGCTGGTCGACGAGGGCGTCGTCGAGCTCGACGGACTCCTGCTCCCGGTCGTCTCCGGAGTTGAACAGCGACAACTTGACCGGTGACATGGGCGTGTCCTCCCGAGGGACCTCAGACGTGACGAGCGACCTTGACCGCCACGGCGGCGGCCTGCGCCCGGTTCGCGACCTGGAGCTTATGCAGAACGCGCGACACGTGGACCCCTACCGTGCGCTCGCTGATGAACAGCTTCCGGGCGATCTGCCGGTTGGTCGCGCCGGTGCCGAGCTCGACCAGCACCTCGAACTCGCGTTCGGTCAGCCCGTACGGCCGGTCCTCGGCGGGCGCGCGGGGCGCGGGGGCCACCGAGAGGCGCGTCCGGGACAGCAGCGCGTCGACCTCCGCGACGATCGGGGCCGCGCCCAGCCGGTCGGCGATCGTCCGCGCCGCCGTCGCGGCCGCCGCGGCCCGCTCCCGCCGGCGGTGCTCGACGTGGCTCTCCGCCTCGCGGAGGAGGCAGTACGCCTCCTCCCGGGGGCGGTCGGCGGTCCGCCAGAGCGCCACGGCCTCGGCCCAGTCCTCCGCGGGGACGCCGCCGCGTGCGCGGGCCAGCTCGTTGCGGGCCGTGCGGTGCTCGGCGGCGTGGCTCACGTCGTCGTCGGCGGTCGGGTCGAGGCCGTCCAGCTCGACGGCCAGCCTCTCCAGCCGCGCCTGCGCAGCGCCGTCCCGCCGTCCGGGCACCGCTCGGTCGGCCTCGTTGCGGAGCCCGATCGAGACGAGTTCGGTGCGGAACCGGGTGTCCTGGGTTCCCGCCAGCCGGCGGAGCGCCTCGTCGACGGTGCGGTAGCAGCCCTCGCGGTCACCTTCCTGCGCCCGCAGCTCGGCCGTCGCCGTGGCGATCGCCGCGACCACCGCGGGCTCGTCGACGTCCCTCAGGTCGGCGGCGGCCTCCAGGCTCGCCCGCGCGAGGTCCGGCCGTCCGGTCGCCAGCTGCAGTTCGGCGCGCTCCAGGTGCAGGTGCAGGCCCTGCCCCTGGGTCACCCGGCCGTCGAGCAGGTCGGCGAGCACCGTCTCGCACCGCGCGTAGTCCCCGCGCCGCCGGAGCATGTTGACGGCATTGCACGCCAGCGCGGCGCCCACCGCCAGCTCGAGGCCGTACTCGGGGAGCAGGCTCAGGCCCTCCCGTGCGGCGGCGAGCGACTCGGCCGGGAAGCCGGTGTACTCGAACGCGATCATGAGATTGGCGTAACCGCGGCACAGGACCGCCCGGTCCTCGACGTCGCGGGCCAGCCGGACGCCCTCGCGCAGCACGTCGAGGGCGGCGACGTCGCCCAGGAAGGCCCCGGCGGCCCCGCGGGTGGTCAGCGCATCGGCCAGGACGGCGGCGGTGCCGTGCTCCCGCGCCGCGGCGGCGGCGCGGTCGGCCATCCGGATCGCCTCGTCGAACTCGGCCATGATGAACGCCCCCCGGGCCAGCGCCCCCCACACCTGGGCGTGCACCGCGGAGACGTCCGGCCCGAGGAGCGCGGCCGCGTCGGCGTAGGCCGCCCGGCTGCGGGCCGTCAGCCCGGCCTCCCACAGGAAGCAGCCCAGCCGCTCCAGCGCCGCAGCGCGCGCCGGCCCGTCGGCGGCGCCGCCGGCGAGCGCGGTCTCCAGCAGTCCGGCCGCCGCGGTCGGGTCACCGGCCAGGCGGGCGGTGCCGGCGGCCTCCAGCAGCAGGTCGAGACCGCCGTCGCCGCCGGCCAGGGACGGCGCGGCCTCCAGGGCGCGCCCGTAGTAGCTCCAGGCCTCGGCGAAGGCGTTGAGCGAGCGGGCCTTGCGCGCCGCGCGCAGGCTCCACTCGGCCGCCTCCGCGCTCCGGCCCGCAGCCGACCAGTGCAGGCTAACCGCTGCCGCCGTGACGACGTCGTCGGCACCGCTCCCGGCCAGGGCCGCGGCGGCCCGCTCGTGCAGCAGCCGCCGCTCGACCGGCAGCAGCCGGTTGAGCACCGCCTCGCACATCAGGCTGTGCCGGAAGGCGTAGTCCGAGCCCTCGACGACGAGCACCCCGACGTCGACCGCCTCGCGCACCGCCGCCGCGTAGCGGCGCAGCGGCAGCTCCGACGCCGACAGCAGGTCGGAGTCGGCGACCCAGAGCCCGAAGACCGCGGCCAACCCCACGAGGTCGGCGGCATCGGGGCCCAGCTCGCGCACCCGGGAGAGCAGGACGTCCTTCACCCGGCGCGCGCCGGGGTCCTTCACCAGCTCGCCGAGCAGGAACGGGTTGCCCTGCGACTGGGCGTGCCAGGCGGCGACGTCGACGTCCGCGCCGCCGGTCAGCGCGGCGACGAGCTCGCCCGTGTCCGCCAGGCTCAGCCGCTCGAGCTCGACGCTCACCGCGCCGGGCAGCCGCGTGAGCTCGGCGACCGCCTGCTGCACCCGCCCGACCCGGGGCGTCTCGTCGTTGCGCAGGGTCACCACGAGACTCACGCCCCGGCGGGTGGCGGTCGACGCGAGGTAGACGAGGAAGTCGCAGGTGGTCTCGTCGGCCCAGTGCAGGTCCTCCACCACCAGCGTCATCGCCGTGGACGAGCCGACCGGCGCGAGCGCGTCCGCCCACCGGCGCACCGCCTTGAGTCGCTGCTCGGCCGACTGCTGCTCGGAGCCGTCGGGCACCTCCGGCCACCCGCCCCGGGCGTCGAAGATCTGCTCGAGCGCGGCGAGGGGCAGCGGCTGCCCGGCGAGGGGCAGGCATGCGCCGTCGACGACGTCGGTCAGGGCGGTCGCCCGCTCCGTGGCGACGAGCGCGGACTTGCCCACGCCGGCCTCGCCGCAGAGGACGACGACGTGCCCCGGTTCCCGGAACGCCGCGGCCACGGCGGCGCGCTGCTCGGCCCTGCCGACGTAGGGGACCGCCGTCGTCGCCGCCCCGCTCACCCCGACATGGTGCCGTTCACGGACGGATGAGTCCAGGATCCGGGGAATGCCCGGCACTCGGAGGAGACCGACGACTCCCAGCGACCCGGGTCGAGGATCGGCCGAGCACGCACAGACCGTGGAGCCGACGAGGGGACTCGAACCCCTAACCGCCCGATTACAAGTCGGGTGCGCTACCAGTTGCGCCACGCCGGCGGGCACACGGGATCAAGTCCCGGGACAAGGATAAGGACAACGCACCGGACGCCTCCGCGGCGCCGTCCGGGCGGTGTCTCTGACCGTCGACACACATCCCTGAGTACCCCGACGAGTCCCGGGCGCGTGAAGGACGAGCCCGGCAGCGCCTCCACCGTCGACCCCACGACGTCTGTCCTCCGGCAGGAAGACCATCGACCGCTGATGTAGCGGTCTGGTCCACGACCGCACCGCAGCGGTGCGGCAGGACGGGATCCGGCAGTGGACGGAACGGGCCGGCCAACCGATCGATGAGTTACGGGTTCGGTGCAGGTCACAGCCCCAGCAACCACGAGACCGATGCGCTCGTACCCGGAGGAGACGCATGGCCAAGCTCATCTACTCGATGATCACCTCGCTCGACGGCTACGCCGAGGCAGCCGAGGGCGACCTCGGCACCGGGGCAGAGGACCAGGAGGTGCACACCTTCATCGGCGACGTCTTCCGCCACGTCGGCACGTTCCTCTACGGCCGTCGGATGTACGAGACGATGGTCTTCTGGGAGACCGCGCACACCCTTCCCGACGTGCCTCCGCACATCGAGCAGTACGCGCGCGACTGGCAGGCCGCGGAGAAGGTCGTCTACTCCACGACGCTGGAGTCGGTGTCGAGCGAGAAGACCAGGATCGAGCGGACCTTCGACCCGGACGCGGTCCGCCGACTCAAGGCCGAGGCTGATTCCGATCTCAGCGTCGACGGCCCGAACCTCGCCGCCCAGGCGATCGCGGCCGGCCTGGTGGACGAATACCACCTCTTCATCACGACGAGCGTGGTCGGCGGCGGCAAGCGGTTCTTCCCCGACGGCGCGCGCCTCGATCTCCAGCTGGTCGAGGAACGCGCCTTCGACAGCGGGTTGATCTACGCCCGGTACCGGACCCGCTGAGCCCAGCGGTCACCTGCCCAGGGCGGCGCCGAGCCGGGCCACGGCCTCGGCCTCGGCGTCGTGGATCGCGGCCAGGTGCCCGCTCATGCCGGCCAGCACCGCCGCGAGGCGCCCCTCGTCCAGCGGAGGCGCGTCGGCGTGCTCGGCCCGCAGCCGCCACAGCTCCTCGGCAGCCGCCGCCCGCTCCGCCGCCCCCGCGTCGCCCTCGGCGACCGCTCCGGTGACCGTGGCCGTGAGGGTCCGCAGCCGGGCGATCGCCGGGACGTCGTCCGGCAGGGCCGTCTCGGCGAGGGCGTGCCAGCGGTCGGCGATCTCCCGCCACCGCGGCGCCTCGGCGGCCAGCCCCGGCTCGTCGAGCACGACGGCGGCCTGCTCGAGCCCGTCGGCGAACAGCCCGCGCACGTGCCCGCCGTCCATCCCGGCGGGCTCGACGCCCTCCCACACGCTGGCCAGCGCCCGCAGCAGCCCGCGCCGGTCGGCGAACACCCTCGGCCACCCCTTCGCGGCCCGTGGGTCGACGAGCAGCCGTGACCACTTCCGCCAGGCGGGCAGCGCGAAGGAGGTCGACGTCCCGCCGAGGTGGTCCACGTCGGCCTCCAGCCCGGCGCGCACCGCGGCGCGAAGCCGGTCCGCCGGCACCGCGGCGTCCGCAGTCCGGACGACGAGCATCGTGTTGCGGTAGCTGCCCACGCGGGCCCGCGCCCGGTCCAAGTCCGGGGCCGGCACGGTCAGCGGCGCCAGGTTGCGGTCGTCGACATGCACACGCCCCCCGGCGGCGGCGTAGGCGACGACCGGCCCCCCGCCCATCCCGTCGAGGAACGGCGGCAGGTTCCAGTAGCCGAGGTGGTAGCGGTCCGGCCAGATGATGGCCGGATCATCGGCGGCCAGCGTCGCGGTCAGCGCCTGGGCGGCGGCCGCGGCACCGCCGGTGCGCGACCAGGCGACGTCCAGGCCCAGCCGGTCGACCGTCGTGGCCAGCCGGCGGTCGAAGTACTGCCAGGAATGGGTGAACCCGAGGGTGACCACCCGGCCGTCGTCGTGGGCGAACTCCCAGAGGATGTAGCCGGCGCCGAGCCCGCCGCCGACGAGGAACAGCAGTGGCTCGGTCAGCGGCCCGTCGGGGCCGGTGACCCCGCGGTGGGCGAGTACGTTGGCCAGCGCCGCGGTATCCGGGTCGGTGCCACCGCGCAGGGTCCATCCGGCGTCGACGACGGGACCGGTGTCGAGGGCGCCGCCGACGACATGGGCGCGGGCGACCGCGTAGCGCTCGCCGGTCCTGGCCATCCGCGCGCGCACGCGGGCCTTGAGCTGCTTGGCCGTGGTCATGGTCAGACTCTCCCGGCTGCGCCCGCGGCGACGGCTCCACGCGCCGTGCGCCGCCGCAGCCGTGGCATCCGAACAGGTGAGGACGTCCGGGCCGTGCAGCGCCTCGAGGCTCTCGCAGTCCCCTTTGCCCCGCGTCGCCGGCCCGCGTGGAGGACCGGTCTGGGGTTGGGCGTGAGGCTCGCCCGGGTGGTCACGATAGACCCGGCGGCGCCCGGCGTGTGTGCCGGCGGCCGCCGCGAGGACCCGAGTGCCGCGGTGTGGCGCGGAACGGTGAACTACACCGCGGCACCGGCGCGGCGAGAGACGGGCCGGAGCGGATCAATCGCGTTGCGTCGCGGTCCCCGCGCGACCTAGCGTCGCCCTCCTCGTACGCCGGAGGACGCGCTCCGGCAGCAGCGGATCGGAGATGCCGAGCACGATGCCGACCGACCTCATCGCGCTCTGCGTCGATGCGAACGACCCGCACCGGCTCGCGCGCTTCTGGGCCGCCGTCCTGGGCTGGGAGCCGGCCGACGAGAAGGACGGCGTCGCGCTCGTGCCGACCGATGACACCGGGTTCCGGATCCGGTTCCTCCCCAGCCAGGAGCCGAAGACCGGTCAGAACCGGATGCACTTCGACCTGACGAGCACGTCGCTCGAGGACCAGCAGCAGACGGTGGCGAGGGCGCTGGAGCTCGGCGCCCGGCACATCGACGTCGGTCAGCGGCCCGACGAAGGTCACGTGGTTCTCGCCGACCCCGAGGGCAACGAGTTCTGCGTCATCGAGCCGGGCAACGACTTCCTCGCCGACTGTGGGTTCGTCGGGGCGCTCGCGTGCGACGGTTCGCAGGAGGTCGGGTACTTCTGGAGCGCGGCGCTGGGCTGGCCGCTGGTCTGGGACCAGGACCAGGAGACCGCGATCCGCGCGCCGCACGGCGGCCCGAAGGTCACGTGGGGCGGTCCGCCCCTGCCGCCGAAGACGGGGAAGAACCGGCTGCACTTCGACATCGCCCCGCCTGCCGACGGCGACCAGCAGGCGGAGGTCGACCGCCTGGTCTCCCTCGGGGCGACGCGGCTCGGCATCGGCCAGCGCGAGGCCGGCCGGGTCGTGCTGGCCGATCCCGATGGCAACGAGTTCTGCGTGCTGCCCCGCGGCTAGTTCGCCCCCGCGAGTGCCCGGTCAGCGCCGCTCGAGGATGCGGACCAGGTTGCCCGCGGGATCGCGGAAGGCGCAGTCGCGGACCCCGTACGGCTGCTCCGTCGGCTCCTGGACGACCTCGGCGTCGCGAGCCTGGACGCGCTCGAAGGTGCCGTCGAGGTCTTTCGTGGCCAGGACGATGGTGGCGTAGGTGCCCTTCGCCATCATCTCGGCGATGGTGCGGCGCTCGTCGTCGGTGATGCCGGGATCGACCGCCGGCGGGTGCAGGACGATGGACGTGGTGGCCTCGTCGGCGGGGCCGACCGTGATCCAGCGCATCGTGCCCCGACCGACGTCGTTGCGGACCTCGAAGCCGAGGGTGTCCCGGTAGAAGGCCAGCGAGGCCTCGGGGTCGTCGGCCGGCAGGAAGGTGTGGTGAACGGTGATGTCCATGCCGGTCACGCTAGGAGCGGCTCGACCGTCGGCGCTTCTCGATTCCTGACCGGTCTGGTCACCTGCTTGGCCACGCACGACGGGGACTGCCCCCAGTTCAGTTGACTCCTTGCCTGTGAGGCTGCGGCCTCGCTGGAAGGATCAGCATCGTGCCCAAGCCGTATCCGGCGGAGTTCCGTCGTGACGTGATCGCGGTGGCCCGCAAGAG
>NZ_BAAAVV010000011.1:0-102970 GCF_039534705.1 Blastococcus jejuensis
TGCTCACCGAGCCACAGGCTCGGGGCACGTCATCCCATCAGCGGTCAGACCCCCTCACGACCGGTGGGCGCACGATCTGACCCTAGGAATCCAACCCGTTCCAGGCGGCGAGAGTGCTGACCCACCGGCCGCTACCGGCGCCGAACCTGCCAGAGACCGGCGGGCCCGGTAAGCCCCATTAGGCGGCGAGCACCGCCTCGCGCTCGGCCAGGCCGACCAGGCGGGCGTACCGGCCGCCGCGCGCCAGGAGCGCGTCGTGCGAGCCCCGCTCCACGACCCGGCCGGCATCCAGCACGGCGATCTCGTCGGCGTCGCGCACGGTCGAGAGCCGGTGGGCGATGGTGATCGTCGTCCGCCCGCGGCTGGCCTCGTCCAGGGCTGCCTGCACCGCACGCTCGGTCTCCGTGTCCAGCGCGCTGGTCGCCTCGTCGAGCACGAGCACCCGCGGGTCGCGCAGCAGCGTCCGAGCGATGGCCAGCCGCTGCTTCTCCCCGCCGGAGAACCGGTGCCCCCGCGCCCCGACCACGGTGTCGTAGCCGTCGGGCAGCGCCGCGATCACGTCGTGAACCTGCGCCCGCCGGGCGGCGGCCTCCATGTCGGCGTCCGTGGCGTCGGGCTTCGCGTGCCGGAGGTTCTCGCGGATGGTCCCGTGCAGCAGGTAGGTCTCCTGGGAGACCACGCCCACGACGCGCGCGAGGTCGGCCAGCGTCATCTCCCGTACGTCGACGCCGTCGATCAGCACCCGCCCGGTCGTCGGGTCGTTCAGCCGCGCCACGAGGGAGGCCAGGGTGCTCTTGCCCGAGCCGGTCTCGCCGACCAGCGCCAGGCTCCCTCCGGCGGGCACGGTCAGGTCGACGCCGGTCAGCGCGGGGCGGGCCCCGTCGGGGTAGGTGAAGCCGACGCCCTCGAAGCGCACCTCGCCGCGCACGGTGCCCGGGTCGACCGCGACGGGATGGGCCGGGTCGTCGATGTCGACGGGCAGGTCGAGGTACTCGAACACCCGGCTGAACAGCGCCATCGAACTGGTCAGCGACACCGAGAGGTCGAGCAGGCCCATCAGCGGGCGGAACAGCGTGCCTTGCAGCGCGGTGAACGCCACCAGCGTGCCGATGGTCATGCCGCCCGAGGTCGCCGGGAGGCCCGCCGCCAGGTAGATCAGCGCGGGGATGCCCGCGAAGACGATGCTCATCGTGGCCATGCGCCAACGACCGGCCAGCTGGGAGCGCACCTCGAGGGCGACCAGGTCGTCGGACGTGCCGGTGAACCGGTGGGACTGCGCGGGGGCGGCGCCGAGGGTCTTGCCCAGCAGCACCCCGCTGATCGAGAGGCCTTCCTCCACCTGGGAGTGCAGGTCGGCGAGGTGCCGCTGCCGCTGGGCCGTGATCGCCCGCCGCATCCGGGCCACGCGCCGGGTCAGCCAGATGGCCGGCGGGAGCACGATCAGCGAGAGCAGGGACAGCCGCCAGCTCAGCGCGGCCATGGCGACGACGGTGCCGATGACGGTCGTCGCGTTGGAGGCGGCCGAGGTCGCGGTCGACGTGACCACCGACTGCATGCCGCCGATGTCGTTGGTCAGCCGGGACTGCACCTCGCCCCCGCGGGTGCGGGTGAAGAAGCCGAGCGACTGCCGCTGCAGGTGCCCGAACACCGCCGTCCGCAGGCCGTGCATGACCCGCTGCCCGACGGTGGTCGACAACCAGGTCTGGACGACGCCGAAGACGGCGGTGACCACCGTGACGGCGAGCATCCCGCCGACGGCCCAGAGCAGCAGGCCGACGTCCTGGCGCGGCAGCGCCTCGTCGATGACCAGGCGGACGAGGAACGGGGTGGCCAGCGCGATGGCGGACGACGCCACGATCAACGCCACCACCACGCCGAGCTGCCGGCGGTACGGGCGGAACAGGGCGGCCACCCGGCTCCAGCGCACGGGCGAACGCTCGAGCTGTGCCCGGTCAGCGGGATCGGGACTGCGGCCGGACCGGCCGGCACGTGTCGTCATCTCCTCGATGGCGACCACCTCCTGGGTTCGGTGAGCCCGGCGAGATCGGCGATCTCGTGCGCTTTGGGGGGCGAAAGTGCGCGAGATCGGCGATGTCGCCGGGGAAAGAAGCTGAGGTTACCTCACGGTGTGGTAACCACGCGACCGCCGCTACGATTCCCGCCGTGGACGACGGACCGGCCGACCTGGGCGACCTGCTGATGCGGGCCGCCCGCACCCTGCGGCGCCGCTGGCGGGACGTGCTGGCCCCCTGGGATCTCTCACCGCACCAGGCCCGGGCGCTGAAGGTGGTCGGCGCGCGGGACGGCGTCCGCCTGTCGGAGCTCGCCGAGACGCTGCGGATCGCCCCGCGCTCGGCGACGGAGGTGGCCGACGGCCTGCAGGAGCGGGGGCTGGTGGAGCGGACGCCCGACCCGGACGACCGGCGCGCGGTGCTGCTGCGGCCGACCGACGAGGGCCGGCGGATCCGCGCCGAGGTCGACCGTGCCCGCTCCGCGGACTCCGAGGAACTGTTCGCCCGGCTCTCCCCCGGCGACCGCAGCACCCTGGCCAGACTCCTGCGGTCCCTGTCCGACTCCTGACGCCGGACACGGCTCGCGCCCCGCGATTCCGCACACGCCCGGCCGATCGTGGCCGACGTCACCGCGGAAACGGCGCGTTCGTGCGCCGTCTCACAGCCCAGCCCCTCAACCTCCGGGCCGGCGCGATCGATGATCGATGAGGAACCACGGGACGCCGCAGGAAGAAGAGGACGACGCAGACGATGACCGCTTCCATCGACCAGAACCGACACCGCACCGCCGGTAGCGCGCGGTGGTCCCTCGCGGCCTTCGGCGCGATCGTGCTCGACGCGGTCGCGGCCACCCGGTCCATCCAGTCGGCGCACAGCCGCGAGTGCCGCCGCGCCGTGCTCGACCGCTTCGCCGCCGACATCGAGCGGGACGCCGACCGCGCCGCCGCGTAGTCCCCGCACCACCCGAGATCACCTCACGCTGGTGGTCGTCCCCGGACACCCGGGGCGACCACCGGCGTGTGCTCGTCTCAGGCCCCGGGAAGGTCTCCGGTGGAGAGGACGCCGTCGAGCCGGCGCGGGATGCCGGCCGGATTGCGGTCCTGGAGCGCCTCGTCGAGCAGCTCCGCGGGCACGTCCTGGAAGGTGACCGGCCGGAGGAACCGCCGGATCGCGGTCATCCCCACCGACGTGTGCAGGGGCGCGCTGGTCGCGGGCCACGGACCCCCGTGGTGCATGGCCCACGCGACGGCCACCCCGGTCGGCCACCCGTTCCAGACGATCCGGCCCGCCCGGTCGCGCAGCTCGCGCATCAGGGGCCGGACCAGCTCGACCTCGTCGTCCTCGGCGTGCACGGTGGCGGTGAGGTTGCCGCCGAAGGCCCGCGCCGCGGTCAGGACCTCGTCCATGCCGGAGTACTCGACGACGACCGACGTCGGCCCGAAGCACTCGGTCAGCACCCGATCGGGGTCGGCCAGCAGCGTGGCCAGATCGGTGGCCAGCAGGGTCGCGCCCGCGAGCTCGCCCGCACCGGGCTCGACGGCTGCCACGGCCCGCATGCCCGGGAGCGCCGCGAGCTCGGCCCGCACCGCGTCGTGCCCGGTGCGGATGCGCTCGTGCAGCATCCGGCCGGGGGCCACCGCACCGACGGCCCGCTCGAGCGCGGTCTCGAGTCCGTGGCCGCGCGGGAGGAACAGCAGCCCCGGCTTGGTGCAGAACTGCCCCACGCCCAGGGTGAACGAGGTGACGAACCCGGCCGCGATCTCCTCGCCCCGGGCGGCCACCGCACCGGGGGTCACGAACGTCGGGTTCAGGCTGCCCATCTCCGCGTAGAACGGGATCGGGACCTCCCGCTCCGCCGCGATCCGGTACAGCGCCGCGCCGCCGTGCAGCGAGCCGGTGAAACCGGCCGCCGCGATCCGCGGATCGCGCAGCGCCTGGACGCCGACCTGTTCACCGGTGACGAGGCCGAAGGACCCCGCGGGCATGCCGGCACCCTCCCACGCGGAGCGGACGATCTCGGCGGTGCGGACCGACGTCGCGGGGTGACCGGGGTGCGCCTTGACGAGGACCGGGCAGCCGGCGGCCAGCGCCGACGCGGTGTCCCCGCCGGCGACGCTGAACGCGAACGGGAAGTTGCTCGCCGCGAAGACGAGGACGGGGCCCAGCGCCACCTGCATCCGGCGCAGGTCGGGGCGCGGCACCGGCGTGGCCGACGGATCGGCCGGGTCGATGACGACGTCCAGGAACGACCCCTCGTCGAGTCCGGCGGCGAACATCCGCAGCTGCCCGGTGGTCCGCGCGACCTCGCCGGTGAGCCGGGGCCGCGGCAGCGCGGTCTCCTCGGTCGCCAGGGCCACGAGCTCGTCGGTCGCCGCGTCGAGCGCGTCCGCGACGGCCCGCAGGGCACTCGCCCGCTCGGCCCGGCCGGTATCGGCCAGCACCGGCGCGCTCGCCGCGAGCCCGCCGAGCACCCGCCCCAGGGTGGCGGCGTCGGTGTCCGGCACGACCGGCGCCGTCATCGGGCCGCGGCCAGGGCACGGGAGCGCGCGACCGCCACGCCCACCACGGGGTTGCGCAACGTCCCGACCTCCTCGACGGTCACCTCGACGACGTCGCCGTCGAGCAGGGTGAAGTCCAGGCCCGGCACGATGCCGGTCCCGGTGGAGAGGACGGCGCCGGCGGGGAAGTCCTGCGCCCGGACCAGGTGCGCGACCAGGTCGGGCACCGAGCGGCGCATCCGCGCGGTGGACGTGCTGCCCTCGAACGCGGTCGCGCCGGCCCGGACGACCCGCAGGGAGATCCCCAGCGCGGCCGGGTCGGCCACCTCCCAGGCCGGCCGGATGCCGGGTGCGAGCGCACAGCTGCCGGCGTAGACCTTGGCCTGGGGCAGGTAGAGCGGGTTCTCGCCCTCGATGTCGCGGGAGCTGACGTCGTCGCAGACGGTGTAGCCGAACACCTCGGCCGTCGCGGTGACGACGGCGGCGAGCTCGGGCTCGGGCACGGTCAGCGCCGAGTCAGGACGCACGGCGATCGGCTCGCCGTCGGTGACCACCCGCCACGCGACGGACTTGAAGAACAGCTCGGGCCGCTCGGCCAGGTAGACGCGGGTGTAGATGTCCTGGGTCATGCTCTCCTCGACCCGGGCGTCCATGGACCGCTCGTAGGTGACGCCCGACGCCCAGACCTCGGTCAGGCCGTCGACCGGCGCCAGCAGCCGCACCTCCCCCACCGGGACGGCGCGCTGCCCTGCCGCCCCCTCCACCGCCGCGCGCGCCTCGGCCAGGTCCCGCGCGAGCAGCTCGCCCATCGACGCAACGCCCGGGACGGGCCGCACCGCGCCGGCGTCCAGGACGCCGACGCGGACGTCGCCGGAGGTCTCGTACCGGACGACGTGCGTCACCGGCCCTGCCACACGACCGGCTGCTTGGCCGCGAACGCCGCGACCGCGGTGTGGAAGTCCTCGCTGCCGAACACGCGGCCGACGATGTCGTCGCCGTTCGGGATGCTCGCGCGGCGGATGCGGCGGACCGCCTCCTTGGCCGCCCACATGCTCAGCGGCGCGTGGCCGAGCAGGGTCTGCACGACGCCGTCGGCCGTGGCGTCGAGGTCGCCGTCCTCGCACAGCTCGGCGACGAAGCCGGCCGCCGCCGCCTCCTCGCCGGTGAACAGCCGCGCCCGCAGCAGCATGTCGAGGGTCCGCGCCGGCCCGAGGTGCTGGAGCAGGAGCGAGTAGTTGTTCATCGACAGGCAGTTGCCCAGCGTGCGCGCGATCGGGATCCCGAACCGGGCCGACCGGGCGGCGACCCGCAGGTCGCAGACCGACGCGATGCCCAGCCCGCCGCCGACGCAGAACCCCCGGACGACGGCCACGGTCGGCACGCCGACGTCCTCGAGCCGGGTCACGATGCGCGCGATCTTCTCCTCGTACGCCACGCCGTCGGCGCCGCTGGAGAAGTCGGCGAACTGGCTGATGTCGGTGCCGGCGACGAACGCCTTGTCGCCGGCCGCCTTCAGCACCATGACGCGGATCTCGTCGTCGGCGTCGGCCCGCTCGCAGGCGTCGTAGAGGCCCTCGTACATCCCCCAGGTCATCGCGTTGCGCTGCCGGGGGCGGTTGAAGGTGACGGTCAGGACGCCGCCGTCGGACTCGACGAGCAGTTCTGGTTCATCCACGGGGGGACTCCTCGGGGGTAGGTGCGGCCGCGTCGGCCAGGCGTGCGCGCCGTCGCCGCAGCAACCGGGCCATGATCGCGGGAGCGAAGATCTGCAGGAGAGCGATGGCCATGACGACCAGGGCCAGCGGCCGGGTGAAGACGATGAAGACGTTGCCGTCGCCGATCGCCGACGTCTGGACCAGGGCCTTCTCGAACAGCGGCCCGAGGACGACGCCGAGGACGAGGGGCGCCATCGGGAGGTCGAGCCGCTTCATGAAGTAGCCGATGACCCCGAAGATCAGGACCACCCAGACGCTGTACATGCCGTTGGAGATCGAGTACGCGCCGACCAGGCTGGTCAGCAGGATCATCGGGTACATGTAGCCGTAGGGCACCCGCAGGATCTGCGCGAAGACCGGGGCCAGCGGCAGGTTGAGCACCAGCAGCATCACGTTGCCGATGAAGAACGACGCCAGCAGGCCCCAGACCAGGGTCGGCTGCTCGTCGAACAGCAGCGGCCCGGGCTGGATCCCGTTGATCATGAAGGCGCCCAGGAGCACGGCCGTCGTGGCACCGCCCGGGATGCCCAGGGTCAGCGTCGGCACGAAGTTCGCGTTGGCCGCCGCGTTGTTGGCCGCCTCCGGTGCGGCCACGCCCTCGATCGCCCCGGTGCCGAACTCCTTGCCCCGCTTGTTGACCCGCTTCTCGATGCCGTAGGCCATGAAGGAGGCCAGCGTCGAGCCGGCGCCGGGCAGGATGCCGAACAGGAAGCCGAGGAAGCTGCCGCGCAGGATGGGGCCCCGGGACCGCTTGAGGTCGTCGCGGCTGATCATCAGTTCGCGGAACTTGGCCTTGATCGGCGCCGCGGCACCCTGCCGGATCTGGAACAGCACCTCGCCGACGGCGAACAGGCCGATCATCACCTCGACGAACGGGATGCCGCCGAGCAGGTAGATGGACCCGAAGGTGAACCGCGAGGTGCCGCTGCCGGGGTCGACGCCGACGGTGGCGATCAGCAGGCCGACGAGGGCCATGAGCAGGCCCAGCATCCGGTTGTCGCCGGCGAAGCTGATGATCGTGGCGAGGCCCAGGATCATCACGGCGAGCATCTCGGGCGGACCGAAGTCCAGCGCGAACTCCGCGAAGGGCGGCGCCAGGGTCACCAGCAGCGCCAGCGAGATGATCGCGGCGACGAAGGAGCCGATCGCCGAGATCGCCAGGGCCGCACCGGCCCGCCCCTGCCGCGCCATCTGGTAGCCGTCGAGCGTGGTCACCACGCTCGACGCCTCGCCGGGCGTGGAGATGAGGACCGAGGTGATGGTGCCGCCGTACTGCGAGCCGTAGTAGATGCCCGCGAGCATGATCAGACCGGTCACCGGCTCGAGCGACAGGGTCAGCGGCAGGAGCACCGCGACACCGGTGGTCGAGCCGAGGCCGGGCAGGACGCCGATGACGGTGCCGACGAGCACCCCGACGAAGCACCACAGCAGGTTCTCGACGCTCAGCGCCGTCGAGAAGCCGAGCACGAGGTTGTCGAGCACGTCAGCCTCCGATCCCGATGAGCCCGGTCGGCAGCGGCACGTCGAGGAACCCGACGAAGACCCCGTAGACCGCGGCGATCGCCAGGCCCGACACGATCAGCGACGGGATCCAGGCGCGGCGCTCCACCACGGCCGAGATGAACAGCGAGAGCAGGAAGAACGACACGAGGAAGCCCAGCAGCGGCACCAGGAGCACGGCCACGACGAGGGCGACGGAGACGGTCACCAGCTGGCGGCCGCGGTCCCGCGGCGTCCGGCCGAAGATGTCGACGTCGTCCAGGCCGGGCCCGGCCGCCGGTGCGTCGTCGGGGGACACGGCGACGATGTCGCCGGCCGTGTCACCGGGCCGGTCCCCGACGGGGACACCCCCCGGGGCGGCGCGCTCCGGGGAGGCACCGCCCTGGGGGATGTCCGCCGTGGTGGCTCCCACGATCTCCGCCAGACCGCGGTCGTGCGGGATCCGGTGACCGCGCAGGATCGCGATGAGTTCCCAGCCGGCGATGAGCACGATCAGCCCGCCGACGACCCCGGGAACCAGTCCCGGCCCGACGCGGGATTCCTCGAGGAGGAACCCGTAGTCGAGAGCCATGACGAAGGCGCCGAGGCCGAGGGCGGTGAGCAGGCCGTACACGACGGCCTGCTCGACCGCGATGCCTCGCTTGGCCGGGACCCCGGTCATCCGCCGATGACCTGCTGGAGCAGCTCGTTGTTGCCCTCGAGGTACTCGACGAAGTCGTCGCCGGCGGCCGTGTTGGCCTGCAGGTAGTTGTCCTCGATGTACTGCTGGTACTCGTCGGTCTCGACCGCAGCCTCCATCGTCTCGATCCAGAAGTCGCGGGCCGCGTCGTCGATGCCGCCGGGCGCCAGGACGCCGCGGAACTGGGCGAAGGCGACGTCGATGCCCTGCTCCTTGGCCGTCTCGATGTCGGCCAGCTCCTCGTAGTCGCTGTAGCGCTCCTCGGAGAAGGCGCACAGGGCCTTGACCTCGCCGGCCTCGAGCTGGCCGATGATCTCGCCCGGGTTGAGCGAGGCGATGTCGATCTGACCGCCCAGCAGCGCGGCGGTGAGCTCGCCGCCGGACTCGAAGGGCACGCGGTCGAACTCGACGCCGGTCTCCTGCTCGGTGAGCGTGAAGACGATGTTGTCCAGGCCGGTGATGCCGCTGATGCCGGCCACGATCCGCTCGTTCTCGGCCGCCTCGACGACGTCGGTGCAGGTCTCGTAGGGGCTGTCGGCGCCCACGACCATCAGCGTGTAGTCGTCGCCGAGCTTCATGATCGGGGTGAAGTCGGTGTAGTCGAACTCGACCTCGCCGCTGATCGGCAGCGCCAGCAGCGCGGTCTCGGTCGCCAGCAGGGTCTCCCCGTCGCCGGCCTGGCCCAGGAAGTGGGAGTAGCCGACCGCGCCGGAGCCGCCCTCGCGGTTCTCGACGTTGACGCTCACGTCGCCGTTGGCGGCCTCGATCATGGTCGCGGTCGCGCGGCCGGCGAGGTCGCTGCCGCCGCCGGCGCCGAACGGCACGATCATGGTGACGTCGCCGCGCGGCGTGAAGCCGCCGTCGCCGTCGCCGGACCCGCCGGCGTCACCCCCGCAGGCCGCGAGGGTCAGGGCGAGCGCCGAGGCCGAGGCCGCGGCGAGGACGGTGGAACGGGTGCGCTTCACGGGTGCTCCTTGGATGGGGGTGGGGCGACGGGGCTGGTGCGGGCGGGGCGGGGGAACGTCCTGCGGGTTCACCGGACCTGCTCCGCCTTGGCGGCGAGCCGGTCCTCGAAGGAGGGCAGGTCGACGACGAAGCGCTCGTGCGTGCCCGTGCCGATGACCTCGGTGTCGTCCTCGACGCGGATGTCGAAGACCACCCGGCGACGGTCGACCTCGGTCACGGTGGCGGTCGCGGTGACCGTCTGACCGAGCAGTGTGGGCGCGGTGTGCGCGATGTCGATCTTGCTGCCGACGCTGGCCTGGTCCGCGCGCAGATGCGGCGCCAGCCCTTCGATGGCCGCCTCCTCCAGGAGGAGGACGAGGTTGGGCGTGGAGAAGATGTCGTACTCCCCACGACGGGTGCAGTGCTCTGCCGCGACGGTGCGCGCCAGGACGCCCTGGACACCGGGTTCGAGCGTGGTCATGTGCGGGCTCCTCAGAGGGGTCGGTCGTCGGCGGGCTGCGGGGGGACTGCGGGCGGGGCGGGCGCCACGGTGTGCGCCGGGTCGGCGGCGACCCCGGACTCGATGAGCGCGTCGACCTCGGCGGCCGGGATCTCGGCCCACTCCAGGGCCGCTCGGGTGCCGGCCCCCAGTTGCGGACCGGCGGTGTCCTGCCGGGCGGGCGTGCGGGAGAGCCGCATCGGCGACCCCAGCTGCCGGACCGCGCCGAGGGTCGGGTGCGGCGCGTCCCAGAAGTAGCCGCGCTGGGTGAGGTGGTCGTCGGTGAAGACCTGGCCGTAGTCGGCGATCGGGGCGCACGGCACGCCGGCGTCGTCGAGGGCGGCGACCACCTCGTCGGTGGTGCGCGTGGTGGTGACCGCCTCGATCGCCGGGATGAGCGTGTCCCGGTGGCCGTGCCGCGTGGACGCGTCGGCGTAGCGCTCGTCGTCGAGCAGGTCCTCCAGACCCAGCGCCGAGCACAGCCCCTTCCACGTCTTCGGGGTGACGGCCCCGACGGTGACGTACCCGTCGGCGGTGCGCACCGCCTGGTACGGCGCGGTGCTCTGGTGCGCCGAGCCCAGCGGGCGGCCCACCTCGCCGGTGGCGAAGTACTTGCCGGCCTCCCAGATGGCGAAGGAGACGCCGCTCTCCAGCAGCGAGACGTCGAGGTACTGCCCCTCCCCCGAGCGGTCCCGCTCCTTGAGCGCCGCGGTGACCCCGAGGGCGACGTACATGGCGCAGACCAGGTCGCAGATCGGGACACCGATCTTGACCGGAGCGCCATCCGGGGTCCCGGTGATGCTCATCAGCCCGCCGCGGGCCTGGGCCATGATGTCCAGCCCGGGCAGCGCGGCCAGTGGCCCGTCCTGGCCCCACCCGGATGCCGAGGCGTAGACGATCCGCGGGTTGACCTCGCGGATCGCCTCGTAACCGAACCCGAGGCCGGTCATGGCGCCGGGGCGGAGGTTCTCCACCAGCACGTCGGCGCGGGCGGCCAGCGCCAGGAACGCCTTCTTGCCCTCGGGGGCCTTGAGGTCGAGGGCCACCGACTCCTTGTTCCGGTTGAGCCGGACGAACGGCGAGCTCTCGCCGTCGAGGAACGGGCTGGTGGCGCGGACGGGGTCGCCCCCCGTCGGGTTCTCGACCTTCAGGACGCGGGCGCCGAGGTCGGCCAGCTGCATCGTGGCGAAGGGGGCGGCCATGAAGGCGCCCACCTCGAGCACCGTCACGCCCGCGAGGGGGCCGGCCGTCTCGACTGCCATCCGCAGCCTCCGTTCCAGAGTTTTTCGACGCCGGAGGTGGTGTGCCTCACAGCTGGTGGACTACTGTCTACAAAAGACGAAGCCGTATGACAAGGCTCACAGAGCAATCCGTTACGGAAAGATGTCGACACCGCGAGCGACTGGCTGCGCGTCGACGTCACCCCAGAGAGAGGAGGCGCACCGTGAGCTCAGAGCCGGATCACGTGCCCTCCGTGCGCCGCATCGAGGCGCCGCCGAGCATGTCCGCCCTCGCCGCCGAGGCCCTGCGCCAGATGGTGCTCACCGGGGAACTGCGCCCCGGTGACCGCGTCATCGAGAACCGCCTGACCGACGAGCTCGGGGTCAGCCGCCCGCCGCTGCGGGAAGCCATGCGGGTCCTCGAACAGGAGGGCCTGATCGTCCAGACGCCGCGCAAGGGCGCCGTGGTCGCGCCGGTCACGCCGCACGACATCTACGAGATCGTGTCGCTGCGCGAGGAGATCGAGCAGATCGCCGTCCGGCTCGGCATCCCGGTGCGGTCGCAGGAGCGGCTCGACCGGCTCCGCCAGGCCTTCGCCGAGCTCGAGGCCGCCGCAGAGGAGCCGGGCGCCCCCCGGGTGGTGGAGACCAGCTTCGCCTTCCACCTGGCGATCGTCGGGCTGGCCGGGCACCGGCGGCTCGAGGACGTCTACCGCTCCCTGTCGCTGCAGATGCGCATGTGCATGGCCATGAACCGCCGCGCCCGCGCCGAGATCGAGACCGCGCGCGAGGACGCCGCCCGGCACCGCCCGCTCCTCGACCTCATCGAGGCGGGCGACGTCGAGGGCACCGCGCACACGTTGGCCCACCACGGGCAGCGCACCTACCTGCTCAGCATCGAGGACGACGCGGAAGGCCACTCCCCCGAGTCCCGGGCGTGGTTCGCACGGATCCGCCAGGAGGAAGAGGAGGCGATGCGGCATGACGGACACCGCTGAGACCGGAACCGGCTCGATCGAGGCCCTGCGGGCGGCGATCGGCTGGACGGCCGACGAGCGCGTCGACGTCGTCGAGCGGCGGCACCTGCGCGACTACCGGCGGGCCATCGGCGCGGACGAGGACGGCACCGAGGTCCCGGCCACCATCACCGCCTGCTTCCTCACCGAGCCCCCGACCATGCCCGAGGCGCTGGCCTACGGAATGGGCTGGATCAACGGCGGGGACCGGTTCGAGGTGCACCGCCCGCTGCGGCTGGGCGACGAGGTCACCTCCCGGCTCACCTTCACCGGGGTCCAGGAGAAGAGCGGCCGCACCGGCACCCTCGCGCTGCTGACCTTCGTCACCGAGTTCCGCCTGCCGGACGGGACGCTGGCGGTCCGCCACGTCGGGACGCGGGTGCGGCGATGAGCGCCGACGAGATCACCCGGGTCGAGACCGCGAGCCTGCGCACGCTGGTCCAGTACGCCGGCGCCAGCGGCGACTTCTACGAGATGCACTACGACATCCCCTTCGCCCAGGAGCGCGGCCATCGCGAGCTGGCCGTGCACGGTCTGCTCAAGACCGCCTGGCTCGGCCGGCTGGTCGAGGAATGGTTCGCCGGTCGCGGGCGGCTCGCCGTCCTCGACGTGAGCTACCGGGGCATGGACTTCCGCGACGAGCCGGTCACCTGCGGCGGACGGGTCACCGGGGTGGACGGTGACCGGGTCTCGATCGAGGTCTGGACGGCGGACGCGGACGGGACGAGGACGACCATCGGAACCGCCGAGGTCGCGCTGACGGAGGGCCGGCCATGACCCTGCACCGCATCAACGAGCTCTGCGCGGGGCTGGGCCACCCGGTGCTCACCGACGGCCACTCCAACGGCAGCGACTCGGCCGCACGCTTCCCGGACGGTTCCCGCTACAAGGTGGAGATCCCGAGCTGCGAGGGTCCCGACGTCATGGCGGCCGTGCTGGACGAGGCCGACCGCCGCGGCGTGCCGATCCACCGGGTCTCGCAGGGCAGCGGCGTCATGATGCTGACCGACGCCGAGATCGAGCGGATGGTCGCCCTCGGCGCCGAGCACGGCATCGAGGTCAACCTCTTCCTCGGGCCCCGCAGTGCCTGGGACATCGGCGGCCAGGCCAAGGTCTCCGCCGCCGTGGGCGCCGCCGCCCGCGGGAACTCCGCCGTGGCCGCGTCGCTCTGCGACGCCGAGCGCGCGGTGCGTCTCGGCGTCCGCAGCCTCCTGGTCGGCGACCTGGGCGTGCTCGCGCTGCTGGGCCGGATGAAGGCCGACGGCCGCATGCCCGAGGACCTGGTGCTCAAGACGTCGGTGCTCATGCCGCTGTCCAACGGCCCGACCGCCGCCCTGTACGAGGAGATGGGGGCCACCAGCCTCAACATCTCCACCGACCTGACCGTGCCGCAGATCGCCGAGATCCGGGCCGCCACGTCGGCGCCGATCGACATGTACGTCGAGGTGCCCGACGACCAGGGCGGCGCCGTCCGCTTCTACGACGTCCCCGAGGTCGTCCGCGTGGCGGCACCGGTCTACCTGAAGCTCGGCCTGCGCAACGCCCCGAACATCTACCCGGTCGGCGGCCACATCGGCGCGATGGCCCAGAACCTCGGCCGCGAGCGCGTCCGCCGCGCGGAACTGGTCCTGCGCCTGCTCGCCGAGCTCGCGCCCGAGCTGGCCGAGGCACCGGCCACCGCCTCCGTCGCCGGCTGACCCGGCATCGTCCCCGCTCCTCGAGAGGAATCTCCATGCCCCCGCTCTTCACCGGTGTCGGCGTCGCGCTCGTCACCCTCTTCGACGACGACGGCCGCCTCGACGCCGCCGCCACCGCCGATCTCGCCGTCCAGCTGACCGGCCTCGGCATGCGCTCGGTCCTGGTCGCCGGCACGACCGGTGAGGCGATGTCGCTGTCCGCCGACGAGCGCAGCGCGCTGATCGGTGCCGTCCGCGCGGCGATCCCGGCCGACGTGCCGGTGCTCGCCGGCACCGGGGCGCCCACCGGCGCGCAGGCCGCCGACCTCACCACCCGCGCGTACGACGCCGGCGCCGACGCCGCCCTCGTGCTCTCCCCGCCGGCCGTTGCCGACCCCCGGCGCTACTACGACCGCGTCGCGCAGGCCGCGGGCGACCGGCCGCTCCTGGCCTACCACTTCCCGTTCGCGGCCTCGCCCGGGATCCCGGTCGAGGTGCTCCCCGACCTCCCGGTCACCGGACTCAAGGACTCCTCCGGCGACGCCGGGCGGCTGCTCGACGAGCTCGAGGTGTTCGACCGCGACATCTACGTGGGTGCCACCACGGTGCTGACCATGGGCGGTGCGGTCGGCGCCACCGGAGCGATCCTGGTCCTGGCCAACGCCGAGCCCGAGCGCTGCATCGCCGCGTTCGAGGGCGACGGCAAGGCGCAGGTCGAGCTCGCGGCGCCGCACCGCGCCTCGATGGTCGGCTTCCCGGCCGGTATCAAGAACCTGGTCGCCGAGCGCTTCGGCGTCTCCTCCGTCGCCCGGATCGGTGCGTGACCGCGTCCCCGAGGGGCTGAGCATGCCCACCCTCCTCGCCGTCCCGGACAAGTTCCGCGGCTCGGCCACCGCCCCCGAGGTGGCCGCCGCGATCGCGGCCGCCGCCGAGGCGGCCGGTTGGTCCTGCGTGCAGCTCCCGCTCGCCGACGGCGGGGAGGGCACGCTCGACGCCTTCGGCGGAGCCAACTGGACCACCACGGTGACCGGGCCGCTCGGGACCCCGGTCGCCGCCCCGTGGCGGATGGGGGACGACGGCGTGGCCGTGGTCGAGAGCGCCCGCGCGTCGGGCCTGGACCTGGCCGGCGGGGCCGCGGGCAACGACCCGGTCGGCGCGACCAGCCGGGGCACCGGCGAGCTGGTCGCCGCGGCGATCGCCGAGGGTGCGCACCGGGTGATCGTCAGCCTGGGCGGCTCGGCGACCACCGACGGCGGGTTCGACACCGCCGAGGTCCTGGAGGCCTTCGCGCCGTTCGACGGGCGCGACGGTCGCGCCGAGGTGCTGGTCGCCTGCGACGTGCGGACGGCGTTCCGCGACGCCGCCGTCGTCTTCGGGCCGCAGAAGGGCGCCACGCCCGAGCAGGTCGTCGAGCTCACCGGGCGCCTGGACCGGCTCGCCTCGCTCTACCGGCAGCGCTACGGGATCGACCTGGCGGCGGTGCCCGGCTCGGGGGCAGCCGGTGGCCTCGGCGGTGCGTTCGCCGCGCTCGGCGCCCGGCTCGTGCCGGGGTTCGGTCTGATCGCCGAGCACACGGGGCTGGCCGAGGCCATCGCTGCCGCCGACGCCGTCGTCACCGGGGAGGGCCGGCTCGACGCCGAGTCGTTCAACGGCAAGGTGGTCGGGGGCGTCCTGGAGCTCGCGGCGCAGTACGACGTACCCGCGCTGGTCGTCGCCGGCGACGTCGATGACGGGGTGGCCGGACGGGCGACCGCGGTGTCGCTGCTGGCGGAGTTCGGCACGGCGGCCGCGTGGGCCGACCCGCTCGGCTGCATCGAACGAGCCACGACGGCGTGGCTCCGGAAGGAAGAGGCCCGACCGTGACCGCACCGCTCGACGAGCTCGTCCGGGTGCTGCCCGAGGGCACCGTCGTCACGGACCCGGCGACCAGCGACGGCTACCGGCACGACAGCGCGAGCTTCTGCGCCGCGGGGGCGCCGCTGGCCGTCGTCCGGCCCACCACCACCGAGCAGGTGCAGGCCGTGCTGCGGTGGGCCACGGCTCACCGGGTAGCGGTCGTGCCCCAGGGCGCCCGCACCGGGCTGTCGGGTGCGGCCAACGCCGTCGACGGCGCCGTCCTGCTGTCGATGGTCCGGATGAACCGCATCGTCGAGATCGACGAGGTCGACCAGGTCGCCGTCGTGGAGCCCGGCGTGATCAACGCCGACCTGTCCCGGGCGGTCGCGGACGTCGGGCTGTTCTACCCGCCGGACCCCTCCTCCTGGGAGATGTCGACGATCGGCGGCAACCTGGCCACCAACGCCGGCGGCCTGTGCTGCGTGAAGTACGGCGTCACCGCCGACTTCGTGCGCGGGCTCGAGGTCGTGCTCGCGAGCGGCGAGATCGTGCGCGTGGGCCGCCGGACGGCCAAGGGCGTTGCGGGCTACGACCTCACCCGGCTGATGGTCGGGTCCGAGGGCACCCTCGGCGTGATCACCCAGGCGACGCTGGCGCTGCGGCCCGCCCCGGAGCCGGCCCTGACCATGGCCGCGGTGTTCGACACGACCGCCGACGCCATGACAGCGGTCGCCCGGATCATGGCGTCGGGGCTGCGCCCCTCGCTGATGGAGTTCCTCGACTCGCACTCGATCCGGGCGGTGCAGGCCTATCGCGACATGGGCCTCCCGCTCGACGCCGAGGCCCTGCTCATCGCGCAGTCCGACCGCGGGACACTGGCGGCCGCCGACGTCGCGGCCATGGGTGCGGTCTGCGCGGAGCTCGGCGCGGCGGACGTGGCCGTCGCCGAGGACGCCGCCGAGTCGGCCATGCTCCTGCAGGCCCGCCGGCTGGTGAACCCGGCGGTCGAGGAGCTCGGCGCCACGCTGGTCGACGACGTCGCCGTCCCCCGGGCCCGGCTGGTGGACCTGCTGGCCGGCATGGACCGCATCGCCGCCGAGACCGGGATGCTGATCGTCTGCCCCGGCCACATCGGCGACGGCAACATGCACCCCACGGTGGTGTTCGACCGGGGCGACCCCGCCGCGGCCGAGCGGGCCCAGGTGGCCTTCGACGCGATCATGAGCCTGGCCCTCGGGCTCGGCGGGACGATCACCGGCGAGCACGGCGTCGGACTGCTCAAGCGCACGTGGCTGCGCCAGGAGCTGGGGGAGACGTCCTACGCGTTGCAGCAGGGCATCAAGTCGGTCTTCGACCCGCTGGGCATCCTCAACCCCGGCAAGGTGCTCTGACCCCGGCACGACGTGTGCGGCCCGGCGCTACGGTGGCCCGGTGACCGCGGAGGTCGACCGGCGCCAGGTCCTGGCCTTCCGCGTGCGCGCCCAGCAGCTCGACCGGGCCGCGGGTTCGCTCGCCGACACCGCCGTCCTCGATCTCGGGGTGCAGGACACCGGCCCGGACGGCGCCCTCTGGGCGCTGGCCCTCCGTGGCGTCGACCGCCCGCCGGCGGCCGACCTCGCCACCGTCTGGACCATCCGGGGGGCTCCGCACGTGTACCGGCGGTCGGACCTGCCGGGCGTGGCCGCCGCCTCGGCGCCGTTCTCGGACGCTGATGCCGGCAAGCGCATCTTCGACGCGGCCAAGCCGCTCAGAGCGGCCGGCATCCCTCCGCTGACCGCCCTCGACGCCGTCGCCGACGCCATGCGGTCGATCGTCACCGGGCCGATGGTCAAGGGGGAGCTGTCCACCCGGCTCACGGCGGTGATGGACGAGCCGTACACGCGGTTCTGCGTCCCCTGCGACGCCGTCCACCTCTGGGAGCAGCCGTTCCGGCTGAGCGCGCTGCGCGCCGGGCTGGAGCTCCAGCCGGGCACCTCGCCCCCGGTCCTGCAGCCGATCCCCGACTTCGCTCCCACCGCCGACGTGCCCGCGCGGCTCGACGTCGTCCGCGGCTACCTGCGCCTGCTCGGTCCGGCCACGCCCAAGCTCGTCGCCGGGTACCTCGACGCCCCGATCACGGACGTGCAGGCCCACTGGCCCGACGACGCGGTCGAGGTGGCCGTCGAGGGCGAGCGGCGCTGGATCCTCGCTGCCGACGCGGGCCGGCTGGCCGAGGAGGGGGCGTCGGTCACCCGCCTGCTCGGCCCGTTCGACCTCTTCCTGCAGGCCCGGGACCGGGCACTGCTCGTGCCCGACGCCGCGCACGCGAAGGCGCTGTGGCCGGTGCTCGGCCGGCCCGGGGGCGTCCTGGCCGACGGCGAGATCGCCGGCAGCTGGCGGGCCCGGCGAGCGGGGCAGGACGTCGCGGTCACGGTGGAGCTCTGGGCGTCGGACTCGCCGGCGCTGCGTGCCGCGGCCGCCGAGCAGGCCGCGCGCCTCGCGGCATTCCGGGGGCGCCGTCTCTCGTCGGTCGACATCCAGACCTGATCCGGCCGCGCCTCCGCAATTCCTTCCCGACCATTCCGTGCGCATTTATGCACGTGCATTCCGGCCACGCCCGACAGTGGTGAGTGCCCGGCGTCACACCGCCATCCACGCTGGTGGCGGGCGTCACACGCGATGCCGCCCCGATGTGGCGCAGGTCATGGAAATGGCAATCACGGTGGCTGGAGTCACACCAATTGGTCCGACCATTGACTCCAGTCCCGACTATTCTCGTCGATGACTTGAGCAGACGTAATTGCACAGACGTTTCGGGAGAAGACGAGAGATGACGACGTTCGTATCGCAGCAGCAGCTGACCGCCCCCGCCGTCGACGCGGGTCGTTTCGTCCGGGCGCTGGCCTCCGTGCGCACCTGGGGCAAGGACTACGCGGGCGCCTTCCGCGCCAGCGCCGCCGCCCCGCGTCGCGAGGGCATGGACCCCGTCGCCCTCCTGATGTTCGGGCGCGACTGACCTGACCCCGGAGCGCCCGCCGCGGCGCTCGCACCACCGCACGCCGCCACGGTCCCACCGTGGCGGCGTTCGTCATCTCCGGAGGCGAATCGACGCCGGCGCCTTCCGCGCGGGATACCTCAGCGCTAAGGTTTCTGGCATGAGTGAGCGTCGGGTCCGCATCGGCATCGACACCGGCGGGACGTTCACCGACGTCGTCGCCGTGGACGAGGAGACCGGCCGGACCACGACGACCAAGACCCCGTCGACCCCGGCCGACCCTGCCGAGGGCTTCCTCAACGGGGTCCGCAAGGTGCTCGGCCTGATGGACCTCGACGGGTCCGCCGTCACGGCCGTCAGCCACGGTACGACGGTCGCCACCAACCAGCTGCTCGAGGGCAAGCTCGACCGGATCGGGTTCATCACCACCGAGGGCTACGAGTCGGTGCTGGAGATCGCCCGCCAGTCGGTGCCCGACGGCTACGGCAACAGCTACTTCTGGGTCAAGCCGCCGCGGATCGTCCCGGCCGACCTCGTCCGCACGGTGCGTGGCCGGCTCGACCACACCGGCGCCGAGGTGCGCCCCTTCGACGAGGACGACGCCCGCGCCGCCGCCCGGTTCTTCGCCGACGCCGGCATCACCACGATCGGCGTCTGCTTCCTGCACGCCTACGCGAACGACGCGCACGAGCGCCGCATGCTCGAGGTGATCCGCGAGGAGCACCCCGGCGCCGTCGTCTCGATCAGCTCCGAGGTGCTGCGCGAGTACCGCGAGTACGAGCGCTCGGTGACCACGCTGGTCGACGCCGCGGTGAAGCCGAAGGTCGGCGCCTACGTCACCAACATCCGCACCCGGCTGGACGAGATCGCCCCCGGCGTGCCGTTCTACGTGATGAAGAGCAACGGCGGCGTGCTGTCGGCTTCCGAGGTCGTGCACCAGCCGATCACCACGATGCTGTCCGGCCCGGCCGCCGGCGCGCTCGGCGCCGCCCTGATCGCGGGCACCGCCGGCTTCGACCGGGTGCTCACCTGCGACGGCGGCGGCACGTCCACCGACGTCACCGTCGTCATCGACGGCGAGCCGGCGCTCACCACCGAGGGCTCGGTCGGCGACTACCCGAGCAAGATCCCGATGATCGACGTCGTCACCGTCGGCGCGGGCGGCGGCTCGATCGCCTGGCTCTCGCCCGAGGGCACCCTCAAGGTCGGCCCCAAGTCGGCCGGCGCCGACCCGGGCCCGATGTGCTATCCGAACGGGGGCGAGCAGCCCACCGTCACCGACGCCCACGTCGTCCTCGGGCGGATCCCCCCGCACCTGCTGGGCGGCGAGATCCCGCTGTCGGTCGAGGCCGCGACCGACGGCCTGGCCCAGCTCGGCGCCGAGCTCGACCTGTCGCTCGAGCGCACGGCCACCGGCATCCTCGAGATCTCCGCGTGGAACCAGGCGAACGCGCTGCGCCAGGTGACGGTCGCGAAGGGCCTCGACGTCCGCGACTTCACCCTCACCACGTTCGGCGGCTCCGGCTCGCTGCTGGCCTGCCGGCTGATGGACATCCTCGGTCTCCCCCGCACGCTCGTGCCGCCGAACCCCGGCAACGTCAGCGCGTTCGGGCTGCTCACCGTCGACGTCCGCAACGACTACGTGCAGACCGTCGTCAGCAAGCATCTCGATCTCGATCTCTCCCGGGTGCAGACCGTCTTCGGCGACCTCGAGGGCCAGGCGCAGGCCGCGCTGGACGGCGAGGGCTTCGACCGCGGGCAGCAGCGCATGCAGCGCACGGCGGACCTGCGCTACGTGGGCCAGGCCTTCGAGGTGCGCGTCCCCGTTCCCGACGGCGTCCTCGACCGCGCCGCCGCCGAGGAGGTCGCCCAGGCCTTCCACGCCGCCCACCGGCAGCTCTACGGCTACGACTTCGCCACTGATCCGCGCCAGGCGGTCGAGTGGGTCAACCTCCGCGTCAGCGGGATCGGGCCGATCCGCCGTCCCGACATGGTCGAGCTGGAACCGAGGGACGGCGGGACGGACCGGGCCGTCACGGGCTCCCGGCGGGTGTTCTTCGACGACTGGATCGACACCCCGACCTACAACCGCCCCGACCTCGCACCCGGCGACGTGGTGACCGGACCCGCGATCATCGAGGAGTTCGGCTCGACCGTCCCGGTGCACCCCGGCTTCGCCGTCACCGTGGACGCCTACGGCAACCTGCTGCTCACGAAGGAGTCGGCCCAGTGACCTCCAGCCTGCAGAACGGCAAGGTCGACGCCGACCCGGTCCTCGTCGAGATCGTCGCCGGCACCCTGGCCGCGATCGAGAAGGAGGTCGAGACCTCCATCGGCAGGACGTCGAGATCCCCCATGATCCGCGACGCGCACGACTTCCGCGCCGGCATCCACGACCGCAAGCTGCGCAAGCTCACCGGCCGCTCGTACTCGGCGCTCGTGCACCCGGTGGTGCGCGACTACCCGATCGAGACCATGAACGTCGGCGACGTCTTCTTCCACAACGACGTCTACCTGTCCGAAGGCGGCATCGGCCACCTGCCCGACCTGTGCGTGACCGTGCCGGTGTTCGCGGGCAACCCCGAGACCGGGGAACCCGAGGTCGTGGCCTTCATCCAGGCCTTCGGCCACCACGACGACATCGGCGGCGCGGTGCCCGGCTCGATGCCGAGCGCGGCGACCAGCGTGTACGAGGAGGGCCTCATGGTCCCCCCGATCAAGCTGTGGGACCGCGGCGTGCCCAACGAGAGCGCGCTGAAGATCATGACCCGCAACTCGCGGATGCCCGATTCGCTGGCCGCCGACCTCGACGCCGAGTGCTCGGCCTGCCTGGCCGGCGCCCGGCGCCTCGGCGAGCTGTTCGACCGCTACGGGGTGGCCGCGGTCGAGGCCTGCTTCGAGGCCATCCTGTCCAGCTCCACCGAGGTCTACCGGCGCGAGATCCTGTCCCAGATCCCCGACGGCACCTACGTGTGGGAGGACTACGCCGAGCACGACGGCGTCGAGGAGCCCCAGCTGCACCGCCAGCGGATCACGCTGACCATGGACTCCACCAAGGAGACCCCGCTGGTCATCGACTTCACCGGCACCGGTCCGCAGGCCAAGGGGCCGATCAACCACTGCGGCGACTACGCCGACGGCAACTTCCTGAAGAAGTGGCTGGCGCCGATCCTGCGCAACCTGGCGGAGACGCCCGAGCGGATGGCCCAGCTCGACGTGAACGAGGGCGTCGTCCCGCTGATCGAGATGCGCTTCCCGGAGAAGGGGACGTTGCTCACCCCGATCTTCCCGGCGCCCACCAATGCCCGGACGTTCGTCATCCTGCGGCTGCTCGGCGTGCTGGCCGGTGTGCTGGCCAAGGCCACCGGCGGCCGGATGCCGGCCGACCAGGAGACGATCCGCTACACCGGCGTCTACGGCACCGATTTCGACGGCGAGCCCTACCTCATGCGCGAGGTGCTCGGCGGCGGCTCGGGCGGCCGCTTCTACGCCGACGGCGAGGACACCATCCACGTCGTCCCCGATTCCCGGAACCTGCCCACGGAGTTCACCGAGGGCCGCTTCCCGCTGCGGATCGAGCGGCTCGGCCTGGCTCTGGACTCCGGTGGCCCCGGCCGGTACCGCGGCGGCTGCGGCTACGAGAAGCACATCCGGGTGCTGCGCGACGCGCACTTCATGTCGATCGCCGACCGCTCGATCCTCGCCTGCTGGGGCGTGAAGGGCGGGAAGGCCGGCCAGCCCTTCCAGGTCACCGTCGACCCGGGCGGGCCGAACGAGCACGAGGTCGACGCGCTCGCCGACGCCGAGCCGCTGACGGCCGGCACCGTCGTGCGCATCCGGACGACGGGCGGTGGCGGCTGGGGCGACCCGCTGGACCGCCCGGTCGACGAGGTGCTGCGGGACATCGCCTGGCGGAAGGTGTCGGTGGAGGGCGCCCGGGACGACTACGGCGTCGTCGTCGGCGAGGACGGCGCGGCCGACGAGACGGCGACCGAGTCGCTGCGGGCCGAACGCCGCGCCGCGCGCACCGGCGAGGAGCCGTTCTTCGACCGCGGCCCCGGCTACGCCACCCTCTCCGGCGGCGCCGCGTTCAACGAGTTCGACGTCCTCTGAACGTAACGACACAGTCTCGGAATTCGCGCGGCGCTTGATCGCGCAGGTCCCGGGCTGGATGCTGGCCGCCCCCACCACCAAGGCGGCCGCCGATGACCTCCCGGGCACGGAGCACGACTGCGCTGGGGTTCCTGGTCGCCTGCGTCGCCGTCCTCACCGCGGTGGGGCCGGCATCGGCGGCACCGACGCCGCACGTCCCCCCGGACGTCGGCGCGGCCTTCGCCGGCACGGCGCTGCGTCAGGCGCAGGCGGGCGCCTTCGGGGTGGAGGCCGACTTCTCGGGAGACGTCCGGACCGACCACGTCCACGAGATCTTCATGTTCACGCTGCCCTTCGTCGCCGGGAGGGAGACCACCGAGCCGGTGGTCAGCACCGGCTCCTGGATCGCCACCGTCCTGCGCGGCGACGACGTGCTCGGCGTGATCTGGGTGTGGAAGCCCGACGGTGGGGACGCGCAACTGCAGGGCTACTCCGGCGACACCGCGCTCGGCGCCACGCTGGCAGACGTGGCTCCGACCGACCTGCTCGTCGAGGACGCCCCGACCGGGTCCTGGTTCGCGCTGCGGGCCACGACCGTCCGTCCGCTCAACGACTGGGCCCGGGACCTGCTCGCCGCGCCCACGGACATCACCGACCTGCAGACCGCGGTGGCAGAACAGGCCGCCCTCCGCGCCGAGCAGGCGGCGGAGAGCGGCGACCAGGAGTTCTGGGGGCAGACCGCGGCGATCGCCGGGCCGGTCGCGATCTTCGTGGTCGTGTACGGCGGGATCACCCTCCTCGAGCGGCGCCGGCGCCGGGGGGTCCCGGCGCCGGCGGCCTGAGGTCAGGCGGACGCCGATGCCGGGACCCGCACCGGGGAGGCCGCGGGAGCCGCCAGGCGGCGGGCCAGCAGGGACGCCGCGACGCCGATGAACAGGACCCGGAAGGGCTCCGGCGAGGGCACGAAGGCGATGACCCCCGCCACCGCCGTGGCGACGCCCAGCCACGTCGGCACCAGCCCGGCCCGCAGCAGCGCGATCCCGGTCCACGCCCAGCCGACGGCGAAGACCGCGTAGGACGCGATGAACCCGATGACGGTGGTGACCAGGTCCGCCTCGAGCGCCTCCGGCGCTTCCTGGGCCAGCGCCGAGATCACGAAGAGCGCGGCCCAGGACCCGCCGGCGACGAGCACCGACCCGAGGACCGCGACGGCACTGCCCGCCACGGCGCGGCCGGCCTCCCGCAGGCGGGCCAGCGCGGCGAGGGCCACCGCCCCGATCGCGACGAGCGCGACCAGCATGGCGGCCGATGAGGCGGTCGCCAGCACGGTGCCGTCCAGGGCGTCCTCCCCGACGGTGACGATGCCGACGACGAACAGGCCGAACGCAACGACCACCGCCGGCCCGGCCACGAGCCCCAGCGGTCGCAGCAACGATGCGAGTTCCATGTCTCCTCCTGTGTCGATGTCTTGCGTCGGTGCGGCCCCGCGGGCCGATGGACAGACGCTGCCGCGACCACCGCAGCGCCGTCGCCGTCCGGGCGCGGTGACCGTCTCCTCCGCCCGGAGGAGGGACCCGGTCCTCCGGGAGGTGGTGCGCGGGGCTCGCGGCACGGCACGCTGCACGGACGAACGGGAAGGAGGGGTCGTGGCCGTGGTCGCCGTCCGTGGGGCATCGCTGCAACCGGTGCTCGACGTCGCCGTCCCCGTGCTTCTCGGCGTTCTCTCGGTCGTGCAGCTGGTGTCCGAGCCGCCGCCCGGCGACCCCACGCTGCTGACCGTCTGCGCGCTCGCATCGGTCCTGCCGCTGGCCGTCCGGCGGCGTGCCCCGCTGGCGGTCACGGTGGTTGTCGCGGCCGGCATCGTCGGGCAGGTGCTCGTCGCCGACGGGGCGCCGGCCACCTTCGCCTCCTTCGTCGCGACGATGATCTGCGTCTACACGCTCGTGCGGGAGGCTCGGCCGGGGCACATGGCCGCCGGACTGGGGCTGCTCGCGATCGCGATCTCCGCCGTCACCGTGCTGCAGGCCCGGGCCGACCCGATCGAGCCGTTCGAGTTCGTCTACCCGCTGGTCTACTTCGGCGCCGCGGGCGCGCTGGGTGCGCTCGTGCGGCAGCGGGCCCAGCGCCTCTCCGCCGCGGAGGACCGGGCCAGGGCGCTGGAGACGGAGCTGCAGCGGGAGGCGGAGGTGGCCGCGGCCGACGAGCGCGCCCGCATCGCCCGGGAGCTGCACGACGTCGTCGCGCACGGCTTGAGCCTCATGGTGGTGCAGGCGGAGGCGGCCGAGGAGATGCTGGGCCGCTCGCCGGAGGCGGCCGGGGTGCCGCTGCGGCGGGTTCAGGAGACCGGCCGGGAGGCGCTGGGAGAGATGCGCCGGTTGCTCGGCGTCCTGCGGACCCCCGCCGACGCGACGCCCTCCACCGCCCCCCAGCCGTCACTGCGACGGCTGCCCGAGCTGGTGCAGGAGGCCGCGGACGTGGGCCTCCGCGTGGACCTCGCCACGGAGGGCACTCCGGTGGACCTGCCGCTCGGGGTCGAGCTCGCCGCCTACCGGATCGTCCAGGAGGCGCTGACCAACGTGCGGCGGCACGCCTCCGCCCGCCATGCGTGCGTGCGACTCGGGTACGGCACCACCGAGCTGCGGGTGGAGATCACCGACGACGGCCGCGGGCCGGGCCCCGGCGACCGCCCGGGACACGGCGTGATCGGCATGCGCGAGCGGGCCGCGCTGTACGGCGGCACCGTCACCACCGGCCCCGCAGCCGGGGGCGGATTCGCGGTCGTCGCCGTCCTCCCCCTCGAGGTGAGCGCCCGGTGACGATCAGGGTGCTGATCGCCGACGACCAGGCCATGGTCCGCGAGGGCCTGCGGATGATCCTCGACGCGCAGGACGACATCGACGTGGTGGCCGAGGCCGGCGACGGGCGGGCGGCGCTGCGGTCGGCGGCCGAGCACCGGCCCGACGTCGTCCTGATGGACATCCGGATGCCGGTGATGGACGGGCTGCAGGCCACCGAGCAGCTGCTCCGCGGCGGGCGCCCGGGCCCCCGGGTGCTCGTCCTGACCACGTTCGGCGAGGACGAGTACCTCTACGCCGCCATGCGCGCCGGCGCGGCCGGCTTCCTGCTCAAGGACTCGCCGCGGGCGGCGCTGCTGCACGCCGTCCGCACCGTCGCCGACGGCTCCGCGCTGCTGGACCCGGCGCTGACCCGCCGGCTCATCGAGGACTGGGTCCGGCGCCCGCCGCCGGGCTCGGGGGTGCCCGAGTCCCTGCGCCGGCTCACGCCGCGCGAGCTCGACGTGTTCACCGGCCTCGCCCGGGGACGGTCCAACGCCGAGATCGCCGCCGACCTGGTGCTCTCGGAGACCACGGTCAAGAGCCACGTCGCCCACGTGCTGGCGAAGCTGGACCTGCGCGACCGCGTGCAGGCCGTCGTCCTGGGCTACGAGTCCGGCCTCGTCCGGCCCGGCGGCTGACGGCCCCCCACGGAGCGGCGCCGCCACCACCGGCCCCGCGTCGGCTCGGGCGCCGGGGGCGGCTCCGGCGCGGGAGGGGGCCGGCTGCGCCGCCACTCGGCCACGAGCGCGTCGACGTCGGCCAGGCCGGGGACGGCGTCCGGGGTGAGCTGCGGCCGCCGCCAGAACTCCTCCACGCGGCGGTTGTAGTCCTCGGCCAGTACCCGCACCGCCGCCTCCGTGGCCAGGCCGGTCACGACCGTCGGCAGCAGGTCGCGCTCCCGGCGCAGGCGCATCCCCGGCGGCAGCATCCCCGCGAGGTCGAGGTCCTCCTTGCGCGCCTTCTCGAGCACCCAGTCGTAGGCGGTCTCCTCCGGGTCACGCCGGGGCAGGGGTTTGCCGGCCCCGGGCAGGTCGTCGAAGTCGCCGCGGGCCATGCCCTGGGCGATCTGCAGGTCCACCCACGTCTCGAACGACATGCCGGTGGGCTTGCGCTCGGTCACGGGATCCATGGTGACACCGCGCTCCGTGGCCCGTCCGGCTCGATCGGGTGACGGCGCGACAGCACGTGCTGCACGCGCCGACCGGCCCCGGCAGGCTGTCCCGGTGCCTTCCACCCCCCGTGGCCTGCAGAGACTCCCGGGCCTCCCGCCCGAGCTCGCCGGGCCGGTCGCGGTGGAGCTCGCCAAGCCCGTGCGGGCGATCCCGCCGCCGTCGGCGCTGCCCGGGGGCTGCGTGTACGAGCCGAAGTGGGACGGGTACCGGCTGGTCGTGGTCCGCACCGGCGCGGGCACCCGCCTGTGGTCCAAGCAGGGCCGTGAGCTGACCGACCGCTTCCCCGACGTCGCCGCCGCAGCGCTGGCCCAGGTGCCGCCCGGCACGGTCATCGACGGCGAGGTGGTCATCTGGAACGGCGACCGGCTCGACTTCGGCCTCCTCCAGCAGCGCATGGTCACCGCGGCGAGCCGGATCCGCGCGCAGGTGCGCGCGCACCCCGCCTCGTACGTCGCGTTCGACCTGCTCGCCGCCGGCGGGCAGGACCTGCGCGACGAGCGCCTGTCGCGCCGCCGGGCGGCGCTGGAGGACGTCGCCGCCCGGTGGGCGCCCCCGATGCAGCTCTCCCCCGCCACCACAGACCGCGACGAGGCCCGCCGCTGGTTCGCCGACTTCCGGGCGGCCGGGGTGGAGGGGCTGGTCGCCAAGGGGGCCGGCACCCGCTACGCCCCGGGCCGCCGCGAGTGGCTCAAGGTGAAGTCCTGGGAGACCACCGAGGTGCTCGCCGGCGGGGTCATCGGCACCATCGACCGGCCCAGCCAGCTGGTGGCCGGTCGCTACCGCGACGGCGAACTGGTCGTCGTGGGGCGGAGCAGCCCGCTGTCCCCCGCCCAGTCGGCCGAGCTGGCCGCCGTTCTGGCGCCGGCCGGGTCCGACCACCCGTGGCCCGACCGCATCGGCACCGGCCGGTTCGGCGGTGGCCGGCTGTCGGTGCCGCTGACCAGGGTGGTCCCGGACGTCGTCGTCGAGGTGAGCGCCGACGCCGCACTGCAGGCGGGCGTGTTCCGGCACCCGCTGCGGTACGTGCGGGTACGCCGCGACCTGCGGCCGGGTGACCTGCCGCCGCTGGGCTGACGCTCAGGGCTGGGACCGCTCAGGGCTGCTGGGGGATCGCTCAGGGCTGCTGGGGGATCCGGCCCCGGGCGACCAGCAGCCGGCGCAGCAGGTCGGCCAGCTGGTCCCGCTCGGCCGCCGACAGCCCGTCGAGCAGCTGGTGCTCGGTCTCCAGGTGGTCGGGCAGCGCCGCGTCCAGGGCCTGCTTGCCGACGGCGGTGAGCGTGACCACGACGGCCCGCCCGTCGGCCTCGCTGCGCTCGCGGGTGATCAGGCCGCGCTCCTCCAGCCGGTCCAGCCGCTGGGTGATCGCGCCGGAGGTCACCAGCGCCGTGCGCATGAGAGCGGTGGGGGTGAGCTGGTACGGCGGCCCGGCCCGGCGCAGCGCGGCGAGCACGTCGAAGGACGGCGCGTCGAGGCCGTGCCGGGCGAACGTGGCGCGCTGGGCGAAGAAGACCTCCCGCTGGAGCTGGGAGATGCGGCCGATGACGCCCATCGGCGAGCAGTCGAGATCGGGCCGCTCCCGTTCCCACTGCTCCAGGATCTGGTCGACGGCGTCCTCCACGTCGCTCACCGTAGGGCTCCGGTCGCACCCGGTCCCGGCAGCGGCAGGTCGGCGAGGTGCTCGGCGTACGTGCGCGGCGCCCGTCCGAGCAGCGCCGTGAGGACGCGCGGGCTGCCCGTGAAGCCGTGCGCCCGGTAGTGGTCGAACATGGTGCGGGCGCACCGGGCGGCGTACTCCTCGACCGGCGGGACCGGGCCGTCCGGGACGGCGTCGACGGCGGTGACCGGGCGGCCGGTCCGCTCCGCGAGCAGCTCGGCGATCCGGCCGGCGGTCAGCGACTCGGGACCGGCGGCCTCGAAGGTGCCGCCGTCCAGACCGTCCTCGGTGAGCAGCACCGCGGCCGCGTCGGCGACGTCCCGCAGGTCGACCAGCGACTGACCGTGCGCCAATCCCCAGGCCGACCGGAACCGGCCGCTCGCCACGGCGTCGGGCAGCGTCGCGTCCAGGTTGTCGGCGTAGGCGCAGGGCTGAAGCACCCGCCAGGCCAGGCCGCTGGCGTCGAGCGCCTCCTCCACCCTGTCCTTCGCCGCGTGGTGCGGCATCGACCGGGCCTGCGGGCGCAGCACGGAGTGGTAGACGACCCTCGGCACGCCGACGGCCCGGGCCGCACCCCACAACGCCGTCGCGCCGGTCGCCTCGTGTGGATCGAAGTTGGGCCAGATCAGGTAGAGCGCCTCGGCGCCGGCCAGCAGCGGGGCCATGGCCTCGACGTCGGTGAGCTCGGCGGCGACTACGGCGGCACCGAGCTCGTCGAGGTCGGGGTGCGGCCGTGCCGTGCCGACGACGGCCCGCACCGCACACCCCTGCCGCCGCAGCGACGCGACGACGGCGGTGCCGGTGCGACCACCCGCTGCCGTCACCACGATCACCGGGATACCTCAGCAGTGAGACATTCCGCCCGTCAAGGCAGGTGAGAACGTCGTGGGCCTCATCGCCCCGGAGCCGGCGTCAGCGCAGGCGGGAGCTGAGCCGCACGGTGAGCCCGTCGGGGCCGGGCAGCACGTCGACGTGGTCCCACAGCTTGCGCGCCAGCCACAGGCCCATCCCGCCGTGGGAGAGGTCGAACCCGTGTGCGGGCAGGAACCCCGAGAACGGGTCGCCCCAGGAGGTGCCGCGGTCGGAGATCGCGCACACCACGGTGGCACCGTCGGCCCAGACCCGGGCGCCCACCGGCGGGACCCCGTGGCGGAACGCGTTCGCCGCGATCTCCGCGGCCGCGAGGTGGAGGTCTTCGCGTTGGTCCCGGTCGGGCACCCGCGCCGCGAGCACCGCGCCGAGCTGGTGGCGCAGCCCCGGCAGCGATCGGGCGTCCTCGACGACGAACAGCGGCGCACCGTCCTCGGCGGGCTCCCGCGGGATCGGCAGCGACGGGACGTAGCGCACCGGGTCCTGGAACGCGGCGCTGACCGACCACTCCGCGCCCCGCACGAGCACCGGGTGCGTCGCGGGGGCGCTGTCGATCACCTGGTCGGGCAGCCGGCGCCGGTCGTACAGGCAGATCGCGGACGCCGGGGCGTCACCCAGCAGCCGGTTGTAGACGGACTCGAAGCGCTGCCCCTCGTGCCAGTCGGCGGGGTCGCTGCCGAAGTCGATGCCGGCGACCACCCGGAGCCGACCGGTGCCGCCGGCCGAGGCCCGCTCGAGGTAGCGGCGGCACATCGTGAGCGCGTCCGGGGCGCGGGACCCGAGCAGGGTGATCCGCTTTTCGGACTCCACCCGGGTGGCCTGCTCCCCGAGCGCCTCGCAGATGAGCGCCGTCGTGTCGTCGGGGCACGCGAGCACCACGAGATCGCCTTCGCGGAGGCCTGCCTCGAGGAACGGCAGCGCCGTCGCGAGCAGCTCCGCGTCGCTACCGACGACCGAGGCGGCGTGGCCGTGGCCGGTCGGCGCGGGCGCGGCGGCGTTCCGGAGCGCGGGATGGGCCGGGAACGGGCGGTCCGGAGCCGTGCTGTTCACCCGCCCCTCTAGCTGTTCGAGGCCGGTGACCTCCGGCCGGAGAAGCCATTCTGGGCCATGGGCCCTATGACCCTGTCACCGGGGCGGACCCGTGGCGCCCACCGCCGCGGGTGGCTCCGTGGGGAGCCAGCAGCTCCGCCAGCCCGGCCAGTCCGAGGATCCGGTGGGGGACCGTGCCCACGGCCGTGCGCACGTGGAACGGCAGGCCTCCGGCGGCCGCCTGCGCCCGGGCCTGGAGGACCACACCCACCCCCGCGCTGGCCAGGTAGGTGGTCGGGCGCAGGTCCAGGACGACGGCGACGCCGGGGGGCAGCTCCCCCAGCGCGCGGAGGAGTTGCTCGCCGATCGGACCGGCGGTCGCCGCGTCCAGCTCGCCGCTGACGGTCAGGCGCAGGCCGCCGGCCTCCTCCTCCGCCACGAGCCGGGCCGGCTCCTCGTCGTCGTAGGACCGCACGGGAGGCGCCGGCGGTCGGCCCGGAGTGTCCGCGGCGCCGGGGTCGACCGTCACGGGTGGGAAGCGGAATCGCACGCGCGTCCCGGACCCCCTGGCGGTGTCCTCGCCGTGGGCGACCTCGACGTCCTGGGCGAGCGCCGAGATCAGCTCCAGGCCACGACCCCGGAAGCCGCGGTCCTCGGGTGGCGGTCGCCAGGTGCCGGTGTCGACGACCTCGACGTGCACGCCGCCGTCGCGGACCCGCGCGACCCGGTATTCGCACTCGCCGGTCCCGCCGTCGGTGTAGGCGTGCTCGACGGCGTTGGCCAGCGCCTCCCCCAGGGCCAGCTGGAGGTCCTCGGCCAGCTCGGCGGGGAGGCCCGTCGCGCTCGCCCAGGCCGACACCGCGCGGCGCACGACGGCGAGCCGGGCCGGGTCGGCAGGCATCCGCTCGGCCAGCGGGTCGGGCAGCAGGCGGGCGGCGATGACGGCGACGTCGTCGGGCTGGTCGGTGTCGGCGAGCACGTCGCTGAGCAACCGGCCGGTGAGCCGGACCGGGTCGGCGGCGGCGTGCCGCGCGGCGACGGACCGGACCCGGGCCAGGCCCTCGTCGAGCAGCTCCCCTCGCCGTTCGACGAGGCCGTCGGTATAGAGCAGCAGGGTGGTGCCGGGCTCGATCTCGGCCGAGCCCTCCGTGTACGGCGCGCGGCCGGGTGCCCCGAGGACGGCGCCGGAGCCGACCCCGTCGAGGAAACGCGACGCCCCGCTCGTCGACACCAGCAGCGCCGGAGGATGCCCCGCCGCGGCCCAGCGCACCGTGCCGGCCGGCGCGTCGACGATCAGGCAGGCGGCGGTGGAGGCCAGGGCGCCGGGCAGCCGCGCGGCGAAGCGGTCCAGCAACTCCAGCGCCTCGGCCGGCGCGCAGCCCTGGAGCAGCGCGGTCGACAGGGCGCTGCGCAGCTGACCCATGACGGCGGCGGCGGCCGGTCCCTGCCCGACCACGTCGCCGACCGCGATCGCCACGCGGTCGTCGTCCAGCTCCACGACGTCGTACCAGTCACCGCCGGCCTGGGTGCCCTCCGCTCCCGGCACGTACCGCGCCGCCAGCGCCAGCCGTTCGACGTCGGGCAGCCGGGCGGGCAGCAGGCTGCGCTGCAGCGTCTCGGCGATGCCCTGCTCGGCCCGGTACAGCCGGGCACGGTCGAGGGCCTGCGCGCACTGCTCGGCCACCGCCAGCAGCATGGCGCGCTCGGTCGGGGTGAACCGCTGCACCGAGGAGAACCCGATCCCGATGACGCCGACCACGCGGCCGGCGACGGTGAGCGGCAGCGCGACGGTGGCGGCCAGCCCGTAGGCGCGCAGCGACGCCACCAGCTCGGGGGCCAGCGGCCGCGGACCCGCCGGACGGTCGGCCAGGTCCTCGATCCACAGCGGCCGGCGCTCGGTGACCGCGGCGGTGACGGCGAGGGGGGCACCGAGCGGGATGCTGCCCCACAACCGCTGCCCCTCCTCGGTGCCCCCGCTGATCGTGAGCGCGATCAGCGCCCGGTGGGACGCGTCGAGCTCGTAGACCCCGACGCGGCTGTCGGGCCCGGTCAGCTGGCGGATGTGCCCGGCGGCGGCCGCCCCCACCTCGAGCGGTGTGGTGGCCGCCGAGAGCTCGGCCGTGGCCTGCTGGAGCAGCGCCAGCCGGCGGGCGGCGGCGCGCTCCTCGGCCAGCAGCATCGCGTTGTCGACGGCGAGCGCGGCGCGTGCCGCCAGCTCCTCGACGAGGTCGCGGTCGTCGTCGTTGTACGGCGGCGCGTCGCCGCGCCGGCCCAGACCGAGGACGGCGAGCACTCGGCCACGGACGCTCAGCGGGACGGCCATCGCCGACCGGACCGCGACCGGATGCGTGTCGGTGGAGTCGCCGGCCGCCGGGTGGGTGTCGGGCAGCACCTGCACCACCGACCGCCCGGTGGCCACCGCGGCCGGCCCGAGCCCGTCGTGCGGGTCCATCGCCAGCAGGGCCTGCTCGGTCGCCGCGTCGGGGGCGGCGATGCCGGCGACGCGCAGCCGGCCGTCGTCCCCCACCAGCGTGACCCCGCAGATCTCGGCCAGCCGGCGATCGACGACGAGGCGGGACAGGGCCGTCATCTGCTCCTCGACACCGGTCGCCCGGTCGAGCACGGCGCCGACCTCGGCCAGCAGCATCTGCCGCTCGGTCTCGCGGAAGCGGGCGTTGATGTCGGTGCAGCTGCCGACGAACCCAGCGAAGTCCGCGCCCGACCCGATCGGCACCGCCCGCTCGAGCAGCCAGTGGTAGGCGCCGTCACTGCGCCGGAGCCGGAACTCCACCTCCCAGCCCTCGCGCCGCTCGGCGGCCGCACCGACGACCGCGAGGTAGCGGGGCGCGTCCTCGGGGTGCAGCCGCTCCTCCCAGCCGCGGTCGAGCTCCGCGGCGACGGGCCGGCCGGTGAACTGCGACCAGCCCTGGTTCACGAAGATGCGGCCCCCGTCGGGGTCGGCCACCCAGATGAGTGCCGGCGCGAGGTCGGCCATGGCGGTGAACCGCTCCTCGGCCGCCCGCCGGGCCCGGCCCAGGGTGAGGTGCGCGCTCACACGGGCCAGCAGTTCCTGCGCCGAGAACGGCTTCACGAGGTAGTCGTCGGCACCGGCGGCCAGCCCCTCGACGGCCGCGGCCTGGCCGGCCCGCGCCGAGAGCAGCACCACCGGCACGCGGGCGGTCCGGACGTCGCCGCGCAGGGCGGCCAGCAACTGCATGCCGTCGAGCCCCGGCATCATGACGTCGCTGATCAGCAGGTCGGGCGGATCGGTGAGTGCCGCCTCGAGGGCAGCCCGCCCGTCCGACACGCTCGCCACGCTGTAGTGAGGCGTGAGCAGCCGCTGCAGGTACTCCCGCATGTCCGCGTTGTCGTCGGCGACCAGCACCCTGCCCGATCCGCCGCCGGCCGCGCTCACCGGAGCGGTGCCCGCGGCGGTCGCGTCCTCCTGCCCGGCGGCCGGCAGCCACCGCAGCGCCTCGGCCACGAACGGTGCCGCGCCCGCGGACACGGCCGGCGCCCCCGGCGCGGGCTGTGCCAGGCGATCGGCCGGCAGGTGCGCCGTGCCGAACGGGATGGTGACGGTGAACGTCGTCCCGACGTCGGGCGCGCTCTGCGCCTCGATCGTGCCGCCGTGCAGGGTCACCAGCTCGCGGACCATCGCCAGGCCGATGCCGCTGCCCTCGCCCGACCGGCTGCGCGCGTTGGCGACCCGGTGGAACCGCTCGAACAGCCGGGGCAGCTCGGCCGCCGGGATGCCCGTGCCGGTGTCGGTGACCGTGAGCTGGGCGCGGCCCTCGACCTGGCGCAGCCGGACGGTGATGCCGCCGGTGAAGGTGAACTTCAGCGCGTTGGACAGCAGGTTGAGGACGACCTTCTCCCACATGTCCCGGTCGATGTGCACCGGTTGGTCCAGCGGGGCGCAGTCGACGGTGAACGTCAGGCCCGCCCGGTCGACGGCGGAGCGGAAGACGCTGGCGAGCTCGGCGGTGGCCTCGGCCAGGTCGACGGGCTCGAACCGGGCGTCGATCCGGCCCGCCTGGAGCCGGGAGAAGTCCAGCAGCGTGTTGACCAGCTTGCCCAGGCGCAGCGCGTTGCGCTCGATGACCTCGAGCTCCTCGCGGACCCGTGGCTCCGCGGTCAGCTCCGGCGTCGCCCGCAGCTCGGCGATCGGCCCCATGATGAGCGTCAGCGGGGTCCGGAACTCGTGGCTGACGTTGCTGAAGAAGTCGGTCTTGGCCCGGTCGAGCTCGGCCAGCGCCTCGGCCCGGCGGCGCTCGGCCTCGTAGCTGCCGGCGTTGACCAGGCCGGAGGCGATCTGGCCGGCCACGAGCTCGAGGAAGCCCCGGTAGGCGTCGTCCCAGCGGCGGTGCGGGTTGAGCCCGACCACGAGGAAGCCCGACACCCGGCTCCGCCCCTGCGCGGCGGACACGACGGGCACGGCCGCCGCCTGCGTGGGCGGCTGCTGCCAGGCGCCGGTGGGCAGGTCGGCGAACCGGTCGCCCAGGTCGTCGAGCAGCACCAGCTCGCCGGCGAGCAGCCGGTCGAGCGGCCACGTCGGGTGCGGATCGTCAGCGGCGAGGGTGCGCGGGACCGCCGCGGACCCCGGCTCGATGCCGGCCGCGCTGCCCAGCCGGGCGGTCCCGGCCTCGTCGAACAGGTACGTGACGCTGAACGGGAGATCGGCCAGGTTGTGACCGAGCTGGGCGGCGACCGCGGCGAGCACGTCGGCCTCCGTGCGGGTGTCGGCGATCGCCGCCGCCAGGTCCCGCAGGTTCGCCATGCGCCGCTCGCCCACGACCCGCTGGGTGTTCTCGGTGACGACGCACAACATCCCCTCGGTACGGCCGTCGTCGCCGTCGAGCGGGCTGTAGGAGAAGGTGTGGTAGGTCTCCTCGGCGTAGCCGCTGCGCTCGAGGAAGAGCAGCAGGTCCTCGTCCCAGGTGGCCACGCCGGTGTCGAGCACCGACTGGATGCGGGGACCGATGTCGTCCCAGATCTCGGCCCACATCTCGCGGGCCGGCCGGCCGAGGGCCCACGGGTGCTTGGCCTGCAGCGTGTCGCGCATGTACGCGTCGTTGTAGAAGGCGACGAGCTCAGGGCCCCACGCCGCCCACATGGAGAACCGGGACGTGAGCACGATCCGGACGGCGCTGCGCAGCCCGGCCGGCCACGTGTCCGGCGCACCGAGCGGCGTCTGCGCCCAGTCGCGGGCGGCCATCGCGCGGCCGAGGTCGCCGCCGTTGGTGAACAGCGAGCGCTGGGGGATCTCACCGCTCACCGCAGCATCACGCGCCGAGCTTAGGTGGTGCCCGACCGACCGGCTCGGTCCCGGTCAGACCGCGCGGGGTGGCTCGGCGACCCGGCCGCCGCAGGACGCCGATCCGAGCCAGGTGTGCGGCGCGCCCTGGTAGCACCAGCCGAGGCGGGGCCGGCGAGCGCTGACCCACAGGGCGGGCACCCGCTTGTCGCCGGCGCGGGAGCCGAGCAGCGAGAAGCAGTTGCGGGAGCGCAGCACGCCGGGGTCGGAGACCAGCACGGACACCCCCTCGGCGATGGTCAGCGGCGACCGGCCCGCTGCGGTGATCTGCGGCAGGGCCTCGACCGGCGGCTGGTTCAGCGTGTCGGGGCCCGGGTCGACGTCGAGCAGCAGGTACGGCGCGCTGGGGACGTCGAGCTCGGGGAGCGGGCGGAACCGGGCCAGGTCGTCGGGCTCCATGGTCGTGAAGCCGGCGCCGCCGACCATGTGCACGGTCGCGAGGACGTCGACGACGGGCAGGTCGGGCAGCACGACGACGAACGGGATGCCCTCCCCCGGCGTGCCGACGGCCGGGAGCTGGTCGCGCAGCGGCTCCAGCCACGCGCGGAAGCACCCGTCGGCGAGGTCGAGCCGCTCGGGCAGGCCGGTGGCCACCAGCGCGTCGACCTGGCGGTCGAACTCGAGGTCGGTCTCGGTCGGGGCGGCGACGTGCGACAGCGCGGACATCCGGCACCTCTCGGCGTGGCCCGGGCGAGGTGGCCGCCGGGGTGTCGGCGGAGCCGGGCGACGGTCGGCGACCCTCAGGATCCCCCTGGCCGCCGGCCCGACAGCATAGTCAGGGTGGCGCGGTCCGGTCCTCCCCCCGCGGCGATCTCGTCGTCGTCGACAGCCCCGCAGTCCAGCCCGCGGACGACGACCGAGGCCAGCGCGCGCGCGGTGGCCGGTTCGTCGAGGACCCCGCTCTCGGAGCGGTCGAGGTAGGCCGCCAGCCGGGCGCAGGCCGCGGGCAGCGCGGCACGGTAGAAGGCGTAGGTGGCCGTGTAGCGGGTGACCAGCTGCGCCGGGTGCAGGTCCCAGCCCTGGTAGAAGCCGCGGCGCAGCGCCCGGTCCACGAGCCAGGCGTGCAGCTGCCAGGCGGTGTGCACCTGCTCGCGCGGACCGACCGGCAGCACGTTGGTCGACCCGTCGACGGCCCGGGCCCCCGTGCCCGCGACGGCGACCTGCATCGCCTGCTTGGCGAAATCGGCGGCGGGATGGTTCGACGACTGGTGCGCCGCGGCGATGCCGAGCGCGGCGCTGTAGTCGTAGGTGCCGTAGTGCAGGCCGAGCAGCCGGGCACCCGCCGCCTGCACCATCCGCGCGGCGGTGACCGTGCCGTCGGGCCCGACGACCGCCTGCGGCGTCTCGATCTGCAGCTCGAGCTCGAGTCTGGTGCCGTGGGCGGCCTCGAGCGCGTCGAGCACCGGCAGGAAGGCGCGCACCTGCTCCACGTCGGTCACCTTCGGCAGCGTCACGATCACCCGCCCCGAGCTTTCGGTACCGAAAGCTGAGCGGGGCCCGCCCGCTTTCGGTACCGAAAGCGGGGAGAGAGCGCCGAGGAAGAGGTCGAGGGTGCGGACGCCGCGGTGCCGGGTGCCCAGCTCGAGCGACTTGGCCCGGACGCCGAACCACGGCGGCGCGGTCCCGTCCCGCACGTCGGCCGCCAGGGCCGCTGCCGCGGCCCGCACGTCGTCGTCCTCCCGGCCGGGCCCGCCCCGGTAGCCGTCCTCGGCGTCGACCCGCAGGTCCTCGACCGGCTCCGCGGCCAGCTTCGCGCGCACCCGGGGCAGCACCTGCTCGAGCAGGGCCGCGTCCAGCCCCAGATCGGGCAGGCCGTGCTCGTCGAGGGCGGCGAGTGCCTCGGCCCCCCAGCCCTGCGCCAGGCCGGGGACCACGGCGTCGACCGGCACGTAGCAGGTGTGCACCGGCTGCCGGTCGGGCCGCTCCCCGGGGAAGGCGGCCAGGCGGGCGGCGTCGACCGGCGCGAGCCGGCGGTCCAGCTCGGCGAGGAGGTCGGAGATCATCAGTCGATCAGCTCGTAGGCGGGCAGGGTCAGGAAGTCGGGGAACTCGTCGGCCAGGGCCACCCGCTCGAACAGCGTGCGGGCGTCGTCGAGCCGGTCCAGCTCGCCGATGCCGGCCACCTCCTCGTCGATGACCCGGCGGACCAGGTCCCGGGTCACCGTCTCGCCGGTGTCCAGCACGACGCCGGCGTCGATCCACTGCCACACCTGCGAGCGGCTGATCTCGGCGGTGGCGGCGTCCTCCATCAGGTTGTGGATGCCGACCGCACCGTTGCCGCCCAGCCAGGCCGCCAGGTAGCGCAGCGCCACCTCCACGTTGCCGCGGAGCCCCGCCATCGTGCGCTCCCCCGGCACGCCGGCGACGTCGAGCAGCTGCTCGGACGTGACGCTCACCTCCGGCCGCTGCCGGTCGAGCTGGTTGGGCCGGTCGCCGAGCACGCCGTCGAAGATCTCCCGGCAGATCGGCACCAGGTCGGGGTGGGCCACCCAGGAGCCGTCGAAGCCGTCGCCGGCCTCGCGATCCTTGTCCTCGCGGACCTTGGCCAGTGCCCGCTCGTTGGCCTCGACGTCGCGCCGGCTGGGGATGGCCGCGGCCATGCCGCCGATCGCCATCGCGCCGCGACGGTGGCAGACGGCGACCAGCTGGTCGGTGTAGGCCCGCATCATCGGCGCGGTCATCGTCACCGCGCCGCGGTCGGGCAGCACGAACTCCGGCCCGGCGTCGCGGAAGGTCTTGATGACGCTGAACAGGTAGTCCCAGCGACCGGCGTTCAGGCCGGTGGCGTGCACGCCCAGCGCGTGCAGCATCTCCTCCATCTCGAACGCCGCCGGGATGGTCTCGATCAGCATCGTGGCCCGGATCGAGCCGGCCGGGAGCCCGAGCACCTGCTCGGCGTGGTCGAAGACCAGCCGCCACAGCCCGGCCTCGAGGTGGCCCTCCATCTTGGGCAGGTAGAAGTACGGCCCGCTGCCCCGGTCGAGCTGCTCCTGCGCGTTGTGGAACAGGTAGAGCCCGGCGTCGACCAGCGCGCCGACGCTCGGCTCCCCCTCGACCACCAGGTGCCGCTCGGGCAGATGCCAGCCGCGCGGGCGCGGGACGATCGTCGGGAGGTCGCCGTCGTCCCGCAGCCGGTACTCCTTGCCCTCGGGGCTGGTGAACGCCAGCGTCCGGCGGACGGCGTCCTTCAGCACGACCTGCCCGCCGACGACGTTGCGCCAGTGCGGGGTGTTCGCGTCCTCCAGGTCGGCCAGCCAGACGCTGGCGCCGCAGTTGAGGGCGTTGATGGCCATCTTGGGCTCGGTCGGGCCGGTGATCTCCACCCGCCGGTCGACCAGCCCGGGCGGGGGCGGCGGCACCCGCCAGTCGCCGTCCCGGACCCCGGCGGTCTCCGCCCGGAAGTCGATGCGCCGCGCGGCGGCGATCTCGGCCCGGCGGACGGCTCGCGCGGACAGCAGCGCGTCGCGGTGCGCGCCGAACCGGGTCTGCAGGTCGGCGACGAACGCCAGCGCCTCCGGGGTCAGGATCTCCTCGCCCCGCTCGACGGCGGGGCCCTCCACGCGCACGTCCACCATCGCGGACCTCCTCGTCCTGCTCGGGGCTGGCATCCTCTCATCGTGGCGACCATCGACGACTTCAACGACGAGCCCGCCGACCAGGCCGTCCAGGCCCTGCGCGCCTGCAACGCCGCGCCCCGGTTCGCCGCCGAGCTCGTCGCCGGCCGCCCGTACCGGGACGCCGACACCCTGATGGCCCGCGCGGAGGCGGTGGCCCGCGAGCTGCCGTGGGAGGACGTCGCCGTCGCGCTGGCGGCCCACCCGCGGATCGGCGACCGGGTGGAGGGCTCCTCGGCCGAGGCGGAGTCCAGCCGCCGGGAGCAGAGCTCGATGGGCGCGGCCGACGAGGACACCCGCGCCGCCCTGCTCGCGGGCAACCGGGCCTACGAGGAGCGCTTCGACCACGTCTTCCTGATCCGCGCGTCGGGCCGGACGCCGGCGGAGATGCTGGCCGAGCTCCGCCGCCGGCTGGACAACGACGAGGAGACCGAACGCGCCGAGGTGACCGAGCAGCTGGCGCAGATCACGGCGCTGCGGGTGAAGGCCCTCGTCTCGTGAGCATCTCGACGCACGTGCTCGACGCCGTCGCCGGGCGACCGGCCGCGGGCATCGCCGTCCGGCTGCTGGTGGGCGACGACGTCGTCGCCGAGGGGATCACCGACGCCGACGGCCGGTGCCGGCTGACCGAGGAGGCCACCGCGGCGGGCACCCACCGGCTCGTGTTCGCCACCGGCCCGTGGTTCGCCGCGCAGGAGCGGGAGACCTTCTACCCCGAGGTCGTGCTCACCTTCGCCGTCACCGAGCCGGCCGAGCACCACCACGTGCCGCTGCTGCTCAGCCCGTTCGCCTACTCGACCTACCGCGGGTCGTAGCGGCGCGGCCCGGACGTTCCACGTGCAACAGTGCCCGGCATGACGATCCGGCTCGGGCGCAACCAGTACGGCAAGGCGGAGGTCCGCGTCGTCGCGGTCGACCGCAGCAGCGCGCGGCACACCCTCGTCGACCTGAACGTCAGTTCCAGCCTGCGCGGCGACTTCACGGCCGCGCACACCGCCGGCGACAACGCCCACGTTGTGGCGACCGACACCCAGAAGAACACCGTCTTCGCCTTCGCCCGCGACGGCATCGCCTCCCCCGAGGCGTTCGGCCTGCGCCTGGCCCGGCACTTCGCCGGCGCCCACGACTGGATCACCGGGGCGCGCATCGGCATCGAGTCCTACGGCTGGAGCCGCATCCCGGTCGGCGGGCGGCCGCACGACCACGCCTTCTCCCGCGACGGCGGAGAGGTGCGGACGGCGGTGGTCACGGTGGACGGCGACGGCCCGGACGCGGACGTGCACGTGCTGGCCGGGCTGACGGGCCTCGTCGTCCTCAAGACCACCGGATCGGAGTTCTGGGGCTTCCCGCGCGACCGGTACACGACGCTGGCCGAGACCCGGGACCGGATCCTGGCGACGGCGGTGACGGCACGGTGGCGCTACACCTCGGCCGACCTGGACTGGGACACCGCGTTCGCCGGGGCGCGCACGGCGCTGCTGGAGGCGTTCGCGGGCACCCACTCGCTCGCGCTGCAGCAGTCGCTCTACGCGATGGGCGAGGCGGCGCTGGAGCGCAACCCCGACATCGCCGAGATCCGGTTGTCACTGCCGAACAAGCACCACTTCCTGCAGGACCTGTCGGCATTCGGCCTGGACAACCCCGACATCGTCTACCACGCCGACGACCGGCCCTATGGCCTCATCGAGGGCACCGTGGAACGCGACGACGTCCCGCCGGCTCCGGCCGCCTGGGAGGGCACGCCGGGCTTCTGCTGAGCGCTCAGCTCCCCGATTCGATCCCGACGCCGCCCATCACGGCCACCACGTGCAGCCGCAGGTCGGCGCCGGCCTCGTCCTTGGTGCGCACCACCGGGCCGTCGGCGCCCATGCCGCCCATCCCCCGGAACTGCCACCACACCCGCCAGCCCGGCGGCACCTGCACGGCCATGCCGCCCATGAACGCGCGGATGGTGACGTCGATCCCGCCCGGCACGCGCGGGAGCCGGCTCAGGTCGAGCACCCCGCCGGCCATGACCAGGTCGACCCGCACCCGGGTCAGCTTCGGGTTGGTCGGATGCAGCTCGACGCCGCCGACGCCCTGCACCCGCCGGATCGCCGTGGAGCTCTCGTCGCCCTCGTTCTTCCGCCGCGCGACCAACCGGGCGGTGACCGCGACGACTGCCTGCACCGACGCCCAGACCGCGATCCAGGGCAGCACCGTACGGACAGCGGGGGGCACGGATCTCGCCATGGGCTCCACCCTGCCACCGACAGGGAGCGACGGCGGTGGGAAGCCCCCCACCGCCGTCGTCCCCCTGGTCGCTCCGATAGCGCGTCAGTACCGGAACCTGGCGACCGAGCTGTGCAGCGAGGTGGCCATGCGGGCCACCTCGTCGATGGCCGCCTGCGCGTCGTTCATCGCGGCGGTGGTGGACGTCGTGGCGACGGCGACCGCGTCGATGTTCTCGGCGATCTGCTGGGCCGAGTGGGCCGCCTCGGCGACGTTGCGGTTCATCTCCGTCGTCGTCGCGGTCTGCTCCTCGACGGCGGCGGCGATGGTGCTCTGGGAGTCGTTGATCCGGCCGATGATCGAGGAGATCTCGCTGATCGCCCGGACGGCGCCCTCGGTGTCGGCCTGGATGGCGGTCACCCGCTGGGCGATGTCCTCGGTGGCCTTCGCCGTCTCCTGCGCCAGCTCCTTCACCTCGTTGGCGACCACCGCGAAGCCCTTGCCCGCCTCCCCGGCCCGCGCCGCCTCGATCGTGGCGTTCAGGGCCAGCAGGTTCGTCTGCTCGGCGATGCTCGTGATCACCTTCACCACGCTGGCGATCTCCAGCGACGACTCGCCCAGCTTGGCGACCGTCGCCGTGGTGGCGTCGGCGACCTCGACGGCCTGGGCCGCGACGTGGGCGACCTCGGTGGCGTTCTGCGCGATCTCCCGGATCGAGGAGCCCATCTGCTCCGACCCGGCCGACACCGTCTGCACGTTGGTCGACACCTGACCGGCTGCCGTGGCCACGATGCCGCTCTGCGCCGAGGACTCGTCGGCCAGCCGGGCCATGTCCTGCGCGCTCGCCGACAGCTGCTCGGTGGCCGAGGCGAGGGTGGTCGAGCTGTCCCCGATCGCCGTCATGACCGAGCGCACGGTGGCCATCGAGGCCTCCAGCGCGGCCGCCATCCGGCCGACCTCGTCCTTGCTGTCGACCCCGACCGAGCCCCGGAGGTCGCCGTCGGCGAGGGCGACCAGCACGGCCCCCACCCGCTTCAGCGGCCGGACGACGGACCTGGTGACCACCCACCCGAGAGCGGAGAGGACGGCGACACCGACCGCGGCCACGATCAGCGCCAGGGTGATCGCGGTGCCGCGCTGCTCGGTCGTCTGCTGCTCGGCCGCCGCCGCCTCGGCGGCGATGGCCTCACCCACCGACGGCAGCGACTCCTCGAGCGCGGCGAACGCCACCGCGAACTGCGGGTAGGCGGCGCTGGCTGCCGCGCGGTCGACGCCGGCGAGCGCGGTGATCTGGTCGGCCGAGACCAGGTAGGCCTCGACGTCGGGCGTGACGGCCTCGACGGCGGCGGTGACGTCCGCGCCGAGCCCCTCGCCGGTGACGGCCTCGAGGATCTCGCGGAAGTTCGCGGAGTGGTCGGCCAGGTCGGTGACGGCGCTCCGATAGTCGGCGTCCGAGCTGCTGAGCAGCGCCGCCAGCACGTCGCCGCGCACGGCGTCGTGCATCATGTCGGCCTCGAGCGCCTCGCCCGTCGCCCGGTTGCTCTGCAGCAGTTCGGCGACCCGGTCACCGGTGGCCTGCAGGGCCTGGACCGTGATGAGCGCGAACACGCCCAGGGCCAGCGCCCCCGCGGCGACCAGGGCGGCGAGCTTCACACCCAGGGGGCGGTCGGACCACATGCTGCGCACCATCGGGCGTCTCCACGGTCACGTGCGAGGGCTGCTGCCTCGCGGATGACCTGACATCGGCCCAACGATGGAGTGACTACAGCGGAACTCCTCCAATCTTCCGGAAATCTTCGCGCCGGTTCCCCGCCACGCCCACCTCAGGCGGCGCGGGCGGTCGGGATCCCTCCGGGCGGGGGCTGGCGGAGCAGCCAGGTCGGGTTCCCCGTGGCGGTCAGCGCACCGCTGCGGCGGATCTGGGTCCGGACGAAGCACGACGCCGTCGTGTTGATGTCCGCCGTGACGGTCCCCGTGCCGCCGGCGCCGAACGCGGCCGCTCCCCACGACCGGACGAGACTGGTGCCCGGGTCCTGCCCGGTGTAGTCCACCGGGCCGATGAGCAGCTCGACGGTGCAGTCGGCGGGCAACTGGGCGACCTGGATGGCGATCCTGCGGCTCGTCGCACTGCTGACCGACGCCTTGCCCATCGGGACCAGGTCGTCCACGAGCGTGTCCAGCTGCAGGCCGCGGGTCCGGCCGGGGTGGAAGGCGAACGCCCGGCCTCCCGCGAGCGCCGCGGCGAGATCGCGCTCGGAGGACGAGGCCGCCCAGATGCCCGTCAGGTGGCCGTTGCCCAGCGACTGCCAGGGCCTGCCCGAGTGGTCGTCGCTCACGCCGTTGCCGGTGAGCCACCGGGCGCGCCGGGAGAAGGTGTCCCACAACTGGCAGTGCTGGTCCATGGGCATGAAGCCGCGGAGGTTGTACCCGACCTCGAGGATGTCGGCGCCGAGGAGGTTGTTGGCCGACAGCTGCGCGAAGATCTGCCGCCGCTTGGTCACCTGCGCGGCGGCCGACAGCACCGGCCCCACCTGGAATCCGAAGGCATGGTTCCAGGACACCAGCCCACCGCGAGTGTGCTGCCGGGTGATGTAGTCGCGGTACCAGGGCTGCCAGTTGGACGTCGTGAGATCCGCCTTGAGGTTGAACTCGGGAGGCGCCCCGAAGACGTTGCAGTGCGCGATCGCCCCGGGACCGAGGCTCACCTCCTCGGAGACGAGCCCCGTGATGCCGTACTTCGCCGACCATGCCTGCGCCATCGCCCGCTGCGCCGCGAGGATCCCTGCGGCGTCGTGACGGACCCGTTGGATCGTCACCGACCGCAGGTTGACGTCGGCGACCACGCCCCGGCGGGGGCTCGTGACCTGGAAGCTGAGGCCCATCGAGGAGTGGTCGATGGCGAGCATGTCAGGCCAGAGGGCGCGGATGTCGTCGAGCGGGGTCAGCGTGACGGTGGTCCCGTTGGCCGGCATGGGGGCCCGCACGACGCCGATGAGTCCGCCGCCCTCCTTGAACCGGGCGACCGTGACGTTGCGCCGGAAGCGGTACCGCAGCGAGTAGATGCCCGCGGGCCGGCCGCTCTGCGCGGGATGCATGCTCAGTTGCACGACGACCTCGTAGAGCGCGTCGGGGTCCAGCCGGCTGGCGCCGAAGGCGTGCACGATCGACTGGCCGTCGATGCCCGTCCGGAAGAAGTTCACCGCGGTGCTCTCGGTGTCCATGCTCAGGCTCTGCGTGGCCCGCGAGGTGCCGGCCGCCTCGATGAGCACCCGGATGGGGCCGCTCGCCGAGAAGGTCGCGGCCCGCTGCGCGAAGCTGCCCGTGGTGGCGCCGATGAAGGTGCCCCGGAGCAGGGTCACGTAGTTGAGCGCGCGCGCCCGGAAGTCGTGGTCGGTCTGCCACAGCACGTTCGCGCCCGCTCCGACCGCGGCGGCGTACTGCTGCTCCCAGGACGCCTCCCGCTCGCTGTAGTTGGCATGCACGTGCATCCCGGCCACGAACGGGTCGATCCCGGAGAAGCTCGCCAGGTTGATCCCGGCGGTCGCGATCCTGCCCGGCGGACCGGCCATCGCTGCGCCCAGGGCGACCGCCGCTCCACCCTGCAGCAGCTGCCGCCGGTTGAACCCGGGTGGAGGCAGGTGGCGGTGCCGGGGGCCCTCACCGTCGGACGGCTCGGAGACGCCGTGCTGGTGGTCGTCGGCCATCTCGGCTCCTTACGGGACGGCGCCGTTTCGCACTCCGCACCCTGGCCGGGTGCCCCCGCCCCTGCAAGGGGCCTTCGTCACCGCTCGGGAGGGACCGACACGGTCACGGTGAACTTGGGGTTCCGGTCGACGACCCGTGTCGGCCCGACCAGGCGGGCGAGGACGGTCTTGTACCGCAGCGCCGAGTTGTAGACGGTCCACAGCTCGCCGCCGGGCCGCAGCACGCGAGCGGCCCCGGCGAACAGGTGGTCGGCGGCGGTGGTCACCACCGCGGCGCCGACGTGGAACGGCGGGTTGCAGACGACGAGATCGACGCTGCCGTCGGGCACGGACGACGCGGCGTCGTCCCGCCGCACCTCGACCCGGTCCGCGACGCCGTTCGCGGCGGCCGTGGCCCGCGCCGAGCCGACGGCGGCGGCCGACTGGTCCACCGCCAGCACGCGCAGCCCGGGCCGGGCCCGGGCCAGCGCCACCGCCAGGATGCCGGTGCCGCACCCGAGGTCGAGCGCGGTCGCCGCGTCGGGGGCGGCGCCGCCGATCGCCCCGAGGAGCGCCCGGGTACCGATGTCGATCTTGGCCCCCGCGAACGCGGCCCCGTGCGCGCAGACGGTCAGCCCCACGTCGGGGTGCTCCACGCACGCCGGGAAGGACGACGGCCCGGGCACCGGCCCCCGCGCGACCAGCACCCGCGACTTCTGGCGGGCCAACGTCGCGGAGACGTCGGTGAAGGACGCCCGCAGGACGTCGTTCATCGCGTGGGTCATGTGCTTGACCCGGGCGCCGACCAGCACGGTCACGTCCGGGGCCGCCGACGCCGCGACCACCTCGGCGATCTCGCGCAGCGCGTCGAGCGCCTTCGGTGCCTTGACCAGCACGAGCCGGGCGCCGGCGGCGAGCTCGGGGCCCAGCGGCAGCGACCGGTGACCGCCGAGGCCGACGCGCTCGGCGTTGCGGGCCAGCGCCAGTTCGCCGACGAGCAGGTCCTGCGCCACCCGCACGTCCGAGGCGCCGTGCAGGGCCTGGAGCCCCAGGGTCAGCGCGCCGTAGGAGTCGTCGACCACCGCGACCTCGCCGGGGCCGCACCCGCGCACCAGCGCCGCGGCTTCGTCGAGCAGCAGCCGGTCGGTCGCGTCGACGGCGACCAGCTCCGGGGCCTCGACGTCCGGCTCCCGGCGCAGCAGCCCGAGGACCTCGTCGGGTGCCGTCACGGGCGCGACACCCCCTCGGGCAGCGGAGCCGTCCGCAGCGTCCGGGCCGCCACGAGAGCCACCCCGGCGAGCAGCGCGACACCCGACGAGAGAAGGCAGTGGCGGAGGAGCTGCGGTTGCGCGTCGCGGAGCACGCCGGAGCTGAGGACGTAGGCGTCGGCGAGGACGACGAGGCCGACCGTGCCCGCGAGCGACACGAGCGGCCACGATCGCGGCAGCAGCCCGGCCACCACCACGATCGCCACCGCGATGCTGAGCAGCAGGTAGGGCAGGTAGTAGGTCAGGTTGACCGCGAAGCGCCCACCGGCGTCGAGGTCGTCCCACACTCGCCCATCGTGGGGGCCGGCCAGCAGTCCCCGGCCCAGCGTCGCCCACGCCGCACCGACGGCCAGCGCGGCCAGCGCCTTCAGCAGCACGGATGCCCGGGCTCGGCCGTCGATCGGGGACATGACGGCCGACGGTAGCGCCCGTCGATCCGGGCGCCTCCGCGGGTGGCTCACGTCCGAGGCGCGCTGCCCACGAACTCCGCGACGACGGCCGCGAGCTCCGGGCCGGCGTCCTCCTGGAGGAAGTGCCCGCCGGTCAGGGTGACGTGCGGCAGGCCACGAGTGCCGGGCACGCGCGCCTGGAAGGCGCGGTCGCCGCCGCGCGTGATCGGGTCGCCGTCGGAGAAAGCGGTCAGGAAGGGCTTCTCCCAGCGCTCCAGCACCTCCCACGCCGCCCGGTTCGCCGCGGCGGCCGGGTCGTCGGGCCGGGTCGGCACCAGCTCCGGGAAGGCGCGGGCCCCGGCCTTGTACGCGTCGTCGGGGAACGGCGCGTCGTAGGCGGCCACCACCTCGTCCGGCAGCGCCGTCGTGCAGGCGCCCTGCACGACCCACCCCGCGTCGAAGCGCGGGCTCTCCCGGGCGAACCGCTGCCAGCGCAGGAACGCGTCACCCGCCGGCTGGTCACCGGTGGGCAGGAAGGTGTTGGCCGCGACCACCCGGGTGAACCGGTCGGGGTGCTCGGCGACCAGGCGCAGGCCGATGAGCCCGCCCCAGTCCTGCCCGACCAGCGTGAGGTCGGTGAGGCCCAGGCCGTCGAACAGGGCCTGCCGCATCCACTCGACGTGCCGGGCGTAGCTGTAGTCGGCGGGATCGGCCGGCTTGTCGGAGCGGCCGAAGCCGACCAGGTCGGGCGCGACCACCCGCAGCCCCGCCGCGGTGAGCACCGGGATCATCGAGCGGTACAGGAACGACCACGACGGCTCGCCGTGCAGCAGCAGCACGGTCTCGCCGTCGGCCGGGCCCTCGTCGACGACGGCGACCCGCAGCGGGGTGCCGTCGTCGGCGTCGAACGTCACGTACACCGGGGCGTACGGGAAGTCCGGCAGAGCAGCGAAGCGCTCCTCCGGCGTGCGCAGGACCTGCACGCCTACACGCCGGGGAGGCCGACGGGGCAGGAGACGCCCGTCGAGTGCACCGGGCAGTAGCCGTTCGGGACCTTGTACAGGTACTGCTGGTGGTAGTCCTCGGCGTAGAAGAACTCGCCGAGCGGCGCGATCTCGGTGGTGATCTCGCCGTAGCCGGCCGCCGCCAGCCGCTGCTGGTAGGCCTCGCGCGTGGCGCGGGCGGCGGCCTCCTGCTCGGGCGTCGCGTAGTAGATCGCCGAGCGGTACTGGGTGCCGACGTCGTTGCCCTGGCGCATCCCCTGGGTCGGGTCGTGGTCCTCCCAGAAGACCTTGAGCAGCTGCTCGTAGGAGATGACGGCCGGGTCGAAGACCACCAGCACGACCTCGGTGTGCCCGGTCCGCGCCGAGCAGACCTCCTCGTAGGTCGGGTTGGGCGTGAACCCGCCGGCGTAGCCCGCCGCGGTGGAGTAGATGCCGGGCGTCTCCCAGAACACCTTCTCGACGCCCCAGAAGCAGCCCGCGCCGAAGACGGCGGTCTGCATGCCGTCGGGGAACGGCGGCTGGATGCGGTTGCCGTTGACCGCGTGGATCTCGGGCACGTGCGGGAGGGCCTCGGGACGGCCGGGGAGCGCGTCCTCGGGCGTGACCGGCTGCGCCGTGAACCGGGAGAACAACATGCCCCGAGCCTAGGCCCGGACCGCAACCGGGAGGACCTGCCCGGACGTCGTTGCACTGTGCTGCATCCGAATGGCCGCCCACAACCGAACAGGGAGAAGATGCCCGAGCCGGTGGGCCCGGCCAGCAGGACGAGCGAGGAGCGTGCGTGCCCGATCCGATCGTCGAGGTCCACCCGGCCCGGGGGGAGCTGCGCGGCATCGCCGTGTTCTGCCACGGCGGGACGGCGACCAGCGTGCGGCCACCCCGCGACAGCGCCCTCTCGCTGGTCCGGATGCGCGAGTTCGAGCGGTTCGTCCGGCGCACCGCGGGCGATCGAGGGATCGCCACGCAGCTGATCCGCTACCGCGTGGCCGGCTGGAACGGCCCGGCCGCGGACGCCTACGCCGACGTGCGCTGGGCCCTGGAGCGGATCCGGGCCGAGCACGGTCCCGACGTCCCCGTGGTCCTCGTGGGGCACTCGATGGGCGGCCGCGCGGCGCTGCGGGCCGGCGGGGACCCGCAGGTCGCCGCGGTCTGCGCGCTGGCGCCGTGGACGCCGCCCGGCGAGCCGGTGCAGCACCTGACGGGGCGCACGGTGACCGTCCTGCACGGACGAGCGGACCGGTGGGTCCCGGCCGCCCTGTCCGCCGACTTCGCCCTGCGGGCCGCCCGCGCCGGCGCGCACATCGCCCGTTTCACCGTCGCCGGGGGTCACTCCATGGTCCGCGGCGCCGTCCGGTGGCACCGGTTCGCCCGCGACACCGTGCTCGGCGCCACCGGGATCGAACCGATGCGGGCCGACATCGCGAATGCCCTGTCGAGTCCTGTCCCCGCGGGCATCGCCGTGCCCCTCTAGGCCGTAGCACCCGCCCCCGAGCCCCCGCACCAGAGAGGACCCTGCCGTGCCCGCACTGTCCCGAATCCTCGGCATCACCACGATCGCCGTCGGCGTGCTCGAGCTCGCCAAGCCCGACCTGTGGGCGCAGCCGACCGGTCTCGGCCCGCCGTCCCCGGCGCTGCGCGCGTGGCACCACACCCTCGGGGCGCGCGACGTCGTCTCCGGCCTGGCGATGACCTTCGCGCCGGCGGGGCCGGCGTTGCGGGCCGCGACCCTCTTCCGCATCGTCTCCGACACGACCGACGCCGTCGCCTTCGGGCTCAACGCGCCCGACGCCGCCCGGAAGGGCAAATCCGTGGGCGCGGCGCTGGGCTACGCGGCGATCAACGCGCTCTCGCTCCGCTGGGCCGGCCGATGACCGCCGCCGCCCTGCGCCGGCCGACCGCCGCCGTCGTCGGGTCCGGCGTCGCCGGGCTCACCGCCGCCTACCTCCTGCAGCGCACCCACGACGTGACGCTGTTCGAGGCCGACGACCGGCTCGGCGGGCACGCCCACACCCACGACGTCGCGACGCCGGACGGCCGGGTGCTCCCCGTCGACACCGGTTTCATCGTGCACAACGAGCGCACCTACCCCAACCTGCTGCGGCTCTTCGGCGAGCTCGGGGTCGCCACCCAGCCCACCGAGATGAGCATGTCGATCACCTGCGAGGGCTGCGGGCTGGAGTACGCCGGCGCGCGCGGGCTGGCCGGGCTGTTCGCCCAGCCGCGCCGGGCCGGCGACCCGGCCTACCTCCGCATGCTGGGCGAGGTCCGCCGGTTCCACGCCCACGCCCGCCGGCTGCTCGACCACGCCGACACGGCCCCCGGTTCCGACGTCGACGGCCTCTCCCTGGGCACCTTCCTGGCGCTGGGCGGCTACTCCGACTACTTCGTGCGGCACTTCATGATCCCGGTGGTCTCGTGCGTCTGGTCGTCGGGCACCGGGGCCGCGCTCCAGTACCCGGCCGCCTACCTGTTCCGGTTCCTCGACAACCACGGGATGCTCGCGGTGACCGGTTCGCCGCAGTGGCGGACCGTCGTCGGCGGGTCGCGCAGCTACGTCGAGCGCGCCGCCAAGGGGCTGAGCGCGGTGGCGACCGGGGCCGGCATCCGCACGCTGACCCGGCACGTCGACGGCGTCGAACTGGTCGACGACGACGGCCAGCGGCACCGGGCCGACGCCGTCGTGGTCGCGACGCACCCCGACCAGGCGCTGCGCCTGCTCGGGGACGCCACCGACACCGAGCGGCAGGTCCTGGGCGCGTTCGAGTACTCCCGCAACGAGACGCTGCTGCACACCGACGCCTCGGTGCTGCCGGCGGCCCGCCGGGCCCGCGCGTCGTGGAACTACCGCATGACCTGCGCCCGCCCGGTCGAGCAGGTCCAGGTCAGCTACTGGATGAACCGGCTGCAGGCCATGGACGAGCCGGTCGACTACCTGGTCACGCTCAACGGCGGCGACCGCATCGACGACGACTCGGTGCTGCGCCGCATGGTCTACGAGCACCCGATCTACACCGCGGAGTCGGTCGCCGCCCAGCGGCGGCTTCCCGAGCTCAACAGCGGCCGCACGGCGTTCGCCGGCGCGTACCACGGCTGGGGCTTCCACGAGGACGGCTGCGCGGCGGGCGTGCGCGCCGCCGCGACGTTCGGAGCGGGGTGGTGACGGCCACGGCCCTGACCCCGCCGCGCGCCGCAGCGGACCGGTGGGCGCCCGTCGCCACCCCGGCCCTCTACGACGTGCGGATCCGGCACACCCGCACGACGCCGCTGCGCAACAGCTTCGAGTACGGCGCCGACCTCTGGCTGGTCGACCTCGACGACGTCGCCGCGGGGCGGCTGGCCGCCGACGGACCGCTGCCGCGGTGGCTGCGCGCACAGGTCCGGTTCGAGCCGGCCGACCACCTCGGCGATCCGACCCGGTCGATCAAGGAGAACGTGGCCGAGTTCGCCCGGCTGCACGGGGTGGACGACGTCGTCCGGGTGCTCATGCTGGCCTCGCCCCGCAGCGGTGCCGGGCGGCTGAGCCACGTGTTCAACCCCCTGTCGACGCACTGGTGCTACCGGGCCGACGGCTCGCTGGCCTGCCTGGTCGCCGAGGTGCACAACACGTACGGCGAGCGGCACGCCTACCTGCTGCGCCCGGACGACGCCGGCCGCGCGGAGGCCGACAAGGAGTTCTACGTCTCCCCGTTCTTCGCCGTCTCCGGGCGCTACCGCATGCGGTTCTCGGCGCCGGGGGCACGGCTGCACGTCGGGATGGCCCTCACCGACGGGGGGCGCACGCCGTTCACCGCCACCGTCCGCGGTTCGGCCCGCGCGGCGACGGTGCGGGCCATCCGCGCTGCCACGCTCCGTCGTCCCATGATGGCGCTCCGCGTGAGCGCCCTGATCAGGGTCCAGGGAGTGACACTGTGGCTCCGAGGGTTGCCCGTGGTCGCGCGGACGCCGCACCATGCCCCCGCCGGCGTCGCGAGCCCCGTCGGGCGGACGCCGGCCGGCACGAGGAACCACCGCGAGAACAGGACCGGCTCATGACCACCGTGCAGCGGACCGACGGCCGGGGCGACCACGACGGGCGCGGGCCCGCCGGGAGCCGGCCGGCGCGGGGCACCCAGCAGCGCTTCCCCGTCCCGCGGCCGGACGCGGCGCACTGGCCGGGCCTGGCCACGCCGCCGTCGGCGCCGGTCCACGCGCGCATCGCCGCCGCCGTCTTCACGCGTGCCGTGGCGACGCTCCCGGTGCGCGTGATCTTCCCCGACGGGCGGGTCCTCGGTTCCGGGGGCAAGGACGCCCCGACGATGCGGATGGTCCGGCCGGCGGCGGTGTTCGCCCGGCTGGGTGCCGACGCGAAGATCGGCTTCGGCGAGGCGTACATGACCGGCGACTGGACGACCGCGCCCGGCACCGACCTCGCCGATCTCCTGGCCCCGTTCGCAGCCCGCATGTCGCGGCTGGTGCACCCGCTGCTGCAGCGGCTGCGGCACGTCGTCGAGCGCACGCAGCCGGCCCACGAGGAGAACACCCCCGAGAACAGCCGCGGCAACATCGCGCGGCACTACGACCTGTCCAACGAGCTGTTCGAGGCCTTCCTCGACGAGACGATGACCTACTCCTCGGCCTGGTTCGAGCCCGGCGACGACCTGGCCGCGGCCCAGCGCCGCAAGATGGACGGGATCCTCGACCTGGCCCGCGTCGGTCCGGGCATGCACGTGCTGGAGATCGGTTCCGGCTGGGGCGCGCTGGCCATCCGGGCGGCCAGCGAGCGCGGCGCCCGCGTGACCACCCTGACCCTGTCGACCGAGCAGCAGGCGCTGGCCCGCCGGCGGGCGGACGACGCCGGCGTCGGGCACCTGGTCGACGTCCGGCTGCAGGACTACCGGGAGGCGACCGGCTCCTACGACGCGATCGTCTCGGTGGAGATGATCGAGGCGGTCGGCGAGCGCTTCTGGCCGACCTACTTCGGCGCGCTGGACGGCCTGCTCGCCCCGGGCGGCCGGGTGGGCCTGCAAGCGATCACCATGGCCCACGACCGGTTGATGGCCACCCGTCGCAGCTACACCTGGATCCACAAGTACGTGTTCCCCGGCGGGATCATCCCGTCGCTGCGGGCGATCACCGACACCCTCACGGCGCACACCCGGCTGTCCGTCGTCGAACGCCGCGACCTCGGCCCGCACTACGCGCACACCCTGGCGCTGTGGCGGGAGCAGTTCCTGGCCAACTGGGACCGGCTCGAGGGCTCGTTCGACGGCACGTTCCGCCGGATGTGGGAGTTCTACCTCGCCTACTGCGAGGCCGGTTTCCGGGTGGGCTACCTCGGCGTGAGCCAGCTGGGCCTGGCCCGCCACCCGTTCGCGGGCGCCTGAGGGTGCGGATCGCCGGAGCCCGCGTCTGGGTCACCGGGGCGTCGAGCGGCATCGGGGCCGCGCTGGCCCGCGAGCTGGCCGACCGGGGGGCAGCGGTGGCGATCAGCGCCCGGAGCACGGAGAAGCTACGGGCCGTCGCCGGCGGGCGCATGCACGTGGAACCCGTCGACGTCACCGACCGCGCGGCCACGGTCGCGGCCGCCGCGAACGTCCGGGCGGCGCTCGGCGGCCTCGACCTCGCGGTGCTCAACGCCGGCACCTGGTCGAGGTTCCACGTGGATCATTGGGACAGCCAGGCCTTCGCCGACCACCTGCAGACCAACCTGATGGGCACGGTGCACGCGCTCGAGGGCGTCGTCCCCACGATGCTCGAGCAGGGCCGCGGCCAGATCGTCGGGACGGCGTCGGTCGCCGGCTACCGCGGCCTGCCGGGGGCGGAGGCCTACGGGTCGACCAAGGCGGCGCTGCTGCACCTGTTCGAGGCGCTGCGCGGCTCCCTCGGCCCGCGCGGGATCGTCGTCCAGACGGTGTCCCCCGGCTTCGTCCGCACGCCGATGACCGACCGCAACACCTTCCCGATGCCGTTCCTGATCTCACCGGAGGCCGCGGCGCGCGCCATCGCCGACGGGATCGCGAAGGACAAGGCCGAGATCGTCTTCCCGCTGCCCATGATGCTGGTCATGAAGGTCGCCCGGCTGGTCCCGGTCCGGGCCTGGACGGCGGCGACGGCGGCGATGACCCGGCGGGGCCTGCGCCGCGGGAGCTGACCGGCGGCACGGGATCGTCGGACAGGCGGGCCCAGAGCAGCTCGTCGTGCTTGAGCCCGTCCCCGTACCGGTAGGAGCGGCGCAGCCGGCCCTCGAACGTGAAGCCGGCCTTCTCGGCCACCCGCCCGGATGCCGCGTTCTCGACGGCGTGGCACAGCTCGATCCGGTCCACGGCCAGCGCGCCGAACGCCCATCGGCAGGCCGTGTCGACGGCCACCGTGGCCACGCCCCGCCCGCGAGCGGCCGGCGCGGTCCAGTAGCCGATCTCCGCGTCGCCCTGCACCGCGTCGATCGAGTGCAGCGAGACCGATGCGAGCAGCCCGTCGTCCGAGCCGACGACGGCCCACGACGCGTGCGTGCCCGACTCCCAGTCGGCCCGGCGGGCCACCAGCGCGGCTGCCTCGTCGCGCGAGCCCACCCCGCCGCCGTTCCACAGCCGGATCGAGGGGTCCTGCAGCGCCGCCCAGACCGCGTCGGCGTCGCCCGCGCGCCACGGCCGGAGCCGGAGCCACCCGCAGTCCAGCACGATCGGTTCCATCCCCCGATCGTGCCCCGAGCGGCACCGGCCGAGGGGCGGGGGCCCGCACCGTCACCGGAGGTCTAGGCTTCTGCGCACAACAGAAGAAACCGACAGGGGAGCGCTTCGGCGCTGAGAGTGCGGGACACCGCAGACCCTCGAACCTGATCCGGGTCATGCCGGCGCAGGGAGTCTGGAGGAGCTATGGCCGAACAGGCCGTCCGTCCGTCGTCCACCGATGCCACCGAGCCGGGTCGTGCCGGCGTGCGCTGGCGCACCGTCGACATCGTCGTCGCCGCCGTCCTCGGCGTCGCCTTCGGCGTCGTGTTCTGGGCCTGGAACCTCGTCTTCGGCGTGCTCTCGGCGCCGCTGGACTTCTTCCCGCCGCTCTCGGCGATCCTCAACGGCGTCTACCTGATGCCGGGCGTGGTCGCGGGCCTGCTGATCCGGAAGCCCGGGGCGGCGGTGTTCGCCTCCACGCTGGCCGCGGCGGTCAGCCTGCTGCTCGGCTCGCCCTACGGCGGGATCATCGTCGTCTACGGCCTGGTGCAGGGCCTCGGCGGCGAGCTCGGTTTCCTGCTCACCCGGTACCGCAGCTTCGGCTGGGCGACCGCGGTGCTGGCGGGGGTGACCGCCGGCCTGTCGACGTCGATCCTCGACCTGAGCCTCTACTACCCGGTCTCGGCCGAGTACCCGTTCTGGGTGTTCACGCTGCCCTACACGCTCTTCACGACGCTCTCCAGCGTGCTGCTCGCCGGCGTCGTCGGGCTCCTGCTGGTCCGTGCCCTGGCCCGCACCGGGGCGCTGAGCTCGTTCGCCTCGGGCCGCGCCCGCGTCTGACCGGCCGGTGACCACCACCGGTGGTGTCGCCCGCACGACGACCGGCCCGGTCCGCGTCGTCGCGCGGGGGCTCGGCGTGCGCCACCCGTCGCGGCTCGCCTGGGCCCTGACGGGGGTCGACCTCGTCGTCGAGCCGGGCGAGCGGGTGCTGCTCACCGGCGCCTCGGGGGCGGGGAAGTCGACGCTGCTGTCCGCGCTGGCCGGGATCCTCGACGCCGAGGGCACCGAGGTCGCCGGCGAGCTGACCATCGACGGCGCCCCGCCCCGGGCGGCCCGCGGCCGGCTCGGTCTGCTGGCCCAGGACCCGGACAGCCAGCTGGTCATGACCCGCGCCGGCGACGACGTCGCGTTCGGGCTGGAGAACGCCGGCCTGCCGCGCGAGCGGATCTGGCCGCGGGTCGACGCGGCGCTGGAGGCCGTCGGCTTCCCGTACGGCCGGGACCGGCCCACGCAGGCGCTCTCGGGCGGTGAGAAGCAGCGCCTCGTACTCGCCGGCGCCCTCGCCCGCGATCCGGGCCTGCTCCTGCTCGACGAGCCGACGGCGCAGCTGGACCCACCCGGGGCGGCGCTGGTGCGTGGCGCCGTCGCGCGCGCGACCGCCCACCGGCGGGCCACCGTGATCGTCGTCGACCACGACGCGGGCCCGTGGCTGCCACTGGTCGACCGCGTCGTCGAGCTGACCGACGGCGGGCTGGTCGAGCACGGCCCGGGCTGGCGCCCGGCCGACCGCACCGCCGGGCTGCGTCTCCCGGGCGCGGGCGACGGACCGGTCCTGCTCGCCGCGGACGCCGTCGGCTTCACCTACCGCGGCGCCCGGGTGCCCGCGCTGCCGCCGACCACCGCCCTCGTGACCGGGGGGCGGGCCCTCGCCGTCACAGGGCCGAACGGCACCGGCAAGTCCACGCTCGCCCTCCTGCTGGCCGGCCTGCGGGCGCCCACGACCGGCCGGATCGAGGCGGCGCCGGAGCTGGTGGCCGGGGTCCGCCGGGGGTACCGCGCGCCGCACCGCTGGCGGGCCGAGGAACTGGTCACCCGGATCGGGACGGTCTTCCAGAACCCGGAGCAGCAGTTCCTGACCGGCCGGCTGCGCGACGAGCTCGCCCTCGGGCCGCTGCGGTCCGGGGAGCACGCAGCGGCCGCCCGCGCGACCGCCGACGAACTGCTGGAACGACTCGGCCTGACGGCGTTCGCCGAGGCCAACCCGTACACGCTCTCCGGCGGCCAGCAGCGCCGGCTGTCGGTGGCCACCGCGCTGGCGACCTCGCCGCGGGTGCTGGTGCTCGACGAGCCGACCTTCGGGCAGGACGCCGCGACCTGGCGCGAGGTGGTCACGCTCCTGGCCGAGCAGCGCGCCCGGGGCTGCGCGGTCGCCGTCGTCACCCACGACCGGGACCTCGTCGACGTGCTGGCCGACGACAGGTTGAGGCTGTGAGGACGACAGGCGAGCGAGCATCGCAGCGAGCGCCAGCGAGCGAGGAGCGGAACGAGCCCGGAGTCGAACCATGAGCACTGTGACGGCGTCCCTGGCGCTGGGGCCGGTGGCCGACGTCCCGCTGTCCCGGATCAACCCGGTCGCCCAGCTCAGCGCGATGGCCGTCGTCACCGTCGTGCTCCTGACCAGCCTGGACGTCGTCACTCCGGCGGTCGTCGTCGCCGCCGAGCTGTGCCTGCTGCCGGCCGCCGGCCTGAGCCGGCCCCGGGACCTGTGGCGGCGCACCTGGCCGCTGCTGATCGGCGCCGGGTCCGTCGGGCTGGTGAACGTGCTGCTGTCGGACGACGCGACCGTGGTCACCGGCGTCGGCCTGGCGCTGCGAGTGATCGGGCTCGCGCTGCCGGGGGTGCTCCTGGTGGCCTCCACCGACCCGGTGCGGCTGGCCGACGCGCTCACCCTGCACTGGCGGCTGTCCACCCGCTTCGCCTTCGGTGCGCTGGCCGCACTGCGGCTGGTGCCGCTGCTGGTGACCGAGTTCGAGTCGGTCCGCCTCGCCCGGCGCACGCGCGGGGTGTCGGCCGGCCGGAACCCGATCGCCCGGGTGCGGCTGGTCGCGGGGATCGGCTTCGCGCTCCTGGTCGGCGCCGTCCGGCGGGGTTCGCGTCTCGCGACGGCGATGGACGCCCGCGGCTTCGACTCGGGGATCCCGCGCACCAACGCCCGCGGGTCGAGCCTGCACCGTCGCGACGTCGTGTTCGTCGGGGGCGCCGTCGTGGTCTGTGTGCTCGCCGTCGCCCTGAGCGTGCTGGCCGGCGCCTGGGACCCGGTGTTCGTCGGTGGTTGATCCGCTCCGCGCAGGGCTGGTCGGCGCGCTACCGTCGCCGCCGTGGCCGACACCCGCTACGTCGTCCTGCTGCGCGGCATCAACCTCGGCAAGGCGCGGCAGGTCGCGATGCCGCGCCTGCGCGAGGTGCTGACCGGCCGCGGCCACGAGGCGGTGCGCACGCACCTGCGCAGCGGCAACGTGCTGCTCGACAGCCCGCTGGACGAGGGGGCGCTGGCCGCCGACGTCCGCGCGGTGATCGAGCAGGAGTTCGGGTTCGAGGTGCCCGTCGTCGTCCGGACCGCCGCGGAGGTCGCCGCCGTCGTCGCCGGCGACCCCTTCGAGTCCCTCGCCACCGACCCGGCCCGGTACCTGGTGACCTTTCTCCAGGAGCCCCCGCCGCCCGACAAGGTCGACGCGCTGCCGACGGCCGACGGCGGCGACTACCTCGTGCGCGGCCGCGAGCTCTACCTGTGGCTGCCCGACGGCATCCAGAACACCCCGCTCGCCGCATGGAAGTGGGACCGTCTGCTCGGCATCCCGGGCACGGCCCGCAACTGGAACACCGTCACGAAGCTGGCCGAGCTGGCCCGTTGACCCGACCGCCGGGGTCCGGCCGACCCGGGAGAGTGAGACTCGTCGCACTCACGTTTGACCGGGTCGCCTACGGCCCATACGGAACTGTTCGGCTTGCCGTCCCGAGGCGGCCAGAAGGGTGAGGGGATGCAGGTGACAGGGCAGGCGGCCGGGCCGGTGTGGCCGTCCGCATCCCCGCCGCAGGCGGCGTCCCTGCTGGCCTGGGAGCTGCACGACGTCGTCCAGCTGGCGAGCGTCCGGGCCGAGCTGCGCGGGCACGCGGTCACCGGCGCCGGCAGCGATCCCGAGACCGCCGACGTCCACGACCGGCTGGTCCTGGCCCTCGACGAGATGGCGTCCAACGCGTTGCGCCACGGGGGCGGGCGCGTGCACGCCTCCGTCGGGCAGACCCCCGACGCGTTCCTCATCGACGTGTCCGACCAGGCCCCCGAGATCGCGCCCACGCCGGCCGTCGACCGGGACCCCAGCGAGGGCGGGCTCGGGCTGTACCTGATCGCGGAGCTCGCCATCGAGCACGGCTGGTACGTCCGCGGCGGCGCCAAGCACGTCTGGGCCCTGCTCCCCCGGACCTGAGGTCCCCCCGGCGCTGAACCGCGTCAGTCCGGGGCGATCCCCGGCGGCAGGCGGCGCGGCCCGGCGTCCACCGGCCGCGGTCGGTCCTGCGAATCCAGCCGGATGGCGACGAGCGCGACGTCGTCCTGCAGCCCCTGCGGGCGGAGCCGCTCGATGACGGCGTCGCAGAGATCGTCCAGCGACTCCGCGGCGAGCTCGGCGAGCACCGCCTTCAACCGGGCCATGCCCTCGTCCAGGGGCAGATCCCGGTCCTCGACCAGCCCGTCGGTGTAGAGCAGCAGCGTCGCGCCCCGTCGCACGGTGACCACGTGCTCGGTCCGGTGGACGGTCGGGTCGACGCCGAGCATCAGCTCGGCCCGGGGGCCGGCCAGCTCCTCGATCCGCCCGTCGTGGTGGATCACCAGCGGCGGGGGGTGGCCGGCGTTCGACCAGCGCAACCGGGTGAGGCCGGCGGACCGTTCGCCGCGGGTCTGCTCGACCTGGGCGATGACGGCCGTGGCCATCGCACCCGTCGCGAGACCCTCCATGGCGGCGTCCAGGTCGGTGAGGACGGCGGCGGGCCCCACGCCCTCGCGGTAGGCGATGCCGCGGAGCATCCCGCGGAGCTGGCCCATCGCGGCCGCCGCCTCCGTGTCGTGACCGACGACGTCGCCGATGACGAGCATCGTCGCCCCGGAGGGCTGCAGGAACGCGTCGTACCAGTCGCCACCGACCTGGGCCACCCGCGCCGCGGGCTGGTAGCGCACGACGATCTGCGCGTGGTCGGGCTGGGGCGGTGCGGTGAGCAGGCTGCGCTGGAGCCCCTCGGACAGGCGCCGCTGCTGGTCGTACAGGCGGTTGTTGTCCAGTGCCAGGGCCAGGCGGTCGGCGATGTCGCGCGCCGTCGACGCGTCCTGCGCGTCCGCGGGGGCGCGGTCGGCCGACCGGTAGATCGACAACGCCCCGAGGGTGCGGCCGCGGGCGGCCAGCGGCATGGTCACCGCCGTGCGCGGGGCCAGCGACCAGAAGACGTCGCTCACCTCGCCCGGCGGCAGCATCGGGCCGACGACGGCGCCGACGTCGTCGACGCTGCGCAGCTGACCCGACGCCAGCGCCCGCAGGACCGGGGCGTGCGACTGCAGCGCCCCCAACCGCAGCGTGGCGTAGCGGGCGACCGGCCGCCGGAGGTCGGGGTCGACGTGCCAGCTGCCGACGTCACGCATCCGGCCGTCCTCGTCGACGAGGCTGGCGATCACCCAGTCGCCGAGCAGGGGCACCACGGCCTCGCAGACGCGCTGCACGGCCTCCTCCTCCGTCCAGCCCTCGACCGGCTGGTCCGACAGCAGCGCCGACACCTCGGCGATCAGGGCCAGCCGTGCCGCCGTCCGGACGGCGCGGTCCTCGGCCGCCCGCCGCTCGGTGATGTCCAGGAAGGAGACCGACAGCCCGTCGGGGGTCGGCCAGGCGCGCACCTCGAACCACGACTCGAGGGGCGCCGGGTACCAGGCCTCGAAGACCTGCTCCTCGCCGCACGCCACCGCCCGGCGGTACCGCTCCTCGAACTCGCTGCCCAGCGCGGCCGGGAACAGCTCCCACAGGACCCCGCCGAGGGCGTCGTCGCGCCCCATGGCGAGCACCCGCTCGGCCTCGGCGTTGAGGTAGGTGAACCGCCAGTGCGGATCGAGGGAGAAGAACGCGGCCTTCATCGCCTCGATCACCCGGGTGAGCCGCGCTTCGCCCTCGCGCGGGGAGGTGGTGTCGTAGCCGACGCCCAGCAGGCGCGTCGCCGTGCCGCCCTCGTCGCCCAGGGCCCGGCCCCGCGCCTGCACCCAGCGCGTGCTGCCGTCGGGCAGCACGACGCGGAACTCCGCCTCGTAGCCACCCACGGTGCCGATCGCCGCGCGCATCGCGTCGAGGACGCGGTCGCGGTCCCCCGGGTGGAGGCGGTCGACGAAGGCGTCGATCGTCCCGTCGAACTCGGCCCGCCGATAGCCGAACATCGCCAGCAGCCGGTCGTCCCAGCGCAGCCGCCGGGTCACCAGGTCCCAGTCGAAGCTGCCGACGCCCGCGGCGTCGACGGCCAGCTCGATCCGCAGCCGGTCCGCCGCCCGGTCGCGGGCGTCCGCGGAGTCGGTCCCGGGATCGGGCGAGCTCACGGCGACTCCTCTCCGGCACGCGGGAAAGGGGGCGCGGACCTCCCCCAGCATTCCGGGCCGCCGTCGTCCGGGCGGAGGCGGGTACCGGACGACGGGTTCAGCGACCTGCCGCGTATCCCTGCACCCCGCGCGGGTCGGCCGCGGCGCGCAGGACGCCGGTCTCCGGATCGCGGCTCACCGCCGAGAGCCTGCCGAGGGTCCACGGGGCCGCGACGGTGACGTCGTGCCCGCGCCGGCGCAGCGCGGCGACGACCCGGTCGCCGAGGCGGGACTCCACGACCACCTCGGCGGCCGTCGATTCCCGCGGGTAGAACGACGACGGGAACGCCGTCGTGTGCCAGGTCGGGGCCTCGATCGCGGCCTGCAGGTCGAGGCCGCGGTGCACGTGCGCCAGCCAGAAGCACAGCTGCCACTGCTCCTGCTGGTCCCCGCCGGGCGTGCCGAAGGCCAGGGCAGGGACGCCGCCGCGCAGGGCCAGCGAGGGCGTGAGCGTGCTGCGCGGGCGCTTGCCCGGGGCCAGCGAGTTCGGCAGGCCGCGCTCGAGCCAGAACATCTGGGCCCGCGTGCCGAGCGGGAAGCCGAGCTCGGGGACCACCGGAGAGCTCTGCAGCCAGCCGCCGGACGGGGTGGCCGAGACGATGTTCCCCCACCGGTCGACGACGTCGAGGTGGCAGGTGTCGCCGCGGGTGGCGCCGTGGCGATCGACCGTCGGTTCGCCGATGCCCGCGCCGGTCCGCCGGGGACCGGGGGCGTCGGTGGTGAGGAAGCTCGGGAGCCGGGGCGGGCGCCCGCCCGGTGAACCCGGCCGCAGCTGGTGGCTGGCCGTGTTCCCGATGAGCGCCCGCCGCTCGGCGGCGTAGGTGGACGACAGGAGCTCGTCCACCGGCACGTTCTCCACGTCCCCGCACCAGGCCTCGCGGTCGGCCATCGCCAGCTTCGTCGCCTCGACGCTCACATGCACCGCCTCGGCGGTGTCTGCGTCGGAGGGTCCGGAGGCGGACCGGTCGCGGTACCTGACCGCGTCGACGTCGTCCAGCATCGCGATCACCTGGAGCAGCGCCGGTCCCTGCGACCACGGCCCGGCCTTCGCGAGCGTCCACCCCTGCCGGTCGAGGGTGACCGGCGGCTCGTACGTCGGCGTCCAGCCGGCCAGGTCCTGCCCGGTCAGAAATCCGGCGTGCGGGCGACCGGAGTCGTCCATCACCGGATACCGGGCGAACCTGTCGATCGCCTCGGCGACGAATCCGGAGTACCAGGCGGACAGTGCCGCATCGATCTGGGCCTCCCGGGAGGGTCCGCGCGCTGCGTCGAGCAGTCGGCGGTAGGTCGAGGCCAGAACAGGATTGCGGAAAAGTCTGCCGGGCGCCGGTGGGGCACCGTCGGAGGAGAGCCAGGTGGCGGCCGAAGTGGGCCAGTGGGTGCGGAAGTGCTCGGAGACCGAGGCGACGGTCGCGGTCACCCGGGGAAGGAGGGGGTGACCGGTCTCGGCGTACTCGAGGGCGAAGCGGAGGACGGCGTCCAGCGGCTGGGTGCCGTGGTCGCGCAGCAGCGTCAGCCAGGCGCCGAAGGCGCCGGGGACCGTCGCTGCGAGGAGGCCGGTGCCGGGCACGAGATCCAGGCCGAACTGCTCGAAGGCCTCGATCGTCGCGGCGGCGGGGGCGACCCCCTGGCCGGACAGCAGACCGGGTCGCCCCGGGCCCGTGCCGCTCCGTTCTCCCGCCGCGAAGAGGATGGGGACCTCACCGCCGGGGCCGTTGAGATGGGGCTCGACGACCTGGAGGGCAAACCCGGTGGCGACGGCCGCGTCGAACGCGTTGCCCCCGGACTCGAGGGTCGCCATCCCGGCCGCTGTGGCCAGCCAGTGGGTGGAGGCGACCATCCCGAAGGTGCCGGCGAGCTCGGGCCGGGTGGTGGACACCCGGCCACCGTAGGCGGGGTCTCCGCCGGACGTCGCGCCACAGCGGGGGACGTCGCCGGGTCCGTTCCCGCCCACCCGTGGACCGTGGGCGTGCTCGGCATCTCGTGCAGCACGACGGGCGGGTTGGCCTGCTGGGCGGAGAGCCGCACCGCGGGGCGCCCCCAGGCGAGGTACTCGCCCCGCGGGCCGGCGCCCCACAGGGCCAGCCGCCGGACCAGCCCGGGGCGCGTGCGCCGAGCAGCTGCCGGAGCGTTCACGACGGTGGGGACGACGGGCGAGCAGCGCCAGGCGAGGTGCTCCCCCTGCGGGCCGGCGCCCCACATCGCCAGCCGGTGCACCAGGGCCGACAGCCGCCCGGGGTGCCGCGACGGCGGAGCGGTGGGCGGGGTCCACACCGTCGGGCCGGGAGACGGTGCGGCCGGCGCGGGACGGGCCGCCGGTGCGGGGGGCACCGGGCGCAGGGGCACGGCCCGGGCGCCACCGGCCCGGGGGCCGCCGGTGCGGTGGATGCCGGCCCGGGTGGGGCGGGGACGCAGCCGCGCGGTCGCGGCGTCGGCCCGGTCGAGGACGTCGATCAGCCCGGCCAGCGAGCTGCGTCCGTTCGGGTCGGCGGACAGGCGCGGCACGGCCGAACCGGACGGCTGGTCGCTGCTCATGTCACCTCCCGACGTTGTGGTCCGCAGCCGGGGAAGGGTGCTGCGGACAAGGAGAAAGGTAGGGACGACGGCCCGCGTGATCGGTCTTCCGCGACACCCGCTGGAGGGCGCGTGACCGAACCGTTGCGCAGGCCCCGCGGCGCGGTCGGTGACCCGTCTCCTGGGCCCTGGACTTGTCGACAAGCCGTGCCCGGCCAGCGCGAAAACCCCGGACGGGCAGTGCGGTCGTCCCGACGGCCGGGTGGTCCCCCGGCGTGTCGGGGCCGTCCGGGTGGCGCGCACGGATCGCCGCCACGCCGCGCCGGTCGCGGGATCATGCGGGCCATGCGGACACGACTGCTGCTCGTGCCGGCCGCGCTCGCCCTGGCCGGCTGCGTCCCCCTCCCCGGCATCGGTGCCGACCCCGGGCCGGAGCAGCGCGAGGAGCGCAGCATCGAGGACGCCACCGAGGTGGAGCTGGCGACCGGCGGGGAGCTGATCCTCCGGCCGGGCGACGTGCCCTCGCTGGAGGTGTTCGCCGGCGAGAACGTGCTCGAGCACCTGACCAGCGACGTCCGGGACGGCCGGCTGGTCCTCGGCGACGACGGCACGCTGCACGACCTCGGCGAGGTCCGCTTCGAGGTGGTGCTGCCCGCCGTCGACGCCGTCGAGCTCTCCGGGTCGGGCTCGATCGACGTCCTGGCCCCCAGCGCCCTGCGGGACGTCGTGCTCTCCGGCTCCGGCACGATCGGCGTCGAGGGGCTGGACACCGAGGAGCTGCGCGTCGAGCTGTCCGGATCGGGGCAGCTCGAGATGGAGGGGGCCGCGACGCGGCAGGACGTGTCGATCGACGGCTCCGGCACGTACGACGCCGGAGAGCTCCGCAGCGAGGACGCCACGGTCACCGTGTCCGGGTCGGGGACGGCGGAGGTCTCGGTGAGCTCCGCCCTCGAGGCCGTCATCGAGGGCAGCGGCACGATCACCTACGCCGGCGACCCCGCCGTCGACAGCCGCATCGACGGGAGCGGCACCGTCGCGCCCCGCTGAGAGAGGACCCCGTCCCCCTCGGCCCTCGCCCGCTCGGGCCGAGCCTCTGGACGGGGCCGAGAATGGCTTTGTGTCCAGGCCCCTCGTGATCGACACCGACCCCGGCATCGACGACGCCCTCGCGATCCTGCTCGCCCTGGCGAGCCCCGAGGTGGACCTCCGCCTGGTCACCACCGTGCACGGCAACGTGGAGCTCGAGCAGACCACCGAGAACGCCCTGCGGGTGCTGCACCTGGCCGGTCGGTCCGACGTCCCCGTGGCCGCCGGTGCGCGGGCCTCGCTCGTGCACCCGCAGCCGGAACGGGCCGGGCACGTGCACGGCGCGGCAGGTCTCGGCGGCGTCCAGCTGCCGCCCTCCCCCGCCGAACTCGACCCGCGACCCGCCGTCGTCGCCCTGGCGGAGCTGCTGATGGCCTCGACCGAGCCGGTGACGGTCGCGACGATCGGACCGATGACGAACCTCGCGCTGCTGCTCGGCGTCTACCCCGAGGCCGCCGCCCGGATCGGCCGGTTGGTCGTCATGGGCGGCTCCGCCGGGCGCGGGGGCAACGTGACGGCTGCGGCGGAGTTCAACGTCTGGGCCGACCCGGAGGCCGCCCAGGCGGTCCTCACCGCGGGGTTGCCCACGGTGCTGGTCGGGCTCGACGTCACGCTGCACACCGTCCTGGGCGAGGACGGCATCGCCCGCTTCGCCGCCGCCGGGCCGGTCGGCTCCTCGGCCGCGGCGATCCTGCAGCAGTACCTGGACCACGCCCGCACCGCCTACGGCACGAGCGGGGTGGTGGTGCACGACGCGCTCGCCCTCACCGAGGCCATCGCGCCCGGCACGCTCGGGACCGTGCGCCGCGACGTCGTCGTCGACACCACGTTGGGCGCCGGGCGGGGCCAGACCCTCGTCGACCGCCGCGGGGTCTCGACCGCCCCCGCAGCGGTCGAGGTCGCCGAGGCAGTGGACAGCGCCGCGGCCGTGGAGTTCCTGGTCAGCCGGCTGGCGAACCTCGACGGTCCGCTCAGCGGGGGCTGACGATCACCGTCCGACCCGCTCAACGAGGGCGTGCGACCACCGACTCCACGATCCGCGTCGCGATGTCCCGCAGCTTGCGGTTGTAGCGCTGGGACGCCTCGCGCAGGATCTCGAACGCGACGTCGGCATCGACCTTGCGCTGGGCCATCAGCACGCCCTTGGCCTGCTCGATGACCGCCCGCGACTCCATGGCCAGCCGCATGTTGCGGGCCTGCTCGCCCAGCTGCCAGTGCGCGTCGGCGTTGGCCACGGCGACGGCCACGTACTCCGCGACGTCCTGGCCCGCCGCGAGCGACTCGGGGGCGCTGAAGGCCGACGGCCGGGTCGAGTAGTTGTTGAGCGCGCCGATGAACGACCCCTGGTAGGGCAGCGGGACGGACATCGAGCTGCGGACCGGCGTCGTCGCGAGCAGGTGGGCGACGTAGTCCGGCCACCGCTCCTCGGTGCACATGTCGTCGACGAGCAGCGGGACCCCACCGCGCCCCGCGTCGATGCACGGGCCGTACCCGTGCTCGTACTGCAGCTCGTCGGCGGCCAGCGCCATGTCACCGGAGTGGGCTGCGGTGAAGGGCTTGTCGTCGCGGATCAGCGTGATCGACGTGGCCTCCGCCCCGGGGATGCCCCGCGCGGCGATGCGCGTGATGTCGGTGAGCACGTCGGTGAGGGTCCGGTCGACCAGGACCACACGAGAGAGCTCGCGCAACCAGTCGTTCACGGGCCACATTGTGCCTGGCTCCGTGCCGGAATCGGCCCGGCTTCGCGCGACCGGGCCGGATCGGTCAGGATGGACCCGGCCGGATCGGTATCCGGTCCGCCTGCGAAGCACACGCGAGGGGGAGGCGATGACCGAGCAGCCGGCCCTGGACGCGTGGCCGTGCGTTCCGGTCCCCTCCGTGCCCGGCGACGTGTGGCACTGGCAGCTCGAGGCGATGCACGTCGTCTCCCGGGTCCGTTCCGACCTGCGCGCCCGCATCGCCCACCCCTCGGTCTCGACCGGCTCCACCGAGGACGCCCGCGACGGCCTGCTCCTGGTCTTCGAGGAACTCGCCTCCAACGCCCTGCGCCACGGCGGCGGCGACGTGCGGGCCCTCGTCGTCGCCGGTCCCGGGGGGTGGCTGCTCGACCTCAGCGACGAGGCGCCCGAGCGCCCCCCGGTCCCCGCCGTCGACCGCGACCCCGCCCTCGGCGGGATGGGCCTGCACCTGGTGGCTCAGCTGTCCACCGCCTACGGGTGGGAGAAGCGCCCCGGGCGCAAGCACGTGTGGGCACGGCTGCCCTCCGGCCGCGAGGGCGCCGGCGGCGGCCGGCACCGCGACCGGCTGCCCGAGCCCCGGGCCCCGGGCATGCACCGGGACTAACGCCCCGCCGTCGCCACCGCCGCGCAGAACGCCGCGGCATCGGAACGCAGCTCGGCCATCGGAGCCAGCACCTCGGCGTCGGCGACCTCCTCGATCGACGCCCGCAGCCGGCGCTCGGCGGTGCGGGCCCGCCGCCGGGCGCGCAGCGCCACGAGCGGCCGCGCGACCACGGCCAGCAGCAGCCCGGCGAGCAGGCCGGCGACCAGCAGCAGGGTGGGCAGCGGCACGCCCTGCACGCGTGGCAGCGGCACGACGTCGTCCAGTTGGACGAACCCGAGGACGACGAGCGCGAGCAGCCACAGGGCGCCCGCCAGCGCCACGACCGCGAGCAGCCACTGGAGTCCCCCGACGGCCCGCTGCCACAGCGGCGTGCGCTCCGGCCCGAGGTCGGTGCCCGCGACGGCGCGATCGATCCGGTCGGCCAGCCGCTCCTCGGACACCTCCACGGTGCGGCGCAGCTCGTCCCGCCACGCCTGGGACAGGCCCTCCCCGGCGACGTCCCGCGCCCGCCGCACGGCCGTGCTGACGCCGGCCAGCTCGACCGCTCCCGTCGAGGGCAGCGACGTCCGGGAACGGCCGTCGCCGAGGTGCAGCCGCCCGAGCGGGTCCGGCCGGAACTTCCGCGTCCACCGCACCACCGGCCAGCCGGTGACCGCCGTGCCGGCCCGCCGGGTCGACCGTTCGACGGCGGCGGTCACGGTGGGCACGCCGGCCGCGAGCGCGAGGGCCGCCGTGAGCTCCTCGCGTTCCCGGTGGCCCAGTTCGCCGCCGACCGCCCCGTCCCCCGGGGCGCAGTGGCGGCTCAGGCCGCCGGCCGAGGCCCGGACGTCGGCCACCAGTCGATCGGTGGCCGCCCGGCGGGCCGAGACCCGGCGGGCCAGCTCGCCGCGCAGCTCCGCGACACCGGAACCGGTGCGGGCCGAGACGCCCAGCAGCGGGACCCGGTCCAGCCCTTCCCGGTCGAGCAGGCCCCGCAGGTCGGCCCGGCACGCCGCCAGGGCGGTCGGGTCCAGCCGGTCCACCTGGTTGAGGACGACGAGCAGCACCCCGGAGTGCCCCGCGAGGGGCACCAGGTAGCGGTCGTGGACCGCGGCGTCGGCGTACTTCTCCGGGTCGAGGACCCACACCAGCACGTCGACCAGCCCGACCAGCCGGTCGACCTCGAGGCGGTGCTCGATCCGCACGCTGTCGTGATCGGGCAGGTCGAGCAGGATCAGCCCGTCGAGGGCCGGCTCCGGCGGGTGCCGGTGCCGGCGGGGGACCTCCAGCCAGTCCAGCAGCCGGTCGGCGGCGCCGACCGGCCCGGACTCGGCCGGGCCCCACACGGTGGCGTGGGCGACACCGGTGGTCGGCCGTCGCACCCCCGGGCTGCTCACCTCGGCCCCGGAGAGCGCGTTGAACAGCGTGGACTTGCCGCTGCCGGTCGCCCCCGCCAGCGCGACGACGGTGGCGTCCCCGAGCGCCGCCCGCGCCCCGGCCTTGGCCAGCAGCGCGCGGGCCTGGCCGACCTCGGGCACCTCGAGCCGGCCCTCCGCCAGCTCCACGGCCTCGCGCAGGGCCGCCAGCCGCTCGGTCAGCGGGGTCTCGCCTCTCCTCGTCACAGCGGCCTCACGACGACGCCCGACGGGCCGCGGCCAGGGCGGCTGCCGCCGCCCGCAGCCGCTCGGCCGCACCGGGGTCCGGCGCGGACGCGGCCAGCCGGCCGTCGAACCGGCCCTGCTCGAAGCGGAGCAGCGCGTCGGCCCGGGCCTGCAGGTCCTCCCTGGCCCGCGCGGCCAGCGCCCGCACGGCGGAATCGCCGAACACGGCCTCCAGCACCCGCTGGCCGACGGCGGTCGTGCCCCCGGCCACCGCGATCTCGCCGCCGGTGAGCCCACCGGTCTGGGCGAACACCGCGACCATGACCGCGGCCCCCGCCCCGTTGACGCCCCAGGACAGCGCACGGGCGCGGGTCCGCTTGTCCCCGCCCTCGGTGCGCACCAGGTCGAGCACGGTGCCCTGCCAGTCGCGCACCTGCGCCGCGGCCGCCTCCGGGAAGTCCGGGGACACCTGCTCGAGCTCCCGCTCGGAACCGGCCAGCAGGCCCGGGCCGCCGGGCAGCGCCCGCCAGGCGGTCACGGTCCGCTCGGCCGCCCGGTCGGCCTCGGCCCGCAGCAGCCGCTCGACGCCGTGCTCCAGGGCTCCCTGCAGTTCCACGGCCGGTGGGGGCCGGCCGGTCAGCGCCCCGGCGATCCGGTCGCGCGCGCGGCTCACCCGGTCCTGCAGGCCGCGCATCCACTCACCGGTGCCGACGAATTCCTGCCACCGCGCGAGCACCTCCCCGCGCAGCAGCGCCCCGCTGCGCACGCCCTCGTCCACACCGGCTCGGGCCGCGTCGTAGGCCGCCGTGGCCGCGGCGTACAGGGCCGTCGCAGCCGACGTCTGGGCGTCGACCGCGACGGCGATCCCGGCCACCCGCTCCCCCAGGCTGTCCAGGGCACCGGTGAGCGTCTGGCGGACCACCGCCGCTCGGGCCCCCTGGTCGGCGGCCAGCGCGTGCAGCCAGGCCCGCAGCGGGGCGGTCTGCTCCTCCGGCAGCAGCCCGTCGCGCAGCGGTCGCTCCTCGATCACGAACAGGCGGGCGGCCGACAGCCCGGCCCGCTGGAGCATCCCGGCCAGGTCCTCGGCCACCTCCCGCGCGGCCTCGGCCGGCACGCGGTCCAGCACGACGGCCAGGGCGGTCCCCCGCTCCTGCGCCGTCCGGAGCAGGTCCCACGGGACGGCGTCGGCGTAGCGGGCCGCCGTCGTGACGAAGACCCACAGGTCCGCCGCGGCCAGCAGCTGGCCAGCGAGGTCCCGGTTGGACTCGACGACCGAGTCGACGTCGGGGGCGTCGATCAGCGCCAGACCCGGTGGCAGCTCGGGCCGGACGACGACCTGGAGGGTGCCCGGGCCGCCGGCCGACCCGGTGACGCGCGGCAGGTGGGGGAGGACCCGGTCACCGGAGAAGGCGGTGACGTCGGCCGGCGCGCAGACCAGCACCGGCGCGCGCGTGGTGGGCCGCAGCACACCGGCCGTGCTGACCGGCGCGCCGACCAGGCTGTTGACCAGCGTGGACTTGCCGGCGCCCGTCGAGCCGCCGACGACGGTCAGCAGCGGGGCGTCGAGGTCGCGGAGCCGGGGCAGGAGGTAGTCGTCGATCTGGTCGACCACGCCCCGGCTGGCCCGCCAGGCGTCGTCGCGACCCACCGTCGCCAGGCCGAGCGGCACGGTGGCCAGCAGGTTCCGCAGCCCGACGAGGGCGTCGGGCAGCGGGAGCGGCGGAGCGGTCACGCCTGCTCTCCTGCCCCGTGGCGGGTGGGTCTACCCCCGCAGGTCACGTGGGGCGTCGTCGGCCATCTTGGCCCGCTCCTCGCGCAGCGCCTGGAACACCCGGCGGCGGATCTTGTCCTGGTCGCGCTCCTCGATCGAGAGGAAGCGGATCGACATGAGCCACACCGCGCCCCGGGCCTGGTTGCGGACCACCTCGGCCTTGGCCGTGATCGGACCCTCCTCGAGCCGGATCACGAGGTCGAGCGTGTTCCCCTGCTCGGGCGGGATGCCGAAACCGTCGACGTTCACCCGCACGCCGGCCTCGCTCAGGTCGACGGTCTTGCCCTTGAGCTGGACACCGGCGTACTTGGCCTCCAGGGGCACGACGACGCGGCCCCGCACGGCCTTGCGCCGCTGGCTGTGCTCGGCCGGCCCGGTGACCCGCATCCGCCAGCGCACCACGGCGCCGGTCTCGACCTCGATCACCTCGGCGGGCAGGGCCCGCTGGCCGTCGGCGATCTTCCAGAACACCTCGACGAGGTCGCCGGGGCGGACGACGACCTGCTCGACGAACTCACCGACCGACGGACGGACCACGACGACGTCGCCCTGGACGAACTCGACCCGGGAGCTGACGGAGATGCCGCGGCCGGCGACGGTGATCTCGGCCTCGGTCTGCTCCTCCGGGTGGTCGACCCCGGGCACGCTCGTCATTCGCCCTCTCCGATCCTGAACCGCGATGCCTGTGGACCCGATGCTGCCGGACTCGATGGGCCTGGACCCGGTGCGCCCGGATCCGTCACCGCGGGAACGAACGGTATCCGTCGCGCACGACCGTCGTCACGCCGCCCGTCCCGGCGCGCCGCAGCACGAGTGCGGATCAACCGGCCGGCACGCCGAGCACCTGCTGCGGCGCACCGACGGCGTTGCGGGTGATCTTCGCCCGGTAGAGCTGCTCGTCGGCCCGGGACATGACCTCCATGGGGTAGGCGTGCTCGCCGGCGACGGCGGCGACGCCGAGCGACAGGCTGAGCTCACCGGGCGCGAACCCCGGGGGCTGCAGCTCGCCGGCCTCGACCCGCAGCCACTCGGCGAGCTCCACCGCGCGGTCGAGGTCGGCACCCGGCATCAGCACCGCGAGCTCGTCGCCGCCGAGCCGCGCCACCAGGTCCTCGCACCGGACGCGGGCCCGGAGCAGGGTCGCGACCTGCCGCAGGACCTCGTCGCCCCCGGCATGCCCGTGGCGGTCGTTGACGGTCTTGAAGTGGTCGATGTCGAGCAGGACGACGCCGACGACGCCGCCGTCGTGGCGCGCCGCCGTGCAGACGGACGTGAGCTCGGCGTCCCATCGGCGGCGGTTGGCCAGACCGGTGAGCGGGTCCTCGTGGCTGAGCCGCTCCAGCTGGGCGAGCAGCACGCCGGTCCGCTGCTGCTCCCGTTCCAGCCGGATGCGGGTGATCAGCTCGCGGTTGTTGAGCGCGTACCGGCGCAGGTGCGCGAGCGTGGCGACGATCGAGGCGGTGCCCATGAACACCACGACGGCGACGAGGTCGGCGGTGGTCATCGGTGCGCGCGCGGTCAGCCCGAAGACCGCCAGCGCGACGCCGGACACCGCGACCAGCGCGACCGTCCACCGGGGCCGGGCGACCAGGATGCAGCCGCTGCCATAGATCGCGAGCGTGAACCCGAGCAGGTGGAAGGACGCACCCGTGGTCCGCGCGATCATCCAGGCGATCTCGACCTGGACGGTCGCGAGGACGGCGAACGTCAGCAGCTCGGGGCGCCGGCGGCCCAGCGGGAGGCGCCAGAGCGCGAACATCGCCAGGAGCATCGGGATCTCGCCGAGCAGCCGCACGACCAGGAACGCGGTCGCCTGCTCCGGGACGGTCAGGCGGTCGACCACGGTCCAGGCCGGCATGCAGAGCACCGCGACCCAGCCGACCAGCAGTCCGGCGGTGCGGGCGCGGTCGACGAGTTCGTCCCGGAGGCCGGGGACGGCGGCGGCGAGATCCGACAGTGACGAGCGCGTCGACAGCGCGCCGCCCTCCCCCGTGCGGCGGCCCGCGGACGGGTCGGCGCCGACCGGCGGCACCGCCGGGGGCAGCACGTCACCCCGGCGGAGCACCGCGACCAGGCGCTCGAGGACGGTTGTCGGCACGCTTCTCCATCGGCAGTGCACCCGCACGGCCTGAGCGCAGTGCGGTACACCGACCCTTGTGGGTGACCCGCGCATCCTCGCTGGTCAGAGGTGCTTTCCGGCACTCCTACGTGCGGAACACGCCGGTTCCGTTCAGCTGTTGCGGCGAGCCGTGAAGGAGCTGACGAACTCGCGCAGGCTCCGCGTGGGCCGCAGCCAGGCGCCGTCGGGCGGGAGGGCGTCCAGCCGGACGCGGTCCAGCGGCACGGAGAACGCGCCCGGCACGTCCTCGATGTCGATGAACTCCAGCAGGTCGGAGCTGATCGCGTAGCCGGCGACCTCGCTGAAGGCGACCACGACGACCTGCGTCCCGCGGCGGGCGAGCTCCTCCATGGGCTCGGCGAAGTTGCGGCCGTCGCCGGAGAAGACGATCAGCCGGCGGAGCCGGTGGCTGTGCTCGCGGACGGCGATGTGATCGAGCATCGCCTGGTCGATGTCGTCGTCGGGCTGCGACTTGGGCCGGGCGAAGACGGCGAAGCCGAACCCCCGCAGCGCCTCCACCCAGCGCTGCAGCGAGCCGACGACGGGCGGGATGTTGGCGAAGACGCAGGCCTCCACCTCGGGCGCGTCCGGGGCGCTCGGATCGCCGGCACCCTCGACGAACCAGGCGGCGATCGCGTCGAACCGCGGCCGGGACGCCGCCGTGGGTCGTGCGCCGATCACCGTCGACAGGGTCATGTCGATGTTGGGTGCGTCCCAGATCAGCAGATCGAGAGCGGGTCGCCCACCGCCGTCGGAGGCCACCACCCCCGCCGGCGCCGGGGACGATTCGTCGGCATCGACGGGGGACAGGCTGCCGGTGACGGCGTCGGAACTCTCGGGCACGGGAGCAGTCTGCCGTCCCGGCTGGTCCGCCGTGCGGCGCGGCGGTCCCGCGGGCGCCGTCGCCCGGCGGACGACCCGGCGCGGCCGGCCGCTCACGACCCGGTGGCCGCCGGGGTGCCGGCCATGACCTGGGCGCAGAGGTCGCCCCCCGCGGCGTGCACCCGGCGGATCCAGCCCGGAAGCGCCTCGGCCGGCATCGGCTGCCCGAGGAGCCAGCCCTGGGCGAGATCGCACCCCGCCTCCCGGACCATGCGCAGGTGCTCGGGGGTCTCGACGCCCTCGGCCACCGAGCTGATGCCCAGGGTGCGGGTCAGACCCACGATGGCCGCCAGCACGGCGCCGGTCTCGCCGGCCGCAGCGCGCTCGGCCGCGGTGAGCAGCGAGCGGTCGATCTTCAAGGTGCCGATGGGGAGCGCGAACAGCTGGGCCAACGACGACCAGCCGGTACCGAAGTCGTCGATCGCCACCCGGACACCGAAGCTGCGCAGCACCGTCAGCTGGTCCTCGGCCCGGGTCGGGTCCTCGGCCACGCTGGTCTCGGTGAGCTCCAGGACCAGCTGGTCGGGGGGCAGACCCGATTCACGGAGGGCCACGCGCACGTCGCGGACCAGGGTCTCGGCCGAGAAGTGCCGGGCGCTGACGTTGACGCTCATCCGCAGGGGCAGGCCCTCGGCCGCCCACGCGGCGGCCCGCTGGGTGGTCTCCCGGAGCAGCCACCGGGTGATCGGGATGACCTGCCCGGTCTCCTCGGCGACGGAGAGGAACGCGTCGGGTGGCAGCAAGCCGCGCTCGGGGTGCTGCCAGCGGACGAGCGCCTCGACGCCCTCGATGGCTCCGGTGTCGAGGCGGACGACGGGCTGGTAGTGGACGACGAGCTGGTCGATGGCGTCCTCGCGGAGCCGGCTGGCCACCTCGAGCCGCCACCGCGCCGCCTCCCGCAGCGACGGGGTGAACAGGTGCACGTGGTCGCGGCCGGAGCCCTTGGCCGCGAACATCGCCGAGTCGGCGTCGCTGAGCAGGTGGTGCGAGGTGACCACCTCGGGACGCGACACGGCGACCCCGATGCTGGCCGACAGCGGCACCGTGATCCCGGAGGCTCCGAAGGGCAGCGTGAAGGTGGTCTGCAGCCGAAATGCCAGGGCGGCCGCCTCGGAGAGATCGCACCCCTCGGCCAGGATGACGAACTGGTCGCCGCCGAGCCGGGCGACGGTGTCGCCCGGGCGCACCTGCTCGCGCAACCGCTCGCCCACCTGGCAGAGCAGCTTGTCCCCGAGCTCGTGACCGAGCGAGTCGTTGACCATCTTGAAGCCGTCGAGGTCGAGGACCAGCAGGGCGACACCGCCGCCGTCGGCGGGTCGCCGGGCGAGGGCACCGCCGATCAGCGTGAGCAGCATGCTGCGGTTGGGCAGGCCGGTGAGGTCGTCGTGCGCGGCCTGCCAGGCCAGCGCCTGCTCGCTCAGCACGCGGTCGGTGACGTCGAAGTGGCTGACGACGATGCGGTCACCGCCGCCCACCCGGGACGCCTGGAGCCGCCACCATCGGGCGTGCTCGCCGAGCCGCGAGGAGTAGTCGTGGTCGAAGACGTGGTCGGGGCACGTGCCGGCGCGCAGCCGCTGCAGCCCCGAGACGATCGCGGCGTGGTCCTCGGCGTCGAGGCCCCGCGACATGGAGTCGAGGTAGTCGTCGCCCACGCCGCCGGGCTCGACGCCGCCGAGCCGGAGTTCCTCGCCGTTCGCGGTCCATACCCTGTTCGTGGACAGGATGCGGCCGTCGGCGCCGACGATCACCGTGGCGGCCGGCAGCGACTCGAGCACCGAGGTGAGCTCGCGCATCTCCGCGTCGCGGCGCTGGTCGGCCCGCATGCGCTCGTCGATGTCGCGCACGAAGACGGTCAGCCCGAGGGAGTCGGGGTAGGCCCGGATCTCGAACCAGTGGTCCCAGGGCTGGTGCTGGTAGTCGAAGACGCGCGGCTGGCCGTCGGCGAAGACCCGCGCGAACGACTCCTCGAGGAGCGTCCCGCGGGCCAGCGGGAACGCCTCCAGGTAGTGCCGGCCGACCATGTCCGCGGCCGCACGGCCGAGCATCCCCTCGAACGCGCCGTTCACGTACGTGATCCGCCACGCGCGGTCGAGGTGGTACACCCCGTCCGGCACGGTCTCCAACGGATCGGCACGCGCCGTCGTCCGGTCGTGGTCCTCTGGTTGCACCGTGCCCGCTCTCTGTTCCCCCTGCGCCGCTCGCCGCGGGCGCGACGCCCCGTCGGACGACCCGGCGGTCGGTACCCGGAGGCCCGACGCCTTCCGAGAGTAAACGCATCGCCGTCGGGTCAGGCAGGGGCGACCCTGGAGCGCTCCACGATCTCGCGTGTCGGCACGCCGGCGGGCAGAGTGCCGAGGACGGCCCCCCAGTCACCGCCCAGCCGGGTGGCGCAGAAGGCGTCCGCGACGGCATGCGGTGCGTGGCGCAGGAGCAGCGACCCCTGCAGGCAGAGGGCCAGCAGGCCGGCGACGCGGCGGGCCCGCAGGGGGAGGCCATCGGGGTCCCCGAGCTCGACGTGCAGCCGTTTCACGGCGTCGTCGAAGCGGCTGTCCGTGCCGCGGGCGAGCTCGATCTCGGCGCTCACGGCGGCCAGCGTGTCCGACGAGCGGCCCATGGCCCGCAGGACGTCGAGGGCGATCACGTTGCCCGAGCCCTCCCAGATGGAGTTCAGCGGAGCCTGCCGGTACAGCCGGGGGAGCCCGGACTCCTCGACGTAACCGTTGCCCCCGAGCACCTCCATGGCCTCGGCGACCGCCGTCGGCGTCCGCTTGCAGACCCAGAACTTGGCCGCGGCCCCCGCGAGCCGCAGGAACGCCGACTCCCCCGCGTCAACGGCGGCGGCGAGCCGGATCGCCAGCGCGGTGGCCGCCTCGCTCTCGACCGCGAGGTCGGCGAGCACGTTCTGCATCAGCGGCTGGTCGGTCAGCAGCGCGCCGAACGCCCGGCGGTGCCCGGCGTGGTGGACGGCCTGGGTCAGGGCGGCCCGGATCGTCGCCGCCGAGCCCAGGACGGTGTCCAGCCGGGTCATGTTGACCATCTCGATGATCGCGGGCACGCCGCGGCCGGGTTCCCCGACGAGCCAGCCGGCGGTGCCGTCGAACTCGACCTCGCTGGACGCGTTGGACCGGTCGCCCAGCTTGTCCTTCAGCCGCTGGACCCGGAAGACGTTCCGGGTCCCGTCGGGCAGGACACGGGGCACCAGGAAGCACGTGACGCCCTCGTCGAGCTGCGCGAGGACGAGGAACAGGTCGCTCATCGGCGCCGAGGTGAACCACTTGTGGCCGGTCAGCGCGTACGTGCCGTCGGGCCGGGCCACCGCTCGGGTGGTGTTGGCCCGCACGTCGGAACCGCCCTGCTTCTCCGTCATCCCCATGCCGGCGATCAACCCGGGTTTGCCGGTCGGCTCGGCCAGACCGAAGGAGTACTCCCGGCTGGTCAGGCCCGGCTCGTACAGCGCGGCCAGGTCCGGGGAGCGGCGCAGGGCGGGGACGACGGCGTAGGTCATGGTCGTCGGGCAGGCGTGCCCCATCTCGACCTGCGTCCAGCCGAGGTAGCCGACGGCGCGGCGCACGTGGGCGTGCGGTGACGGGTCCACCCAGGGAGCACCCGCGAGGCCGTGGCCCACGGCCGTGCCCATCAGCTGGTGCCAGGAAGGGTGGAACTCGACCTCGTCGACCCGGTGGCCGTACCGGTCGTGCGTGCGCAGCTTCGGCGGGTTCTCGTTGGCGACGCGTCCCCAGTCCTGCGCCTCGGCGCTCCCGGCGAGGCGGCCGAGATCGGCGAGGGACGCCAGGGTCGCCTCGTCGGCGTGCCGCCGGCAGGCCTCGGCGAGGACCGCGTCGCCGGCGACGGGGTCGTGCCCGACGAGCGGCGGCACCTGGTTGGTGACCTCGTGCGTGGCGGTCATGCCCCGGACGGTACGACGTCTCGCCGGGGCGGTGTCCCCCACCCGGCTTCGCCGGGGAAGTCCCCGCATCCCGGGCCTTCGAGACCGGGTTGCGGAGCGGCAGCGGATCGATACCGTCCGGTACCTCTCACTCTCCGCAATCCCCCGATCGGGGGATCGTATGTGACGCGCCGCACATTTTCGGGTTGATCATCCGGCGCGCATCACGGTGTGGTCACGAGACGGACCGGTTCCTACGGTCCGCCCCATGACGGAGACCGCGGTCATGGTGGACGGCGCCACGCCGTCCGCGGCCGGCCGGGCGTGGCTCCGTCGAATCCTCGCCGCCTGTTTCCTCGGGGCCGGCGCCTACGTGTGCCTGGCTGTCGGGCCCGATCTCGCGGCACGCGCCGACGAAGCGGCGGCAACCCAGTCCGACCCGGCCGCCGCCCCGCAGGAAGCCGCCCCCGCCGACGGCACCACCACGACGCTGGCGAGCACGTCGATCACCACGGGTGACGCCTCGGCGAGCGCGACCGCGACCTCCGGCGCCGCCGAGCCGGCGACGACCTCGCCCGACTCCGCGGAGAAGGCGACCGCCGAGGGCGACGCGGCACCGGACGCCGCGGAGACGACGGAGACCTCGGCGCCCGCGGACGAGACCGACCCGGCCCAGGGCGTGACGGCCACCGCGACGGCGACCACGTCGTCGGTCACCTCGTCCGGCGAGTCGACGGTCACGACGGAGTCGTCGACGGCCTCGGACGTCCGGGTGCAGAGCACCTCCGAGGCCGTCGCGACGGAGACCGGCATGGCCGAGTCCGCGACCGGCCCCGCCTGCACCGCGGCGGACGAGGACAGCGCGTCGCCGTCGTGCACCGGCACCCCCGAGGCCGCTGCCTCCACGGCGCCGGTCGAGGCCGACGACTGCCTGCCGGTCGGCGCGGTCGTGCCGGCGGCAACCGACGACGACGCCGCCGAGCGGTCGACCGGCACGGCCGGACCGTCGAGCGGTCCCGCCTACCGGGCCACCACGGCACCCGACCAGACAGCGGCCCCGGCGACCGCGTCGTCCCCCGCCGTCGCCCCGACCGCCGCGAGCACGCCGCTCGCGCCCTCATCGCCGACCCCACCGCCGGCCGGTTCGCCGGTAGCAGTGGGCGGATCGGGCTTCTGCAGCAGCAGCGGGCCCGGGTACGGCGCACCCCGAGGCTCCGGCGGGCCAGGCGCTGCCGTGCTCGGCACGCCCCTCGAACTCTTCTTCGCATCCGGTGACGCCGAGCGCGCGGCGCCGGCAGCGGGGTCGCCCTCCCTCACGGCGAACGACCCCGCCACCCGGCCGGACTGACGCGGCCGCTGCGCGGCCTGCGCCCGTCCCGGTGCGCCACGGGGGGCACATCACGACCCAGTGCAGCCGCCCCAGTCACACACCCATCACCAGTGCGCCCCCTCCTACCCGGTCGACGGCGCACACACACCCTAAGGAATCGCACCATGAACCGATCCGTGCGAAACGGATTGGCCATCGCAGGCATGGCCGGGGGCCTCTGGCTCCTCGGCTCTGCCGTGGCCAACGCGGAGACATCCGCAGAGGGGGCCGTCGACTCGTCGACGACCTCGAGCACCGAGGAAGGCGGCGGCGCCGTCGCCGTGAGCGACAACGACAACAACGTGTCGGCGAACAACGAGACGAACAACAACGTCTCCACCGGCGACATCAACACCGGCGGCAACGAGGCCAACTCCGCGGCGAACACGGGCGCCAACGGCGCTTTCGTGGACGCCAGCGCCGGCGGCGTGCAGGTGCTGGAATCCACCTCCGAGAACGGCGGCGAGAACGGCCACCCGTCCGCGGACAACACGGTGGAGGTCGTGATCGAGACGGGTGACGCCACCAGCTCGGCCAACGCGACCAGCGGTGACGTGGTCGGCTCCAACAACCCCGAGGTCGGCAACGGCTCCGGTGGCGACGCGACCGCCTCCGGCTCGATCGAGTCGAACACCACCGCCACCGGCGGCGGCGACGACGAGAACGGCGAGTACCCCGAGGGCGAGTACGCCTCGGTCGTCAACGGCTCCGACGGTGACCCGACCAAGGCCATCAGCCACAACAACAACAACGTGTCGGCGAACAACGAGACGAACAACAACGTCTCCACCGGCGACATCAACACCGGCTACAACACGGCCAACTCCCTGGCCAACAGCGGCTTCAACGTCGCGAAGGTGTACTGCTACACGGTGTTCGGCGACAACCACTGCTCGATCACGATCATCACCGGTGACGCGACCAGCGCCGCCAACGTGAGCAGCGGCGACGTCAAGTGGTCGAACAACCCGGAGGTCGGCAACGGGAACGGTGGCGGCGCATCGGCCGCCGGCGCCATCGTCTCCAACACGAGCGCCACCGGGGGAGGTGATGGAGACAACAAGGCGATCAGCCACAACAACAACAACGTGACGGCCAACAACCTGACGAACAACAACGTCGAGACCGGGGACATCAACACCGGCTACAACACGGCCAACTCCCTGGCCAACACCGGGTTCAACTTCGGCCACCTGGTGTGCCACACGGTGTGGGGCGACAACTACTGCACGATCACCATCATCACCGGTGACGCGACCAGCACCGCCAACGCGGGCAGTGGTGACGTCAAGGACTCCAACAACCCGTCCGTGGGCAACGAGGACCGGGACAAGGACCGCGACAAGGACAAGGACTGCCCCAAGGAGCAGCCCAAGCCCACCCCGACCGTCGTCACGGTGGTCACCCCGGCAGCCCCCGTCTCCGCGCCCGTGGTGTCCGTCACCGCCCAGCCGGCCGGCGAGCTCGCCTTCACCGGTTCTGACGTCTCCCTCCCGCTGACCCTGGGCCTGCTGGCCCTGGTCGCCGGGATCGCGCTGTCGGTCATCGGCCGTCGGCGCGAGACCGAGACGGTCTGATCCGCCGGTCCGCCGCCCAGGACCTGCTCCGGCGGCGGACCGAGCTCCACTGAGTGGCCGTGCCTGCCGGGGGACGGGAGACCCCCGGCAGGCACGGCCTCCACCCAGCCCTCCCGCACAGCCCTCCTCCGGTGGCGACCTCCACCGGAGGAGACCGAACCGACAGGGATCCGTGGTGAGCAGCGCAGTCGACGTCGACGACCCGCCGAACCCGACCGTCGACACCCCCGCACGCGTTCGTCGTCGCCGCGACCCGGTGCGCACCGTTGCCCGCGGCGTCGGTCAGACCTTGATCACCTTCGGCCTCGTGGCACTGCTGTTCGTGGTCTACGAGCTGTGGGTGACCGACGTGCTCGCCTCCCGGGAGCAGGACGCGCTCGCGGAGGAACTGCAGGACCAGTGGGCGGACGCGCCGACCGTCGAGCCGGCCGAGCCCGCGCCCGCGCCCGCGCCCGGCACGCCCGCACCGGCACCGGCGCCGATCGACGTCGGCCTGGGCGAGCCGTTCGCCGTGCTGCACATCCCGAGACTCGGCGAGGACTGGTCGCGGGTGGTCGTCGAGGGGACCGCCCAGATCCAGCTCGCCCAGGGGCCCGGTCACTACCTCGACACCGCGATGCCGGGGGAGCCGGGCAACTTCGCGCTCGCCGGCCATCGCGTGGGGCGCGGCTCACCGTTCCTCGACCTGGACCTGCTGCGGCCGGGCGACCCGATCGTGGTCGAGACCGCCGGCCAGTGGTTCGTGTACCGGGTGCTCGGTGACCCGGCCACGGGCGACGTCACCGCCGACGCGAGCGGGATCCCGGGTCAGGAGATCGTCCGGCCCACCGACGTCAGCGTGATCGCGCCGACCCCCGGCGGTCCCGCGGACGGCCCGGCAACCGACGCCTACCTGACCCTGACCACCTGTCATCCGAAGTACTCGGCAGAGCAGCGGCTGATCGTGCACGCACGGTTGGACGGCGCACCGCTGGACAAGAGCTCTGCCCCGCAGGGACCGCCGGCGCTCGGCGGCTGACCCGCCGCCGACACCCCTCGGACACCACCGACCCAGGAGGAACCCCCACGTGTACGGCTGGATCTGGCGCCACCTGCCCGGCAACACCCCGGCCAAGGCACTCGCTGCCCTGGCGCTGGTGGCGGCGGTCAGCGCGCTCCTGCTGTTCGTCGTCTTCCCGTGGATAGAGCCCTCGCTGCCGTTCACGAACGTGACGATCACGCCCTGAGGAGGCCCTGAGCGGGCCGTGGCCCGCCCGCCCGTCAGGCCGGAGGACCACCGACGAGCAACTCGCGCAGCAGGTGCATCGCCATCGTGACGGAGCGATCGCGCACCGCCGTCCGTGAACCCGGCAGGTGCAGGGAGCGCTCGAGGACGGCGTCCGGACCGCGCACGCACAGGTGCACCGTGCCCACCGGCTTGTCCGCCGTGCCACCGCCCGGTCCGGCGATCCCGGTGATGCCGACGCCGATCCGCGCGCCGAAGCGGTCACGGGCGCCGTCGGCGAGCGCGGCGGCGACCTGGGGGCTCACCGCGCCGTGCTCGGCCAGCAGACCCGCGGGCACGCCCAGCAGCTGCTCCTTCGCCGAGTCCGCGTACGCGGCGACCCCGCCGAGCACGTACGCCGAGGATCCCGGGCGGGCGGTGAGGCGGGCCGCGAGCAGGCCACCGGTGCACGACTCGGCGGTGGCGATCGTCTGCCCGGCGGCCAGCGCGTCGCCGACGAGGTCGTCGAGGGTCGGTCCGGTGGAGAACAGCGCCTCCCCGTGCCGCTCGGTGAGCGCGGCGAGCAGCCGGTCGTAGGAGGCCTGCGCGCCGGGGTCGAAGCGGGTGACGATCTCCAGCTCGCCCTCGCGCATGCACGTGGTGATCTCGAGCCCGTCGAGGCCGTCCTCCACCTCGCGGAGCGTCGCGGCCAGCTGGGCCTCGAGCGTGCGCCAGAGCCGGACGGTGTGCTGGCGCAGCTCCCGCCGCCCGGCCAGGGCGCGGCGGACGGGCTCGGCGTCGAGCGCGGCGGGCCACATGCCGCGCAGCTCCGGCGGCGGCCCCGGGAGCACGAGCACGGTCGGCCCGTCCCTCCCCTCGACCGGGGGGACGACGAGGCCGGGCGCGGTGCCGACCGGCTCGAGGACGACGGCTCCCGCGGGCACCAGCGCCTGCTTGCGCACACCGGCCGCCGTCGCCACCGGGTCGGCCGTCCAGCCGCGGCGCGCGCTGAGCCGCGCCACGACCGAGGCGATGCGCCGCTCCAGCTCGGGGTCCGGCGCGGACGGCCGCCCCTGGTAGCGCCCCACGATCTCGGCGGTGAGGTCGTCGGCGGTCGGTCCGAGACCGCCGGTGGTGATCACCAGGGGGACGCCGGTGCCGGCGAGGAAGCGCAGGGCGCCGAGGAGGTCCTCGGGTCGGTCGCCCACGACGACGACGTGCCCGACGTCGACGCCGAGGAGCCGGAGCTGCTCGGCCAGCCAGGGTCCGTTGCGGTCGGCCACCCGGCCGGTGAGCACCTCGGTGCCCGTGACGACGATCCCCGCGCGCACGTCCACGCCGGCGACCCTAGGCGGAGCGACGGCGGCCTGCCGGGGCGCCTGCCACGCCGTCCCTCCGGGCGCCGTTACCGTGCTGGGCGGAAGAGGCCCGCCCGCGGGCCCGGGGAAGAGCGCGAGGAGGACCCGTGAGCACGTCGTCCGACCACCAGCCGCCCGGGGCGCCCGCGGGCACCGGTCAGCCGTCCACGCAGGAGATCCCGGTCGTCCCACCGAGCGCCCCGGCGCGTGCGGCGACGACCGTGCAGCAGCTGCCGCCGCCGGGTTCGACCCCGGCCGCCGCCGCCCCGGTCGAGGCCGCGCAGCCCACGGGACCGGTCGACTTCGTGCCGGGCCTCCCCGGTCTCGGCACCCCGCCCGTCCCGGCGCAGCCGGCGCCGGCGCCGGCTGCGGCGCACCCCGCGCCGCCTGCGGCCCCCGCGAGCGAACCCGGTCCGGAGGCACCGCCGACCGTGCCCGCGCCCAGCTGGCCGGAGAGCCTGGAGGCCGACGAGCCGGCGGCCGCCCCGCCGAAGAAGGCGCGCAGCCCCCGGGACCTGGCGGCGATCGCCGGACCGGCCCTGGCCGCGCTCGCGCTGGTGGTGCTCGAGGTGGGCCTGCTGCTGGCCTTCGACTCGGTGTCCTACTGGTCGGCGGTCACGTTGTGGTCGGCCTTCGCGACCGCCGCGGCCGTGGTGGCCCTGCTCGCGTTCCTCGCCTTCTACCCGGCCGGCAACCGGCTGCGCTCGAGCGCGGTCTGGCGACTGGCCGCCGGCGGGCTCGTCGGCCTGTCGGTGTTCTGGGTCCTGGTGGTGCTGCCGGACGTCGCCAGCGATCGCGGTTTCGTCCTCACCGCTGCTCTCGCCTGCCTGAGCGGCGCAGTCTGGATCGGTCCCCGGCGCAAGGCCTGAGCCTCGCCGTCCCGGTCACTCGGCCGCGACGGACTCCGTGGTCGTCGTCGTCTCGCTCGTCGTCGTGGGCGCCTCGGTCGTCGTCGTGGGCGTCTCGGTGGTCGTCGGGTCGGTCGTCGGGGTCGGGTCGGTCGTCGTGGCGGGCAGCGTGCCGGTGCCACCGGCCGGCTCGGTCACCTCGCTCGTGCTGCCCGCGTCGCCGGTCGGCACGCTCGCCGGGGTGGTGTCGTCCGCGGGGTCGGCACCCTCACCGGTGACCCCTGTGCCGTCACCGGCGTCGCGCCCGCTCCCGGGGGCGACCGCGTAGCTCACGACGACGGTGCCCCCGACCCGCACGACGCCGTCGGGATCGACACCGGTGACGGTCCTCGGGACGGCGTCGGAGGTCGGCACCTGACGCCGCTCGACGGCGAGTCCGAGCGCTGCGAGCTCGTCGACGACCTCGTCGACGTCCCGGCCGATGTACCGGTTCGCGTCGATGCTCACCGTGTCCGTCTGCTCCTGCAGCTCCGCCGCCTCGGCCGGTGAACTGGGGCCGGGGCCCGCGAGCGACTGGAACAGCGCGGCGGCGATGCCCGCTCCGGCGAGCAGGCCGAGCAGGGGCAGCAGCACCATCGCGACGCGACCGCGCCGTCGGGCTGCCGGCGGTCGGGAGACCGACGACGCCCCCCCGACCGGTCGCGGGCCGGTGGGCCGGGAACGGGCAGGGCCGCCCGACCGGTGCGGCGCGGGCGCGGCGACCCGGGCGACCGCCACGGTCGCCGGCGCCGCCGGGAGGGGGCGCCCGTCCAGGACGGCCTCGATGGCTGCCACGAACGCCGCGCCGTCGGAGAAGCGCGCCGCAGGGTCCTTCGCCATCGCCCGGCAGACCAGCTCGCGCACCTCCTCGGACAGGTGGTCGGGCAGCGGCTCGGGCTCCTGCTGCACCTGCTTGAGCGCGATCGTGATGGCGTTGTCGCCGTCGAAGGCGGGGTGGCCGACGAGGCACTCGTAGCCGATCAGGCCGAGCGCGTAGACGTCGCTGGCCGGCGTCGCGTGCCGGCCCTCGGCCTGCTCCGGCGAGAGGTACTGCGGCGTGCCGATGACCTGTCCCGTGCGGGTCAGCGCGACGCTGCGCGCCGACCACGCGATGCCGAAGTCGGTGATCTTCACGCCGCCGTCGGGGCGGACCAGGATGTTGCCGGGCTTGACGTCCCGGTGGACCAGCCCGGCCTGGTGTGCCTCGCCCAGGCCGAAGGCGGTCTGGCGAAGGATCGACAGCGTCGTCTCGGTGTCCAGCCGCCCCTGGCGCGCGAGCAGGGCCGACAGCGGCTCGCCCTCCACCAGCTCCATGACCAGGTAGGCCAGCGTCTCGCCGGTGCCGTCCTGCGCGGTCGCCTCGCCGTAGTCGAACACCGCGGCGATGTTGGGGTGGCTCAGTGCCGCGGCGTGCTGGGCCTCGGCGCGGAAGCGCGCGACGAACGTGGGGTCACCGGTGTACTCGCTGCGCAGGACCTTGACGGCGACGGGACGGTGCAGGGCGATGTCCTGGGCCCGCCACACCTGGCCCATGCCGCCGGCGGCGATCAGACGGTCCAGTTCGTAGCGGTCGCCCAGGCACCGACGACCTGGTTCGACCACGGAGGTCACTCCTCGTCCTGTCCGACCCGACTGCGTGCGGGCCGCCATCGTGCTGCCGCGCAGGGACGCACGTCGCCCGTCCCCCACTCCCTCGATGTCCACACCGGCCCGTGCCTACACATGGATCACGTCACCGTCCCGCTTCAGACCGCCGGGACGGGCTCGGTGCTGCCGGTCGTCTCCGGTTCGGTGGGCGGCGCCGGCTCCTCCGGCGGCGGCGGGTCCGCCGGCGGATCGGGAGCCTCCGGGTCGGGCGGGAGCTCCTCGACCGGCTCCTCCGGCACGTCCGGGGGATCGGTGGACTCATCGGTCGGCGGGACCACGACCGGATCCGGCACGACGACGGGATCCGGTGTGGCCGGCGGTTGCGTGGACGGCGGCGGCGGGGGCACGGCCGGGGCCACGACGGGCGCCGGCGCCGCGACCAGGGCCGCGGGCGGTGGCGGGGCGACGGTGGCGGTCGCGGAGGAGGGTGAGGAGGAGAAGGACCAGACCGGGCTCGACAGCACCGTCGCGACCATCGACGAGACCGGCTCGGCGGGTGCGACGGCGGTGACCGCGGCCAGCGGCCGCAGCAGCGTGCTCGACGGCGGGGCGGCCGGGGGCCGGGGATCGGCGGCGGGCACGTCGTCGAGCGAGGCGCGCGACGAGGGTGCGGCGACCTGCGGCTGGGAATCCGCAACGCCGCTGCGGGCCTGGTCGAGCCCCTGGGCGGCGAGAACGGCGAGGCCCGCCCCGGCCACGAGGCCGGTCATGGGGACGACGACCCACACCTGGAAGCGGCTGCCCCGGCCCCGGTTGACCGTCATACCGACCCCCGAGCGTTCCTCCGGAGCGGTCCGCCGCTCCGCTCCTCGCGTGGCGGCCCATGCTTCCCCCGGGACGTCGCTCCGGGGGACCGTCGTCCACCGCGGCTGCCGGGGCACGCTCGTCACGGCGTGCCGACTGCGGCGCGTAGGCACGGGAGCACGCACACCGCACCCCAAGGCGGCCATGACAAGGTGATCGGCGAGTGCCGGGCGGCCCGACCCGCGGCCCGCAGTTCCGCCGAGCACGAGCACGAGAGGCAGGCGCCGATGTCCGAGACCGTCACGAGGACCGATGCCGACGGCGTCGCCACGATCACTCTGCTGCGCGGGGGGCTGTCGTCGGCGATGCGCCGCGAGCTGCTGGCCGTGGTGCGCGACGTCGCCGCCGACGAGTCCGTCCGCGCGGTGCTGCTGACCGGCACCGGCCGCGCGTTCTGCGTCGGACAGGACCTCGCCGAGCACGTCGAGTCGCTGCGCGGGAATGCCGCGACCTCGCTGTCGGTGGTCGAGGACGAGTACAACCCGCTGGTGCTCGCACTGGCCGGGCTGCGGGTGCCCGTCGTCGTCGGGATCAACGGTGCCTGCGCGGGCGCGGGGCTGGGGATGGCGCTGGCCGGCGACCTGCGGGTGGCGGCGGCCGGGGCCAAGTTCACCACGGCGTTCACCGGCATCGGCCTGTCGAGCGACTCGGCGCTCGCAGCGCGGCTGATGCACAGCGTCGGCGCCTCGCGGGCCACTCAGCTGCTGCTGCTGCCCGAGCCGTTCGTGGCCGAGACCGCCGAGCAGTGGGGCCTGGTGCACCGCGTCGTCCCGGCGGAGGACGTGCTGTCGGAGGCCACGGCCCTCGCCCAGCGGCTGGCGTCCGGGCCGACGGCGGCCTACCGGGCGGTGAAGACGGTGCTTGCCTCGGCGGCGACGGACTCCCTCGAGGACACGCTGGCACTCGAGGCCCGGCTGCAGACCCGGCTGGGGCAGACCGCCGACCACCTCGAGGCGGTCGAGGCGTTCCTCGCCAAGCGCGCTCCGGAGTTCACGGGGCGGTGACGACCCGCCCGCGGGCGGGAAGCGTGCACCTGCCGCCGGGGCGAGTTCCCCCACCCGACGACAGGGCGTCCGTGGTCCCGCTGCAGGGTCCCGCCGCGAACCTGCGGACGGTGGAGGGCAGCGGAAGGCTTCGTCAGCGCGCCAGGGTGAGACAGGCCGGGCAGACGTCGCGCGCCGCGACCGGCCACGTCTCGTCGGTCGAGACGCGGGCCAGCGAGCCGCACAGGGTGAGCTCGCACGCGCCGTCGACCTCGCTGGGGTGACGGTGCAGCTCGACCGCGTGCCAGAGGGCGGCGGTCGGCCCGTGGGCGCGGCTGCGCGCGGCGGCGAAGGCAGTCGTCTGCACGATCATGGGTGGAGCGTCGGCAGTCCCCGGTCCCGGGGTTACGGGTCGGGTGGCCGGCCTCCCCCCGAGGGGTGAGGCGGAGGGGCAGGCCGGGGAGGGACGCACGAGCGCGCGGCCGGTGCGTCGGAGGGAGAGGATGCGGGGCATGGAGCTGACCAAGCACGGCCACGCGTGCGTCGTCCTCAGCGAGGGGGACCGCCGCATCGTCATCGATCCGGGCGCGTTCACCGACCCGGCGGCCTTCGACGGCGCCGACGCCGTGCTGGTCACGCACGAGCACTTCGACCACTTCGAGCCCGAGCGGCTCCGGGCCGCGATGGACGCCGCACCCGGCCTGGAGGTCTGGACGAACGGCTCGGTGGCGGCGGCTCTGGAGGGCGTGGGCGGCCGTGTGCACGTGGTGGGGCAGGGCGACGCGGTGACCGTCGCGGGCTTCGAGGTGCACGTGCACGGCGAGCTGCACGCCGTGATCCACCCGGAGATCCCCCGGGTGGCCAACATCGGCTTCCTGGTGGCGGGCCAGGTCTTCCACCCCGGCGACGCCCTCACGGTGCCCGAGGAACCGGTGACCACGCTGCTGCTGCCGGTGCACGCCCCGTGGTCGAAGATCTCGGAGGTGATCGACTACGTGCGCGCGGTGGACGCCGACCAGGCGTACGCGGTGCACGACGGGCTGCTCAACGACACGGGCCTGCACGTCGTGAGCTCCATGCTCGGAGAGGGCGGGCCGGGCACGCCCACTCCCTACAGCCGCCTCGCCCCCGGGGACTCGGTCGAGCTCTGAGGCTCGCCCGGGCCCCCGGGGCGGAGGTCAGCGGACGGCGCCCCGCGAACGGCCGGAGACGCCCTCGGCGACGCCGACCAGGAGCACCGCGGCGATGACCGCGAGGATGAAGCCACCCACGTTGAGCTCGGTGATCTCGCCCCAGCCGAGCAGGCTGGCGATGAAGCCGCCGATGATCGCGCCGACCACGCCGAGCACGAGCGTGGCGACCATGCTCAGCCGCTGCTTGCCCGGGACGATCAACCGGGCCAGGACGCCGATGACGAGCCCGACGGCGATGAGACCGAGGATCTGGAACACAGGCTTCTCCTTCGTCCGTCCGATGTGGCCCCTTCCCGGCACTCGCCGGGCACACACCGGTACACGATCGACCTGATACCCCCGCTGACCCCGAAGAATGCGCTGTTCCCCGGAACGGGGGAAGGGTCTCCCGCCTCCGGCGTGTGCTCAGTCGCGGGCCGCGGCCTGCTCGAGGTGGGCCGGGAGCCTGTCCAACTCCGACGCCACGGTCCGCTCGACGAGCTGCCGGGCGGCCGAGCGCTGGATGCGCCGCACGAGCCGGTTGCCGCCGTCGGGCTCCAGCGTGACGGTCAGCGTGACCCGGGTGCCCCCGTCGACGTCGGCCAGTTCGATGCGCGTCGTCCAGGTCTCGGTGGTGAGCGTGAGCCGGGTGGCGACCGTCCGGCGGGGCTGCCAGGCGAGGATCTCGCCCCGCGGTGCGCCGGCCGGCGGTTCGGCACCGTCGAGCCGGCCGGGCACGCAGACGAACGTGGTGCCCTTGCCGACCGTGCCCGCGCCGACGACGTAGGAGACGTCGCACACGGCGCAGTAGGGGTGGAGGGCGGCGAGCGCCTCCCACACGGCGGCACGGGACTCGGGGACCTCGCGGCTGTCGCTGGCGGTCAGCACCTCAGCGGCCCCCGACCGAGACCTCGAACTCCACCTGGCTCACGTCCGGCCGCAGTCGGGAGAAGGAGTGCACCAGCGGGTGCCCGCCGCTGTCGTGCACCGTGGTGCGCACCACGAGCAGGGGCGATCCGGCGACGACGCGCAGCAGGTCGGCCTCCTCGTGGTCGGCGGTCCCGACGTCGACGACGATCCGCGCGTGCGCGAGGTCCGCGGCGTACTCGCGGCGGAGGTACTCGTACAGCGAGCCCTCGCTGAAGTCCTGGTCCGCGGCCTTCGGGTACAGGCTCGACGGCAGGTAGCTGTGCGCCACGTGGTTCGGCGCCCCGTCGACGCTGCGCAGGCGCTCCAGTTCCACCACAGGCTCGCCGACCGCCAGGGCGAGTTCGCCGGCCACGGGGGAGGGCGCCGGCACGATCCGCTGGGCGATCACCGTCGTCCCGACCTGCGCCCCCGTCTCGGTCATCACGGAGTTGAAGCCCGCGATGCGGTGCACGAAGCTCTCGCGGTACTCGTGCCGGACGGCCGGTCGGGCGACGTACGTGCCGCGCCCCTGCTCCCGCACCAGATGTCCGTCGGCGACGAGGCCGTCGACGGCGCGGCGCAGCGTGATCCGGCTGACGTTGTACTCCGCACACAGGGCCGGTTCCGGCGGGAGCAGGGCGTGCTCGGGCATGGCAGCGACGCGGCGCCGCAGGTGCTCGCGGACGGCGAGGTACTTCGGTGCCACGGAGTTCACCATGCTGGGTCCACCACGCGTCAAAGGTACTGGTCCTAGAGACGTCTGCTCGTCATGTCGTATGAGACGTCCATCGCTGGATGGGCGGTCGGACCGATCGACGCGGTCATGCCGGTGCCGCCCGGCCGGCACCGGCGTGGTCCCCGGTCGACCAGTTCCACCCGATAACGGACGATTCCGGTCCGGGAACTGGCACGACACCCCGGAAGAGACCAGGATGTCGCGCGTGACGGGGCTGGATGGCGGACGGAGTCCGCGGTGGGAGACGACCCACCGACGGATCTACACAGCGGCGATGCGGCTGTTCCAGGAGCACGGGTTCGAGCGGGTGAACATCGCCCAGCTCGCGGCGGCCGCGGAGGTCTCGGTACCGACCTTCTACGCGCACTTCCCCAGCAAGGAACACGTCGTCATGCAGCTGCCCACCGCCGAGCAGATGACGCAGCTGCTGGCCACCCAGCCGGCCCACCTCCCGGTCGCCGTCCGCCTCCGCCAGGCGGCCCCCGACTATTTCGCGTCGTGGTCGCCCGAGCTGCGGGCCGACATGCTCGCCCGCTGGAAGATCATCGCGGCGACGCCGTCGCTGCGGACCCGCGCCGCCGAGTTCGAGCGCGCCACGGCCGGCATGGTCGCCGAGGCACTCCCCGCCCCGCCCGGAGCCGGCCTGACCCCGGGCGACGCCGTCGTCGTCATGGCGCACCTCGCCGCCTTCACCTCCGGCCTGCTCGCCTGGGCCGACGGGGACGGGGAGCGCAAGGTCGAGGAGCTCGTCGCCGAGGCGTTCGAGGCTCTCCAGACCCCGTGAGCGAGGTCAGCCCTCCGCCCGCAGCTCCACGACGGTGACCTCCGGGGCCGCGCCGACGCGCATCGGCGGCCCCCAGTACCCCGCGCCCCGGGTGACGTAGAGCTGGGTGTCCCCCACCCGGTTCAGCCCGTCGACGACCGGCTGGTCGAGCCGGATCAGGTAGTCGAACGGCCAGAGCTGCCCGCCGTGCGTGTGACCGGACAGCTGCAGGTCCACCCCGGCCGCGGCCGCCTGGTCCACGAGCACGGGCTGGTGCGCGAGCAGGACCACCGGCGTGGCGTCGTCCCGGCCGTCGAGCGCGGCGTCGAGGTCCGCGCCGTGACCCGGCACGCCGGAGGAGGCCGCCGTGCGGTCGTCGATCCCGGCGAGGTCGAGGCCGGCGGCGCCGCGGCGCAGGCCCACCCGCTCGTTGTGCAGGACGTCCACCCCGAGCGTGGGCAGGTGCCGCATCCACTCCCGCGTGTCGACGAAGTACTCGTGGTTGCCGGTCACGAAGAAGACACCCTGCTCGCTCACCAGATCCGCCAGCGGGGCGACGTCCTCCCGCAGGTCCGCCACGCTGCCGTCGACGAGGTCGCCGACGATCGCCACGACGTCGGGTCGCTGCCCGTTCACGATCTCGACCAGCCGCTCGAACCGCCGCCGGCCGTACGTCGGTGAGAGGTGCGCATCGGAGAACGTGACGATGCGGAACCCGTCGAAGGCCGGATCCAGGCCCGGGATGCGGATCGGCACCCGCTCGACCCTCGGCGGCGAGTTGGCCACGTAGACGCCGGTGCCGGCGGTGCCCAGGGTCACGGCGCCGGCGGTGACCGCGAGGCTCCGCGCCAGGAACAGCCGCCGCGAGGGAGAGGTGATCGTGACATCGCTGTCCTCCCGGACAGCACCGCCTCCGGGTGCCGTTCCCCCGTCGCGTTGAGCCGTTGCGATGACACTGTCGTCCTCCGGACGACCACCGCGGCCAGCTGCCGTCCCCCTGTCGTGCTGAGCCGTTTCGTCGTCCCTGCGCGGACCCCTCCGGGGCCCACTCAGGACGACCTCCTCGGTCCGCCCGGGTGCCGTCCTCCGGTTTGCCCCACTCGCCGTGACCAGACCGTCCGGACGACTGCCGAGGTCGGATGCCTTCCTGCTGCGCTCGCGGAGCCTGATCACGAGCCGCACGGGCTCCAGGGCCAGGAGCGTCACGAACAGGTAGAACGCGAGACCGAGCCAGGTGAAGCCGACCCACTCCAGGGCGGTGGCCAGGGCCGGTGGAGCTGCGGAACCCAGCGCGACCGCGGCCGCCGGGAGCAGGGCGAGCACGACGGTCAGCAGGGTCAGCCGCCGACGGAGGCGGCCCGGCACGGTGGTCGAGCGCACCATCCGCCACCAGATGTAGCCGTGCAGCAGCACCAGGGCCAGCAGCACGACGGTGAGGAAACCGAGGAGGCCGATGATGGACAGGGAAGCCTCCAGGGCGGCGGATGCGTGCGGGATCGGGGGTCAGGGGTCGGACGTCGGGGCGGCGCGCGACGTCCCCGGTCAGCTGCGGGCGGCCGACCGCAGCCTCGCCCCCAGATCGGGCTCCATCGCGGCGAAGACAGCCTGAGCCCGGACCGCGCGCGCCTCCTCGAGGCCGTGCAGCAGGCCGAAGGTGAACCCGTTCTCCCCCGCGGCCGACGCGGCGATGCCCAGCTGCCGGCAGTGCTCGCGGGTGACGACCGTGTCCTGCACCTCGCCCAGCACCTTCTGGACGCGCTTGGTCACCTTCACCAGCCGCTTCCCCGACTTCCCCCGCTCGGAGGCGCCCACCTCGGCGGTGTAGCGCACCCGCTTCGCCGCTTTCCGCACCGCGTGCAGGGCCAGGGCGCGGGCGTCGTCGTCCGCGTGCTGCGCGGCGGTCACGCCCCGCCGCAGCCGCTTGCCCGCCTTCCGGACGGCGGCACGCAGCACCGGCCCCGCGGGACGGTCGGCGGCCGGCAGGAAGGGGGGCGCGTCCAGCAGCCCGTGCAGGGCGTCGAGCAGGCGCAGGTAGCGGTCGCCGGACAGCGTGGCCAGCGCCCGGTCGCGCCCGGCCCGGATCGAGCGCAGCTGTGCCTGCTGCAGCCGCGCGGCGACCGGCCCCAGCACGAGCTCCGGCGGTTGCTCGGCGACCAGCTCCCGGAGGTGGGCGAGGGCGACCTCGTCGTCGCGCGCCTGCGCCAGTTCGGTGCCCAGCCAGGCGAGCTCCTCGCGCACCGGTTCGGTCACCGCCCGGTCCAGGACCGACCGGAAGGAGGCGAGGATGCTGCGCAGCCGGCGTGCGGCGACCCGCAGCTGGTGGACGGAGTCGTCCTGCTCCGTGCGCAGGCCCACGTCGGCAGCCTCCAGGTCCCGCACCCTCCTCCCGAGTGCGGCCAGCACCACCTCGCCGGCGGCCGGCGCCTTCTTCCGGCTCTTCCTCGGCCGGCTCGGGGACGGCCCGGACAAGCGTGCCGACAGCACGCGGGCCAGCTTCGACGCCGACCCGGACGGCCGGGCACCGGCCGCGGCCAGCCACTCCCCGACCGGCGCCAGCAGCGACTCGTCGCCCTCGACGAGTTCCACCTCGACCTCGCGCCACGCCTGGAGGTCCGCCGCGCCGTCCGGCCCGGACGCGCTGGCGGTGACGGCGTCGTCGGCGACCTCGGCGAGGACGCGGTCCTCGGCGTCGCGGAGCTGGGTGACCACCCGCCGGTTCCGCAGGGTCGCCACCGGAGCGGTCGGAGCACCGCGGAGGATGCCCCGCACCGGCTCGAGCAGGGGCCGGGGCGGGTTCTTGACGGCGCGGCCCAGCGGGGCGTGCAGCTCCCGCCGCGCGCCGTTCGCCGAGGGGAGCTTGAGGTGCCAGCCGGCGTCGGAACCGCCGGTGCGACGGCGCAGCGTGATCCGCGCGCGGGCCAGCCGCAGGTCGGCGGTGTCGTGGTAGACGGCTTCGAGCTCGTGCTCCACCGGCTCGTCCGTCGAGGCGACCCCGGCGTCGGACAACGCCGCGGGGTCGGGCAGCACGAAGGAGCCGTCCACGTCGAACTTGCGCTCGACCTCCACGTGTTCGCTGGTCACGGCGTCCATCCTCCTCGTCGTCGCCCGATACGGACGGTAGGCCCCGTGCGCCGCCCCCCGCTGGCTACCGTGAGCCGATGGCCGTCGTCCCCGCCCGTGCCCGGGCCGCCGCGGTGGCGCCGCTCCCCTGGGTGGTCCTGGCCGTGCTGCGCAATGCCGGCGCGGAGCGCGGCTTCCCGCTCGTGCCGGCCATGTCGTTCGCCCCGCAGGCGGCGGCCACCTCGGCGGTCCCGCTCGCCGCGGCCCTGGCACTCCGCTCCCGGGCGGGCGCGGTCCTCGCGGCCGCGGCGGGGGTGGCGCTCGCGCTGCCGGTCCTGACCGTTCGGCGTCCCCGGCCCGCAGGCGACCAGCCGCTCCAGGGGGAACGCATCCGGATCGCCACGGTGAGCCTGCGCCTCGGGCTCGTGCGGGCCGAGCCGGTGCTCGACCTGGTCCGCCGGCACCGGGTCGACGTGCTGTCGGTCCAGGAGCTGACCCCGGCCGCCGAGAAGCGGCTGGTCACGGCCGGGCTCGACGAGCTGCTGCCGCACGGGCACGTCGTCCCCGCCCGTCCCGGGTCGGTCGCCTCGGCGTCGGGGGCGGTGTGGAGCCGCCGGCCCGTCGAGGGCCGCGGCGTCGTCCCCGGGAGCTTCGAGCAGCCGTCCGTGCGACTGACCAGGGACGGCGGGCCCCACGTCGAGATCGTCGCCGTGCACGCCATGCCGCCGGCCGTGTCACCGGCCCAGGTGCGGGCCTGGACCGCCGACCTGGCCGCCCTGCCCGATCCCGATCCCGACGTGCTGCGCGTGCTCGCAGGCGACTTCAACGCGACGCTCGATCACGCCGCGCTCCGGGCCGTGCTGGCCCGCGGGTACGAGGACGCCGCCCGCGCCGCGGGGCGTGCGTGGGCCTGGACCTGGCGGCCCCTGCGGGCGCCGTTCCCGCGCCTGGGGCTCGACCACGTGCTCGTCGATCCCCGCATCCAGGTGGCCGGGGTGCAGGTCGTCCCGGTCGGCGGCAGCGATCACCGGGCCGTCGTCGCGGACCTGCTCATCCCGGACCGCTGACCCCGGCGGGGACGCCGATGTTCGCCGACGCCGTCCCCGGGGCACCGTCGGGGTCGACGGCGCTCACCGGAGCGCGCCTTCTCGAGGGGAGCCGGCCATGCTGAGCGAACGCGAGGTGTCCGCGTCGATCGGCGGGACCGCCTACGGCAACGACGGCGACAAGATCGGCATGGTCGAGCACTTCTTCGTCGACGACCGCACCGGTACGCCGTCCTGGGTGGCCGTCACGACGGGCCTCTTCGGCACCCGGCACTCGATCGTGCCGGCCAACGACGCGACGTTCGCCGACGGTGGCCTCCGCCTGCCGGTCGACGTCGCCACGGTGAAGAGCGCCCCACACGTCGAGGGCGACCGCCTCGGACCCGACGACGAGGCCCGGCTCCGCCGGCACTACGGCCTCGAGCCGCTGTCGACCACCACGGCCTGGACGCCGACCGGCGAGGGCCTGCGGCCACCGGGTGCCGCCGACGACGACACCGTCGTCCCCTCCTCGAGGCCGTCGGCCCCCGTGCCGCCCCCGCCGCCACCGTCCGCCCCGGCGGTGCCGCCCCCACCGCCGGCGTACGGAGCCACCGAGCCGGCCCCGGCGTCCGCGCCCCCGCGGCCGGCGCCCGACGGAGCGATGACCCGCAGCGAGGAGCAGCTGCGGGTGGGCACCGAGCGGGTCGCCCGCACCCGCGTCCGGCTGGTCAAGTACGTGGTGACCGAGGAGGTCCAGATCACCGTGCCGGTCCGGCGCGAGGAGATCCGGGTCGAGGAGGTCCCGATCGACGCCGTCGACGACGGGCCCGGGGAGTCGCTGGTCACCGACGAGGAGTCCTACGGCGCGCACAGCGCCCGCCCGGCGTCCGCACCCGGGGAGCTCCCGGAGGAGATCATCCTGCACGCCGAGCGGCCGGTCGTCGGCGTCGAGGTGGTCCCGGTCGAGCGGGTGCGGCTGCGCACCGAGCTGGTGCAGGGGCAGGAGACGGTGAGCGGACGGGTGCAGCGCGAGCAGATCGTCGTCGACGAGACGCCGGCGCCCGGCGTCAGCCCCGGCGGTCCGGCAGGAACCGCAGCCGGTCCCGGGTGGCACTGACCTCGGCGGGGTCGACGTCGGCCACGACGATGGTCTCCACGCCGGCGGCCGTGGCCAGCAGCTCGCCCATGGGACTGACGATGCGGCTGTCCCCCACGTGCTCGGTGCCGTCGCCGGCGGTGCCCACCCGGTTGCAGCCGACGACGTAGGCCTGGTTCTCGATGGCGCGGGCCACCAGCAGCGTCTGCCAGTGGGAGCGGCGCGGACTCGGCCAGTTGGCCGGCACGAGGTAGACGTCGGTGTCGGGCGCTGCCTGCCAGAAGACGTTCGCGAAGCGCAGGTCGTAGCAGATGAACGGGGTGACCCGGAGGTCGCCGATCTGCACCGTGACCGGCTTCTCCCCGGCCCGGAACCGCTCGTGCTCCCCGGCGTGGGTGAACGGATGCAACTTGCGGTAGCGGTGCACGGTGCCGTCGGGCCCGGCCAGGACGAAGGAGTTGTAGGGCAGCGTCGAAGTCCCCTCGCCCGCCCCACCTGCGTCGTCGGCGATCTCCGGGCAGGTGCCGCCCAGCCAGACGCCGTGCTCGGCGGCCTGCGCGCTGAGGAACCGCGACGACGGTCCGCCCTCCGGCTCGCCGATCCCCGGCGCCATGGAGAACCCGGTGGAGAAGGTCTCGCTCAGCAGGACCAGCTCCGCACCGGCACCCACCGCCTGCGCGACCTTCGGGGCCAGTCGCGCGAAGTTGGCGTCCCGGTCCTCCCACACGATGTCGTGCTGCACCGCGGCGATCCTCACGATCGTCCTCCTCCCGCCCGTCCCATTCCCACCAACCGCTGCACCGCTTCACCCAACACGTCGTCGCTCTTGCAGAAGGCGAAGCGGACCAGGTGCCGGCCCAGGTGGGCGTGCGCAGGGTCGTAGAACACCCCGGTCGGGACGGCGACGACACCGGCCCGCGCCGGCAGCGAGCGGCAGAACGCCAGCCCGTCGCCGTCGGGTTGCACCGATCGGACGTCGACCGTGGCGAAGTAGGTCGCCTCCGGGCTGATCACCGGCAACCCGCCCTCGCGCAGGCCCCGGACGAGCACGTCCCGCCGGTACTCGAGATCCTTCGCGACGGCCTCGAAGTAGCTCTCGGGCAGCCGCAGGCCGGCCGCGATCGCCGGCTGGAACGGCCCGCCGTTGACGTAGGTGAGGAACTGCTTGGCGGTGCGGACGGCGGCGACGAGCGGTGCGGGCCCGCAGATCCAGCCGATCTTCCAGCCGGTCACGTTGAACGTCTTGCCGGCGCTGCCGACGACGAGGGTGCGCTCCCGCATGCCGGGCAGGGTCGCGATCGACGTGTGGCGGGCGCCGGTGAACACGAGGTGCTCGTAGACCTCGTCGGTCAGCACCAGCAGGTCGTGCTCGATCGCGTGCCCGGCCAGGAGAGCCAGCTCGTGCGGGGTGAAGACCTTGCCCGTGGGGTTGTGCGGCGTGTTGAGGAGAAGGATCTTGGTGCGCGGGGTGATGGCCGCCCGGAGCTCGTCGGGATCGAACGTCCACCGGCCGCCCTCGCCGGCGTCGCCACCGCCGGTGCCGCCGTTGCCGCCGTCCGGCGGGTGCAGCGGCACCGGGCGGGCCACGCCCCCGGCCATTGCGATCCCCGCCGCGTAGCAGTCGTACATGGGCTCGAACAGGACGACCTCGTCGCCGGTGTCCAGCAGAGCCAGCAGCGCACCCGAGAGCGCCTCGGTGGCGCCGGCGGTGACGAGGACCTCGGCGTCCGGGTCGTACTCGAGGCCGCGGAAGCGCTGGTGGTGGGCGGCGACCGCTTCCCTCAGCTCGGGGATGCCCGGGCCGGGCGGGTACTGGTCGGCCGCGGTGCCGATGGCCGCGCGGGCGACCTCGAGCACCTCGGTCGGCCCTGGATAGTCGGGGAACCCCTGGCCGAGGTTGACCGAACCGGTCGCGACCGCGAGGGCGCTCATCTCGGCGAAGACCGTCGTCCCGAACCCCTGCAGCCGCGACGTCAGGTAGGGCGCCCGGCTCACGAGGCCTCCGCCAGCCGGAAGCGGACGCTGCGGTCGGCCACGTCCGCCGCCTCGAGCCGGACGCGGACGCGCGTTCCGGGGGCCAGGGCCGCACCCTCGCACCGTCCGCGGATGGCGAGCCCGTCGAGGGCGACGGTCCCCCTGCCGTTCCCTGCGTCCACGACCACGGCGGAGAAGATCTCGCCCTCGCGGCCGCGCAGCAACCAGGCCTCGGTGGCGTCGATGGCGGCGCGCTCTACGTCGCGGGTACGCCGGTCGGAGGTGGCCATGAGCGGGGGCAGATCCGGCAGGGCGGCTCGCAGCTCGTCCTCCGGCTCGCGTCCCGCGGACAGGGCGAGGCAGACCTCGGTGCCGAACCGGTCGACGAGCCGGCGCAGCGGCGCGGTCACGTGCGCGTAGGGCGCGGCGACGCCGCTGTGCACCGGCTGCTCGGGCGGGGCCCCGTCGAACGGCGTGTAGGCCGCGCCGCGGAGCAGCGTCGCCGCCTCCTCCAGGAACGCCGCGTGGGCGGGCCTGGCCGGGTTCACGCCGGAGATCACCTGACCCGGGGCCGTTCCGGGCGGCCAGGCCACGTCGAGGGCGGGGGCGAGCAACCGAAGCCGGTCGACGTCCTCGGGGCGGGCCGGGGGGAGGGTGCGCAGCAGCCCGACCCCGGCCTCGAGCATCAGCGCGGCCGCGCACCGCCCGGTCAGCAGGGAGATCTCCGCATTCCATCCCTCGACCGCCAGGTCGCCGCGCAGCTCGAGGGTCCACCCGCCCCCGGGGGCGGCCACCACCTCCTGCTCCGGCGTGCCCAGTTCGACGGCGCCCCGCTCGGCCGCCCGCCGCTGGAGCAGACGGCCGATCTCCGGCAGCAGCGCGAGAGGCTCGGGCAGGGTGCCGGCGTCGGCCTGCGCCTGGACCGACGGGTAGTCGAGCTGGGCGCGGCTGCGCACCCTCGCCCGGCGCAGCTCCAGCCGGACCGGTTCGCCGTCGGCGTCCAGGTCGATCGTCCAGAGCACCGCGGGGCGGAGCACGTCGGGCAGCAGGCTCGCGGCGTCCTCGCTGAGCACCGGCGGGTGTAGCGGCGTGCGGCGGTCGGGGCTGTAGAGGGTCTGCCCACGCCGCCGGGCCTCGCGGTCGACCGGGCCGCCGAGACGGACGAAGGCCCCGACATCGGCGATGGCGTAGCTGACCCGGTAGCCGCCCTCGCGAGCCGCCAGGTGCACGGCCTGGTCGAGGTCCCGGCTGCCGACGGGATCGAGCGTCACGAGCGGCAGATCGGTCGCGTCCAGTTCCGGCAGCTGCGGCTCCCGCGCCGCCGTTTCGGCCTCGGCGAGGACGTCGGGCGGGAACTCCTCCGGCACCTCGAACTCGGCGCGGATCGCGGCGAAGTCCGGCTCTCCGGTCGCCGCGGACGGCCAGCGCGGCACGCGGATGGGCCCACGGCCCCGTTCCTGTGCGCTCACCCCAGCCTCCGTCCGCTCGCTGCGCGTCAGCCTTCCAGACGTCTCACGGTCGCGCGGTTCCACGTGGAACCGCGCTCAGCCGATACGGACGTCGTCCATGCCCTCGACAGACACCACGTCGCCCCGGTGGAGCTGCCGCCCGCGGCGCTCCTCGGGTTCACCGTTGACCTGCACGTCGCCGGCGAGCAGGACGTCCTTCACCTGGGCACCGGTCGGCACCGCGTCGACCAGTTTCAGCAACTGGCCGAGGCGGATGGTGTCCTCGCCGGGACGGAGTTCGACGGTGCGCACGAGGTCCAGTCTGCCTGTCAGACCGGGGTCAGCTCGTCGCCGGTGCGCACCGTCCCGGCCTCCAGGACGGCGGCACGCACCGCCAGCAGCCCGTCGCGCTCCCGATGGATGGTCTTGAGCACCGAGGTGTCGCGTGGGATGCCGCCCGGCTGGGGACGGGTCGTCATGACGCACCGCGCGATGGGGACGCCGAACCGCAGGCGTACCGATCCGAGGTCGGCCTCCTGTCCCCGCAGCTGGTCCTCCCCTGCCCCGTCCAGGACGACGTTGGCCCGGAACCGCCGTCGGTCCCAGGTGCCCAGCGTGCCGGTCGAGACCAGTGACAGCCGGATGCGCGGGCTGTCGTGGAACGGTCCGGGCGCGCCCTCCCACTGCAGCCACTCGGTGGGGTCGGGCACCTCCTCGTCGGCCGGGGCCTCGTACGTCGGGGCCACGTCACCCTGCTCGGTGGCGGCCCGCAGCTCCACTCGGCGGTCGAGCCACCCGGAGAGCACGTCGTCGTCGCTCGTGACGGTGCCGTCGGGCAGGACCACGTCCACACCGCCGTCGTCACGGAGCCGCGCGGAGCCGAACAGCAGCTCGGGCACCCGGCGGGCGGTGAGCCCGAGACCGGTGTCCCGGTCGAAGATCGCCCACCGGCGGTCGCCGGCGACGCCGAGGGCGTCGATCGCAGCCTCGGCCAGCCGCTCGCCCTGCAGCGACTTCACGGGGTAGCGCCAGAGCTCGAGCACCCGCACGTCAGGCCGCCGTCCAGGCCAGCGTCCAGGTGCCTGCCCACTCCTGGCCCGGCTCCAGCACGATGACGTCGACTCCGTCGGCCAGGGCGTTCGGCGGGCAGGTCATCGGTTCGACTGCGAGGCTGCGCCGGCGCTGGCCCTCCGGCAGGGTGTCGCCGCTGTAGACCTGCAGCCACCGCCAGGCCGCATCGACGGCCAGCTCGAGCTCCCCGGCGGGGCCGCGCAGCCGGACGCGCGCCCACCCGTCGACGTCGCGGGTCAGATCGGTGAGCGGGTCGTCGAGGACGCGTTCCCCGATCTGGCCCAGCGCACCGTCGAACGGTCGGCGCTCGCCGGTGGGCAGGCCTGCGTCGTCGACGACGAGCAGCGTGCGGGCGGGCACGTCGAGGTCGGCGACGTCGATGTCGCCGTCCGCCGTCGCCCCGACGGCCAGGTAGGGGTGCAGGCCGACGCCGAAGGGCGCGGCCGCGTCGCCGACGTTGCGGACCCGGACGGTGGAGGTGAGCCGTTCGGCGCTCAGCTCGTAGTCGATCGCGGCCGCCAGGCGGAACGGGTACCCGGAACGCTTCTCGACGACGGTGCCCACCGTGACCCGGTCGTCGGTGGCGTCGAGAACCTGCCACGGCTGCCACGAGACCAGCCCGTGGATGGCGGTGGGCTTGGCGACGGACGCGACGTCGAGCTGCAGCTCGCGCCCCTGCCACGTCCATCGGCCGTCGCGGATGCGGTTCGGCCACGGCAGCAGCACGCCGCCGCGCCGCCCGGACGGCACCGCACCCGGCTCGTACCCGTCGAGGACGTCCCACGCGCCGACGGTCAGTGCGCGCAGACCGCCCCCGCGCAGGTCGACGGTGAGGGCGGCGCTGCCCGAGGTCACCGTGACCTCGGTGGGTTCGGTCGCCGGCCAGGCGTGTTCCGACATGGGTCCTCCCGGGCGTCTGGTCTCGATCACCTCACCACAGGTTCACGACTCGGTGAGCGGCTCCTCCTTCTTCCCGAGCAGCGAGATGTGCACCAGGCCGGCGGCGAAGGCCGCGAGCTCATCCCCGGGGACGAGCCGGGCCAGTTCGTCGGCGTCTCTCGGCAGACCCACCCGCTCGGCGCCCGTGAGCGCGCGGGCATCCAGCTGTGGCCGCACCCACGGCCACACCGCCTGCACCTCCCGGAGGAACACCGCCGCCCCCGTCGGGCCGATGCCCTTGACCTCCTGCAGCAGGTCCGACGCCCGGTCGACCTGGCCGCCCGCGGCAGCCGCGAGCCGGCGCAGGTCGCCGCCGTAGCGCGCCAGGACGAGCGTGGCCATCTCCGTCAGCAGCGTGGCGGTGCGCTCGTCGTAGCGGCGGTACCCGCTGCGGCCGAGGCTGGCGATCACGGCTGAGCGCGGGGCGTCCCGCAGCCGCTGCGCGGTCGTCCAGCCCTGGGCGCGCAAGGCCGCGGCCGCCGCGACGGCGATCGGGGCGCCGATGCGCGCCGAGAGCAGCTGGGCGAGGACGAGGAGCTGGAACAACGGCCCCGGCTGGTCGGTCAGCCGGATGCCGGCCTCGTCGGCGTACGTCCGGCCGTAGCGGTCGAGCACCCTTCGGGCCAGGTCCTGCGGTGATCGCGTCATGCGGCGTGCCTACCCCTCCGGTCGGTCGGTTCGCTGCTCGTCGTCCACAGCGGCCGCCGTTGTCCACAGCCTCGCTGAGCTGCGGTTTCTGTCACGCCTGCCGTCTATTCTTCGCTCATACGTTCGAGGCGGCGAGGAGGTGGTTCCTGGTGTCGGAGCTGCGGTCGCTGCTCGACCAGCTCGCCGGCCTCGACGTCGCCGCGCTCGATCCCGACGACCTCGCCGACGCCGAGGTCCTCGACGGCCTCCCGGTCCTGCAGGGCGCGATCAACCGGCTCTCGGCGCTGCAGACCTCCTTCGCCGTCACCGCCGACCGCCGCGACGCGTCCCGAGCCGACGGCATGGTGTCGACCAAGACGTGGCTGACCGGGCACTGCCGGATCACCGGCCGGGACGCATCGGGGCTGCTGCGTGCCGGCCGCCGGTTGCCCCACCTTCCCGAACTGGCCGCTGCCTACGCCGCGGGGGAGGTCACCCGCGCCCACGTCGACGTGATCGCCGCCGCGGTCACCCCCGCCCGGATCGCCGTCGCCGTCGCCAACGGCATCGACCTGGCCACGACCGACGCGATCCTCACCGAGGCCGCCCGCACGCTGAGCCCGGAGGACACCGCCAAGGCCGTGCGCCGCTGGGTCGCCGGCATCGACCCCGACGGCGCACTCGACGACGCGGCCGGTCGGCCCCGGGTCTTCCGCATGGCCGTCTCCACCGATGGCCGCGTCTACCTGTCCGGGCACGTCGACGCGGTCGGCGGCGAGTACCTGCACACCGCGCTCGAGGCGCTGATGAACGGCGACCGGCCCGGCGGCGACGCACGCACCTTCGCCGAACGCCAGGGCGATGCGCTGGTCGAGCTCGCCCGCCGCGCGCTGCGGGCCGGCGATCTGCCGCAGGTGCGCGGCGCTGCCGCCCAGATCCGGGTGGTCATCGACTGGTTCGCCCTGTGCGCCGAGCGTGGCGCCCCCGGCGTCTCCGGCGGCGAGCTGTCCTTCGCCGGGCCGATCTGCCCCGAGACCGCGCGCAGGCTTGCCTGCGACTCCAGCGTGGTGCGGCTGCTCACCGACCCCGCCGGCCTCCCGTTGGACGTCGGCCAGGAACAACGGTCGGCGACGGCCGCGATCCGGCGGGCGATCGAACTCCGCGACGGGCACTGCGTCTTCACCGGCTGCACGGCCCCGGCCTCCTGGTGCGACGTGGACTTGCCCCGATCGGGCGGACATCGTTCACAGCGGCGTGATCGCCGCGGGAGGGTGTCGTCGTGGGTCGGATCTATCCCCAGGAGTTCCGCGACCAAGTCGTCGTCTTGCACCGGCGCGATGGT
>NZ_BAAAVV010000012.1:0-96226 GCF_039534705.1 Blastococcus jejuensis
CCACGATGGAGGCCTTGCGCGCCCTCAAACGACGCCTCGCCCGCATCGTCTTCAACCTCCTCCGACCCACCGACCAGACCGCCGCGGCCTCCCTGCCGCAGGCGGCTTGACATAGGAGCAACCCATGTTGAACAACCTGGGAATCACTCAGATCTACGTCCTCGACCAGGACCAGGCGCTCGACTTCTACGTCGGCAAGCTGGGCCTGGAGGTGCACACCGACGCCGACCTCGGGTTCATGCGGTGGCTGACCGTCAACGTCCCCGGCGTCCCCGACCGCGAGATCCTGCTGGAGCGGCCCGGCCCGCCGGCAATGAGCGAGAACACCGCGGCCGAGGTTCGCGAGCTGCTGACCAAGGGCGCCACCGGCGGCACCCTGTTCTTCCGCTGCGACGACGCCTACAAGACCCACGCCGAGCTGAAGGCGAAGGGCGTCGAGCTCCCCGAGGAGCCGACCGACCGCGACTACGGCATCGACTTCGGGCTGCGCGACCCCTTCGGCAACAACATCCGCATCGGGCAGATGAAGCAGCCCTGACCGGCATCCCGCGGGTGGCGGCACCCTTCGCCGGGTGTCACCACCCCTGCGCGGGTCAGCGGCCGCAGCCCTGTACAGTTGCCTCCGGCTCGGACACACCAGACCGGGTCGGCAAGGGGCTGTGGCGCAGCTGGTAGCGCACCACACTGGCAGTGTGGGGGTCAGGGGTTCGAGTCCCCTCAGCTCCACCCATCTGAGCAGGGCTTTCTTCTGTTTGCCCTTCGACCGCTTCCCGTCTGGTTGCAGTTGTGGTTGCAGTTTGCCTGCCCTTACTCGTCAGCAGCAGGGCGCCCATCCGGTCCGCTGCTTCGCGGGCGAGGGCCGGCATGACGTGGCTGTAGATGTCCATCGTGGTGCGCATCTGGCTGTGGCCGAGCAGCTCCATGACGACCCGCGGGTGCACGTTCTCGCTGAGCAGCAGCGTGGCGGCGGTGTGCCGGCCGTCGTGCAGCCGGACGTGGCGGACGCCGGCCCGCTGCAGCAGCCGCGTCCAGTCGTCGTAGTCGGTCTTCTTGTCGATCGGCCGGCCGTTGGGCTGGGCGAAAACCAAATCCTCGTCGTGCCACTCGGAGCCGGCCAGCATCCGCTCGCCCAGCTGGGCGGCCTTGTGCCGGTGCAGCTCGGCGACGAGCGGTAGCGGGAGTGCCAAGGTGCGCTGGCTGCGCTTGCTCTTGGGCTCCTCGTAGATCAGGCCACCGCCGCGGACGCGGTGGATGCTGCGCCGGACCGTGAGGGTGTTGTTGAGCAGGTCGATGTCCTTCCACTGCAGCGCGAGGGCCTCGGACTGGCGCAGGCCGAGGGCCAGGGCGACCGTCCAGCGGGCCGAGTTGCGGACAGACGCGGCGGCCTCCAGGACGGCGCGGGCCTCGTCGAGGTCGAGGGCGGTGGCCAGGTCGCTCTGCCGCTGTGCAGGCGGGTCGACGAGCGCGGCGACGTTGCGTGGGACGTGGCCGCGCTGGACCGCGACCGTGAGGGCCCGGGACAGGATGCGGTGGTGTCGGAGAACGGAAGCGGGGGAGTAGCCGTCGTCGAGCAGGGCGGTGTACAGCTGGTCGAGGTGCTCGGGACGCAACCGGTCGAGGCGGTGCCGGCCGATGCCGGGGATCAGGTGCTTGCGGACGGCCGACTCGTAGCTCTCCAGCGTCCGCTGGCGCACGCGGCGCGGGGCGATGGTGGTCAGCCAGTGCTCGAGCCATGCGCCGACCGTCGGAGCGCTCGTGGTGCTGACAGTCCCGTGGTCGCGCTTGCGCTCAAGGTCTCGGACCTTCGCGACGACGACGCCGCGGTTCTTGCTGCTGACGTGCCGGCGGTCGAGCGTGCCGTCGAGCTTGAAGCCGACGGAGACGTAGCCATGCCAGCGTCCGTCGGCGCCCTTGTAGATCGTCGACTCGCCGTTCGACGCGCGTCCCGCCATCAGCTACCTCTCGGCGCTCTTCCGGAGGCTCAGTCTGGGAGACCGCTCACGCGACGAGTAGGCGCGCTGTGGATTCACGCGGCGTCCGGCGAAGGCTGTGGACGCGATGGGAGAGCCTGGAGCCGGTGCACGTAGCGCTCAACCTCTGCCTGGGGTATCCGACAGCTGCGGCCGATGTGCACGGGACGCAGATCCCCGCTCTTCATGAGTGCGTAGACCGTCGTGCGACCGATGCGGAGGACGTTCGCGGCCTCCTCGGCCGTGAGGAGGAGTCGATCTGCGGCCATGACGTCCCGAAGCGGCTGCGGATCACCCATGTCGGCCTCTCCCAGATCGATCGCGCGTTTCTGCGTGACGGCTGCCCCGCAACGATGGGGCAGCGGCCTTCAGAACACCTCCAGTCCGTCCCCAACCGCACGCGCTCGAGCTTTGAGACGTGCCGACTGGAGGGCTGGGCGGCTGCTTACGGCTACCGCAGAAGTACTGGAGCCTGGTTCAGCGCCGGTGAGGTGCGCTCGTCGCCGGTACCCCTCCAGTACGGGCTCCTGGGCCCGCGCCAGAGCGGGCAGGTCGCGGTCGTAGACCCGTCCGTCGTTCAGTTGGCTGGCGAGTTCGCTGAGCAGCCCCGTCCAGTCGCGGCGGCTGGGCGCGAGAGGCACCTGGACTTCGACGCGCCGCTCGACGAGCTCCACTGCAGTGCCAGGCTAGACAGCCGGAAGAGCGGCTTCTCCCTGGGGACCGTCCCCCGCTGCTGGACTTCGCAACCGTGAGGCGGTTGTTACGCCGGATTGGACCGCCCTTCGGCACCAGCAAAAGAGCTTGTGGGCACCCGGAAGGCGTACACCGCAAGGTGGTTGCTCTAGGAAGCTGATGACGTTCTTGGGTCTGCCACGGGCTTGGCGCGGGCTGCGCCGCGAGGCCTGGATGCATCCTCCGGCACGGTCTCTATTAAGGCGTCAAGACAATGCGAACTTGAGGCATCGAGGAGCCGATGCCGCCACCCCTTGTACCCAACGAGGATGCGCTTGCTGGCGGCAAGACGGCAACAGGAGCCGAGGCAGCACAGCGCCTGCCGCCGCCATGGGGATGGCGCCAGTCGCCCGGCCGACGCAAGTGGTCGTCCTAGGCGTCGAGCACCGGCCTGCTGTACCGACGCAACTAGTAACGCCCCGCATCCCCTCTGTCCGGCAACTGTAGATGAAGGCGATAAGCGTCGAGATGGCCAGTCCAGAACCCGGAAGCCGAGCCCCAGAGGAAGGCGCTATAGCGGCGATACATCTGCCTGCCCCATCGAGCTTCTACGTCAACCCGAGCCTTGTCGAGACGTTGGGCCCACGCCTTGCATGTCAGGTAATAGTTCTCGCGCTCGTCGACGATCGCCTCAATAGAGAAAGGAGAACGAGCTACTTCTCGAAGGAAGCGGTGTAAGATTAGTGGCGACGCGTCGCCGGGGTAAATGTACTTGCTCATGTACGAGGAGACATGGTGCCTCTTGCGCATGGCTAGAGCATCGATATAAATGCGCCCCCCGGGCCGCAGCAGCCGCTGATAACTCCTAAGCGTCGCCGCGTAGTTTGGCAGATGCTCGGTAACACCCATATTGACAATCGCATCGAACCGACGGTCTGGGCGGTAGTCGAAGAGGTGGCGGCGAACGACCGTGGCGGTGCTAAGCGACTCTTGTGCTACCAGGGATCTTAGGTAGTCTGCCGACGCCTGCGATAGTGTCAGCGAAGTTATATGCAGCCCCCTCCGGCTAGCAAACTCAAGGAATGCCCCCCAGCCTCCTCCCACATCTAACACACAATCTCCAGGGTTAACTCTTAGCGAGTCAAGAGCGGTAGTCAGCTTCCGGGACATCGCATCCTCGAGTGACTCTGCCTCCCCAGCAAAGGAGCCTTGTGTATAACATCGATGGCGGCTATCCAAGAAGCTGAGAAAGAAATCCGCATCGTTGTCGTAGTGTGCCGCGATAACCTTCTCGTCCCCACGCAGCCGGCCCTCAGCGATCCTTGGCAGGAACCGCTTCGCCCAGGCAACGGGATGCCTGTCGCTGAAGAAGCCTCTCACCGACATTCCGACAAGGATGTCTCCCTCAATGTCTATGGCGCTCGCCATGAATGCTTCGCCAATTACGAGTCGGTCCTGCGAATCGAGCGCCGCATCTCCAGAGCTATTCCTTGAAACGAGCCTAAAGACGGGACTCGATGGCCCCAGCAGGATCTGGGTCCCATCGAGATACTGGAGAGCGAATGAGACGGCCGGTCGACCCGAAAAGTACTCTTCGTAGCGCCTATGGAGTCGCGTTAGGCGGTCCTTCTGAGGTGGCTTCATTGGGCACCCAGGCGGAGGTTGAAGAAGATCTGAGCCGCCGCCAGGACAATTGGCAAGGCCCCAAATAGGGTAAGGGTGGACCACGAGACGGGGCGAAGGCTGAGCGGTTTAATTCTCACGTTATGACACCGCTCTATCTCGGCTAATAGAGTCGCGGTTTCTGCGATGTGATGGTTCACGTCAAGGCCCTGTGCTTGTATTACGTCTGCGATCCGCGAAGCGCGCCGCCGCCTGACGGTGTCCTGCACGCGGCGGAACACAAGCCATGGGACGAAGACAAAGAGCGGCATCGCAATTGCGTACAGAACTACCAGGCCGAGAATCCACTTGTAGTTGTGTGCACCCAGGTAAACGACAACGTTGATCAACGTAGCGGCCAGTAGAGCGTTTGCCCAGATGACCGTGCGGAAGGTGGCACCCAAAGGGGACCACCCGTATCGACCGTCACGGTTCGTCCAATCTGCGCCGGGCGAGGTCAGATGATGCAGCGCCACAATCACATACACGGCTAGGAATCCGACGACCTGGAAGCTCAGGATGATGAAGATTGCTATGACGGCCAACACGCTGTAGACGACGTGACCCGCAACGTGGTCCGTACCAGCCCACCAGCTACGGTAAGCCTCCTCGAGCCAGGCTTGACGAGCAGCATCACTTAGATCGCTCGGGGCTAGGGACTGAAAGAGGCCCTGTTCTTGGCCAAGCATGAGAAGTCTCGACAACACAACAGCAAGCAGCAGCTTCGCTGCCGAGAGCCAAGGGGCTATAGCTGACAGTTTCTCCATGAGCCGAGTCATGAAGGTGCTGAAGGCGAGTTCTGGATCGTCCCCAGCGAGGCGATCAATACGAAGGGCGCGCGACAAGGGCGAAGATTTAATAGTCTGAGGCGCTACGATCGCCCCATTGTCGGCGAGAGAGGACAGGCAGCGAGACATCATCGCCCATTGATGGTGTAACAGAAGGAGCCCGGCCGCTATAGTCGCCGCTTGAAACCAACTGTAGGTATCACGTAGCAGCGGAAAGCTCGGCGGGGAGGCGTCCTCGACTTCTAATCCCAGCACTCTTGCGGCGTCCTGAACCGGTCGTACGTCGCTGATGGAACCGAAAGTCCCGTCTATGACCGTGGCCGCGATGATAGCGATGGCCATAGTGACGGGGAACCACAACAGTGCCGAGGTGTGCCGCCGCTCGAAGCCTTTGAGAATGAACGTAAAAGCGAATGGATCGAAGTCGACGGTGCGAAGCGTTGAGGAGTTCTTCATGCCCGGTGAGAGGACTGGATGAAGTCCGCCACGGCGCCAGGCTTTTCGATCCAGGGCCAATGCCCGCAGTCAGGAATGGATCGTTCGCGGTCTAGTCTGACTGTTGACCGAAGCAGGTCTATGTCTTCCCTTGATATGAGCCTATCTCGCTCGCCCCACAACAAGTCAACGGGTTGAGGGATGTCGCGAATTATCTCACGATGGGGGATTCGGGCGGCATCGCGCAGAACACGTAGTGCCGATGGACTGCCGGTATGCGCCAGAGTCTCCAGGATATCGCCACTCTTCAAGGCAGCCGGCTCGGCCACGAAAGGCCATAGCGATAATTGTCTGAGGCGGGGCGACGCTGCCAGCGCGTGCAGAAGGCTCGGTGGCACGGGGCTCATCCCGGCAAAGAAGGCAGCCCCTACAGAGAAGCCCAGTCGGGGGTGGGATAGCGCCCGGATCGGGCACTGTGCCAACTCGGATGCGCTGTCAAGTGCCCCGCTTACCAAGATCACTCGCGTGAAGACGGCTGGCATTTCGGCGGCTAATCTGCCTGCTATTACGCAACCGATCGAGTGTGATACCAAAACGCAATTGCGCACTTCCTCGTGCTCGCAGAAGTCGACCAGCTTGCCAACGGCGTCGTCGATCGTGAACTGTGCGTCCGCGGTCGATGCCCCTGCACCAAATCCGGGAATGTCGAGGGCCAGGACCGGGATCGATTCATCCATCTGACGAATGACAAGCTTCCATTGGTCCAGCGAGCCAGCTAGGCCGTGAAGAAAGAGATGGGTCGGATGGCCCTTCTGCCCAATGTCCGCCGGTCGGCGATCGAAGTAACGGATACCACGCCAGTACGCCTCGGCGTCTACCTTAGTCACCCTCGCCGCTCCTCTTGACGCGAGCGCATGTAGCTACAAGCCGGGGAATGATCCTCATGGGGTGGGACGTCTGCCGAAAGGCGCAGCCATGGTCCCTTCGGCTCCTGATCAGCGTGTGATGGCTGGGTCTGCTGCGCCTCAGCTCACGCCTCCACTTTGACTCGTGATCGCTCGTAATCATTCGTCCCCGCCCCGGCCCCGAAGTCGACACCCTGCTCAACTTATGCCAAGCGGACCTTTGGAGGTAGAGGTGCGCGCGACGGTGACCCTCTCGAGGAGCTCAAGTCATGACGAGCCGCGCTCTGCGATGTCGTGGGTGTCGACGGCGCCTGAAAACTGACCCCCTCGCGACGGGCGGGTTCCACGGCTTGTCGCAACACTCCTGGTAGGCGAGGGGTGTGCGAGTGGGACGGCGAGGCCGCAACTGCAACTTGATCTCGAGTCCGAGTACTGGAAGCTGCTGCAGGCCGGCGTCGGCACGGTCGCCGCCTGCAAGCTGCTGGGCATCGGCCGCAAGACCGGCTACCGATGGCGAGCAGAGAACGGCGGCCTACCACCGGGCCGGCTGGCCGAGTCGGCACGCTCCGGGCGCTACCTGTCCCTGCTGGAACGACAACGGATCGCCACCCTGCGCGATCGAAAGCTCGGCGTCCGCGAGATCGCCCGTCGGCTGGGACGATCCCCGTCGACGATCAGCCGGGAGCTGCGCCGCCATCTCCGGCCGCACGACCTGAACCGCCCCGGGTTCAATGGAGGCTCGGTTCTGCCGCCTTGAGGGTGTCGAGGGCGGCGTTCTGACGGTAGTGCTGCTGCTCGTACTCGACCGGTGGGATGTCGCCGCAGGCGCCATGCAGGCGGCGGTGGCTGAACCAGTGGACGTACTCCAGGGTGGCCAGTTCGACGTCGTCGAGGCCGCGCCAGGGCCCGCGACGACGGATGAGCTCGGTCTTGTAGAGGCCGATGAGGGACTCGGCGGCGGCGTTGTTGTAGGAGTCGCCCTTGCTGCCCACCGACCGGACAGCGCCGGCGGCGTCGAGGCGTTCGGTGTAGCGGATCGCGAGGTACTGCACGCCGCGGTCCGAGTGGTGCACCAGGCCACTGACCTCCCGCTCATCGCGGGCTCGGGTCCACAGGCCCTGCTCGAGGGCGTCGAGGGCCAGATCGGTGCGCAGTGATGTGGAGGCTCGCCAGCCGACGATGCGGCGGGAGAACACGTCCATGACGAAGGCGACGTAGACGAAGCCGGACCAGGTGGCCACGTAGGTCAGGTCGGCCACCCATAACCGGTTCGGCGCCGACGCGGTGAAGTCGCGTTCGACCAGGTCTCCGGGGCGGGCGGCCACGTCGGCGGGCACGGTGGTGCGCTTGATCTTGCCGCGCACCGCGCCAACCAGGCCGAGTTCGCGCATGAGCCGCTCCATCCGGCAGCGGGCGACGGGGACGCCCTCGCGGTTCAGCGCCCGCCAGACCTTGCGGGCGCCGTAGACGCCGAGGTTGGCCTCGTGCACCCGGATCTCGGCCTTGAGCTGGTCGTCGCGGACCGCCCGCGTCGAGGGCGGTCGGGTCCGTGCGGCGTAGTAGGTGCTCGGAGCGATCTTGGCGCCCGCCTCGGTGAGCGCGCGGCAGATCGGCTCGACTCCGAACTGCTGGTCGATGTAGTCGATCAGCGCAGGGATGGCCGGTCGAGCTCGGCCGCGAAGAAAGCCGACGCGCTCTTGAGGATCGCGTTCGCCCGGCGCAACTCGCGGTTCTCCCGTTCCAGCTCGGCCAGCCGCGCCCCCTCATCGGTGGTCAGACCCGGCACGGCGCCGGCATCCACGCGCGCCTGCTGCACCCAGTTCCGCGGCGAATCCGGCACGATCCCCAGCTGCTCGCCCACCCGGTTGCACGCCGCCTTGACGCTCAGCTTCTCCGACCCCTCCACCAGATCGAGCGCGAGCCACATCGCCCGCTCACGCAGCTCGTCGGGGTACTTCCTCGGTGCCGCCATGACTTCCATCCTTCGGGGGTTGGAAGCCTCCATCAATCCGGGGGCGGTTCAGTGTGTCACGTCGCGGAGGGTGCTCAGAGCGGTTGCGGCCACCCAATGCCGGTACGGAGTCGGCAGACGCCCACGGCGAGCGGTACGACCGAGAACCCAAACCCGTAGCTCTGTGCGGCCGTCACCTACGTGCACCGCTACCGGGCTGCCCCCGGTAGTCGATCGCCAACGGTAGAAGCGGCGCTGCCGCGATCCCGATTTCTTACCGTGGTCAGCGCTGGCTGCTTCATGTCTGCCTCAGACGGCGAGGAGGCCATGGTGCTGCAATGCTTCGACCAGGGCTCGGGTCTAGCGGTCCTCTCGGCAGTGTCGCCGCAGGCCCGCGATCCTTGGCTCAGGGGCGATGGTCGCGCCCGGGAAGAGGGGTAACGCCGTGCGCCTGACCAAGCCGGTAGTCGAGATGCTCATGAAACTCAACGACGGTGTTGAGGCGAGCAGCTACTTCCAGGGCAAGAACTTCCGAGAGGAGCGCCGATACCGCATCTCCGATGGGGAGTTGCGCTACCGATCCATCGGCAAAACCTCTTGGGCGGACAGTCGCTTCGACCAGGAGCACCTTGCCGACAAGGACCAGACCCTGCGGTTCCTGCGGAAGTTCATTGACCGGCTGAAGACCAACTGAAGGCGGTCGAATGATGCCCTGACTTCATTGGTGTGCTGGCGTGAGGGGAGTTGGCGGATCGGGAGTTGGCGTCGAAGTCGAGACGCGCCGGTTGCCGATCCCACTTCGGGACAGGACTGCTCAGCCCGGCAAGTATGGACTGCAAATACTTGGCCGCACGTTGGCCTCACGCGTTGTGCAGGCCGAAGGCGCGATGCGAGACCCATCGCGACACGAACCCGGAGTCGAAGTTCCAGGGCACCGCGCTGGTGGGAGCCTTTGGCTAGCCCATGAGAATGTGCAGGGTGGACTCTGCGCCGAAGGAGGCGAGATGGGAGCCATGGGCAAGGGCGCGACCGTGAAATTCTTCGACGACCACAAGGGGTTCGGATTCGTAGAAGTCCCGGGCCTCGGGGATGCATATGTCCACCGCTCGGTCCTGCCAGGGGAGGGGTACCGAACCCTAGTCTCAGGTGAACCGATCCTCGTGGACGTTACAGAGGGAGAACGGGGCTTGCAGGTGGCCGCCGTTCACCCGCCACCACAGCGCCGCTCAGGGAGCGTGGCTTCGTTCGATTTCGCTCGCGGATTCGGCAAGATTGCCGACACCGAGGCGCGCGACGAGGTGTTCGTGCACTACAGCAACATCCTTAGCGCGGGTGGAAAAGCCGAACTCGTCGTAGGGGAGCCGGTCGAGTTCTTCCGCAAGCCGACTGAGCGCGGTGACCAGGCGATCTACGTTAAGCGCCTCGATGCCCGCCACCCCTGGGACCGGTTCGCCTTCGTCCCGTCGGAGGCGTACCAGCGACTTGCCGGTCTGGCCGAGCCCGAAGACTGGACCCTGGAGGCAGAGGACTCAATGGCCACCTCAGGCCGGCTCCCGATTCTTGAAAGTTACGTCCGTTACACGTTCGCCAGAGTGGAGGAGCAGGGCAAGGTCGCGGAGGGCGTGAGGACCGACGGCAGCCGGGTCTCGGCGTTCAATACTGGTTTGGTGACCCCAAACCAGGAGGAGATCTACGGCTTTTTCGCCGAGGCGGCGCGGGACGAGTCCCACGAGTGGAGGTTCGTCGACTGGACGAAGGCCAGCGACAACCGGATCTCAGGAGCCTTCGAGATCCGTCCCGCCCTCGCCCAGTATTGGGAGGACCCCGAGGCCCTCTTTTATGACGTGCGACGGCCGCTGATCCTCGATTGGGACCACTTCGTAGAGGACAACATTCACCGCTATCCCGAGGGATTCCGCGACAACCCGCCGCTCGCTCGCGCGGCGACCATGGCGGCTGTCGAGACCGCGAAGCAACGGGTCGCCCGAAACTACAAGACCGCCGTCCCTCAGTTCCATCGTGGGGAGGTGCAGTTGCTGCTGCCGTTGAGCATCGACGGTTCGGGGCGGGCGCAACTGGCGTTGGTAGTGCGTCGGGTTGGAAGCGAGTACGTCGGGGAGACCGTACTGCCGCTCCACATGGCCATCAAGAACGCGCGGCTGCTCGCGCGCCCCGACCGGGACTGGCTGCAGCCCTAGCTGCACGATTGTCGAGTCTCTTGCTCCGTCCTGGTCACGGATGGTCCTGTCGGACTGGCCGCTCCCCGGTCGCCCGGCGCCAGCTGACGCACGACAGTTCGTTCTGCGGCGGGTCCGGACTGTCGGGCGCCTCCGTTAGCGTCTCGATAGGTAGCTGCGACTGAGGGCGGCGATGTGGGTACAGGCGAGGGTGACGCCGGGGACGGGGTGGTCAATCCGCGCCTGAGCGACGTCTTCGGGCTCGTCATCCGGCAGGACGAGGTCGACTTCGTGATACCACACCTTCGCGAGGACCTCCCTCACAGCCTTCCGGTACTGGGGCTTCCGGTACTGGGGCCCGCGCCTGGCGCGTTTCTCGTTCGTCCTGTCCCCGCTGGCGGTGAGCGAGGAGCCGGTTCGCTCGCCCGCTCCGACCTGATGCGCTGAGCCGCGCGGTCGTGCCCAAGTACACGCAGAGGGATCACCTGTCACCTACCGGTGTGAGCACCCGATCGTCACCTTGGCCCGGCCCGGGTGTCCCAGAACGTCACTAATCGGACAAGCGCGAAGATCGAGGGTCGCCCGCGCTTCCTACGAGCGGCCTCGTAGCCAGTGGCGCAGATTCGTCGCGCGCTGCTCCAGCTGTCGCCGTTGTCCAGGCACAGGCAGCGTGTCGTTGGCGACGAGGGGCAGCTGAGTTCCGTCCTTGAGGAGTAGTTCGAGTCGCCGCCCGGGCCCGATCCCGCCTTGGCGGCGCAGCATCACTCGGTCGACGTCTGAGCGCGAGCCGTCAGCGCGCGCTCGGACGCGGGTGCAACCGTTCGCGATCACGGATCCGAGGGCGCCGACAGCGAGGGCCAGTAGGGCGAGCGCTAGCAAGACCGCAAAGGGGACGGTAGGGACAAGGAGCACGAGGAGGAGGGCCGCGACCGGGCCGGCGAGCTCCCCAGCGCGTTGCCCATCCGGTCGCCGGTACACGGCGATCAGCGGCCTGGGCGGTAGGCGTCCCGGCGGTGTGCGATGTCGACGACCGTCACCGTCCGCCTGCCGCCGTCGATCCGGTAGATGACCCGGTAGGTGCCGCGCCGCGCGCTGCGCCGGTCCTCCAGGGGTGGGCGCAGTGGCTTGCCGACGCGGTGGGGGTCGGCGAGCAGCGGCCCGGTGATGAACTCGTACGCAGCTGCGGCGACCGCCTCTGGCAGATTCTCGGTGAGCTGGGGACTGGCGGGTGGTGGCGAGGACATCGGGGGGCGGAACCCGGTCACGGCCGGGAGGCGAGGCGGCGCTGCATGGCGGCCGCGAGCTCCTCACTCGTCTCCGTCTCTCCACGAGCCACCTCGGCGTCCGAGGAACGCAGCCGTCGCATCGCGTCCGCGTCGGCCAGGATCTCGATCGTCTCTTCCAGCGATTCGAGGTCCTCCGTCGCCAGGAGCGCGGCGGAGGGACGGCCGCGCACCGTCACGTAGACCCGCTCGTGCTCGCCACTGACCCGGGCCACGAGGTCGGAGAGGCGGGCTTTCGCGTCGGTCAACGACACCGTCGTCATGGTCAGAGCATGACCACATGACCTTGCGCCCTCCAACCCCGCGCTGACCCTGGTCCCCGTGCCGGGGGACCTTCGGGTCTGGGAACGGGTCCTCGAGGTCCCGTTGACTCAGGCCCATGAGGTGGAACCCGTGCTGATGTCGCGCGCGACCAGGTTGGCACTGCTCGTCGCGGCGGTGCTCGTGCTGGCCTCGTGCGCCGCCGGCCCCAACGACGTCGTCCAGGCCGGCGCCGACCAGGCCGGGTTCTGGCTGGGCCTCTGGCACGGGATCATCGCGCCCATCACGTTCCTGATCTCGCTGTTCACCGACGGGGTGAACGTCTACGAGGTGCACAACAACGGGAACTGGTACGACTTCGGCTTCGTGCTGGGCCTCTCGATGGCCTTCGGGGGCTCGGCGAAGTCCGGATCGGCCGCCGCGAGGCGAGGCAAGTCTCGGGCCGACGCGTCCTGAGGCATGGTTGCCTCATGGCAACCGAATCGTTCGCTCGCCTCAAGGGTTCACCCGTACGTGCCGATGCATCTGTGAACGACCGCAACGGTGCGCGCAAGGGGGAACGGTGATCGTCAAGGCCAGGCTCGGGTCACCCGCGGGTGACGGGGAGGTGGCTGCCGAGATCGCGCAGGTGCTCGACCGGCGGGGTTCCCTCAAGCACCCTCCGGTTTCGCTGGCCGTCTCCGACGGCGTCGCCGTCGCCATCGCGGGGCTCTTCCGCAACGCCGCGCCGTCGGGCGAGGTGCTCGGCAACTTCTACCGGACGGGCTCGGCCGACAGCACGGAGCTGATCGAGGCCGCCCAGCTGGAACAGGGCTTCGTCGGGCCCGAGGGGCACGCCGCGCTGTACTGCCTGATCGGCTGGGTGCGGGCCCAGGTGCACGCCAAGTCCGCGTAGCAACCACGTCGGACCCGCACCCTCACCGGCTGAGCAGGCGCCCCGCCGGCACGATCTGCTTGGCCGTGCCCGGCCCGCTCCACGACAACCGTGCGATCGCTGCCGCCGTGCGCTCGACGTACTCGATCCGGATCTCGTAGCTGCGGTTCGCGCTCAGCGCGATGCTGCCGCGTGCCTCGCGCAGGGCGTGCGGCGTCCAGTCGTCGACGACCAGCCGCCCGTCGACCCACACGCGGATCGCGTCGTCGCTGGAGGCGTAGAACGTCCACGTGCCGTCGGCGGGCGGCAGGATCCGCCCGGTCCAGCGCACGCTGAACGTGTCCGGGGCGACGCTCGACACCGGCCGGCCGGTGCCCCAGCCGAAGTTCACCGTCTGATCGGCACGCACCGCCCGCTGCGTGGTCAGCGTCGCCGTGTCGAAGTACGTGCCGGTGAGCCCCCGCGGAGCCGTCGCCGGGACGACGACCGCAGCCGTGCTCCCGGGCGACTCGTTGCCGGCGTCGTCGACGGCGGTGACGACGTAGGTGTGCGGCCCGGCCGCGACCCCGCTGTCGGTCGTCGCCAGCCCGGTCACCGTGCGCAGGACGACGTCGTCGCGGGCGATCCGGTAGCCGACCACGCCGACGTCGTCGGTCGCCGCCGCCCAGCGCAGCGTCACCTGCGTCGCGCTGTCCAGCCGCGCGGTGACCGGCCCCGGCGGGCTCGGCGGAGTCGTGTCGGGGGGCGGGGCAGGCGTCGTCACCTCCAGGGCGACGGCGTTGCCGCTGACGTTCCCGGCGGCGTCGACGGCCCGCACCGTGAAGACGTAGCCCGTCGCACCCCGGACGGTCGTGTCGGTCCACGCCGGCCCGGTCGGCTCGCCGATCACCTCCCCGTCGCGCAGGACGACGTAGGAGGCGTCGTCCGCGGCGGCCGTCCAGCCGAGGCTGACCCGGTCCGCGGCCAGTTCCGTCGCCTGCAGGTCCAGCGGACTCGCCGGAGGGGTGACGTCGAGACCGTCGAAGCTCGCGAAGTAGGCGCGCAGCACCTGTCCCGAGCCGCCGACCGCGCTGCCGCACTCGGACGGCGTCCAGGTCCAGTCGGCGATCGTCGTCCCCGGGACGTCGAAGGCGTGGCCGAAGACGCCGATGTGGTGCCGCCGCAGGTAGTCGAGGAGATCGGGGGCCATCTGCTGCTGGGCCTGGCCGCACACGCCGCGCAGGTAGTTCCACTCGGTCGCCAGGAGCGGGACCTCGGCGGCGGCGTCCCCGTATTGCTCGTCCCACCAGGACGGCCCGCGGATGAAGTAGTAGGGATGGATGCCGTAGGCCAGGGTGCCCAGTGGATCGACCAGGCGCGGCATGCCGGTGGTGCGCTCGCCGAGCCGCGCCGCGTCGGCGATGAGCAGGTTGGTGGCCCCCAGCCCCCGCACGTGGTCGACGAGGGCCTGGTGCCCGACGGCGACGTCCCCGAGATTGGCGTCGGGGGTGCTGCCGCCGGACAGCCACTGGGCCCAGCCGGCCGCGTCGTCCTCGTTGCGCGGCTCGTTGAACAGCTCGAACGCGACGAGGGGGTCGGCCATCAGCGCCGGCGCGAGCGCGCTCCACGCGTCGACGGTGGCGGCCGACGGCAGCGGGTGCACGTCGCCGCAGCCGTAGTACTGGTCCTGCATCGAGACGATCACCACGAAGCCGGCGGCCCGGGCCACGCCGACCCGCTCCACCACCGACGCGAGGTAGACGGCGCGGTCCTCGGCCGGGATGTCCGGGTCGGCCAGGCCGCGCTGGCTGACCTGGAAGCGCAGGGTGTCGGCGGACCAGGCCGCGGCCGCGGCCAGCTCCTCCGGCCCGAAGTGCTCCCGGGCGGCGATGCCGGTCGTCCGCGGGCACCAGTCCGGCGTGAGCAGGCCGATCATGTTGAACCCGCGGGGCAGGAACGGCTCCCCGTCGCGCAGCAGCAGGTTGCCGCTGACGCCGAGCCCCGCCGCGGGCCCGGCCGGGAGCTCGGTCACGGACTCGGTGACGGGTTCCGTGACGGGGTCGATCACGGGTTCGGCCGCCGCCGGGGTGCCGCCGAGCCGTGTTGCGACCAGCAGCGAGGCCACGAGCAGCGATCCGACGAGCAAGGCCCCGACGAGCAGGAGGACGGCGGAGACGCGGGAGCGCAGCGCACGACGGCCCGGCCTGGCTGCGCTCATCGGTCGCTCCCCTCGAGCGTTGGGGCGCATCCTGGCACCGACCGGTTCGGCGGGAGAAGGGTCTTGGCGCGCTGCCCGGCAGCGACTGCATGGGGCGCATCCGCACGCCTGCGGTGAGTGAGGGAAACGCGCGGCGCTGCCCGCCGGGTGCGAACTGCTTGCGGAGCCGCGGAGCCCTCGGGAGGGTGCGGTACGCACGGGGGCCGGTATCGCGAGCCGATCGGATGACCCCATGGCCAAGTCGAAGAACGCGAAGGCCTCGCCGGACACGCGAGGGTCGGAGAAGCTGATCCGCAGGTCCCTCGAGGAGCCCGTCGTCAGCCTCGACAAGGAGGACTTCGAGCGGTTCATCGCGCTCGTCGAGCAGGACGGCATCGAGCTGGTCGACTGGACGACGAAGGGCATCCCGGTGCCCGACGTGCTGCACGGCGTCCTGCAGGTCCGCCCGGAGGCCGCCCAGCTGGTCCTCGAGCACTTCGTGAAGGCCAACAAGTGGTACTGGCACGACTGGTTCCCGCTCGGGATCATCGACCCCGACCGCTTCCTGGTCAGCTTCGGCAACCACTACGAACTGCACTGAGCCGGCATGGCGGTCCCGGCGCTGCAGGTGCACGCCTCCCGGCACTGCAACCTGCGCTGCCTGCACTGCTACTCGGAGTCCGGCCCCGACCAGCGCGACGCGCTGCCGCTCGACGTCCTCGAGCGGCTGGTCGGGCACGCGGCCGACGAGGGGTACCGGGTCCTGAGCCTGTCCGGCGGGGAGCCGCTGCTGTACGGCGGCTCCGCGGCGCTGCTGCGGCGCGCCCACGAGCGGGGCATGAGCACCACGCTGACGACGAACGGCACGCTGCTGCGGCCGCGCTACCTGGAGCCGGTCGCCGAGCACCTCGACCTGCTGGCGATCAGCCTGGACGGCGTCCCCGAGTCCCACGACCGCATGCGCGCGCACCCGAAGGCCTTCGAGCTGCTGCGCACCGGCCTCGCCGAGGTGCACCGGCTGGGGCTGCCGTTCGGGCTGATCTTCACGCTGACCCAGCACAACGTCGACGAGCTGCGCTGGGTCGCCGGGTTCGCGGCGGAGGCGGGGGCGAAGCTGCTGCAGATCCACCCGCTGGAGGCGGTCGGCCGGGCCCGCACCGAGCTGCCCGAGTCGGCGCCGGACGACCGGGAGCGCTTCTTCGGCTGGACCGAGGCGCTCGCCGCCCAGGCGATGGTGGGGGAGCGGCTGCGCGTGCAACTGGACCTCGCCACCGTGTCGGCGCTGGGCACGGAGCGGCACCTGCGCAACGCCGACCTGCCGCCGTCGCAGTGGCAGCGCCCGCTCGCCGAGCTCTGCGCGCCGCTCGTCCTCGAGCCCGACGGCGTGCTCGTCCCGCTCACCTACGGCTTCCCCCGGCACCTCGCCGTCGGCGACGTCACCCGGGAGGACCTGCCTGAAGCCGCCGCCCGCTGGCGGAGCCGGTACGGCGACTTCACGGCCCACTGCGCCCGCGCGTACGGCGCGGCGCAGCGCGCCGGCGGCCTGGTCAACTGGTTCGAGGTCGTGTCGGCCTGACGTAGGCTCCCCGGGACGGTCGCGTTCACCCCGGAGGGTGTCGGCCGGTCCCCGGGTGGTTCGCGCTGCGGCCCCCCGGGAAGGAAACGTCGGGACGACGACGGCGGCCACGGGGCCGGAACGCTGAGGAGCCTTCGATGGAGACGAGCGCCCGTCTCCTGAACGACCGCTACGAGCTGGGCGCGCTGCTGGCCAGCGGCGGCATGGGCCGGGTCTGGCGGGGGCGCGACACGGTGCTGAACCGGCCGGTCGCGGTGAAGATCCTGCGCAGCGAGTTCACCGGCGACGCCTCCTTCGTCGCCCGGTTCCGCGCCGAGGCCCAGCACGCGGCCGCCCTGCACCACCCGAACATCGCCTCGGTCTTCGACTACGGCGAGGTCGAGGAGAACGGCGAGCAGTTGGCCTACCTGGTCATGGAACTCGTCGACGGCGAGTCGCTGGCCGCGCTGCTGGCCCGGCAGCGGCAGCTCGACGTCCCGACGTCGCTGCGCATCCTGCGGGGGACCGCCGCCGCTCTCTCCGTCGCGCACAGCGCGGGGCTGGTCCACCGCGACGTGAAGCCGGGCAACGTGCTCGTGGCCCACGACGGCACCGTCAAGATCACCGACTTCGGGATCGCGTGGTCGGCGTCCAGCGTCCCGCTCACCCGCACCGGCCAGGTCATCGGCACCGCGCACTACCTCTCCCCGGAGCAGGCGCAGGGCGGCCGGGCGACGCCGGCCAGCGACGTCTACGCCCTTGGCGCGGTCGTGTACGAGTGCCTCGCCGGCCGGCGCGCCTTCGAGGGCGAGAACTCCGTGCAGATCGCGGTCAAGCAGATCCGCGAGCAGCCCGAACCGCTGCCCGACACCATCCCGGCCGACGTCCGCGCGCTCGTCGACCGTGCGATGGCGAAGGACCCCGCGCAGCGGTTCCCCGACGGCGACGCGCTGCTGCGCGCCGTCGACGAGACCCTGGCCGGCCGGCCCCCGACCGCCCACGACGCCGGGCCGACCGGGACGGCGGTGATGCCGCTGCCCGTCCTCCCGCCGGACGACGACCGGCACGTCAGCACTCCGCCGCCCGAGCGCCGCCGGCCCACCGCGCTGATCGCCGGTGCCGCTGCGGCGATCCTGCTGATCGCCGCGCTCGTCGGCGGCATCGGCGTCCTCTCCGGCGGCGACGGCGAGTCCTCGGCGGCCACGCCCACCGCCGCCGAGCAGCCGAGCACGGCGGCGCAGACGCCGCCGACGGTGACCCTCGACCCGGCCGCCTACCTGGGGCGCCCGGTCACCGAGGTCCAGGCCGAGCTGACCGCGCTCGGCCTCACCGTCGCGCTGCAGCCGGTGCAGACGGCCGACGTCGCCGAGGGCGCGGTCACCGCGCTCACCCCGACCGACGGGCTGCTCGCCGGGGCCACGGTCACGGTGTCGCACGCCGTCGCGCCGCCGGCCCCACCGGTCGTCGTCGAGGACGACGACGGCGACAACGGCAACAACGGGAACGGCAACGGCAACGGCGGCAAGAAGAAGGACAGAGAACGCGGCGGCGACGACGACTAATCAGGCGGCGGTGCGCTGCACCTCGCTGGGCGGCAGCATCGCCTGAAGCCGGGCCCGGAGCGCCCGCGGGCTCGCGCCGGCCTGGATCTCGCTGATGCCGGCGAGCATCAGCGTCATCTCCGCGGTGCGCAGCTCGGTGTTGCGGGTGATCTTGGCGCTGATCGGCAGCCAGATGAAGTTGGCCGACAGCACCCCCCACAGGGTCGCGACGAAGGCGGTGGCGACCAGCGGGCCGAGCGTCTCGGGGCGCGCGAGGCTCTGCAGCACCTGCACGAGACCGACGACCGTGCCGATGATGCCGATCGTGGGCGCGTAGCCGCCCATCTTCAGGAAGAACCGGGCAGCCACGCGGTTGTCGGCGCGCTGCGCGGCGATCTCGCCCTCGAGGACCGCGCGCACCTGCTCGTCGGGCTGGCCGTCGATGATCATCTGCATGCCGCGGCGCAGGAACGGGTCGGCGATGGTGCGGGTGCGGTCCTCCAGCGGCAGCAACCCCTGCTTGCGGGCCGTCGTCGCCAGGTCGACAAGCAGCGTGACGACCTCCGTCGTGCGTGACGACGGCTCCGGGGCGAACGCCAGCCGGAACCAGGAGCCGAGCTTGCGGAAGTCGGAGGTCGTGGAGCCGGCGATCGCGGCGCCGAAGGTGGCGCCGAACACCAGGACCAGCGGGGGCAGCAGGACGATCGCCAGCGGGCTGGAGCCCTCCAGCACCATCATGGCCACCAGCGAGACGCCCGCCAGCGCCATGCCGATGACTGTGGACCCGGCCACGGGTTCAGGCCTCGTCGAGGTCCAGGTCGAGGTCCCGGCCTGCGTCCGCGTCGCGGCCGGGGAGGACGACGATCGGCGTGTCCGGCCGGGTGCGACGGGCGTTGCGGGTGGCCATGGGGGTCGCGGCGTAGCCGTCCACGAGGTGGATGCGGGCCACGAAGGCGGCGGCACGGTGGTCGCGGACGGTGCGGATCAGCTCGTCGAGCGGCTGGTCGATCACGTACTTGGAGCCGTCGACCATGTGCACGACGGTGTCGTTCGCGGTCTCCACGCGCTCGATCGCGTCGGGGTCGATCGAGAAGTGCTCACCGTTTCGGCAGGTCACAGCGATCACGGAGCGGTCCTTCCGCTCGGTCGGGGTAGCGGACCCCGGTGGCGCCGGTGAGGGCTCTCTTCCCTTCGGCCCGCAGGGGTGTTTCCTGTAGTCGAACGGGCCCAGGACCCACCATTCGGGTGAGCGCGTAAACCGCTGGTCAGAAGCCGAACAGCAGCCCGAGCCCGCCGACGGTGAACAGGACCATGACGATCACCAGCGGCAGCTGGTCCGACGCCGGCCGGCGGGGGGCCGCGCGCAGCGCCCGTTCGTGGGCCAGCGTCACGCCGAGCACGTGCCCGACGACGACGGCCAGCACCTGCACGTAGGCGATCGCGTCGGCGCTGACCGCGCTCAGGTCGACCACGTTGCCGTAGGTGCCGAACAGGTCCACGCCCGCGGTGCCGAACGGGTTGCTGGCCAGGATCGGGGTCTTCTGCCCGTCGAGCACCAGCAGGCTGAAGTAGTGCGCCACCGTGTAGCCCAGCGCGATCGGGACGACGGTCGACGCGTAGCGCCGCGGCTGGATCGCCGGATCCTGCCGGCCCATGCGCCCCGACAGCCGGGCGCCCAGCACGTAGAGGCCGGCGACCACGCCGATCATCACGGCCAGCCCGACCGTGCCCGAGAAGACGTCGTTCGCAGCCCCCGGGCCGGTCTGCCAGAAGACGGTGCGGGACAGGCCGTCGAAGGCCGTCGAGCCGAGCAGGACGACGACGACCGCGGCCAGCCCCGGGAGCTCGGGTGTGGCCAGGGCGTTGGCCAGCGGGTTGCGCAGCACGAGCCGGCCGTCGTCGCGCCGTCCCCACGGCGAGAGCCGGGCGATCAGCGTGGAGTAGACCTCGAAGCACTCGCCCCGGGCGAACCACTCCTCGCCGAACCACGCGGCCAGAGCCAGGTGCACCACGGCGTGCACGAGGAGGAAGACGCCGACGGTGACCGGCTCGGCGCGGTCCGGGTACACCAGCTCGAGCCACAGGAAGATCACCAGCGACGCCGCGGCCGGCCACAGCCCCAGCGCAGGAAGTCGTCCCGCGCCCGGCGGAACCGGGAGCACCGGACGCAGCGCGCGGTGCAGCAGCCGCAGCGGGTTCGCCACCCGCCAGACCGGCCCGAGCAGCAGGCTGGCCGGCACGAGGCCGACCCAGAAGGTCACGTACAGCGCCCACGGCGCCAGGTTGCGGTCGCCGTCGGCGGGCCCGGCGAACGCCACCACGACGACCAGCACCGCGAGCGCGAGCGCCACCGCCTGCAGGCCCCGGCGGGTCACGGGGGAGTCGAGCACCCGCTGCACGCCGGCGGGCAGGGGGCGGCCGGAGTCGGGGCCACCGATCTTCGGCGTCCGCCAGAACAGCAGCAGGACGGCGAAGCCGAACAGGATCGCCGCCCCTGCGCCGTAGAGCGCCAGGCCGAGCGGGATCGGGAGGTCGGTCCGCGAACCGACGCCGTGGGCGACGGCGGTCATGCAGCCCCTCCGCTGGGCGGGGTGCCGACGGTCGCCGCGCGGCGCCCTACCGTCGCAATGCGGATCACGACACCTGGAGGGTGAGCAGCACCGTCCCCGACTCGTGCAGCTCCACCTCGAACACCCCGGGGATCGTGGCGTCGAACGTCAGCTCGGCGGGTGTGCCCGGCACGAGCTCGGCGTCCAGGTCGTAGCCGTGCACGTGCACCTCGTCGGCGACGTCGCTGGTGATCGACAGCGTGACGTGCTCACCGGCGGCCACCGGCACCCGGCCGGTGTCGCCGGTGACCTGGCCGCCGGCGACCTCGACCTCGATCCGCTGCCCGTCCTCGGTGGGTGAGGCAGCCGGGGACGACGACGAGGACGACGAGGTCGACGACGGCGCTGGGCTCCCGGCGGCGGTGTCGGGATCGGTGCCCGCGCAGCCGGCCACCAGCAGGCCGCCGACGAGGAGCGCGGCCAGCAGTCGACGGTGGGTCACCGGTCGCGTGCCCCCGTGGTGGTCCCGGCCGTCTCGCTGTCGGCGTCGGCCGGGGTGTCGGGGAACGGCTCCCGGGCGCTGGCCCGCCGGGAGTAGCGGCCCACGCCCCACGACATGGCGGCGATCAGGGCCAGCGTGCAGCCCAGGACGACGAAGTTGGCCACCGCCCACAGGCCACCGCCGGAGGACTTGAGCTCGCGCTGCAGGATCTCGATCTCCGGGATCGCCTCCCGCGTCATGCCGTCCTCGGCCACGATCTCGTCGGCCGGGATCGCCTCGTCGGCGGGCAGGTAGATCGGGAAGGCGGTGAGCACCCGCCCGTCGTGCACGCGCAGCAGCGTCTTCCAGCTGCCGTGCAGCGGGACGGGCTCCGTCGTCCGGTACTCGCCCTCGCCGGTGCGCTCGAGCGCGTTCACGACCAGGCCGTCGCCCTGCCAGGCGGTGATCTGCACCCACGCCGGGTCGTCGGGGAAGTCGGCCGGGTCGAGCTGGACGGTGATGTCCGCCGTCCGCGGGTCGCTGGTCACGTCCTCGATGGCGAAGGTGGCCTCGACGTCGTCGGGCACCGTGGCCAGCAGGCCGTTGGTCGTGCCGACGGCGATCAGCGCGAGGCTGCCGAGCAGGACGGTGCGGGCGACCGCCGGGCGGGGGAGCCGGCGGCGCAGCCCGGTGGCGAGCAGCACGCCCAGCAGCGCGCCGGCGACGCCGCCGCCGATCGCCATGAGCGTGCCCTCGACGAGGATGTCGCTGTTCCACGACAGGGTCTGCACGACGTGGGTCCAGCCCCACTCCGTGGCGTGGCCGATCGTGCCGATCGCGGTGCCGGCGACGGCGCCGAACACCAGCGGCCGGCGGTCGGACGACATGAACAGCGCCAGCGCCTCGACGACGATCGCCGAGCCCAGGTACAGCGGGAAGGTTGGCAGGATCTCGCCGAAGCCGGGGCCGACGATCAGCGCGATGCCGCCGCGGATGACGAGGAAGAAGGCCGCGGCCGCCAGGGCCCCGCCGCGGCCGATGAACAGCCGGGCCGCGACCAGCGCCAGCCCCGCGGCGCCGGCGATCATGAACGGCTCGAGGACCAGCCGGAACTGCGGGACGTCGAAGTCGAACTCGCCCTGGTAGACCGACAGGCCCAGCAGCAGCCCGCCCATGGCCGAGGCCTGCCGGACGAAGCGGGTGGTGCGGCCGACCTTGCGGTCGCCGTCGTCGGTGGACAGCCCGCCGTGGCCCTCCTGCTCGAGGATGAGCAGGCCGATGATCGAGAGCCCCGCGCCGGTGATGAGCATCAGGTGGGTGGGGCCCCACAGCGTCACGTCCTGGCCGAACAGCCGGTGCCAGACGTCGTCGAGCGGGAAGCCGAGCAGGGCGTAGAACCCGGCGCCGGTGAGCAGGATGCCGCCGACCGGCACGTCCCAGCCCTTGATGAAGCGGACGGCGGAGGGGCCTGGCTTCTCGTCCAGCGGCATCGAGCACGCCAGCACACCGCCGGCGAAGACGCCGAACAGGCCGAAGAGGATCAGGTAGTGGGCGGGGTTGGCCAGCGGGCCCTCGTCGCGGCCGATGCCGATGTGCAGGCTGATGTCCCACAGCATCCCGAGCAGGGCGACGAGCAGCGACAGCGTCGTGAGCACCGTCGGGAGGGCCACCCAGGCCGGCACGCCGGTGGCCTTGCCCAGCCGGTTGCCGATGCGGGTCAGCACGGTGGTCCGCCGGGTGCGGTGCAGGAACACCAACCCGAGCAGGAGCACGGTGAGGCCGAGGCCGAGCGCGGTGGCGAGGAGGACCTCGCCGATGGCGGCACCTCCGGCCGGACGTGTGTCAGCGGCAAGCAGCACGGGACCCCCTCGGTGTCATGGAGCTATGCAACACCCATGACGGTGACATCGACAACTGATACATCAACGAGCGGATTACGGTGGAGGTCACGATGACGAGGAGGTGACCGTGACCACGGCGGCAATGCCCCGACCAGAGGGCGATGACACCCAGCGCGAGCTGACGGTCGACGAGCTCGCCGCGCGGGTCGGCGTGACGGTGCGCAACCTGCGTGCGTACTCGGCGCGCGGCCTGCTGCCGCCGCCGCGCATGGTCGGGCGCACCGGGTACTACGGCCGCGAGCACGTCGCCCGCCTGATCCTGGTGCGCGAGATGCTGGCCGAGGGCTACTCGCTGGCGATGATCGAGCGCACCCTCGCCTCGGCCCCGCCGACGGCCAGCTCGGCCACCCTCGCCCTGCACCGGGCGCTGCTCGCACCGTGGCTGCCGCCCGAGCCCGAGGTCACCACCGGGCAGGAGCTGGCCGCGCGGGCCGGCGTCGCCGAGAACTCCGCCGTCGTCGACCAGCTGGTCGAGCTGGGGCTGATCCGCCGGCTGGACGACGGCCGGCTCGAAGTGCTCGACCCCGCGCTGCTGACCGCGGGGCTGCAGGTCGTGGAGCTGGGCGTGCCCCCCGAGGAGCTCATCGCCGCGCAGGCCGCGGTCACCGAGCACGTGCGCGAGATCGCGCAGACCTACGTGCAGATGTTCGTCGACACCGCCTGGCGGTCGTTCGTGGCGGCGGGCTCGCCGCCGGAGGAGCTGGAGCGGGTGCAGGCCATGGTGGCGCGACTGCAGCCGGTGGCGGCGCAGGCGCTGCTGGCCGCGTTCCGCACCGAGATGGCCGCCGCCGTCGAGTCCGCCGTCGAGACGGCGCTCAGTCAGTTCCCGGAGGAGGAGTCGGGATCTCCTCCCGCTTGAACGCGGCCTCGTCGGCTTCCGCGGCGGCCTCCCGGGCGCTGAGCTTGCGGTCGCGGACGACGGCGCCGACGACGAGCGCGATCAGGAGCGCGGCGGGGACGAAGAAGCCCACCGTGCCGAGGATGCCGAGGCCGTCCATGGCCAGGACGTCGTAGGTACCGGGCATCTCCCTATGTGACACCGTCCGATGGCATCGTGCAACCCGGATGGACCATCCCAGCTTTCGGTACCGAAAGCTCCGGGTCGGGGTCAGGAGCTGGGGCGGCCTTCGCGCCAATAGCCCATGAAGGCCACGGCGGTCCGCGGGATGCCGACGTCCTGCACGAGGTGCCGGCGGAGCCCCTTCACGACACCCGCCTCGCCGGCCAGCCATACGTAGGCGCCGGAAGTGCCGCGCGGTGCGTCCGGCACCTCCCAGAGGATCCCGCTCTCGATGTCGACGTCGTCGAGGTCGGCTGCCGGTGACGGGGAGAGGTCGAGCTCGGTCAGGGCGTTCATCAGTGCCCGGGCCAGCAGGAGCCCGCGGGGCGCCGTCCCGGCGTCGGTCGCGCGGGGCAGCCAGCTCACCCGCACGCCGTCGGGTGCCGCCAGGTTCAGCGCGTCCCCGGCGGTCGGCACCTCCAGCAGCACGTGGGCGCGGCGCCCCGGCGGCAGCGACTCGACGATCGCGCAGATCGCCGGCACCGCCGTCTCGTCGCCCGCGATCAACAGGCACGACGCATCGGCCGGCGGGTGCCACTCGATGCCACCGGTCGGACCCTCGAACAACGCGTTCGGGCCGACCAGCACCACCTCGTCGCCGACGGCCGCCCGCTCGGCCCACGCGGAGGCGGGTCCAGTCGCGCCGTGCAGCACGAAGTCGACGTCGACCTCCGCCGGGTCGCTGCGCACCGCGCGCACGGTGTACGTGCGGATCGGCATCTGCCGCTCCGCGGGCAGCGCCCGCCAGGCGCCGTACCAGTCGGGGCCCTCGGGGCAGTCGGCGATCCCGCGCCCGGGCAGGGGGAGGAGCACCTTGATCCGCTGGTCGAGCCCGTTGGACGCGAAGAGGTCCAGGTCGGGCCCGGTGAAGGTCACCCGCAGGAAGCTCGGGCTCAGCCGCCGCACCCGCGCGACCTGCACCGCGAACGTCCGGTAGGCGGGGACCTGCACCGTCTCGACCGTCATCGGAGACCTCATCTCGTAGCCGCTTGCTTAGGCGAACCTAAGTTAGGCTAGCCTCACCTCGCTTGTGGGGCGCAGTGTTCCACAGAACCAGCGAGGAGATCCAGATGCGTGTCCGTGCCCCACTGCCGGTCCTGGCGGCCGTCCCGCTCGCCCTGGTGGCGCTCGTCGGCTGCGGCGCATCCGCCGACGAGACCACCGAGACGTCCAGCGCCAACGGGTCCAGCGACGCGTTCCCCGTCACGATCGAGCACACGTTCGGCGAGACCACGATCGAGGAGCAGCCCGAGCGGGTCGTCGTCCTCGGGTGGAGCGCGCAGGACACCGTCTACGCCCTCGGTCTCGACCCGGTCGGCATGCCGTCCTACGTCTACGGCGGTGGCGACGACGGCGTGCTGCCGTGGAACGAGGACCTCTACGACCCCGAGGTGACCACGCTGCTCGACACCGCCGACGGCCCGCCGCTCGAGGCGATCGCCGCGCTGCAGCCCGACGTCATTCTCGCCCCGTACGAGGGCTTCGAGGAGTCGGTCTACGACAGCCTGAGCGGCATCGCGCCGACCGTCGCCTATCCCGGTGAGCCGTGGACGACGCCGTGGCGCGAGCAGACCCGCATGATCGGCGAGGCCCTCGGCAGGAGCGCGGAGGCCGAGGAGCTGATCACCGAGGCCGACGGCCGGGTCGCCGAGATCGCCGCCGAGCACCCCGAGTTCGAGGGGCTCACCTTCGCCTACACGAGCATGGGCGCCGAGGCGCTCTACCTCTACCTGCCCACCGACCCGCGGGTGCAGCTGATCGAGGACCTCGGCTTCACCGTCGCGCCCGCCGTCGAGACGCTCGGCGGCGACAGCGAGAGCTCCTTCTACGCCCAGCTCGCGCTGGAGAGCGCACCGGACATCGAGTCCGACGTGATCGTCGGGTTCGCCGACGGGCTGTCGGCCGAGGAGGTCGCGGCGCTGCCGATCTACGGCCAGGTGCCGGCGATCCAGGACGACGCCGCCGTCCTCATCGACGACGAGAGCTTCGGCGCGGCGGTCAGCTCGGTGAGCGTGCTGTCGCTGCCCTACGCACTCGACCAGCTCGTCGACCAGCTCGCCGCCGCCGCGGAGAACGCCCGATGAGCCGCCGGCTCGCCGCGCTCCTCGCCGCCGCCGCGCTCGGGCTGGCCGGGTGCGGTGGCGCCGCGGAGTCGCAGGAGGCCGCCGGCTCGGACTCGGCGGACGCCGCGTTCCCGCGCACGGTCGAGCACGCCATGGGGACGACGGAGATCCCGGCGCGCCCCGAGCGGGTCGTCGTCCTCGACACCGGTGAGCTGGACTCCGCGCTGGCCCTCGGGGTCACGCCGGTGGGTGCGGTGACCACGGACGTCGCCGAGGGCTTCCTCAGCTACCTCGCCGAGGACGCCGACGGGGTGGAGGTCGTCGGCACGATCGCCGAGCCGAACCTGGAGGCGATCGCGGCGCTGCAGCCCGATCTCATCCTGTCCAACAAGGTGCGGCACGAGGACATCTACGACCAGCTGGCCCAGATCGCCCCCACCGTGTTCGCGGAGCGGGTCGGGGCGGTGTGGAAGGACAACTTCCGGCTGGCGGGCGAGGCGCTCGGGCTCGAGGACGAGGCCGAGCGGGCGCTCGACGACTACGAGCAGCGGGCCGCGGAGCTCGGCGCGTCGGTCGGCGACCCGTCGGCCACCACCGTGGGCACGGCCCGCTTCGTCGGCGGGACGATCCGGGTCTACAGCGCCGCGTCGTTCATCGGCACCGTGCTGGCCGACATCGGCCTCACCCAGCTGGAGCTGCCCACGGCTGACGTGCCGACCTTCACCGAGCTCAGCCCCGAGGAGCTCACCCGGATCGACGCCGACGTCGTCCTCTACTCCTCCTACGGCGCCGACGACGAGTCGGGCCTCGCCGGGGCGCTGGCCGGGCCGCTGTGGCCCCGGCTGACCGCCGTCCAGGAAGGCCGGGCCTACGCCGTCGAGGACGACGTGTTTTTCACCGGCATCGGTCTCACCGCGGCGAACCTGCAGCTCGACGCGCTGGAGGACTTGCTCGCCGGGTGAGAACGCAGATGAGGGCTGCCTCCCGAGGTCGGGAGGCAGCCCTCAGTGCGTGGTGATCAGGGGTCAGGCGGGCGCCTCGCCGGCCGGGATCTGCTGGGCCAGGTACTGCGGCAGGCCGACCCGCTCGATCGCGCCGAGCTGCGCCTCGAACCAGTCGACGTGCTTCTCCTCGTCGAGCACCATCTCCTCGAACACCGAGGCGGTGCCGTGGTCGCCGAGGTCGTGGCACTCCTTGGCCGCGGCGTTGAACTGCGCGACGGCGGCCTTCTCGCTGTCGAGCGCGAGGACCAGCATCTCCTCGGGCGTCTCGCCGACCCGGATCGCGTTCAGCCGCTGCACGTTGGGGTGGCCGTCGAAGAGCAGGACGCGCGAGATGATGGCGTCGGCGTCCTTCATCTCGTCGATGGACAGGTCGTAGAACACCTTGCCGAGCTTGTTCAGGCCCCACGAGTCGAGCATCCGGGCGTGCAGGAAGTACGCGTTGGTGACGGTGAGCTCGAAGGTCAACGCCTCGTTGAGCAGTTCGACCACACGGGGGCTAACGGGCTGCACGGGCCACCTCTTGTTCTCGCTCGGCTGTGACCGGGCAAGCCTGGCACACCAGCTCGCGCACCGTGCTGATGCATCCGCCGCAGATGCGGCCGGCCCCGGTCTGGCGGGCGACGTCGTTGACGCAGCGCGCGCCGTTGGCGACGGACTCGAGAACGTCGCGGTCGGTGACCACGGCGCAGTGACACACGTACATGAGCGGTTGCCTCGCAGGAGCCGGCCGGTATGGAGAGCCGGCAGGAGCACCGCCGGGCGTCGCCTGGAGGTTAGCCTCTCCTAAGTCCCTTGCGCCAGGGTCTTCCGTCCTGTCGGCATGTCGGCTTGTCGACGAGTCGCCTAGGTTCGGGTCCATGTCTGATCCGACCCGGCCTGACCTCGCCGAGCGCGCCCGCATCCTGCTCGAGCTCCACGAAGCGCCGGAGATCCTGGTGCTGGCCAACGTCTGGGACGTCGTCTCGGCCCGGGTGGTCGCCGCGACCGACGGCGTCCGGGCCCTGGCGACGGCCAGCCACTCGATCGCCGCGAGCTTCGGGTTCGAGGACGGCGAGAACATCCCGCTCAACCTGCACCTGGACATGGTCGGCCTGATCACCTCGGCGGTGGACCTGCCGGTGACCATGGACTTCGAGGCCGGCTACGGCGACGCGGGGGAGACCGCCCGGCGGGTGATCGAGATGGGCGCCGTCGGCGGCAACCTCGAGGACAAGATGAAGCCGCTGGAGGAGGCCGTCGCCGACGTCGAGGCCGTGCTCCGGGCGGGCCGGGAGGCCGGCATCGACTTCGTGCTCAACGCTCGCACCGACGCGATGCTGCGGGCCGAGGACCGGAAGGCCGCCGTGCAGGAGGCGATCCGGCGCGGCCGGGCGTACCTGGACGCCGGCGCCCCCGTCGTCTTCGTCCCGGGTGCGGTCACCCGCGACGAGATCGCGGCGCTCGTCGACGGCCTGGGGGAGCGGAAGGTCAGCGTGATCAGCGTGCCCGGGAAGTCGCTGCCGGCACGTGAGCTGCAGGAACTCGGCGTCGCCCGGGTGTCCACCGGGCCCTTCACCCAGCAGGTGGCCCTCACGGCGTTGCAGGACGCGACTGCGGCGATCGTCGCCGGCGGCGTGCTCCCCGAGACCACGCGCCGCCTGAACTGAGGCGTCAGGCCGCCGCGCGCACCAGCGGGTCGTGGCGCGCCGGCAGGGTGATCGACACGTGCGAGGGCGTCCGCCGCGTGCGGGCGTGCACGGGGACGTCGTCGTCGCGGCCCGGGCCGGCGTGGTCCTTCGCCGGCAGCAGGCGGTCGCGCAGCCGGAGCGCCGGCTTCTCCACGGCCACGGTGGCCAGGACCCCGACGGCGATCGCGACGGAGTACTCGATCGCCTGCGCCCACGCACCCGTCGACTCCGGATCCAGGCCCGGGAGCAGGTCGAGGGCGACGTGCGCGGCGAACAGGTGCCAGATGTAGATGCCGTAGGAGTAGCGGCCGAGCATGGCCATCGGCTCTGCGATCCACCGGGCCCGCGGCACCCACCGGGCGCGGAAGACCAGCAGCAGGAGCGCGGCCGCCGTCAGGTACGCGACCGTGAAGCCGATCGTGGTGCCGATCGGGCCCGACTTCCCGAAGACGACGAGGTGCAGGACGCCGACGGCGAGCACGCCGGCCAGCAGCCGGCGGCGCTGCTGCACCCGCTCGAACAGCTCCGGCCAGTGCACGCTGACCAGCGCCAGCAGGACACCGAAGGTCAGCGAGTCCACGCGGAAGTGGGTGCGCCACTGCAGCCGGACGTCGCTGATGCCCTGCGTGTAACCCCAGATCCGCAGCGCCAGCGCCGCGACCAGCACGCCGACCAGGATCGCCGCCAGCGCCCGCGGCGAGCCCTTGCGGCGCGCGAACAGCGGGAACAGCACCGCGAGGGCCAGGTAGAAGTGCTCCTCGACCGCGAGCGACCACAGGTGCGCCAGCGACGTGCCCGCGTAGTTCTGCAGGTGCACCGCGTTCTGCCACAGGTACGACCCGACGGGTTCCGGGCCGAACAGCGCGTGGACGGCGAGGAAGACGTACAGCACCGGCCACAGCTTGAGCAGCCGCCGGGCGGTGAAGCGCCGGCCGTCGAAGCGGCCGGTGCGGGCCTGCTCGTTGAGCACGAGCCGGCCGAGCAGGAAGCCGCTGAGCACGAAGAACAGGTCGACGCCGGCCCAGCCGAACGTGCGGCCGGGCCAGGTGAGCGTGTCGATCACGGCGTTGCCGGTCGGGGTGCCGCTGAAGTGCCAGCCCAGCGCCAGGACGATGGCCAGGCCGCGGACGACGTCGAGATCGAGCCGGCGCCCCTCGCGGGTGCGGCTGCCGTCGGTGGCTCGGGGGGCCGAGGTCGGCGGGGCAGTCATCGGCTCCACGTTATGCATTCGTTACCAATGGCCGCCTCCCCGAAACCACCTCCGGCGAACACGGAGAGTGATCGCCGCTGGTCCGCGAGGACCGCTGTGGGACACCTCACAGCGATTCCGCAGGGGCCTCTCGTCACCCGTTCGGGGAGGCCCACGGAAACCGGCAAGTCCGCTGGACTCAAGGGGAATGCCGCTCCTGCCGATCACCCGGTCAGGTGACGAAGGGGTCTGCCCTCCGCGCCGACGACCGTTGGGTGAGGAGGACAGGTCGTGGCAGCTCAGTCCGTGCTCGTCGTGGAGGACACCGACGAGATCCGCGAGCTCGTCGTCACCGTGCTCGGACGGGCCGGGATGGACGTCCGTGCGGTGGCTTCCGGAGCCGCGTGCATGGAGGAGGTCCGCCGCGAGGCGCCCGACCTGATCGTGCTCGACCTCGGCCTGCCCGACGCCGACGGCACCGAGGTGTGCCGCCAGATCCGCGCCGAGAGCCAGGCCTACGTCCTGATGCTCACCGCCCGCGCCGAGGAGGTCGACCTGCTCATCGGGCTGGCCGTCGGCGCCGACGGGTACATGGCCAAGCCCTTCTCGCCGCGCGAGCTCGTCGCTCGCGTCCAGGCGATGCTCCGCTTCCCGCGTCAGGCCGCCCCGGCACCCGAGCCGGCCGCCGAAGAGACGTCGGTCCGCCGGCTCAACGAGCTCGAGGTGGACGAGGAGAGCCGCGAGGTCCGCGTCGACGGCGAGGTCGTCGACCTGACCCGCACCGAGTTCGACCTGCTCGCCGCCCTGGCCTCCCGGCCCGGCCGCGTCCTCCAGCGGGAGACCCTGCTCCGCGAGGTCTGGCAGACCGACTGGGAGGGCAACCTCCGGCTGGTCGAGGCGCACATGTCCAACCTGCGCCGCAAGCTGGTCGCTGCCGGGCTGAACTCGCCTGAGATCCGCACCGTGCGCGGGGTCGGCTACCGCCTCGTCGCCGCCTGACTCCGGTCCCCGCACGGCACCGTCTCTCGGCCCGCCTTCATCGCCCCGCCCGAAACGATCATGAAGTTGGGGAAGCGACACGTCGACGTCGGTCGGTGTGTCGCTTCCCCAACTTCATGATCACGGGGGAGGGCGGGGTCAGCAGGAGAGCAGGGCAGTCAGGCCCGAGTCGGCGGTCCAGCCGTACGCGGTCAGCGTGGTGACCTTCAGGCGGGGCTGGTAGTAGAGCATGTCGGCGTCGTTGACCTGGCTCACCGAGGTGGCCGTGGTGGTCAGCAGGGGAGCGGTCGAGCCGTCGATCCCGAGGAACGCCGAGATCAGGTATCCGGTCACCCGGGGCGACGGGCTGGCCGTCCAGCCGAACGTCACGTGCAGGTTCGTGTTCTTCGAGACCGTCGTCGTGGTGGTCTCGTTCGCCCCCGGGCCGGCCACCGGCGTCGAGACGCTGCTCTGGACGTTGGTGGTGCTCGTAGCCGTGGACGAGCTGGAGCTGTACGCGGTCTGCGTCTGGACGCCGGTCACCGGGTCGGTGTAGACCGTCCGCCGCACCGTGGTGGTCGTGGTCACGCAGTAGTCGTTGAGCCACAGGCCCGTCGGCGCGGCCACCGTGCCGGTGGCGATCGTCATCGTCGGGGCGGAGGTCGAGTCGGCGAAGGTCGCCGAGGCCGGGATCGTGGTGCCGACGATCACGGCCAGGACCAGACCGGCCAGCGTCAGGATGCGTCGGGTGGTGGTCATGCCTGGGCCTCCTTGGTGTCCTCGGGGTGCTGGGTGTCGTCGGTGGGGGTGGGGCGCCAGATGGTGAGCAGGAGCCAGCCGACCAGGAGGGTGGGGGCGCCGTAGGTGAGGGCCTGGGTGATGACGGGGGTGCGCAGGGCCTGGATGAGGTGGCCGAGGTCGGGGATGACGGCCTGCACCTGGTAGGCGGTGTCGCCTTCGAGGGTGGCGGTCCAGGGGTCGACGGCGGTGTTGGCGTCGCCCTTGGTCTGGATGGTGACGGTGCCGTCGAGGGTCTTGTCGACCGAGATGACCCGGTGGGTGATCAGGGCGCGCTCGCCGATGGGCTGGTGGTAGGTGAGCACCATGCCTTCGGTGATGTCGGTGACGGCGATCGGGGTGACGATGGTGACGTCACCGGGGTTGATCTCGGGGGCCATGCTGCCGGTGAGCATGGTCATCGTGCGGTAGTCGAAGAGGTGCGGTCCGACGGCCAGGCCGGCGAAGGCCAGGACTGCCAGTCCCAGGATTCCGCGTACCAGCCACGGGGCCAGGCTGCGCAGGGCGCGGCCCAGGAGGTGGCCGGCCTGGTCGGCGAACTGGCCGATCAGCAGGCGCGGGTCCCCGGCCGGGGGCAGCTGGACGGCTGCCCCCGGGCGACGGACGGGGAGGACGGCGGTCATGGCGAGATCTCCGTGTGGTCGTCAGGCCGTGATCAGCGGGCGGTGCCGGTGCGCTGGGTGCCCGTGAAGGTCAGGCTCAGCGACGCGGACTTGCCCTGGAAGGTGTTGTCGGCCGTGGTCGGCAGCGAGATGGAGAACGTCAGGTGGTCGGTGCCACCGGCGTTCAGCGCGGCCGCGCCGGCCAGGTTGATGGTGCTGACGGCGGGGCCGGAGCCGACGAGGGTCTCGGTGCCCGAGCAGGTGTAGGTCGGGGCCAGCGCGGTGCCGCCCTGGGTCCACGCCACCGAGCACTTCTTCACGGCCAGCTGCAGGCCGTTGACGATGTCGGTGGTCAGGATGCTGCCGGCCGTGGCGGAGGAGTTCAGCGTGACCGAGCCGAGGGCGGAGTTGCCGTCGTTGACCAGGTTCACCGCGCGGGTGAGCGAGTCACCGGGCAGGAAGCCGGCGGTGGTCACCGGGACGCTGTAGCCCTGCTGGGTCAGGTCGATGGAGAGGGTGCCCGACTGGATCGTGGTGGCGACCGGGGCGGTGCTGTCGGTGAAGCCACCGAAGGTGCCCATGCCGGCGACCGCGGCAGCGGTGCCCAGGACGCCGAGCGAGCCGACGACCTTGCGGGCGGTGGAGCTGGAAGCGATGGTGCGGGGCTTGCTGGTCATGTCCGTTTCTCCCTTTCGTCCGTGCCGGCGGCCTTCCCGCTGACACAGACGACTTTCCGGGAGCAACCGCAGGCCAGCCGCGTGCGATCCGCAAGAAACCCGCAAGAACGGTGTCGTCCGGAGGACGACAGATCACATGGCCAGAGCCCTCAGCTGGACGACGCGGGCGTGGGCGAGGACGCCGCGGCGGGCGTCCGCCGCGATGGCCCGGCACACCTCGGCGACCGCGGGGTGCCCCAGCTGCCCGCTGGTCCCGGCCAGCGTGTGCGCCGCCGACGCGACGGCGGCCGCGTCCCCGGCTCGAGCGCCGGCCGCGATCGCCGAGAGCCGGCCCGGCAGCGCGCTGGCATACATCTCCTGCAGCCGGTCCATGAGCTCGGCGTCGAGGTCCTCGTCGTGCAGGTCGTCGACGTCGGTGATCGCCGACGGCCGGTCTTCGGCGGTCGGTTCCTGCGCAGCCGGCCCCGTGGTCCGGCGGCGCAGGAAGTCCAGGAGGATGCGGGCCTCGACCGGCTTGGCCAGCGTGGCCAGGGCGCCGGCGGCGGCTGCCTCGGCGCGCACGTCCGGCGTCGGGTCGGAGGTGACGACGACGAAGCGGGCCCGGGAGCCGTTGTGCCGCAGGCGGCGGAGCATCGTCGGCCCGTTCTGCCCGGGCATCGACACGTCGGTGACGACGAGGTCGGGGTCGTCGGTCGCGGCCTGGCGGAGCGCGTCCTCGGCGCCGGTGGCCTCGCGCACCTGCCACCCGCCGAGGCGGAGCAGGCCGGCGACGCGGCGGCGGGCGTCGGACTCGTCGTCGACGACCAGGGCGGTCAGCACTGGAACCACCCCGTCGAGGCCGACTCGGCGGTCCACCCGTAGTCGGTCACGGTGCTGACCGTGTACCGGACGGCGTAGGCGGTGACGTTGTAGAGGGTGATGCCCTGGGACCACGACGTGTCGGTCGCGGCCTTGTCGACGGTCTGCGTGTAGCCGTCGCTGAAGTGCACGGTCACGCGGTAGCCGCTGATGCGGGCCGAGGTGCTCTTCGTCCAGGTCAGGCCCATGGTGGCGCTGGTCCGGCCGCAGGTGAGCGAGCCCGAGCCGGCGGCCGGCGCGCTCACGGTGCCGGTGGCGATCGACATCGGGGTGGCGGTCACCTTGGCGGACTCGGTGAACGACGCCTGGGCGGCGGCTCCGCTGCCGAGGAACATGGTGGCCGCGAGGGCGGTCAGGACCAGGATGCGTCGGGTGGTGGTCATGCCTGGGCCTCCTTGGTGTCCTCGGGGTGCTGGGTGTCGTCGGTGGGGGTGGGGCGCCAGATGGTGAGCAGGAGCCAGCCGACCAGGAGGGTGGGGGCGCCGTAGGTGAGGGCCTGGGTGATGACGGGGGTGCGCAGGGCCTGGATGAGGTGGCCGAGGTCGGGGATGACGGCCTGCACCTGGTAGGCGGTGTCGCCTTCGAGGGTGGCGGTCCAGGGGTCGACGGCGGTGTTGGCGTCGCCCTTGGTCTGGATGGTGACGGTGCCGTCGAGGGTCTTGTCGACCGAGATGACCCGGTGGGTGATCAGGGCGCGCTCGCCGATGGGCTGGTGGTAGGTGAGCACCATGCCTTCGGTGATGTCGGTGACGGCGATCGGGGTGACGATGGTGACGTCACCGGGGTTGATCTCGGGGGCCATGCTGCCGGTGAGCATGGTCATCGTGCGGTAGTCGAAGAGGTGCGGTCCGACGGCCAGGCCGGCGAAGGCCAGGACTGCCAGTCCCAGGATTCCGCGTACCAGCCACGGGGCCAGGCTGCGCAGGGCGCGGCCCAGGAGGTGGCCGGCCTGGTCGGCGAACTGGCCGATCAGCAGGCGCGGGTCCCCGGCCGGGGGCAGCTGGACGGCTGCCCCCGGGCGACGGACGGGGAGGACGGCGGTCATGGCGAGATCTCCGTGTGGTCGTCAGGCCGTGATCAGCGGGCGGTGCCGGTGCGCTGGGTGCCCGTGAAGGTCAGGCTCAGCGACGCGGACTTGCCCTGGAAGGTGTTGTCGGCCGTGGTCGGCAGCGAGATGGAGAACGTCAGGTGGTCGGTGCCACCGGCGTTCAGCGCGGCCGCGCCGGCCAGGTTGATGGTGCTGACGGCGGGGCCGGAGCCGACGAGGGTCTCGGTGCCCGAGCAGGTGTAGGTCGGGGCCAGCGCGGTGCCGCCCTGGGTCCACGCCACCGAGCACTTCTTCACGGCCAGCTGCAGGCCGTTGACGATGTCGGTGGTCAGGATGCTGCCGGCCGTGGCGGAGGAGTTCAGCGTGACCGAGCCGAGGGCGGAGTTGCCGTCGTTGACCAGGTTCACCGCGCGGGTGAGCGAGTCACCGGGCAGGAAGCCGGCGGTGGTCACCGGGACGCTGTAGCCCTGCTGGGTCAGGTCGATGGAGAGGGTGCCCGACTGGATCGTGGTGGCGACCGGGGCGGTGCTGTCGGTGAAGCCACCGAAGGTGCCCATGCCGGCGACCGCGGCAGCGGTGCCCAGGACGCCGAGCGAGCCGACGACCTTGCGGGCGGTGGAGCTGGAAGCGATGGTGCGGGGCTTGCTGGTCATGTCCGTTTCTCCCTTTCGTCCGTGCCAGCAGGCCTTCCCGCTGACAAGGACCAAGGTGACCGTCATTCCGCACGCCCGAATGGAGCAATCCGCAAGAGAAGCGCAAGAAGAAGGGGAGTTGAAGAGCCGGGGACGGTCAGGTCGCGCCGAGTGGGCCCCGGAGGGGTCCGCGCAGGCGTGACGCAGCGGCTCAACGCACCGGGGGACGGCCATTGGCCGCGGTGTCGTCCGGAGGACGACAGAGTTATTGGGTTAAACCGGGAGTGTCAAGGTGAAGGTGGTGCCCTGGCCCTCGGCGCTGGTCACGTCGAGCGCGCCGCCGTGGGCGGTGGTGATGGCCTTGGTGATGGTCAGGCCGAGCCCGACGCCGGGGACGGCGTTGCGCTGGGCGGTCGACGCCCGGAAGAAGCGGGTGAACAGCTTCCCCTGCTCGCCGGCCGGGATGCCGACACCGGTGTCGCTGACCGCGAGACGGGCGACCGGTGCCGTGCCCGGCAGTTCGTGGTCGAGCACCTCGCCGTCGGCCGCCTGCCAGGCCCGGCGCAGGGTGAGGGTCACCTGGCCGCCGGTCGGCGTGAACTTCACCGCGTTGGAGACCAGGTTGTCGCAGGCCTGGCCGAGCCGCACGGCGTCGCCAGGGACGACGAGACCGTCGTCGGGCACGTCCACCGAGATCTCGACCCCGCCGTTCGTGGCGTTGACCCGGGCGGTCTCCTCCGCGGCACGGACGACCGCCGCGAGGTCGACGTCCTCGGGCTGCAGCGTGAACCGGCCGGCCTCGACCTGCGCGGTGAACAGCAGGTCGCCGACCAGGCGCTGGAGCCGGTGTGCGTTGCGCTCGACGGTGCCCAGGTAGGCCCGCTGCTCGTCGGTGAGCGTCTGCTCCTCGTCGTCCAGCACCAGTTCCAGGTAGCCGAGGATCGAGCTCAGCGGCGTCCGCAGCTCGTGGCTGATCAGGCTCACGAACTGGTCCTTCATCCGCTCGGTGGCCCGCACCTCGGTCATGTCGGTGCCGACGAAGTTCCAGCCGGCGTGCGCGCCGGAGTCGTCGGTCCGCGGCGTGATCGCCACGGACACGGTGCGCTGCCGGCCGTCGGCGGCCACGTAGGTCCAGTCCCGCACGTCCCTGCCGTGCTCCTGCGCGGCGTGCACGAGGGCGGCCATGCCCGCGGCCGATCCGGCGTCCTCGGCGGCGGTCTCCAGCTCGGTGGGCAGGTGGAACTCGACGATCGACCGCGTGCGGACGACGTCGGCGCGGGGGAGCCCGAGCATCCGCTCGGCGCCGGGGTTCCACACGCGGATGACGCCGTCGCGGTCGGTGCCGATGATCGACTGCTCCGTGACGGCGTCGATGACGCTGGTCATGGTCTGGGCGCGGGCGGCCAGCATGCGGGTGGCGAGATCGAGCTCGTCGGCCCGCGTCTGCACCTGCGCCAGGAGCGCCGACCGCTCGGTCCGCAGCCGGACCACCTCCGCCGCGCGCAGGCCGTGCCGGCGCGCGGCCTCGTTCACCGCGAGCCCGCCGACCGCCACGGCCAGCGGCCCGAGCAGCAGCGCGCCCGGGAGGTCTGTCGGTGCGGGTGACAGGGAGTTGAGGGCGCCGGGCACCAGGAGCACGCAGGCGGTGCCGACGGCGGCCACGAGCACGTGCCGGCGGCCGGGCGTGAGGGCCAGCGCGAGCACGGGCCCGAGCAGGAGGAACAGGACGGCGGGGGAGCCGGTGCCCGCGCTGAGCAGCGCGACGGCCGCCAGGTGTGCGGCCGGCACGAGGACGGCGCTGTCCCCGGTCGAGTTCCGGTCCACCAGGCGGGCCGTCGCGGTGGTCACCGCGGTGGTCAGCGCGGCCAGCACCAGGCCGGCCGCGACCAGCTCGCCGTCGACGACGGGGAACGCGCCGAGGGCGAGCAGCCCAGCGGTGACGGCGAACATCGCCGTGGAGGGCAGCGATCGTCCGAGCACCGAGGAGGCGCCCGGCAGGAGACCGCGGAACCAGCGGCGCCGCTGATCCTGGGGCGCCGGCCGGCCGAGGACCGCCGTCGTCATGCCGGCTGGCGCTCGGTGAGGCTGCGGACCTGGTGCACCAGGCCTGCGACGGAGAAGGGCTTGGCGAGGTACGCGTCGGCCCCTGCCGCCAGGCCTCGGGCGACGTCCTCGAGCGAGGCGCCGGCCGACAGCAGCAGGATGCGGATGCCGGCCGTGGCGGGGTCCTGGCGCAGCGCGGCGCACACCTCGAGACCGGACGCGCCGGGCATCGACACGTCGAGGACGGCGAGGTCCGGCAGGCCGCTGCGGGCCGCGGCCAGGGCGGCGGAGCCGTCGGCGACCGCGGTCACCTCGCCGGCGCCGGCCTTGCGCACGGCCAGGCAGACCAGCGCGCGGATGTCCTCCTCGTCGTCGGCCACCAGCACCCGGACGGGCAGGCTCGCGTCCACGGTGCTCCCGTCGGTCGGGGCGCCGCGGCGAGGTGTCCGCGCGGAGCCGGATGGCGTTGTCACCTGGGACAACGGTCATCCGGGGGGAGGGCTGCAGTGCGCCGGGGCGGGTCTCACCCGCAGGGGTGAGGCCGCACAGCACTGCGCCCCGCCGGGAGATCCCGGCGGGGCGCAGTCGCTGCGGTCGGCTGGTCACCGACCCCGGTGGGTCAGGAGCTGGAGGCCTGGGTCTGCACCTTGCTCTTGGACTCCTGGGCCTGGCCCTGCACGTCCTGGACGGCGGTCTGGCCCTCCTCCTTGACGGTGGAGGCGGCGTCCTGGGCGGTCGCCTTGACCGACTCCACGGCCTCCTGAGCGGCGGGCTTGAGCTGCTCGCCGATCTCCTGGGCCGCCTGCTTGGCGGGCTCGAGCAGCGTGTCCTTGTGCTCCTTGACGGCGCTCTCGGCCTGCTGGGCGAGCTGCTTCTCCTTCTCCGACGCCGGCAGGAGGCTGGAGACCAGCCATCCGACGCCGAAGGCGATGACGCCTGCGGCCAGGGGGTTGCCCTGGGTCTGCCGGACGATCGCGTCGGGTGCCTGCTGCACGGCGCCGGCCGCCGACGACGCGGCGTCCTGCACGGTGCCGACGGCGCCGGAGGCGGCGTTCTGCACCGAGCCGGCTGCGTTGGCGGCGGTGCCGTGCATCGAGGCGGTGGTGTCTGACGCGCTGCCCATGACCTTCTCCTTGAGGCTGGTCACGCGTCCCTTCGCGGCGGAGACCCGCCGGTCGACGACGCGCGCCGGGTTGACCTTCTCGTTGAGGGCGTCGACGTCGTAGCTGAGCTCGCGCCGCGTCTCCTCGATCTGCCGCCGGATGACGTCCGGGTCACTGCTGGTCATGTCTGCGACTCCTGATGCTCTGCGGTCGGGGGGTCAGTGGGGCTTGAGGGCGCCGGGAACCTGCTGGAGGGTCTCGACGGTGCGTTCGGGCTTGGGGTTGACCTGCTGGAACTTCTTCTTGCCCATCACGAACGCCACGGCGCCGATGACGCCCCAGAGGATCGCGACGATCAGCGCGGCCAGGCCGATGTCCATGAGGTTGGCCAGCGCCCACCACAGGGCGAAGGAGGCGAACATCAGCACCATGTAGCCGGCGAACCCGGCGGCGCCGAACATGCCCGCGCCCTGGCCGGCCTTCTTGGCCTCGGTCTTGACCTCGACCTTGGCCAGCTCGAGCTCCTGGCGCATCAGCGTCGAGAGGTCCTTGGTCACCTCACCGATCAGCTGGCCCACCGATGTGCCCTCGACGTCGGGTCGCCCCTCGGCCGTGGTGGGCGTGCCCATGGCGCCGCTGTAGTCCGCCGCGTAGTTCTGCTGCGTCGTCGTCGGGATCTCCGCGGTGTCCGAGAAGCCCTGCGACGGGTAGGTCTGCGGCGCGCCCGCCGGCGTCGCCCCGGAGTAGGGGGAGCTCATGGATCAGCCCACCCCGCCCGGGCGCCGGCTCGGGTCGTCCCAGCCCGCCGGGGCCGCCGGTGGCACGACGCTGCCGGCCGGCGGGACCGTGCCGTAGGGCGGCGGAGGCAGCGGGGCGCCCGTGCCGGGCGTCGTCGCAGGGGCGAGCGGGGCGCCGGTGCTCGGGTAGTCGGTACCCGTGTAGTCGGGGCCCGTGGCCGTGTAGTCCGAGTACGTCGGCGCGGGGTCGACGTAGTTCGTCTGGCCGGGGCGGTACCCGGAGCCGTTGCCCGACGAGTCGGAGTGCGCGGCCTGGACGCCGCGGGTCAGCCGGCCGGCGAGGACGCCGGCGGCGGCCGCGCCGAGCAGGAACATGCCGGGCTTGCGGCGGGCGAAGTCGCGCACCTCGTCGAGCAGCTGCGCCGGCTCCCGGTTCTGCAGCTTGTCGGCGAAGGTCTCGACCATCCCGGAGGCCTGCTGCAGCAGGTCACGGGCGGGGCCGGGGGCGCCGGCACTGGTTCCGTCGGCCAGGCCGCGTAGCTCCTGCGCCAGGGAGGTGAGGCCCTGGGCGGCCTTCTGCTGCTGGGTGATCGTCTGGTCCTTCAGCTGCGCGCGGCCCTGGTCGAGCAGGTCCTTGGCCTGACGCTGGGTCTCGTGCGCGACCTCCTTGGCCTGGTCGGCGGCGGTCGAGGCGACCTGGCTGCCGGCCTGCGCCGCGGTGTCCTTGACGTTCATGGCCTCGTCGCGCGCGACGTCCGACGTCGACGGGGAGCCCGTGGCGGTGGTGGGGGGCGTGTAGGTGCCCGTCCCCGTGGTGGCGGGGGGCGGGAGTGGGGCGTCGATGGAATGAGTCATCGGTCCTCCTCGGCAGTTTCTTCATGGGGGTCGGCTGAGGCGCTCCCTGGCCGCAGACGTGCTCCGGCGCATCCATGCGCTTCGGAACCCGGCGGGCAGGCGTGTGATGCGGAGAGCCGCATCGCTCCCCGCCTTCTTCAGGGAGCGCCGCGAGGACTCGGTACCCCCGACCGGGTGACTCCGAAACGGAAACGACCGGTCAGACCGGCCACGGGAATCGCGGTGGGCGTCGCTCGCCGAAGGCGGCCACGCCTTCGGCGAGCTCTCCGCAGCTGACCGTCTTCCGGTACCAGCGGGCCGCCTCGGCCGCGCCGTCGCCCCCGCCCTCCAGCGCGCGCACGACCTCCTTGACGGCGCGCTGCGTGAGCGCAGAACGGGACGCGAGGACGGTGGCGAAGCGGTGCACCTCGGTCTCGAGATCGGCCGGGTCCACCACCCGGTCCACGAGCCCGGTGCGCAGGGCCGTGGCTGCGTCGATCTGCTCTCCGCTGAACAGGAGGTACTTCGCCGTGGCGGGCCCGACCAGGTCGATCAGGGCCTTCACCGAGCTCGGTGCGTAGACGATGCCGACCTTGGCCGGGGTGACCCCGAAGCGCCCGGTCGGGTCGGTGAACCGCAGGTCGCAGGCCGCGGCGATCTCCACCCCGCCGCCGATGCAGTGCCCCCGGATCATCGCCACGGTGGGCGTCGGGAACTCCCGGAGCGCCGCCTGAGCCGCGAGGTTGTGCCGGCGGACGTCGGCCATCGGGTCGGCCGGATCGTCGCCGCCGAGCAGGTCACCGATGTCCGCGCCGGCGCAGAAGCTCGGCCCCGCACCGGTGACGACCAGCACGCGGACGGTGGGGTCGGCGGCCGCACCGGCGAGCACGTCGGGCAGCTCGGCCCACATGCGCGCCGTCATTGCGTTGCGCTTCTCGGGGCGGTCGATGGTCAGCACGGCGACCGGGCCGTCCCGGGTGACGGCGAGGTGTGCGCTCATCGTCAACCGAGGTCGTCGGTGCCGAACGTGTCGCACTGCGCCGGGTCGCCGGTCTCGTACCCGGTGAGGAACCAGCGCTGGCGCTGCTCGGACGAGCCGTGGGTGAACGCGTCCTGGTTCACGGTGCCGTTGCCCAGGTTCTCCTGGATGAAGTCGTCACCGATCCGCCCGGCCGCGTCCAGCGCCCGGTCGATGTCGTCCTGCGTGATCTCCTCGATCAGCGGCTGACCGGAGTCGTCGGGCACGGTCTCGGCGTGGTTGGCCCACGCGCCTGCGTAGCAGTCGGCCTGCAGCTCGAGGCGGACCGTGCCGCTGGTGGGCCCGGACTCGCCGGGGGTGACCTGCCGGTTGGTGCCGAGCACGTTCTGCACGTGGTGCCCGTACTCGTGGGCGATCACGTAGGCGTTGACGAACAGGCCGCCCTGGGCGCCGAACTGCTCCTGGAGCTGGTCGAAGAAGCTCAGGTCGATGTACACGCGCTGGTCGGCCGGGCAGTAGAAGGGGCCCGATCCGCTGGTGGCCCCGCCGCACGAGGTCTGCACCTGCCCGGAGAAGAACACCGTGTCGGTCGGGACGTAGCGCTCGCCCAGTTGCGTCGTCCAGAAGTCCTGGATGGACTCGATGTCGGCGACGACCGCGCAGTCGACCGAGGTGTTGGCGTCGCCGCTGTCGTCGCAGGCCTGCTCGAGCTGGCTGTTGTCGGCCTGCTCGCCCTGCCCGAGCCCGCCCAGCCCGCTGAGGGCCGAGCCGACGTCGCCGCCACCGCCGCCGAGCAGCTGGATGAGCACGAAGACCACCAGACCGGCCACGCCCAGGCCGCCGCCCCCGACGGCGAGGCCGCGCCCGCCACCGAGCCGCCCGCCTCCGCCGCGGCGATCCTGGACTGCCGACGTGTCGAGGCTGCCGCCCTCGCGATACCTCATCCTCGGAAGACCTCCGTGCTCCACGTACCGCTGTCCGGCGCCGACATCGCGAACCGCACCTCGACCGCGCCGTGCACCTCGGACCGTGCCGGCGTCAGGTCCAGGTGGAGCCCGCCCGGCACGGACAGTGCCACCGTCTCCATCGCCCCCGCGACTCGGAGGCCGCCCGACATCCCCGCGTCGGAGACCTCCAGCAGCGCGGTCAGCTCGGCGCCGAAGGCCGCCGCGTACGTCCGCGCACGGCGGACCGCGTCGGTCACCGCCGCCAGCCGGGCCTGCTCGTAGGCCGGGCTGTCGGGCCGCAGGCCCCACGAGGGTCCCGACACCTCGACGTCGTCCAGCCGGCCCAGCGCCACGAGCAGGTCGCCGACCGCGTCCAGCCGGCCGACCGTGATCCGGGTGTGCTGGCTGGCCACCGGATCGCCGGGGGCGCCGTCCGGACGGCTGCCGGGGTACACGGCGACGCGGGTCGTCTCGGCGGTCTCGACGGCGTCGCCGGCGGCCCGCACGGCCGCGGTCACGTCGTCCTGCCGGGCCCGGACTCGCTCGAGGGCGGTCTCGCGGTCGCGGGCCCGGACTCGCACGGTGACCCCGAGGTCGGCGATCTCAGGATCGACGACCAGGAGCGCCTCGCCGCGGACGGTGACGGTGGGGACGGGGACGGCGGTGCTCATCGGGGCCTCCAGTCGGTTCGGAGCTGATCGTCCCGGAGTCCGGCGCGTGCCGCGCGGGCCGGGCGCCCACCGCGAGGCGAGAACGTCCTAGGGTCTGGTCAAACCGACGACGGGAGAAGTCATGGCGGTCTCCAACCGCATCCGCGCCGCCTTGACGACCACGGTGCTCGCCACCGCGGCGACCGGCTTCATGGCCGGCTGCGGCGCGGGCGAGGACGAGGGCGAGGAGCAGGTCGCGTACTGCACCGACGCCGACGGCAACATCGTCGACGACGACTACTGCGACGACAGCTACAACGGCGGCGGCCTGTTCTTCCTGTACATCGGCGGCTTCCGGTCCGGGCTCCCGGTCGGCAGCCGGCTCCCCTCCGGCGGCACGCGCATCGACCCGCGCGACTCTGCGGCCCGGCAGCGCGCCGGCCTGCCGGCCTCCGGGAAGGTGACCGGCGGGACGCGGGTCAGCGGCGGCATCGGCAGCGGCGTCGGCGGCCGGGCGGGCACCGGAGCAGGCAGCTGAGCACCTCGCTCTCGCCGGCGGGGAGGGGGAGATGAGGCGCATCGAGAGCGGCGTCGTCCGGCCCGGCTGGGAGGCCGAGATCGAGGCGCAGGGCCTGGTCTACAACAAGACCCAGGTGCCCGGCGGCGAGGTGCGCAGCTACTGGCGGGAAGGCCCCTTCTACGACTTCTCGATGGACGAGGTCCAGATGCTCGAGGGGGCGGTCGCGCAGCTGTTCGAGATGTGCGTGGCCGCGGGCGACCACGTCGTCGACAACGACCTGTTCGATCGGATGCGCATCCCGCCGATGGCCCGGCCGCAGATCCGGCGCACGTGGGAATCCGAGCCGCCGAGCATCTACGCCCGCTTCGACCTGCGCTACGACGGCCAGGGCCCGCCCCAGCTGCTGGAGTTCAACGCCGACACCCCGACCGGGCTGGTCGAGTCGGCCGTCACCCAGTGGAACTGGCACCTGTTCACCGGGCAGGGCCGCGACCAGTGGAACGCACTGCACGACAAGCTCGTCGCGGCCTGGACCCGCAACCTCGTGAAGTGGGAGCGGCGGACCGGTGTGCGGCCCCGGGTGCACCTGGCCTGGACCAGCGAGGAGACCTCCGGTGAGGACCGGATGACCGTCGCCTACCTCATGGACACAGTGGTGCAGGCCGGCTACGAGGCCATCGAGCTGGTCGTCGAGGACATCGTGCTCGACGACGGCGACGGCCGGTTCTACGACGCCCAGGGACGCCACCTGGACCTGGTGTTCAAGCTCTACCCCTGGGAGTGGCTGCTCGAGGACGAGTTCGGCCCGGCGGTGCTCGCCGACTCCGCCCGGCCCGGCGGGACCACCTGGGTCGAGCCGGTCTACAAGATGCTGTGGAGCACCAAGGCACTGCTGCCGGTGCTGTGGCAGCTCTTCGGCACCGACCCGGCGCTGGGGCGCTACCTGCTGCCGGCCTACTTCGCCGACGAGGCGCCCACGAGCTGGCGTTCCTACGTCCGCAAGCCCCTGTGGGGTCGCGAGGGGGCCAACGTGGCGATCGTCCGCGAGGGCGAGGTGCTCGCCGAGCTGCCCGGCCGGTACGGGACCGAGGGATACGTGCTGCAGGAGTTCGCGCCGCTGCCCGACTTCGCCGGCGTCGACGGCCCCCACCACCCGGTGCTCGGCGCGTGGGTGGTCGACGGCGAGCCGGCGGGCCTGGGCATCCGCGAGAGCGACGGCCTGATCACCGACAACCTCAGCTACTTCGTGCCGCACACGATCGACTACCAGCCTCCCCGGGCCTGACGCCGCGGCGGCCTCTAGATTCGGTTCCATGCCGCTGGAAGGTGAGTACGAGCCCAGCCCACAGCAGTGGGTCCGCGACCAGGTCGAGCGCTACGAGGCGACCGGCGGACGGGAGGCCAACACCCTGCGCGACACCGGCCTGCCCGTCGTCATCTTCAGCACCCGCGGTGCGAAGAGCGGCAAGGTGCGCAAGCAGCCGCTCATGCGGGTCGAGCACGAGGGCGTCTACGCGATGGTCGGCTCGCAGGGTGGCCGGCCCACCGATCCGGCCTGGGTGCACAACCTGCGCACGCACCCCGACCAGGTGACCGTGCAGGACGGCCCCGAGCCGTGGGACGGCGTGGCCCGCGAGATCACCGGCGAGGAGAAGGCGCTCTGGTGGGAGCGGGCGGTCGCGGCCTACCCCAGCTACGCCGACTACCAGGCGAAGACCGACCGGGAGATCCCCGTATTCCTCGTCGAGAAGCGGAGCTGAAACTGTGGCACCGAGCATCGCCGACACCTGCGCCCGCATCGCCGCCGAGCTGAACCCGGCCGGCCAGCCCTTTCGCTACCGCTGCGAGGGCAACCGGGTGATCGGCACGTGGGACATCGCCGACGTCACCTACCAGGGGCTGCTCTCCGCCGGCACCATCGACAAGGACTACGAGCTCACGGTCACCCTCGACGAGCCGGCCGGGACGTACGGCTTCTCCGAGCGCAAGCAGGAGAGCGAGAGCGAGGTCCGGCTCAGCGGCGGGAAGATCGAGTTCGGGGGCTCGAAGCAGGTGTTCAAGGGCAAATCGATCGGCAAGCAGTGGGGCGGCGGCGCCGCGCTGCGGGCGACCTCCCACGGCGAGGCCGGCCACACCTGGAGCTACGAGTTCGAGACGGCCCGGATCAAGGAGCCGCTGTTCGTCCTCCTGCACGAGATGGGATGGCGGCCGGCTCGGAAGGGCTTCTTCGCGCGGCTGTTCTCGAACTAGGCCGGCAGCGTCGCCGCCGCGATCCCCTGCTCGACGCCGGCGGGCCAGGCGGTGAGGGGCGTGGCCCGGACCGCCCGCTTCGCGCCGCGGCCGGTGAACCCCCAGGTGCCGACGATGCGCCCCTCGTGGACGACGGTCGGGCGGAACATGCCGTTGCCGCCGGGGACGATCCGGTCGGCGTGCGCGGGGTCGAGGACGGCGCCGCGATCGCCGTAGCCCAGCACGAACTCGTCGAACCCCGGCAGCAGGAACACGCCCCGTGCCTCCGCGCGGCAGGCGGCGAGCCGATCCGGGGTCTCGGGGTCGAGCCAGTGCTCGACACCGTCGACCTCGAGCCGGGCGAGCCCGTCGCGGGCGGACGCCAGGCCGGCGCGCGCCTCGGTCACCCGGAGGCCGGCCCAGCGGGCGAGGTCCTTCACGGTGGCCGGGCCGTGGCCGCGGAAGAACCGGTCGGCCAGCTCGTGCACGGCCTCGTCCGGGTCGAGCCGGCGCGGGGCGGGGATCCACTCGTCGGTGAGGACGAAGCGCTGCTCGCCGCCGTCGACCGGGCCCAGGCACAGCGCGCCGGTCTGGGCGAGGTACCAGAGCAGGTGGTAGCCGCGCTGCCCGGCGGTGTCGACGCCCGCGTCGGCGAGCGCGGTCAGCAGCTCCGCGCGGCGCAGCCGCCGCCCGCCGCGCAGGGCCTCGACGCCGATCGCGCGGGCGCGGTCGATGTCCTCGTCGGTGATGCCGAGCTGCTGCCGGCGCAGCCGGGCGCCGGCCATGACGCGCGGCCCGAGCAGGCCGATCATCCAGCCGAGGTCGTCGGCCGCGACCAGGTGCAGCGTGCCGCGCATCGGCCAGGTGCGCACGATCTCGCCGGCGTCGAGCGCCGCCGCGACCTCCTCGCGCGTGCCGGCCGCCGTCCGCAGGGCCACGGCGGTGAGGGCGCCCGGGAAGTCCTGCCCCTGCAGGGCGGTCAACCGGCGCACGACGTCGAGCGGCGTGGCCTCGTGCGGCCCGGCCACCCGCTGGGCCACCAGGCGCAGCAGACCGACCTCGGACGGGGACGTCACGGGGGACACAGTGCCAAAGCGGTCCGACAAAGACCCCTGCATCGTGGGTGAGGCGGCCGGGGCGGGGTATCGGGGTCGGCGCACAACCCGAGGAGAACAGTCATGGCACAACCTTTTCCCGCACCCCTGACATCTCTGGGGTCCCCGGCGTGAACCGGCTCGCCGGACGACGCGTCATCGTCAGCGGCGGGGGCCAGGGCATCGGGGCGGCCATCGCCCGCACGTTCGCCGAGGAGGGCGCGCACGTCGCCGTCCTCGACGGGTGCGCCGAGGCGGCCGCCCGGCTGGCGGAGCAGATCGGCGCCTGGGGCTACGCGGTCGACCTGTCCGACGTGCGGGGCACGCGCGAGGTGATGGACCGGGCGACCGGCCGGCTCGGCGGGCTCGACGTCCTGGTGAACAACGCCGGGGTCATGCGCTTCTCCGCCCTCCTGGACATGGAGCCCGTCGAACTCGGCGAGGTCTTCGACCTGGGCACGCGGGCCATGCTGATCACCACGCAGGTCGCGGCCCGGTCCATGATCGCGTTCCGCACCCCGTCGGCCGACTGCGCGGGCAAGGTGATCAACGTGGCCGGCATGGGCGGCACGAGCGGCGGCGGCCAGGCGCACTACGCCGCCTCGAAGGCCGCCGTCATGGCGCTCACCCGGGCCGCGGCCCACGAGCTCGGACCGCACGGCATCACGGTCAACTGCCTGTGCCCGGGCTACGTCCTCGACGAGATGGATCCGGCGTGCCGGAACCGGGGTCCGGTCGACTCCTGGTCGGCGCTGTCGCCGCTCGGTCGCCTCGCCGAACCGGGCGACGTCGCCCGGGCGGCGCTCTTCCTCGCCTCCAGCGACTCCGACTACCTCACCGGGGACGCGCTCAACGTCGCCGGTGGCATGGTCCTGCACTGACACACTGCGCGGCATGCGCGCGGAGGACTGGGACGAGCGGTACGCGGAGAAGCAGCAGTGGTCGGCGGAGCCCAACCGGCTGATCGCCGACCTGCTCGCCGACGTGCCGCCGGGCGATGCGGTCGACCTGGCCGCGGGGGAGGGGCGGCACGCGCTGTGGCTGGCCGGGCTCGGCTGGCGCGCGACGGCCGTCGACTTCTCCGACGTGGGGCTGACCCGTGGCCGGGCCCAGCCCGGCGGCGACCGGGTCACGTGGGTCACCGCCGACGTCCTCGCCTGGACGGCGCCACCGGAGAGCCTGGATCTCGTGCTGGTCGCCTACCTGCACCTGCCGCAGGACGAGACCGTCGCGCTGCTCACCCGGGCGGTCGGCTGGCTGCGCCCGGGCGGCCGGCTGCTGGTCCTCGGGCACGACGTCGAGAACCTGACGGCGGGCGTCGGGGGTCCGCCCGACCCGGCGATCCTGTGCAGCGTGGAGCGGCTGGCCCCGGTCGCCGCGCTGCTCGACGTCGACCGGTTCGAGCAGGTGCGCCGGGAGACCCCGGCCGGCACCGCCCTGGACACGCTGCTGTGGGGGCGGCGACCACGCTGAAACGTCGGCGTCCGGCGGTAGCCTGCCCGACATGATGGGGATGGGTGGGGCCGGGGGCCGCGATGCCGACCGCCGGCGGCGGCTGGTGGCCGCACTGGTCGTGCTCGCCATGATCCTGGCCGCGGCCGCGACGATCCTGTCCATCGCGCTGGCCTGAGGGAGGGGCGATGACCGACGTCGACGCCTGGTTCGGCGCCGCCGGCCCGCGCGAGGAGGAGCTGCGCCGGGTCGACGAGCTCGTCATGGCCGCGGCGCCCGGCATCGACCGGCAGCTGGTGCCCGTGGGCTCCTCGACGATGCTCGGCTACGGGCTGATGCCCTACCGGCCGAAGTCGGCGAAGACGACGACGATGTGGCCGCTGATCGCGCTCGCGGCACAGAAGCGGCACCTCTCCCTCTACGTCTGCGCCGTGGTCGACGGGGAGTACCTCGCCGAGTCGCGCGCGGCCCAGCTGGGCAAGGTCTCGTGCGGGAAGAGCTGCATCCGGTTCACCTCGCTCGACACGGTCGACGCCGACGCGCTGGGCACCCTCGTGCGCGACGCGGTCGCCGCGACCCGCGAGGGCGGCAACGCGTACTACGCCGCCTGACCCGGCCGGTCAGCCCCGCTCCGGGTCGAGCGCCAGCGTGCCGTCGTCCTCGGTGCGGATCCGCCCCTGCGCCGGGGCGAGCCGGTCGCGCAGCCAGCGGCAGTCGCCGGGCGAGGCGCGCTGCAGCCGGAGGCGCTGCGCCTGCAGCGGCGCCATCCGCAGCCCGATCAGCCGACCCGAACCCGCGTCGAGCGTCGCCAGGTACAGCAGGCGCAGGTCGGGGCGGAACCGCTCGTGCCCCCCGATCCCCTCGTAGTCGTCGACGAGGTCCCCGCAGCCGTGGAGCACGAGCTTCCCGGCGTGCACCTCGATCTCGCGCGGGTGGTGCGACGAGTGCCCGTGCACCAGGTCGACCCCGCCGTCGATCAGCCGGTGCGCGAAGCGACGCTCCTCGGCCGGGGTCTCGTACCCCCAGTTCGGTCCCCAGTGCACCGAGACGACGACGAGGTCGCGCTCGCCGCGCACCCGCTCGATCCGGTGGAGCACGTCGTCGGCTGCGGCGTCGGAGAGCCCGTCGAGGTAGGCGACCCCCGACCGCTCGGCCGTCGCGGCCCACGAGCCGGGGATCCCGCTGGAGCGCAGTCCCACGGCGGCCACCAGCACCCGGCGCCCGCCGCCCACCGGCAGGACGGCCGGTCGCTCCGCCCCGGCCGCGTCCCGCCCGGCTCCGGCCACCCGGAGACCCGCGCCCGCGAGGGTGTCGAGGGTCTCGGCCAGGCCCCGGCGGCCGAAGTCGAGCACGTGGTTGTTCGCGAGCACGCAGACGTCGGGCCGTGCGACCGACAACGCGGGCAGGTTGGCCGGGTGCATCCGGTAGTGCACGGCCTTGCCCGGCGCGAAGTCGTCGCTGCGGGTCACGCTCGTCTCGAGGTTCACGATCCGGACGTCCGCGGCGGCCAGCACCGGGAGCGCGTCGCCCCACGGCCACCCCGGGTCGACCGGGCGGGGGACCGGGCCGTTCACGGCCTCGGCCAGCTCCACGTACCGTCGGGCGTCGCGGACCCACTCCTCCCGCAGCGCGGGGTCCCCCGGATGCGGCAGCACCTGGTCGACCCCGCGGCCGAGCATCACGTCACCGCAGAGCGCCAGCACCAGGACGCCGTCGCGCACGAGGGGTCCCGGTCAGGCGCTGGGCTGGGCGGTCCGCACGAGGTGGTCGACGAACCAGTCGCGGGCCAGCTCGGCGGCCTGCTCCAGGGTCCCGGGCTCCTCGAACAGGTGGGTCGCGCCCGGGACGACGGCCAGCCGGCTCTCGCACCGCAGGCGCAGCCGGGCGAGCTCGTTGAGCTCGAGCACCGCGGTGTCGAGCCCACCGACGATCAGCAGGGTGGGGGCGTGCACCTCGGCCAGCCGTGGGCCGGCCAGGTCGGGCCGTCCGCCCCGGGAGACGACGGCGGTGACGTCGGCGCCGGGCATCGCCGCCGCCGCGAGCGCCGCCCCCGCGCCGGTGCTGGCGCCGAACCAGCCGATCGGCAGCGCCGCGCAGCCGGGTTGCCGCCGCAGCCAGGCGGTGACCTCGACCAGCCGCGCGGCCAGCATCCCGATGTCGAACACCGCGGCCCGGGAGTGCTCCTCGGTGGGGGTCAGCAGGTCGAACAGGAGGGTGGCCAGCCCGGCGGCCTGCAGCACGCCGGCGACGTAGCGGTTGCGGGGACTGTGCCGGCTGCTCCCGCTCCCGTGCACGAAGACGACCACGCCCCGGGCGTGCTCGGGCACCGTGAGGTGCCCGGCGAGCAGGACGCCGCCAGCGGTGACGGTGACCTCCTCGTCGCGGGGCGGCGGCTCGGTGGGTGCGGCCGGCACCGCCGCACCGGGATGCCGGCGCTCGGCCTCGCGCAGGAGTTCCAGCACCTCGTCGTCGGACGTGGGCCCGAAGTCGTCGTAGGCCTGGCCGACGGCGGCGAAGTGCGCCGGGATCTCCAGGCAGACGAACTCGTCGACGTCCTCGGCCAGCAGCCGGCCGCTGTCCCGCGCGCACACCGGGACGGCGAGGACCAGCCGCGCGGCGCCCAGCGCCCGGGCCACGGCACAGGCGGCCCGGGCCGTCGAGCCGGTCGCGATGCCGTCGTCGACCAGGACGACCGTGCGACCGGTCAGCGGGACCCGCGGACGGACCGCCCGGAACCGGGCGACCCGCGCCTCGAGCTCGGCGCGCTCGCGGTCCTCGACGCGCTCCAGGGCGGACCGGTCGACGCGGGCGAGGTCCAGCACGCGCTCGTCGAGCACCAGCACACCGCCCTCGCCGACGGCGCCCATCGCGAGCTCCGACCGGAAGGGCACCCCGAGCTTGCGGACGACGATGACGTCGAGGGGCGCGTCGAGCGCCCGGGCCACCTCGGCGGCCACCGGCACCCCGCCGCGCGGCAGACCGACGACGACGACGTCCTGCCCGCTGAACCGGTGCAGCTGCCGGGCGAGGTGGCGGCCGGCGTCCCTGCGGTCGTGGAAGAGCACGGTGCACCTCCGTCGTGAGTTCCGTGGCGATGCTGTCGCGTCGGAGGGCCGCCGCGACAGGGGCACATGGGCCCCGTCGGCACCGCCGTCCGGCCCGCGGGGACCTTGGTCCCTGGCTTCCCGGCGTCCCAGCCGTCACGGTGTCCCCAGGAAATGGTTCGCCGTCGGAACGGTCCGTCGGCGACCCTGCGGGGGGACATCGACTGCCGCATCGCGCGGCTCGCGCAACCGGAGGACCGTTCATGGTGCTGGCTGTTCTGCCCACCTCGACCGACCCGTCCGTCCGTTCCGCCGTCCTGCGGCTCAGCCAGGAGTTCCCCGAACTCGGGCACTCGGTCGCCGTGGTGGTGCGCACCTGCCGCGAGGAACTGCGCGGCTCGCCCGACGGTGCGCTGCCCGAACTGGTCGAGCGCCTCGCCCGCCAGCGCCTGCGGGTGTCGCTGGGCTGACCGCGCGGAACCCGGTTGCCCCGGACGGGAGGATGTCCGGGTGGGTTACGTCGACGTCACCGGTGTCCGGCACACGCTTCCCGACGGGCGGGTCCTGCTCGACGACGTGAACTTCCGCGTCGGGGACGGCGCCCGGGCCGCGCTGATCGGTGAGAACGGGGCGGGCAAGACGACCTTGCTGCGGATCATCGCCGGTGACCTGATCCCGGAGGCCGGGTCGGTCGCGCGCACCGGCGGGCTCGGCGTCATGCGCCAGTTCATCGGCTCGGTCCGCGACGACACGACCGTGCAGCGCTTCCTGGTCGATCTCTCGCCCCCGGCCGTCCGCGAGGCCTGGGAGGCCGTCGAGGCCGCGGAGCTCGTCCTCATGGAGACCGACGACGAGCGGTCGCAGATGGCCTACGCCGGCGCGCTGGCGCACTGGGGCGACGTGGGCGGGTACGACGCCGAGGTCACCTGGGACACCGTCGCCGTCGCCGCGCTCGGCATCCCGTTCGAGCGGTGCAAGTACCGCGAGCTGTCGACACTGTCGGGGGGAGAGCAGAAGCGGCTGGCGCTCGAGGCGCTGCTGCGCGGGCCGGACCAGGTGCTGCTGCTCGACGAGCCCGACAACTACCTCGACGTCCCGGGCAAGCGGTGGCTCGAGGAGCGGCTGCTCGACACCCGCAAGACCGTCCTGTTCGTCAGTCACGACCGGGAGCTCCTCGCGCGGGTGGCCGACCGCGTGGTCACCGTCGAGGGCGGCACCGCGTGGGTGCACGGCGGCGGGTTCGTCAGCTACCACGAGGCGCGGGCCGCGCGGCACGAGCGGCTGGCCGAGCTGCGGCGGCGCTGGGACGAGGAGCACCAGCGGCTGATCGACCTGGTCCGCACCCTGCAGCAGCAGGCGGCCAACTCCCCGGACATGGCCAACCGGTACCACGCGATGCAGACCCGGCTGGCGAAGTTCGAGGCAGCGGGTCCGCCCCCGGACCGACCGCCGGAGCAGAAGGTGGCGATGCGGCTGCGCGGCGGCCGGACCGGCGTGCGGGCGGTCATGGCCGAGCAGCTGGAGCTGTCCGGTCTGATGCAGCCGTTCGATCTCGAGGTCTGGTACGGCGACCGGGTCGGCGTGCTCGGTGCGAACGGGGCCGGCAAGTCGCACTTCCTGCGGCTGCTGGCGGGGCAGTCCGTCGCGCACACCGGCGACTGGCGGCTCGGCGCCCGCGTCGTCCCCGGGTTCTTCGCCCAGACGCACGCCCACCCCGAGTGGCAGGACCGCACCCCGGTCGACCTGCTCTGGCACGGCGAGCCGGGCCGGCCGGGGGTCGACCGGGGCCGCGCGATGGCGGCGCTGCGCCGGTACGGCCTCACCGATCAGGCCGACCAGCCCTTCCGGACGCTGTCGGGCGGCCAGCAGGCGCGGTTCCAGATCCTTCTCCTGGAGCTCTCCGGCGCCACGCTGCTGCTGCTCGACGAGCCGACCGACAACCTCGACGTGCTCTCGGCCGAGTCGCTGGAAGAGGCGCTGGAGGCGTTCGAGGGCACCGTCCTGGCGGTCACGCACGACCGCTGGTTCGCCCGGTCCTTCGACCGCTTCCTCGTGTTCGGGGCCGACGGCCGGGTCTACGAGTCGGCCGAGCCGGTGTTCGACGAGACGCGAGTCCACCGCGCCCGCTGACCGTCGCGCGCGGGAGTCGGGCGTCCCGCCTGCGTGAACGGCACCGCCGGCCCGTCCCGAGCGGGACGGACCGGCGGCACGGTCGCGCAGGTGTCAGCTGATGGCGAAGTAGACCCGAGCCTCGTCGTCGAAGCTGATGGTCGGCTCGACCGACAGCTGTCCGCCCTCGATGGCCGCCGGGGGCACGTCCATGCAGAACTGGAAGGTGTCCGACCCGCCGCTGTTCAGGGTGGGGGCGTCCATGGCGTCGTCCGGCAGGACCGCCGAGCAGTCGGCGTCGCTGTACTGGCGGTTGTCCGTGCCGTGGAAGATCGCGGTCAGGTCCCAGCCGGGCATGCCCTCTTCCGCGCCCACGTACGTGACGGTGAGCTGGGTGATGACGTACTGACCGGTCGGCGGCTCGTTGAAGTCGTTCGCGGCGGCCACGCTGGCGTTGGCGTCGAGCTCGACCAGGTCGACGGTCACCTGGTAGTCGCCCACCGGGACGGGGACGCCCAGCGGTACGACGTCCGCCGCCGGGGCGGTCGCACCGTCCACGGGCGCGTCGGCGGGGGCGACCGGCGCCTCCGCCGTGCTGGTGCTCCGGTCGATGGCGTTGTCCACCTCGTCGATGACCTTCAGGAAGAACAGCTGGGTCACGATGACGAGGACCAGGGCGAGGACCGAGGTCACCAGGCCGGTGATCGCCAGGCCCGTGCCGTTGTGCGTGCCGCGCCGAGCGAGGATGAGCGCCGGGATGCCCAGCCCGAGGCCGACGACCGCGAGGACCGCGGCGAGGTTGTTGATGATCGGCACCCAGCTGAGCAGCAGAGCGATGATGCCGAGCACCATCGAGGCGATCGCGAGCCCGGCCCCCTTCTTCGGCGGTGCGCCGGCAGGCGGGTTGTAGTGCGGCGGCTCGTACTGCTGGTACTGGGTCTGCTGGGGGTGGGACACGCGTGCTCCTCGCATCTGGCTACGAATACGGACGGGACCGTATGTGCTCGTGGCCCTTTCGACCGGAGGTCGTCCCCGACACGGGGGCACGGTCACCAGCGGCCCCACCGGCCTCTCGCGCAGTGCTCAGCCGAAGGCCTTGCCCTCGCCGCGGTAGGTCCGCATGGCGCCGGTCAGGTCGTCCCCGGCCAGGGTGTGCAGGACGTCGACGTGCTCGCACAGCTCACCGGCCTTGGCGTGCCGGAACCAGACCCGGTCGCCGACCGACAGCCCCGCCGTCCCCGGTCCGCGCAGCGGTGTCTGCACCTCGCCGGTGCCCTCGGCGGCCAGCCACCGCAGGCCCGCGGGGAAGGTGGGCACGGGCAGCCGGTCGGCACCGTGCGGCCCGGAGGCGGTCCAGCCGCCGCCGGCGACGGTCACGGTGCCGGGCGCGGGGAGCCGGGTGACCGGGACGGCGAAGAAGGCGGCCGGCCGGGCGGCGAAGGCGCGGTACCCGTCGAACAGGGCGGGGGAGTAGAGGCCCGACCCGGCGGCCACCTCGGTGACGGCGGGTTCTCCCGCGGTGCGCTCCACGCTGCCGGTACCGCCGCCGTTCACGAACTCCAGCGGCGCGACGGCGGTCACCGCGGCGACGACCTCGAAGCGCCGGGCGGCGAGCTCCCGGGCCGAGACCGTCTGCATCCGCCGGACGGCCACGCCCCGCAGGCGGCGCCCGGCGGGTGCGTCCTGGACACCGGCGATCTGCGCCTCGTAGGCCATGACGCCGACCAGCCGGAACCCCGCCCGGGCCGTGACCGCCCGCGCCAGCTCCGCGGCCTGGTCGGGGGAGTGCACCGGGGAGCGCCGGACACCGACATGCACCCGCCCGCCGGCCGCCCGCAGCGACGCGTCGACGTCGATACAGACGCGGAGGTCCGGGCGCCGACCGGCCGGGACGACGTCGTCGATCAGGTCGAGCTGGTCGGTCGAGTCGACCATCAGGGTCACCCGGCCCGCAGCCTCGTCGTCCTCGGCCAGGTGCCGCAGCGCCCGCCGGTCGGCGGTCGGGTAGCCGACGACGACGTCCGCGCTGACCGGGTCCTCGCCGGTGCTCAGCCAGAGCGCCTCGGGCAGGGAGTAGGCCAGGACACCGGCGAACCCCGGCCGGGCCAGCACGCGCCGGAGCACGTCGCGGCAGCGCACCGACTTGCTGGCGACCCGGATCGGCTTGCCTGCGGCGCGGCGGACGAGGTCGTCGGCGTTGGCGTCCAGCGCGTCGAGGTCGAGCAACGCCAGGGGCGGGTCGAGGTCAGCGGTGGCGCGGTCGAACCGCCGACGCTGGGCCGCGGGGTCGGGAACGCTCATCACGGCGCAGCGTGCCGGGCCGGTGACGGACCGGTCAACTGGTTGACCTGCGCAGTTCTCGCCGGGAAGAGTGCGGTCGACCCGACGGAAGGAGCCCGCGTGACGGAGAGTCCGGCGCCGCCGGAGGACCGCGCACGCTGGCGCAACTGGGCCGGCAACCAGCGGGCCGTGGCCGACGTCGTGCGCCCCGGTTCGGCCGACGAGGTCGCCGCCGTCCTCACCGCCGCGACAGCGGCCGGCCGGCGGGTGCGGCCGATCGGCAGCGGGCACTCCTTCACCGGCATCGGCAGCCCGGAGGACGTGCAGCTGGTCTGCGACGGCATGGTCGGGGTCCGGTCGGTGACCGACGACGGGCTGGTCACCGTCGGTTCGGGCACGACGCTGCACCGGCTCAACGCCGAACTCCTGCGCCGCGGCTGGTCGATGACCAACCTGGGCGACATCGACCGGCAGACGATCGCCGGGGCACTCGCGACCGGGACGCACGGCACCGGCGCCCGTTTCGGCGGGCTGGCCACCCAGGTGCGGGGGCTGGAGCTCGTGACGCCGGACGGCGAGGTGCTGGCCTGCTCCGCCGACCGCAGTCCCGACGTGTTCCGCGCTGCCCGGGTCGGGCTCGGGGCGCTCGGCGTGGTCACGGAGGTGACCCTGCAGGCCGAGCCGGCCTTCGCGCTGCGCGCCGTCGAGGGCCCGGGCACCCTGACCGCCGCGCTCGGCGACTTCACCGACCTGATGACCTCGACCGACCACGTCGAGTTCTACTGGTTCCCGCACACCGACGCGACGCTGCTGAAGTGCAACACCCGGGTGCCCCTCGAGGAGGGCCTGCACCCGCTGCCGCGCTGGCGGGCGGTGTGGGACGACGAGATCCTCGCCAACGCCGCGTTCGCCGGTGTCGTCGCCGCCGGACGCCGGGTGCCCGCGCTGGTGCCGCCGCTCGCGCGCATGTCGGCGAAGGCGCTGGGGGCGCGAACCTGGACCGACCACTCGCACCGGGTGTTCGTCAGCCGGCGCCGGGTGCGCTTCCTGGAGATGGAGTACGCGGTCCCGTGCGCCGACGCCGCCGCCGTGCTGGCCGAGTTGCGGCGGGTGCACGAGGCGAGCGACTGGCGGTCGGCGTTCCCGGTCGAGGTCCGCGTGGCCGCGGCCGACGACATCCCTCTGTCGACGGCCTCGGGCCGGGCGACCGCCTACATCGCCGCGCACGTGCCGGCCGGCAACGAGCCCGGCCCGTGGTTCGACGCGCTGGAGCAGATCGCCGGTGAGGTGGGCGGGCGTCCGCACTGGGGGAAGCTGCACGGTCTGGACGCCGGGCAGCTGCGCGACCGGTATCCCCGCTACGACGAGTTCGTGGCGGTGCGGGACCGGCTGGACCCCGGCGGCGTGCTGTCCAACGCCTACCTCGACCGGGTCCTCGGCCCGGTCGGCGCGCACCGCCCTCGCTGACCCCTCACGCCACGGTTCAGCGGCTGCGGGGCGTCGGCTGCGTGACCCCGGCGCCCGTGGTGTCGCTGGTCCTCCGACAACGGGACGTTGGGCGGTCCCCTCCGGAACCCGGATGCTTGAGGATTGAACTACGGGGACGACGAAGAGGAGGGGACATGACCAAGAACATGGGAACCGTGGACCGGGTCGTCCGAGGAGTCGTCGGGATCGCGGCCGTCGTCGTCGCGGTGCTGGTCGGCGCCACGACGGTGCTCGGCATCGTCCTGTGGATCGTCGCAGCGCTCATGCTCGTGACCGCCGCGCTCGGCTTCTGCCCCGTGTACGCCGCGCTGCACATCGACACGCTGGGGCGCCGTTCGACGCGCGTCTGACCGCCGGCCCGGACGACCAGGTGGTCGCCCGGGCCGATGTACGGGTCAGCTGGTCAGGGCTTCAGCAGGACCTTGACCGTGCCTTCCTTCTTGTCGCGGAAGTTGGCGTAGGCCTGGGGCGCCTGCGCGAGCGGGACGTGGTGCGTGGCGAAGCTGTCCACGCCGAGCGGGTCCTCGTCGGTGAGCAGCGGCAGGATGTCGGGCACCCAGCGGAGCACGTTGGCCTGGCCCATGCGGAACTGGATCTGCTTGTCGAACATGCGCATGAGCGGCAGCGGGTCGGTCGCGCCGCCGTAGACGCCGGACAGGGAGATGGTGCCGCCGCGACGCACCGCCTCGATCGCGGTGTGGACCGCGGCCAGGCGGTCGACGCCCGCCACCTGCATGACCTTCTCCATGATCGCGTCCGGCACGATCGCCGTCGCCTTCTGCGCGAGGGTCGCCAGTGGTGAGCCGTGCGCCTCCATGCCGACGGCGTCGATCACTGCGTCGGGGCCGCGGCCGTCGGTCGCGTCACGGACGGCGGAGACGACGTCCTCCTGGTCGGTGGAGGAGATGACCTCGACGCCGCGGGTGCGGGACCGCTCGATCCGCTCGGGCACGGAGTCGGCGCCGAACACCTTCCCGGCGCCGAGGTGCAGGGCGATGCGGGAGGCCATGTCGCCGATCGGCCCGAGGCCGAGCACCAAGACGCTGCCGCCTTGCGGGATGCCGGCGTACTGCACGGCCTGCCAGGCGGTGGGGAGCACGTCGGAGAGGTAGACGAAGCGGTCGTCGGCCGGCCCGTCGGGCACCTTGATCGGGAGCGTGTTGCCGAACGGGACACGCAGGTACTCGGCCTGCCCGCCGGGCACCTGCCCGTAGAGCTTCGTGTAGCCGAAGAGAGAGGCGCCGAAGCCCTGGTCGCGGTTCTGCGTCGTCTCGCACTGGGACTGCAGCCCCTGCGAGCACATCCAGCAGGTGCCGCAGGAGATGTTGAACGGCACGACGACGCGGTCGCCGGGCTTGACGGCGGTCACCTCGGAGCCCACCTCGCGCACGACACCCATCGGCTCGTGCCCCATGACGTCGCCCACCGACATGAACGGCGCCATCACCTCGATCAGGTGCAGATCGGACCCGCAGATGCCGGTCGAGGTGACCTCGATGATGACGTCGGTCGGCTCCTGGATGACGGGATCGGGCACGGTGTCCACCCGCACGTCGGCTCGGCCGTGCCACGTCACTGCGCGCATGCGTTCGTCTCCCTCGATATGACCGCGAATCGCTCTTCTCAAGGGCCTTTCTGCCCGCCGTGAGGTGGATCGCACGGGTTTCGGGCAGACACGGCGTGCCAGTGACTTTGTGTAGTCCGCCATGCACGCTGAGCGGAATGACACTGATGGAGCTTTGTGGCCCAGGCCACAAAAGCGCACGTCAATACCCCGTCGCGCAGATCACGAATCAATCACGACGTGTTTACATGGGCACCGCTCCTCTCCCCGGGAGCGCCTCTGCAATGCCCGCCAACGGAAGTCAGGTGCATGAGTTCGCTCCACCAGGACCACCTCCTCGCCGAGGGATCGGAGCCCGTCACGGGCTCGCGTCCGACCCTCGCTCCGGCCCGCGGCAAGACCCGCAGGATCGCCGGATCCGCTGAGGAGAAGGCCCCGAACGAGGTTCCGACTCCGCGACGGGGGAAGCCGCGGACGACGACCACCCAGACCACCTCCACCGCTCGCCGGGCCACCGGCACCGACGCCGGGCCGACGAAGCCCCGGAAGACCGCAGCGAAGCCGGCCACCGCCACCGCCGTGACGACGACGTCCGCTGCGACGGCGAAGCCCGCCACCGCGAAGGCCCCGGCCAAGCCCGCCACTGCCAAGCCGGCCACCGCGAGGACCGCGGCCAAGCCCGCCACGGCCAAGGCCGCGGCGAAGCCCGCCACCGCGAAGGCCGCGGCGAAGCCCGCCACCGCGAAGGCTGCGACGGCGAAGCCTGCTGCCAAGCCGGCCACCGCCAAGGCCCCTGCCACGAGGTCCGCTGCGACGAAGTCCGCTGCGATCAAGGCTGCCGCGGCGCAGGCGGCCCCGGCGAAGGTGGCCGCGAAGCCGCGGCCGACGCCGTACAAGCGCGCCGACGACGCCGCCCTGCTGGTGCTGGCCGCGGCAGCGGACGCCGCCGAGCTCACCGACGCCGCCGAGGCGCAGGCCATCGAGGTCGTCACCGAGGCCACGCCGGCGGTCGTCGCGACGTCGCCCGAGCACACGTCGCCCGAGGTCAGGTCGCCCGAGGCCCTCGTGGCCGCGGTCGCCCAGGGGCGGCGACGCCTGTTCCCGCGCCGCCTGCCGACCCGCCGTCGCCGGCCCGCCCTGTACCTGGCCGCCGCCCTGGCCGGTGCGCTCGGCGTGAGCCTCACCCCGGCCGACCCGCCGGCCCAGGCGCAGACCCAGACGGTCAGCCACTCGGTCAGCGTCGCCGAGCAGCTCGGCATCGAGGCGCAGGCCCAGCCGATCGAGGAGATCACGCCCGAGGCGGCCAGCGCGCGCCTCGAGGAGCTCGCGATCAGCCGCAACGAGCGCCTGGCCGAGCAGACCGCCGCGGCCGACGCGCAGGCTGCGGCCGACCAGGCCGCCGCCGAGGCTGCCGCGGAGGCGGCCCGCCCCAAGGCGGTCATGCCCGTCGCGGGGGCTCGGCTGACCAGCGGCTACGGCAGCCGGTGGGGCACGCTGCACGCCGGCATCGACCTCGCCGCGCCGATGATGACGCCCGAGTACGCGGTCATGGACGGCGTCGTCCTCGAGGCCGGACCGGCCAGCGGGTTCGGCAACGCCGTGTACATCCAGCACGAGAACGGCGACGTCACCGTCTACGGGCACATGGAGCAGATCCTCGTGTCCGCCGGGCAGGTCGTGAAGGCCGGCGACACGATCGCGCTGCTCGGCAACCGCGGTCAGTCCACCGGCCCGCACCTGCACTTCGAGGTGCACGTCGGCGGGATCGACGGGACGAAGATCGACCCGATCCCGTGGCTGCGGGAGCGCGGCGTCAACATCTGAGCAGGTCCACGTCCCGACGCCCCCGGCCGGTCCCCACCGGTGCGGGGGCGTCGCGCGTGTGAGGCAGACTTCCGACGTCGGATTCCGGGACGCGGGAGGCAGGGCGATGGGACACGGCCACAGCCATGGCCCCGTCACCGCTGCCGGCGGCCGGCGAGGTCGGCTGGCCCTCGTCCTGGGTCTGACGGTCGCGGTGCTCGTCGCGGAGCTGGTCGGATCGGTCCTGTCCGGCTCGCTGGCACTCCTCGCCGATGCCGGGCACATGGCCACCGACGCCGTCGGGATCGCCCTGGCGCTCGGCGCGGTCACGCTGGCCCAGCGGCCCGCCCGGGGACGGCGCACGTTCGGCTGGCAGCGGATGGAGATCCTGGCCGCCGTCGCGAACGGGTTGCTGCTGCTCGGCGTCGCCGGCTACGTCCTGGTCGAGGCCGTCCGGCGGATCGCCGACCCGCCCGACCTCGAGTCGGGGCTGATGCTGGGCGTCGCCGTCGTCGGGCTCGTCGTCAACCTGGTGTCCCTCGCGGTGCTGCACCGCGGTCGCCAGGAGTCCCTCAACATCCGGGGGGCCTACCTCGAGGTGCTCGCCGACGCGCTCGGGTCGGTCGCCGTCATCGTCGCCGCGGTCGTCATCCTCACGACTGGTTGGACCTGGGCCGATGCGCTCGCCTCGGTGCTCATCGGCTTCCTCGTCCTCCCGCGGGCGTGGCACCTGCTCCGCGAGGCGCTCGACGTGCTCCTGGAGGCCGCCCCGCGCGGGGTCGACCTGGACGACGTCCGGGCGCACATCCTCGAGGTCGACGGCGTCCTCGACGTGCACGACCTGCACGCCTGGACGATCACCTCGGGGATGCCGGTGCTCTCGGCGCACGTCGTCGTCACCGACGACGCGCTCGCGGGCGGGCACGGGGGGCGCGTGCTCGACGCCCTGTGCGAGTGCCTCGGCGAGCACTTCGACGTCGAGCACTGCACCTTCCAGCTCGAGGGCGTCGCGCACGCCGGCCACGAGGCGCCTGTCCACGACTGAACGAGTGGGACAGTGGAGCCGCACGGCAGGCGAGCGCGAGGAGGACACGGTGGACCACGGGCAGCACTCGGGCATGTGGGTGCCGAGCGAGCCGCCGACCTGGGGCCGGATGTTCCTGGTGCACCTCGACCCGTGGTCGGTGCTCGCCGTCGCCAGCATCGTCGGGCTGGTGGTCTACGTCCTCGCCGTCGTCCGGCTGCGTCGCACCGGCGTGAGCTGGCCCTGGTGGCGGACGCTCGCCTGGGTCGCCGGCACCGCGTCGCTGTTCGCCGTCACGGGTACCTGGACCAACGGCTACAGCATGGTGCTGTTCAGCGTGCACATGACGCAGCACATGGTGCTGTCGCTGATCACGCCGCTGCTGCTCCTGCTGGCCGCCCCGGTGACCCTCGCCCTGCGCACCCTGCCGCGGGGCAAGGGCGCCGCCGGCGTCCCGCGGGCGTTGCTGCTCAACGCGCTGCACAGCCGGCTCGGGCGGTTCGTGGCCCACCCGCTGTTCACCGTGCCGCTGTTCATCGCGAGCCTGTACGGCGTCTACTTCACGCCGCTGTTCGACGCCCTGATGAGCAACCCCGTCGGGCACCAGTTCATGCTCGCCCACTTCGTCGTGACCGGGCTGCTGTTCTTCGGACCGATCGTGGCCCAGGACCCGTGGCCGCGGACGCTCACCCACCCCGGCCGGATGCTCGAGCTGTTCCTGCCGGTCCCGTTCCACGCCTTCTTCGGCGTCGCGATCATGATGGCCGGATCGGCGGTGGTCGACTCCTTCGGCGACCCGCCGGCCGACTGGGGTGTCGACGTCCTCCGTGACCAGGGCGTCGCCGGCGGCATCGTCTGGGCCTTCGGCGAGCTGCCCACCGTCCTGGTGCTGCTCGTCGTCTTCTTCTCCTGGGCGAGCTCCGAGGAGCGCCGCGGCAAGGCCATCGACCGCGCCGCCGACCGCACCGACGACGCGGAGCGCGTGGCCTACAACGCCCGGCTGCGCGCGATGGCCCAGCAGGACCACTGACCCCTGTTGATCAGCTCACCTGATCAACAGTGCGCACGACGGATCACACCGGGACGGCCATCTCCTCGGGCAGGTCGTCCTTGGTGGCCTTGATCAGCACGCCGGAGACCAGTGCGCCCAGCACCAGCAGCACAGCGGCCCACGTGAACGCGGTCGTGTAGCCCTCGACCTGCGCCTGGAGCCCGACGGCGGGATCGGCCGGGTTGCGGCCGGAGGTGACGGCGTCGGTGACGTAGTCGGTGATCGCGCCGACCGAGAGCGTCGCCAGTAGCGCCGTCCCGATCGAGGCGCCGACCTGCTGGGTGGCGTTGAGCATCGCGCTGGCCGCTCCCGCGTCGTGCTCGCCGGCACCGACCAGGGCCAGGTTCGACAGCGGCACGAACGTGAAGCCCAGGCCCAGGCCGAGCAGCAGCTGACCGGGGAACGCGAGCTCCCAGAAGCCGCTGTCGATCCCGAGGAACGACATCACGAAGAGCCCGGCGGCGGCGAGCAGCCCGCCGAGGACCATGAGCGGCTTCGGGCCGACCCGGGGCACGAGCGCGCTGGCGCCCCCGGCGGAGAGCAGGACGCCCAGCGTGGTCGGCAGCGACGCGAAGCCGGCCTCGACCGGCTTGTAGCCCAGCACCTGCTGGAAGTAGAGGCTCAGGAAGAAGAAGGCCCCGATCAGCCCGGCGCCGACCAGCGTCGAGGTCAGGTAGGCCCCGCCGCGGTTGCGGTCCAGGACGATGCGCATCGGCAGCAGCGGGTTGCGCGTCTTGAGCTCCAGGACGACGAAGGCCGCCACCAGCAGCGCTCCGCCGCCGATGAACAGCAGCGCCCAGGGGTCGGCCCAGGCGTTGTCGGTCAGGCCGGCCGCCGCGTTCTCCTGGGAGTTCTCGGCCACCAGGGTGAAGCCGTAGACGAACGAGGCCAGGCCGAGGGTCACCAGGACGGCACCCGGCACGTCGTAGCTCGTGTCGCCCGGGGCCCGGCTCTCGGGGACGATCGGGATCGCGGCGAGGATCGCGACCACCGCCACGGGCAGGTTCACCCAGAAGCACCAGCGCCAGTCGGCGTACTCGGTCAGGACCCCGCCGAGCAGCAGGCCGACGGCCGATCCGCCACCGGCGATGGCGCCGTAGACGGCGAACGCCTTCGCCCGCTCCTTGGTGTCGGTGAAGAGCACGGTGAGCAGGGCGAGGGAGGCCGGGGCGAGCAGCGCCCCGAACGCACCCTGCAGCGCCCGGGCGGCGAAGAGCATCCCCTCGTTCTGCGCGAGACCGCCGAGGGCCGAGGCGACGGCGAACCCGCCGGCGCCGACCAGGTAGGTGCGCTTGCGGCCCCAGAAGTCGGCGATGCGGCCACCGAGCAGCAGGAACCCGCCGAACGTCAGGGTGTAGGCGGTGACGATCCACTGCTGGGTGGCCGCGTCGATGCCGAGGTCGACCGAGACCGCCGGCAGCGCGATGTTCACGATCGTCGCGTCGAGGATCACCAGCAGCACGGTCACGGCGATGACCGCGAGCGCCAGCCAGCGCTTCTCGTAGGGCTCCGCGGGAGCGGAGGCGCCGGGGGTGGGGACGGGGTCGGTCACGGGAAGTCCTCAGGTCGTGCGGATGGGGCCGGTCGTCGGCACCGACAGAGCAACGTAGCGGCCTGCGACCATGGGGTGGTGCCTGTTTCGCTGGTGTTGACCTCCGACACGCACGTCCCTCAGCGGTCACGTGACGTACCTCATTCCCTGTGGGCCGCCATCGAGGCCGCCGACGTCGTCGTGCACGCCGGCGACTGGGTGGACGTCGCGCTGCTCGACCAGTTCGAGCGGCGCTCGCGGCGGCTCGTCGCGGTCCACGGCAACAACGACCACGGCCCGCTGCGCGAGCGGCTGCCGGAGGTGGCCCGCGTCGAGATCGAGGGGATCCGCCTCGCCGTCGTCCACGAGACCGGTGACCGGGCGGGGCGGGAGGCCCGCTGCGCCGCCCGGTTCCCCGACACCGACGTCCTCGTCTTCGGCCACAGCCACATCCCCTGGGACACCACGGCGGCCAACGGCCTCCGGCTGCTGAACCCCGGCTCGCCCACGGACCGTCGTCGCCAGCCCCACGGAACCTTCGTGACGGCGACGGCCGCCGACGGTGCCCTGCACGACCTCACCTTCCACGCGGTCCCGCCGCGCTCGTGACCCGTCCGCCGTTGCCGCCGCCCGCCGTGGCGCTGCTGGCCTGCCCCGTGTGCGGGGCCGGGTTGACCGCGGTCGACGGCGAGGCCGCGCTGCGGTGCGAGGGCGGGCACCTGTTCGACCGCGCCCGGCAGGGGCAGGTCAGCCTGCTGCCTCCGGGACACCGTCCGCCCTCGGGCGACTCGGCGGAGATGGTCGCCGACCGGGTGACGTTCCTGGACGGTGGCCACTACGACGGCATCAGCACGGCGCTGGCCGACGCGGTGACGGCGGGGGAGGAGACCCGAACGCTGCTCGACGTCGGCGGGGGCACCGGGCACCACCTCGCCCGGGTGCTCGAGCGGCTGCCCGGCGCGGTCGGGGTCGTGCTCGACTCGTCGCGCTACGCGGCCCGGCGGGCGGCGCGGGCGCACCCGCGGGCGATGGCCGTGGTCGCCGACAGCTGGGCGCGGTGGCCGGTGCGGGACGTCGTCGTCGACCGGGTACTGGTCGTGTTCGCGCCGCGCAACGGCGCCGAGACCGCCCGCGTGCTGACCCGGGACGGGCGGCTGGTCGTCGTCACGCCCGCGGCCGACCACCTGGCCGAGCTGATCGGGCCGCTGGGTCTGCTGCGCGTGGATCCCGACAAGGCCGCCCGGCTCGCGGCGAGCCTCGAACCGCACCTGGAGCCGGTGTCGGCGGTGGTCCACCGCGAGCAGCTCGAGCTCGACCACCCCGCCGTCGCCACCCTGGTCGGGATGGGCCCGCACGCCCGGCACCTGACCCCGCAGCGGCTCGCATCCGGGCTCGCCGGGCTGCCCCGGCCCGTCCGGGTCACCGTCGCGGTCGAGATCGCCTCCTACCGGCTGCCGGAGCGGCGCGGCGACGCGCCTGTCCAGGGGCCCGAAGTGTCGATCAGTGACCGTCTAAGCTGCGAGCCGTGACGATTGCTCCCGCGCCTATCGTGAGCCGGCCCAGCCCGGCTCGTGTGGTGGAGAAGGGTTCGCGGCTGTCGAACCTGCTCCGCACCACCGACCACAAGACCATCGGTCTGATGTACCTGACCACGTCGTTCGTGTTCTTCATGATCGGCGGCCTGATGGCGATGCTGATCCGTGGCGAGCTGGCGCGGCCGGGCATGCAGTTCCTGTCGCCGGAGCAGTACAACCAGCTGTTCACGATGCACGGCACGCTGATGCTGCTGATGTTCGCGACGCCGCTGTTCTTCGCGTTCACCAACTTGATCATGCCGCTGCAGATCGGGGCGCCCGACGTCGCGTTCCCGCGGCTGAACGCCTTCTCCTACTGGCTGTTCCTCATCGGCAGCCTCATCGTGCTGTCCGGGATCCTCACGCCCGGTGGCGCGCCCGACTTCGGCTGGACGGCCTACACGCCGCTGTCGTCGGGGGTCCACTCGCCGGGCGCCGGAGGCAACCTCTGGATCACCGGCCTGGCCGTCAGCGGTCTGGGCACGATCCTCGGTGGCGTCAACTTCATCGCCACGATCGTCTGCCTGCGCGCGCCGGGCATGACCATGTTCCGGATGCCGATCTTCACCTGGAACGCGCTGGTCACCAGCATGCTCATCCTGCTGGTCTTCCCGATCCTGACCGCCGCGCTGTTCGCGCTGCTGGCCGACCGCAACCTCGGTGCTCTCGTCTACTCGGCCGAGATGGGCGGGCCGATGCTGTGGCAGCACCTGTTCTGGTTCTTCGGGCACCCCGAGGTCTACATCATCGCGCTGCCGTTCTTCGGCATCATCACCGAGATCATCCCGGTGTTCAGCCGCAAGCCGCTGTTCGGCTACAAGGGCATGATCTTCGCGACGCTGGCGATCGGCTTCCTGTCGCTGGCCGTCTGGGCGCACCACATGTTCGCCACCGGCGCGGTGCTGCTGCCCTTCTTCGCGTTCCTGACCTACCTGATCGCCGTGCCGACCGGCATCAAGTTCTTCAACTGGATCGGCACCATGTGGCGGGGTCAGCTGACCTTCGAGACGCCGATGCTGTGGTCGATCGGCTTCATGGTCACCTTCCTCTTCGGTGGCCTGACCGGCGTGCTGCTGGCCAGCCCGCCGCTGGACTGGCACGTGCACGACTCGTACTTCGTCGTCGCGCACTTCCACTACGTCGTGTTCGGCACCGTGGTCTTCGCGGCCAACGCCGGCATCGCGTTCTGGTTCCCGAAGATGTGCGGCCGGCTGATGGACGAGCGGCTGGGCAAGCTGCAGTTCTGGATGACGTTCATCGGCTTCCACGGCACGTTCCTCATCCAGCACTGGCTGGGCAACGAGGGCATGGCCCGCCGCTACGCCGACTACCTGCCGTCCGACGGGTTCACGACCCTGAACATGATCTCGACGATCTTCTCGTTCGTCCTCGGGGCGTCGATGGTCCCGTTCGTCTTCAACGTCGTGAAGTCGTGGAAGTACGGGCGGCTCGCGCTGCGCGACGACCCGTGGGGCCACGGCAACTCGCTGGAGTGGGCGACGGCGTCCCCGCCGCCGCGGCACAACTTCGTCGAGATCCCCAAGATCCGCTCGGAGCGCCCGGCGTTCGAGGCCCACTACCCGCACCTGCTCGAGCGGCTGCAGGCCGAGGCCCACGCGGGCAAGCGGCACGAGCCCTACGTGTCCGAGCTGGGCGCCACGGCCGGTCGTCGTCAGGGCCCGAACGACCCCGACCCGACCTGATGAAGGACCCTCTCCTCCCCGCCCCTCGCACGCTCGGGGCGGGGCCCGGGAGAGGGCCGAAAGCGCTCCTCACGGTCTCGGGGGCTGACCGTCCGGGTGTCACGGCCCGGCTGTTCTCGGCTCTCGCCGGGGTCTCCGAGGGCGGGCCGGCGATCGAGGTGCTCGACATCGAGCAGGTCGTCGTGCACGGCCAGCTCGTGCTCGGCGTCGTCGTGGGCGCGCTCCCGGGGGGCGACGGCGCGGTGGTGCCCGAGGCCGAGTTGCTGGCCTGCCTGTCCCGGCTCGGGAACGACGTGGCCGCGGCGACCGGCGTCCGGGTGCAGGTCGAATCGGCCGCCGACCCCGAGCCGGTGCCCGTCCCCGCCGGGCGTCCGCACCACGTGATCGTGCTGGGCCGGCCGGTCCCGCCCGACGCGGTGGCCGGGGCGGCCCGCGCCATCGCCGGCATCGGCGGCAACATCGACGCGATCCGCCGGCTCTCCGACTACCCGGTCACCAGCTTCGAGCTGACCGTCACCGGCGCCGAGGCGACCGTCCTGCGCACCGCCCTCGCCTCGGTCGCGGCGACCACCGGCGCCGACATCGCGGTGGAACAGGTCGGGCTCGCCCGGCGCAGCAAGCGGCTGATCGTGCTCGACGTCGACTCCACGCTCGTGCGGGGCGAGGTCATCGACGAGCTCGCCGCCCGCGCCGGCCGGGCCGCCGAGGTCGCCCACATCACCGCGGCGGCGATGAACGGGGAGCTGGACTTCGCCGAGTCGCTGCGGGCCCGGGTGGCCACCCTGGCCGGCCTCCCGGTCGAGGTGCTCGACGAGGTGCGGGAAGCGCTGGAGCTCACCCCCGGCGCCCGCACCCTGATCCGCACGCTGCAGCGTCTGGGCTTCCGGTGCGGGATCGTCAGCGGCGGCTTCACCCAGATCACCGATCCGCTGGCCGAGACCCTGGGCCTGGACTTCGCCGCCGCCAACACCCTCGAGGTGAGCGACGGCAAGCTGACCGGGGGCCTGGTGGGCGAGATCGTCGACCGGCCCGGGAAGGCCCGCGCGCTGCAGCGCTTCGCCGCCGAGTACGGCATCCCGCTGGAGCAGACCGTGGCCGTCGGTGACGGCGCCAACGACCTCGACATGCTCAACACCGCCGGGCTGGGCATCGCGTTCAACGCCAAGCCGTTCGTCCGCGAGCAGGCGCACACCGCGCTCAACCAGCCCTACCTGGACGCGGTGCTGCAGGTCCTCGGCTTCACCCGCGACGAGGTCCTCGACGCCACATGATCTGTCGTCCTCCGGACGACACCGCGGCCAACAGCCCTCCCCTTGCCGTGCTGAGCCGCTTCTTCCGCTCCTCGGGGACCCTCCGGGCCCCCTCGTCCCGTCACCTCGCAGGGCGCCTCGCTAGGGGCGGTGGACCTCTCCGCACAGTTCGACGCCGGCGGAGCGCAACTGCTCCAGGGCCGCCTCGGTCGACGCCTCGGCCACGCCGGCGGTGAGGTCGAGCAGGACGCGGGTCGAGAACCCGTTGCCGACGGCGTCGAGCGCGGTCGCCCGCACACAGTGGTCGGTGGCGATGCCGACGACGTCGACGGAGTCCACGCCGCGCTCGCGCAGCCAGTCGGCCAGCGGGACGCCGTCGGCGCTGGCCTCGAAGCCGGAGTAGGCGGCGGCGTACTCGCCCTTGTCGAACACCGCCTCGAGCGGGCCGCGGTCGAGCGCCGCGTGCAGCTCGACGCCGCCGGTGCCGACCACGCAGTGCTCCGGCCAGGTCTCGAGGTAGTCGGGGTGGTCGGCGAAGTGGGAACCCGGGTCGATGTGGTGGTCGCGGGTCGCGACGACGTGCTCGTAGTCGCTCCCGGCGGCGCGGACGTGCGCGGTGATCGCCCGGGCGACGGCGGTGCCGCCGGCTACGGCCAGGCTGCCGCCCTCGCAGAAGTCGTTCTGCACGTCCACGACGATCAGTGCGCGGGTCATGTCGGCCTCCGGTCGGGATCGGCTCAGGTACGCAGTGTCTCCAACGCGGGCTCGCCGCCGGAGAGGGCCCAGGCTCCCGGCGGCAGGGCCTGGCGCACCTCGGCGTGGTGGGCCCGGGCCTGCTCCAGCGCCGCGCGCGGGTCGAGGTCCGAGCACGGCACCCCGCCCCGCACGAGGGGGACGACGAGGTCGCGGTCGCCGTCGCGGGGTTCGACCGGAGCCGCGCTGACCACCTCGCACACCGCCGTCCCGGCGTCGTCGTGGCGGCGCACGGCGTGCTTGCGACCGCCGATCGAATGCTTGCCCTCCGAGGCCTTCTCCACCGGCACGCCGTCGCGCTCGACGAGCTTGTAGACCATCGACGCGGTGGGCACCCCGGAGCCGGTGACCAGCCGGGTGCCGACCCCGAAGCCGTCGACGGGCGCGGCCATCATCCCGGCGATCGCGTACTCGTCGAGGTCGCTGGTGACGATGATCCGGGTGGAGGTCGCGCCCAGCTCGTCCAGCAGCGCCCGTGCCCGGACGGCCAGGGTGGGCAGGTCGCCGGAGTCCAGCCGGATCGCGCCGAGCTGGGGCCCGGCCACCTCCACCGCCGTCCGGATTCCCTGGTCCACGTCGTAGGTGTCGACGAGCAGCGTCGTCCCGACGCCCAGCGTGGCCACCTGGGAGCGGAACGCGGACTCCTCGTCGTCGTGCAGCAGCGTGAAGGCGTGCGCGCTGGTGCCCGTCGTCGGGACGCCGTAGCGGCGCCCGGCCTCCAGGTCGGAGCTCGCGGTGAAGCCGACCAGGTAGGCCGCCCGCGCCGCGGCGACCGCGGCCTCCTCGTGGGTGCGGCGGGCGCCCATCTCGATGCACGGTCGCCCGCCCGCCGTGCCCACCATTCGGGCCGCGGCCGAGGCGATGGCGGTGTCGTGGTTGAGGACGGACAGGACCAGGGTCTCGAGCAGCACCCCCTGGGCGAAGGGGGCCCGCACGGTGAACACCGGCGACCCCGGGAAGTACAGCTCCCCCTCGGCGTAGCCGTCGATGTCGCCGGTGAAGCGGAAGTCGGCCAGCCAGGCCAGCAGCCGCTCGTCGGTCAGCCCTTGCTCGCGCAGGCTGGCCAGCTCCCGGTCGCCGAACCGGAAGTGCGGCAGCAGGTCCAGCACCCGCCCGGTGCCCGCCACCACGCCGTAGCGGCGCCCGTGCGAGAGGCGGCGGGCGAAGACCTCGAACACGCAGTCGCGCTCGGCGGTCCCGTCGGCCAGCGCGGCGGCGACCATCGTGAGCTCGTACCGGTCGGTGAACAGGGCGGGAGCCGCGGCGGGGAGTTCCGAGGTCGGCATGGGGAGGGAGCCTAGGCGCGGCTGCGCCCGGCAGCAGATCGGCGTCCTATGGTGGACCCGTGGCCGGACCGCTCGCCCCGGAACGCACCCCGGACACCACCGTCGACGAGGAGTACGACCTCGACCGGCCGTGGGTCACCGTGGTGTGGAACGACCCGGTCAACCTGATGACCTACGTGACCTTCGTGCTGCAGGAGCTCTTCGGCTACGACGAGGCGACGGCGACCAAGCTCATGCTCCAGGTGCACCACGAGGGGAAGGCGATCGTGAGCTCCGGCCCGAGGGAACGCATGGAGCACGACACCAGCCGGCTGCACGCCTACGGCCTGTGGGCCAGCTACCAGAAGGACGCATGAGGACGCGTGACGAGGCCGGAGCACCGGTGACGCGACGATGAAGCCGTTCCGTGCCCGGGGCGGGGAGATCCTCGCCCGGGTCGACGCCGCCGAGGCCGGGGTGCTCGGGCTGCTCCTCGACCAGCTGGAGCACCTCCTCGAGGCCGACGACCTCCGCGACGACCCGGTGCTGGTCCGGCTGCTGCCCGACGGCCACCGCGGCGATCCGGAGATCGCGGCCGACTACCGGGGGATGACCGAGTCGGCGCTGCGCAGCGGCAAGACCGACGACCTCGCGATGGTGCGGGCGAGCCTGCCCGACGGCGGCGGAGAGCTGCGCCTCGACGCCGACCAGGCGGCCGCGTGGCTGCGCACGTCCAACGACCTGCGGCTGGCGCTGGGCACCCGTCTCGACGTCACCGAGGACACCGAGCCGCCCGAGGACATCACCGACGAGGAGGACCAGCAGCTGGCGGTGTACTACTGGCTCACCGGCCTGCAGGGCTCGCTCGTCGACGCGCTCGTCGCTGCTCGCGGCGGCCGAAGGTGAGCACGATCAGGGCGGCCAGCAGCAGGTCGAGGACGGCGAAGACGTAGACGGCGTTGTGCAGTTCGACGTCCTTGATCAGGGCGCCGATGCAGGAGACCAGCACCAGGGCCGAGAGGGCGAACACGAGCAGCAGGGTCACCGCGCGGAAGGTGATCAGCAGGACCAACGACGCGCGATCCGACGACTCCCCGGCGCTGTAGCCGCGGCGCCGCAGCAGGCCGCGTACGCCGAGGACCAGTGCGGGCAGCGGGAGCAGCACCACACCGGCGATGACGAGCGACGTGACCAGCACGAGGCTGGACCGTATCGGTAACCCGTCCGGAGGGTGACCGCCGGGACCACGGGACGGCGGGTCCGGCGCCCCGCCTAGGATGCGGGTGTGCTGCGCATCGACCGCGCGACCTACGACGCCATCGTGGCCCACGCCCGGGAGGACCATCCGGACGAGGCCTGTGGCGTCGTCGCCGGTCCCGAGGGCAGCGACCGGCCCGAGCGCTTCATCCCCATGCTCAACGCGGCCCGGTCGCCGACGTTCTACGAGTTCGACTCCGCCGACCTCCTGAAGCTCTACCGCGAGATGGACGACCGGGGCGAGGAGCCGGTGGTGATCTACCACTCGCACACCGCCACCGAGGCCTACCCGTCGCGCACCGACATCGGGTTGGCGCAGGAGCCGAACGCCCACTACGTGCTGGTCTCCACCCGCCACCACGAGCGGGAGACCGGCCTGGCCGGCGACGAGGTCGAGTTCCGCAGCTTCCGCATCGTCGACGGCGAGGTCAGCGAGGAGGAGGTCGAGGTCGTCGAGTCCTACCTCTTCGGCCATTCGCCGACCACCGTCGTCTACGACTGAGGTGACGTTGCCCGCTGTCCGGAATCCCGGGCCGCGGACGGGCGTTGGCCCCGATCAGACGCACGAACCGCTGCTCCCCGCAGCAGCGCCCCCTGACACCCCTCCAGAGGAGAACCGCACGCCATGGCCATCGAGGTCCGGATCCCGACCATCCTGCGCACCCACACCGGTGGCAACAAGACCGTCGAGGGCAGCGGGGACACGCTCGCCGCGCTCGTCGACGACCTCGACAGCAAGCACCCGGGCCTGAAGAACCGCCTGGTCACCGAGGAGGGCAAGCTCCACCGGTTCGTCAACGTGTACGTCAACGACGAGGACGTGCGCTTCACCGGCGCCCTCGACACCCAGGTCAAGGACGGCGACTCGGTGACGATCCTCCCGGCGGTCGCGGGCGGCTGACCGCCGTCTGCGTCCCGCTCCCCGACACGGAAGACGATCGATGGCCCGCTTCACCTCCCTCGTCGACTCGCTCGGCAACACCCCGCTCGTGGGGTTGCCGAACCTGTCGCCGTCCCCTGACGTGCGGCTGTGGGCCAAGCTCGAGGACCACAACCCCACCGGGTCCATCAAGGACCGGGCCGCCATCTCGATGGTCGAGGCGGCGGAGAAGGAGGGGAAGCTCAAGGCGGGCGACACGATCCTGGAGCCGACCAGCGGCAACACCGGGATCTCGCTGGCGATGGTCGCCCGGCAGCGGGGCTACCGGCTGATCTGCGTCATGCCGGAGAACACCTCGATCGAGCGGCGCCAGCTGCTGGAGATGTACGGCGCGCAGATCATCAGCTCCCCGGCGGCCGGCGGGTCCAACCAGGCGGTCGCCGTCGCCAAGGGCCTCGCCGCCGAGCACCCCGACTGGGTGATGCTCTACCAGTACGGCAACCCGGCCAACGCCGAGGCGCACTACACCGGCACCGGGCCCGAGATCCTGGCCGACCTGCCCTCGATCACGCACTTCGTCGCGGGCCTCGGGACGACGGGCACCCTGATGGGGGTCTCCCGGTACCTGCACGAGAAGAAGCCGGGCGTGAAGGTGATCGCCGCCGAGCCGCGCTACGGCGAGCTCGTCTACGGGCTGCGCAACATCGACGAGGGCTTCGTGCCCGAGCTCTACGACCCGACCCTGCTGGACTCGCGGTTCTCCGTGGGGCCCGAGGACGCGGTGCGCCGCACGCGGGAGCTCGTGGAGCGGGAGGGCATCTTCGCCGGCATCTCCACCGGTGCGATCCTGCACGCCGCGCTGGGCATCGCCGACAAGGAGGTGGCGGCCGGCCGCAAGGCCGACATCGCCTTCATCGTCTGCGACGGCGGCTGGAAGTACCTCTCCACCGGCGCGTACGCCGGCACCCTCGACGAGGCCACGGCCGCCCTGGAGGGCCAGCTCTGGGCCTGAGGCCTGGAGCGGCCGCCCGGGTCGCCGATCATCGGATCTGTGCACGGCCGTCGAGCGCGCCGCATCGTGTCGCGTGCACCAATCCGATGATCGGCCGCTGATGTCCTCGGGCTAGCCTGGCCCGCGACATGGGAAGCGGACTGGGCAGAGCCGATGCACCGATCGGCATCTTCGATTCGGGGGTCGGCGGGCTGACCGTCGCCCGGGCGGTGCTCGACCAGCTGCCGAACGAGGCGATCCGCTATGTCGGCGACACCGCCCACGGCCCCTACGGCCCGCTGCCCATCGCCGACGTCCGGCGGCACTCCCTGGCGGTCATGGACGGGCTGGTCGCCGACGGCGTGAAGATGCTCGTCGTCGCCTGCAACTCGGCCAGCGCGGCCAGCCTGCGCGACGCCCGGGAGCGCTACGACGTGCCCGTGGTCGAGGTGATCCTCCCGGCCGTCCGCCGCGCGACGGCGGCCACCCGCAACGGGAAGGTCGGGGTCATCGGGACGACGGCGACGATCACCAGCGGGGCCTACGAGGACGCCTTCGCCGCCGCGCCGCAGCTGTCGGTGGTCAGCGCGGCCTGCCCGAGCTTCGTCGACTTCGTCGAGCGCGGGGTCACCAGCGGCCGGCAGCTCCTCGGGCTGGCGCAGTCCTACCTCGACCCCCTGCTGGTGGCCGGCGTCGACACCGTCGTCCTCGGGTGCACGCACTACCCGCTGCTCACCGGTGTGCTCTCCCTCGTCCTCGGCGACGACGTGACGCTGGTGTCCAGCGCCGAGGAGACGGCGAAGGACGTCTACCGGGTGCTCACGCAGGCCGACCTGCTGCGCGACCCGGAGGCGCCGGCGCCGCAGCACGCCTTCCTGGCGACCGGCGACCCGGAGCCGTTCGCCCGCCTCGGCCGCCGCTTCCTCGGCCCGGAGATCGGTGCGGTGCTGCACGCCGCGACGGTGGGTGCCGCGTGAAGCTCACGATCGTCGGCTGCGCCGGCAGCGCGCCGGGCCCGGCCTCCCCGGCGTCGTGCTACCTGGTGGAGCACGACGGCTTCCGGCTGGTGCTGGACCTCGGCAACGGTTCGTTCGGGCCGCTGCAGAGCTACGCGGACCCGGCCGGCATCGACGCGGTCTTCCTCTCGCACCTGCACGCCGACCACTGCCTCGACGCCGCGCCGTTCGTCGTCTGGCACCGCTACTCCGGCCGCTCGACGAAGAAGCTCGTGCCGCTGTATGCGCCGGTCGGCGCCGAGCGGCGGCTGGCCCTGGCCTACGACCTCGACGGGGACGGGCTCACCGATGTGTTCGACTTCGTGCCGGTCGGCCCGGGCTCGTTTCCCCTCGGCCCGTTCGAGGTGACCCTCGCCCGCACCGCGCACCCGATCGAGTGCTACGCGATCCGGCTCAGCGCCGGTGGTCGGTCCCTGGTCTACACCGGCGACACCGGCCCCTGCGAGCGGGTCGTCGAGCTGGCCCGGGGGGCCGACCTGCTGCTGGCCGAGGCGGCCCACCCGCCGGGCCCGGGGCTGCCTCCCGGACTGCACCTGACCGGCCGGGAGGCCGGCGAGCACGCCGCGGCGGCCGGCGTCGGCCGGCTCCTGCTGACGCACGTGCCGTCGTGGGTGGACGAGATCGGGCAGCTGTTCGCCGCGAGCCAGGTCTTCCCCGAGACCGAACTCGTCCGGCCCGGCGCGACGTACGAGGTCTGAGAAGGGACCGCTCGCACGTTCGCGGCGGGGCCCCGCAGGAGGGCCGGTTGCCGGGCGGGCGCGGACGCGGCACGGTGAGCCTCGTGGAGGAGGAGCGCGACGGCGTCCGGCTGACCAGCCTCGACCAGCCGCTCGGCGACGGCCTCGACGTGACCAAGGGCGATCTCGTCGACTACCTGGACGCGGTCGCCGACCGGATAGTGCCGCTGCTGGCCGGCCGGCCCCTCTCGGTCAAGCGGGTGCGCCCGGGGCAGCCGCCGTTCATGCAGCGCAACGTGTCCAAGGGCGCGCCGGACTGGGTGCGGACCGTTCCGGTGTGGTCGGAGGGGTCGCACCGCGAGATCGCCCAGGTGCTCTGCGACGACCGGCGGACGCTGCTGTGGCTGGCCAACCAGCGCGCCGTCGAGTTCCACGTCCCCTTCTTCCGCGCCGGGGACGCCGAGCCGACCGGCCTGGTGCTCGACCTGGACCCGCCCGAGGGGGCCGACTTCGCGATGGTCGTCCGCGCCGCCCGGCTGGTCCGGCAGGCGCTCGAGGATTCCGGGCTCGCGGGTGCGGTGAAGACCAGCGGCTCGAAGGGCGTGCACGTCGTCGTCCCGGTCGCGGGGTCGCCGTTCGAGGACGTCGCCGCGGCCACGCGGGCGCTGGCCGCGCGCACGGAGCGGCTCGATCCCGAGCTCGCGACGACCGCGTACATCAAGGCCGATCGCGGCGGGAGGGTCTTCGTCGACTCCACCCGGTCGGGGCAGTCGACGATCGTGGCCGCCTACAGCCCCCGCATCCGGCCCGGGCTCCCGGTGTCCGCCCCGGTCGGGTGGGCTGCGCTGGACGACGTTCGGCCGGAGGACTTCACCGTGCGGTCCCAGGGGTTCCCGTCCGAGTGGGCCGCCGAGCTGCCCGAGCCGCAGAGCCTCCCCGACGACCTGGTGGCGGAGGGGCACACCATCCCGATCGCGCGGGTGGCCGCGATGCACGAGGGGAAGCGGCGCAAGCGGGAGCGGGAGGCCGCCGACGACGGCTGACCGCCGTCCCCAGGGAGGCACTCGATCCACAGATCTGTCGACGGCGGCCGATCTGTCGGTGCCGCGGCGCACGCTCTCCGCATGACGCAGGACCCGCAGACCGTCGCCTGGCTCGACCAGGAGGACGCGCGACTGGCCCAGATGATCCGCGCGCACCGCTGGGCGGTGCAGTACGTCGCCGCCGGCGAGGAGCCCGGTGAGCCGTCGTTCGGCTACACGATCGGGCTCTTCGGGCTCGGGCATCCCGAACTGGTCGTCGTCGGCTCGGGCTGCGACAACACGCACGGCATGCTCAACCGGGTGGCGGGCATGGTCGCCGACGGTCGTGATCTGGTCGTCGGCGAGATGCTCCAGTGGCCCGACTGGGCCGGCCGGCTGGTGGTCGAGCACCTGCCCAACCCGGGCGAGGTCCTGCTCGGCGCCAACCGCTTCTACGAGCGGCCCGCCGAGTACTCCGTGCCGGCCTACCAGCTCACCTGGAACCACGCCGACGGGCTCTTCCCGTGGGACGACGGCTACGCGTGCGGTCCGGAGTGCCAGCCGCGGCCCGGTACGTGGCGGGCCTGAGATGGGGTCAGCGGGCGGTGATCTCCCGGCGGCCCTCCTCCGACCAGAGCGTGTGGAAGGAGCCGGCCCGGTCGACCCGGTGGTAGGTGTGCGAGCCGAAGAAGTCCCGCAGCCCCTGGATCAGCGCAGCCGACGACCGCTCGGCGCGCAGCCCGTCGTAGTAGGCCAGCGCGCTGGCGAAGCCCGGGGCGGGAATGCCGCTCCGGGCCGCCTCCACGACGACACGGCGCCACCCCTCCTGCCCGTCGGCGACGGCGTCGCGGAAGTAGGAGTGGGTGAGCAGCGTCGTCAGGTCGGGCTCGTCGGCGAACGCCTGCCGGATCCGGTCGAGGAAGCGGGCGCGGATGATGCAGCCGCCGCGCCAGATCGTGGCCAGCGCGCCCAGGTCGATGCTCCAGCCGTGCGCGACGGCGCCGGCGGCGATCTGGTCGAACCCCTGCGCGTAGGCGACGACCTTGGAGGCGTAGAGCGCCTGCCGGACCGCCTCCACGAAACCGTCGCGGTCCTCGATGTCGGCGCCGCCCCCGGCCGGTGCGGCCAGCACCTTCTGCGCCGCGGCCCGCTGCTCGGCGTGCCCCGAGAGGGCGCGGGCGAAGACGGCCTCGGCGATGCCGCTCACCGGCACCCCGAGGTCGAGCGCCGACTGCACGGTCCAGCGCCCGGTCCCCTTCTGCTCGGCGGCGTCCATGACGACGTCGACGAACGGCCGACCGGTGCCGGCGTCGACGTGGCCGAGCACCTCGGCGGTGATCTCGACCAGGTAGGACTCCAGGTCGCCGGCGTTCCAGCCGGCGAAGACCTCGCCGATCTCCGCGGGGGTCATGCCCAGCCGCAGCCTCAGCAGGTCGTAGGCCTCGGCGATCAGCTGCATGTCGGCGTACTCGATGCCGTTGTGCACCATCTTCACGAAGTGGCCCGCGCCGTCGCTGCCGACGTGCGTGCAGCAGGGTGTGCCGTCGACGACCGCGGCGATGCTCTCCAGCATCGGGCCGACCAGCGCGTACGCCTCGGCCGAGCAGCCGGGCATGATGCTCGGCCCGAGCAGGGCGCCCTCCTCGCCGCCGCTGACCCCGCACCCGACGAAGTGCAGCCCGGTGGTGCTCAGCGCCGCGGCGCGCCGGATCGTGTCGTCGTAGCGGGCGTTCCCGCCGTCGATCACGACGTCGCCCTCGTCGAGCAGCGGAACCAGTTCGTCGATGACCGCATCGGTGGCCGGCCCGGCCTGGACCATGATCATGACGCGGCGGGGGCGCTGTAGGGCGGCGACGAACTCCTCCATCGTCTCCGCACGCACGAAGTCGCCTTCTCCGCCGTGCGCGGCCAGCAGCGCGTCGGTGCGTGCCGTGGTGCGGTTGTGCGCGACGACCTGGTGCCCGTGCCGGGCGAAGTTGCGGGCCAGGCTGGCGCCCATCGTGGCCAGCCCGGTGACGCCGATCTGCTCGCTCATGGCGCGCATCGTGCCGGACCGCGGTGTCCCGCGGACCGGTCGGCGTCGCGGGAGATCAGGGGTCAGCCGAGTCCGAGTTCGCGGCGCAGCTTGGCGACGTGCCCGGTGGCCTTCACGTTGTAGGAGGCCTGCTCGATCCGGCCCTCGGCGTCGACGATGAAGGTCGACCGGATGACCCCGATGACCTCCTTGCCGTACAGCTTCTTGGGGCCGTACGCGCCGTAGGCCGAGAGCACGGCCTTGTCGGGGTCGGAGACCAGCGTGATGCCCAGGTTCTCCTTCTCCCGGAACCGCATGAGCTTCGCGGGCTCGTCGGGGGAGATGCCGATGATGTCCAGCCCTGCCTCGGCCAGCTCGCCGGCCGCGGCGGTGAAGTCGACGGCCTGCGTGGTGCAGCCCGGGGTCAGCGCCGCCGGGTAGCAGTAGACGATGACCCGCCGGCCCCGGTGGTCGGCGAGGGACACGAGGTTGCCGTCGGCGTCGGGCAGCGTGAAGTCCGGAGCCGGGTCACCGGGCGCCAGGCGGACGGGAGCGGCGTCGGTCGCGGTCATGGCCACATCCTGCCGTGTGCGGGCCCGTCGTCGTCACCCGGCGGTCCCCGCCGGCAGCCTCGGCCAGGTGACTCGGCCAGCAGACTCGGCCAGGAGACTCAGCCGGCGAGGAACGAGAACCGCACGTGCCGCTGGTGGTTGTCGGTGTTCGTGTCGACCAGGCAGATCCGCTGCCAGGTGCCCAGCTGCAGGTACCCCTCGAGCACCGGGATGCTGGCGTGCGGCGGGACGAACGCCGGCAGGACGTGGTCGCGGCCGTGGCCGGGGGAGCCGTGCCGGTGCCGCCAGCGGTCGTCGCGGGGGAGCAGCGCATCGATCTGGGCGAGCAGGTCCTCGTCGCTGCCCGAGCCGGTCTCGATGATCGCGATGCCTGCGGTCGCGTGGGGGACGAAGACGTGCAGCAGCCCGTCGCCCTCCCCGCGCACGAAGTCGGCGCAGTCGTCGGTCAGGTCGACCACCACCGGGACGCCGCCGGTCCGCACGGCTCGCAGTTCGGAACGCATGGATGCAGATCTAAGCCGTTCGCCGTCGAGCCGCGAGCCGCGAGCCGGGGGCCGCGAGCCGGGGGAGGGGGCCTCCCCGGTCGGGCACCACCCGGCAGGGGGCGGCGCCCGACCGCGGCCCGGCCCGTAGGGTCGCGATGTGCAGCGCCCCGACGGCCGTGCGGCCGACCAACTCCGTCCGGTGACCATCACGCGCAACTGGCTCGACCACGCCGAGGGGTCGGTGCTCGTCGAGTTCGGCCGTACGCGCGTGCTGTGTGCCGCGAGCGTCACCGAAGGTGTGCCCCGGTGGCGGCGCGGCTCGGGCCTGGGCTGGGTCACGGCCGAGTACTCGATGCTGCCGCGCGCCACTCACACCCGCAGCGACCGCGAGTCGGTGAAGGGCCGCATCGGTGGCCGCACCCACGAGATCAGCCGGCTGATCGGCCGCTCGCTGCGCGCCTCGATCGACCTCGCCGCGCTGGGGGAGAACAGCATCGCCATCGACTGCGACGTCCTGCAGGCCGATGGAGGCACCCGTACCGCGGCGATCACCGGCGCCTATGTCGCGCTCGCCGACGCCGTCACCTGGCTCGGGGAGCGCAAGAAGCTCGCCAAGGCGAACGCGATCGTGCAGTCGGTCGCCGCGGTGAGCGTCGGCGTCGTCGACGGGGAGCCGCGCCTCGACCTCGCCTACGAGGAGGACGTCAGCGCCGGCACCGACATGAACGTCGTGTGCACCGGCGACGGCGGCTTCGTCGAGGTGCAGGGGACGGCGGAGGGCGCCGTCTTCGACCGCAAGACCCTGGACCAGCTGCTAGACCTCGCGGTCGCCGGCTGCGCCGAGCTGACCCGGCTGCAGGCCGACGCGCTCGCACGATGAGCGTGCGGCTGCTCCTGGCCACCCGGAACGGCGGCAAGCTCGCCGAGCTGCGACGCCTGCTGGAGGCCGCCGTCCCCGGCGTGGAGGTCGTCGGGCTCGGCGACGTCGAGGACTACCCCGAGGCACCCGAGTCGGGCGCGACGTTCGCCGAGAACGCGTTGCTGAAGGCGCGCGAGGCGGCCCGGTACACCGGGCTGCCGGCCGTCGCCGACGATTCCGGGCTGACGGTCGACTCGCTGAACGGCATGCCCGGCGTGCTGTCGGCGCGGTGGTCGGGGCGGCACGGTGACGACGACGCGAACACCGCGCTGCTGCTCGGGCAGATCGCTGACGTCCCTGACGAGCGCCGGGGCGCCGCGTTCGTGTGCGCCGCCGCCCTGGTCACCCCCGACGGCAGCGAGCACGTGCTGGAGCGGGAGTGGCGAGGTCGGGTGATCCGCGAGAAGCGGGGCACGAACGGCTTCGGCTACGACCCGGTGTTCGTGCCCGAGGGGCTCGAGGTCACCTCCGCGGAGCTCGCGCCCGAGGAGAAGGACGCTCGCAGCCACCGGGGGCAGGCCTTCGTGGCCCTCGTCCCGGTGATCGCCGACGTGCTGGGCGCCCGTCAGTCCTGAGCGGACTCGAAGCCGAGCCAGTCGAAGGCGTCGACCTCGTCGCGCGCGGGGTCGAATGCCTCGCGGCTCCACTCCGGCTCGGCGTGCCTGCCGCCGCCGGCGGCGATCTGCTCGCTGGTCAGGAACTCGACCGCTCCGGGCACCTCGGGAGCGCGGTGCCGGCCGCCGGCGGGCGCGGGTGCTCCGGAGGCGTGCACGGGACGGGCGATGGCCGCCTGCAGCCAGGGGCGCGAGGACGCGGTGCTGGTCATGCAAGCTCAGTCGGTCGTGCGGCGCGCTCACCTCAGCGATGTCGGGCGGGGCGCCACCCCTCCGGGTGAGACGACGCGACCCGGCCGCGGGATCGCACGAGTGCGCGACCCGGCCGCGTAGGGTCCCGCCGACGACGGCTCTGTCGTCGGCGGCCGGCGTCTGGCGAGGAGGACCTGGGTGTACGCGGACCGCAACGCCTGGATCACGTCGTTGCGACCCGGGGCGATGGGGTACCGGCGGGCCGACTTCCTCCGTGGCGGGTTCGGGGCCCTGGTCGGCATCGCGCTGGCGAGCCTCGCCGCCCAGGCCGTGCCCGGTGGGCCGGCCATGCTCCCGTTCATCGTGGCGCCGATGGGCGCGAGCGCGGTGCTGCTCTTCGCCGCCCCTGCGAGCCCGCTGGCCCAGCCCTGGTCGCTGCTGGTCGGCAACGTGGTGTCGACGGCGGTCGGCATCGGCGCCGCCCAGGTCTTCGACAGCGTGACCCTGGCCGCCGCGGTGGCCGTGGCCGTGGCGATCCCGCTGATGATGGCGTTGCGCTGCGTCCACCCTCCGGGTGGTGCGTGCGCGCTGTTCGCGGCGGTCGGCAGCTCGGCGGTGGCGGAGCAGGGCTTCGCCTTCGCGCTGTGGCCGGTCGGGGTCAACACCGTCGTGCTGCTGGTGGTGGCCGCACTGGTCAACAACCTGACCGGCCGGCCCTACCCGCACGTGCCCCCACCACCGCCGCCGCCGCAGGGCACCGATGCCGCGCCGAGCCAGCGGGTCGGCGTCCAGACCGAGGACATCCGGCAGGCCATGGCCCGGCTCGACCGAGGGCTCGACATCATGCCGGGCGACGTGATGACCCTCGTCCGGGAGGCCGAGGCGCACGCGCTCGACCGTCGGTTCGGCCAGCTCACCTGCGGCACGCTGATGGCCCGCGACGTCCAGACCGCCCGGCCCGGCGACACGATCTACCGGGCTCGCATGATCATGAACAACCACCACGTGAAGGTCGTCCCGGTGATCGACGACGATCGGCACGTGGTCGGCATCGTGACCGTCTACGACCTGTTCAACCTCGACGTCGTCGACCTCGACCCGATCTCGAAGATCATGACCAGCCCGGTCACCACGGTCACCGTCGACACCCCGGTCTCCGAGCTCGTCGGGCTGATGACCGACCTCGGCCTCCGGCACCTCCCGGTGGTCGACGCCGACGGCCGGATGGCCGGGATCATCACCCGCACCGAGCTCATCGCCGTCCTGCACCAGGCGTTGGTGGAGTCCTAGCTCCGACGCGCGACGACGACGAACGCGATCGCACCCACGGCGACCTCGGCCGCGAGCAGCAGGGCGAGCACCATCTCCACCGCCGCACCGAGCCCGATCGCGATCGCCGCGACACCGGTCAGCGGGACCGCCAGCAGACCGAGGACGGCCAGCGCGCGGGTGAGCACCGCGTCGTCCCGCTCGTCGCCGGTCTGGGTCCATGCGCGCTCGAACGTGCTCGCCCGGCCGGGGCTGCGGGTCGCCCGCCACCACATGACCGCGCCGCCGAGCATCGCGACCGCCGCTCCCACCAGGAAGCCCGAGCCCATGTTGCCCGGGGCGTGCTCGCGGAGCAGGAGCCCGGTCGCGATCACGAGGGCCAGCACGGCGAGGGCGCCGCCCACGATCGGGGGCGTCGGCTTGTGGGTGCGTCCATCAGTCGACATGGAAGATCTCCTCGACGGTGCGGTGGAAGTGACGGGCGATGGCGATGGCGAGCGGGAGCGACGGGTCGTAGCGACCGGTCTCGATCGAGTTGACCGTCTGCCGGGAGACCTCCAGCGCCCCGGCGAGCTCGCGCTGGGACAGGCCGGCGGCCAGTCGGAGCTCGCGGACGTCGTTGCGCACCGGGCCTCCCTCCAGGACAAGTTCGCTTGACAGGTAAAGCCTGCTTGACGCAGGGGTGCGGTGTCAAGCCTGCTTGACCTGTCGCGTGTCGGGGTCACTCGAGGGGCGCTGATCGGCGGGGCAGGGTGGCCGAGCTGACAGTGAGCGGTCGGTAACGTGCGGGCATGGAGACCGTCCGCCTGCTGCTCGTGGTCCTGCACGTCCTCGGCCTCTCGCTGATCATCGGCCCGTTCCTGTTCCAGGTCAGCCGGAAGGTCGATCTGGACACGCGGCTGATGTGGATCGGTGCGATCACACAGCTCGTCACGGGTCTCGCCCTGGTCGGCGTCCGCCAGGCGACCGATCTGCCCGTCGACAACACCAAGATCGCGGTCAAGCTCGTCGTCGCCGTCCTCGTGCTCGTCGCGGTGTGGATGGCGGGGCGGAAGCGGGCGGCCGACGCGGCCTCGAAGGCGGCGCTGCCGTGGTTCCACACCGCGGGCGCCCTGGCCATCGTGAACGTGGTGGTCGCGGTCCTCTGGACCTGACCAGGCCAACCGCCAGGAGCCGCCCGGTCCGCGGCGTCGCTACCATCGCCGGGTGGCCAGCGGCGACCCGATGAGCGCCACCCGGGCTTCCGAGCACCCGGCGCTGACGCCGACCGAGCGCGCCGCGCTGGGGCGGCGCGCGCAACTCCTGGCGGGTGCGTCGGTCACCTACAACGTGCTCGAGGCCGTCATCGCGGTGACGGCGGGCATCGCGGCGGGCTCAGTCGCGCTCGTGGGATTCGGCCTGGATTCCGTCGTCGAGGTCTCCAGCGGTCTGATCATCCTGTGGCAGTTCCGCCATCGGCTGCCCGAGTCGCGCGAGCGACAGGCCCTGCGGCTGATGGCGTTCTCGTTCTTCGCGCTCGCCGCCTACGTGACCGTCGAATCCGTCCGCGCGCTCTTCGGTGGGGATCCGGAGCCGTCGCCGGTCGGCATCGGCCTGGCGATCGCGTCGCTGATCGTCATGCCGTTCCTCTCGTGGGCGCAGCGGCGGACCGGACGGGCGCTCGGCTCGCACGCCGTCGTCGCCGACAGCACCCAGACGCTCCTGTGCACCTATCTGTCCGCCGTCCTGCTCGTCGGGTTGGTCCTCAATGCGACCCTCGGCTGGGGCTGGGCGGATCCGCTGGCCGGGCTCGTCATCGCCGGCGTCGCGGTCAGGGAAGGCATCGAAGCCTGGCGCGGAGAAGGATGCTGCGCCCCCGGGGTCGGCCGGATCGCCGATGCCAGGGGTGAGGCCTGCGGGTGCGCGGACGGCTGCCGCGACGCCTGCTGCGCGCCCCCGGAGGCCTGACGGCCGGCGTCCTGGAGCGGGGCCACGCCTGACCGCCAGGGAGTGGGGGGCGGACCCTGTGCGGTGGGGTGAACACCGTACGTCACAACATCCCGGTCCGAAAGGCTCACGGGAGAAAATGACATCCATGTATTTCTGTGGCGCAAGTCACACAGGCCTCTGACCTGCGGAAGCCCCTCACGGGCGTGGCGCGCCGGTTGACGACTACTCGTTGCTCATGTTCAGTCACGATCCTGTAACGAGTTGACGAACCTTTCCGTCTCAGGAGCCCCCCGGCATGCGCCATCGCGACGTCACACCGCTGCACACCCGTCGGGGCACGCTGCTCGCCCGCCTCTCGGGACGGCTGCAGCCGCGCAGCGGACTCCTGCTCACCGCTGCCGTGGTCCTCGCCGTCATGGCGGGCGCCGGGATCGTCGTCCCGACGGGGGGCGGCGGTTCGGTGGTCCAGACCGTCGACGCAGCCGCCTTCCAGCCGGTCGTCGGCCACGACGGTCGGGCCCAGCGTGCGGAGCGTCCCGCGCCTGCCTGCACCGTCACCCTGCCGCGCCCCCTGCTCGCGTTGTTCGGCCACCGCGTGCGGATGATGCTCGCGCGACACTTCGCCGCACACCCGCTCTGCGCTCCCGGCGTCGCCACCTCTGCCGCGGCCCCGGCGACGGCCGTCGTCTCCCAGGAGGCGGCGACGGAAGCGCCGACTCCCGCGTCGTCGGACTCGTCGGCCGCAGCCGTCCCTGCTCCCGCGCCTGCGCCGAATGCGACGCCGGCTCCGGTCTCCGGTGACACTGCATGGGGCTCGTCGGTGATGCCGTACGGCAGCGAGACCTACGCGCAGGCGTTCGCACGCACCGCTGCGCAGCTACGGCCCCAGGTGATCCGCTTCTTCAACCCCGGTGGGCCGTCCTGGCCGAGCAGGACCGGAGACGCTCCGCTGGTCATCTCGTTCAAGCTCCCGCCGCGCGACGTCATCGCCGGCCGGCACGACGCCCAGCTCGCCGCCTTCTTCGCCGCGACGCCGCGGCCGACGTACTGGACCTACTGGCACGAGCCCGAGGACGACCGGGAGCGCGGCGCGTTCAGCCCTGCCGACTACCGCGCCGCATGGGCGCACATCGCCGCCATCGCCGACGCCTCCGGGAAGCCGCTCCGCGCGACCCTGATCCTGATGGCCTGGACCGCCAAGCCCGCCTCGCACCGCACCTGGACCGACTACTACGCCGGCCCCGAGGTGATCGACGTCCTCGCCTGGGACGCCTACGCGCACGGTTCCGGAGCGACGCCGGAGGCGGTGTACGGGGCCGCTCGGAGCGTGTCGGAGCAAGCGGGCAAGCCCTGGGCCATCGCCGAGACCGGCGTCGCCGCCTCCCAGTTCAGCCCCGCCGCGCGCCAGGCCCTCCTGACGGAGATGTCGCGCTACCTGGCCACCTCGAACCCTCGGCCGGAGTTCGTGACCTACTTCGACAGCGATCCCGATGCGCCCAACATCCAGTACGGATGGAACATCTCCCGCGACCCGGCCGCCGCAGCGGCCTGGCTCGCGGGGCAGGCCGGCTGACCCGCTCCGACGCCCCTCCAGGGGGCCGGACAATTGCTTCGCGCCGGACCGCCGTGCGGGAGGGGGGAGTCGAACCCCCACGCCCGAAGGCACCAGATCCTAAGTCTGGCGTGGCTGCCGTTACACCACTCCCGCGTGGACCAGGAGTCTAGGAGTCCCCCGGCCGGGTGCCCGGCGGCGGAGTCGGTGCGCTGAGCTGGTCGTCGTCTGGCAGGCTGTCGCCGTGCCTCGCGACCCACGACAGATCCAGCTCGAGATCGACGCCGCCCGCGAGTCGCTGGCCGCCACCCTCGACCAGCTGACGTACCGCACCAGCCCGTCCCGGCTGAAGGCCCAGGGCAAGGACGCGGTCGTGCGCTGGCTGCAGACCCCCGCCGGCAAGGCGACCGTCGGCGCGGTCGGCGTGCTCGTGACCTTCGTGATCGTGCAGAAGATCCGGCACCGCAAGGACTGAGCATCCCGTGCGCCCTGATCCGATCGGCCCGGGGCAGGAGTCGGTCTGGGACTACCCCCGCCCGCCGTCGGCCGACGTGACCGACCGGCACGTCGTCGTCGAATGGGGCGGGCGGGTGCTCGCCGACACGCGGCGGGCGGTCCGCGTCTGCGAGACCAGCCACCCGCCGGTCTACTACGTCCCGCGCGCCGACGTCGCCGCCGGCGTCCTCGAGCGGGCCGGTGGCGGCTCGTGGTGCGAGTGGAAGGGGACGGCGACCTACTGGGACGTCGTCGTCGACAACCGTCGGCTGCCCGCCGTGGCGTGGTCCTACGAGGACCCCAGCCCCGGCTACGAGCACCTGCGCGGCGCCGTGGCGTTCTATCCCGGCCGGGTCGACCGCGCGCTGGTCGACGGGGAGCAGGCGCGACCGCAGCCGGGCAGCTTCTACGGCGGCTGGATCACCGACGACGTCGTCGGACCATTCAAGGGCGAGCCCGGCACGTCGGGCTGCTGACTCCCGTCAGCGCGACGTGGCGACGGCGTTGCGGATCACCGGCAGGACCACGGTCTCGAGCACCTCGTCGGCGACGTCGTCGTCGACCGGCCGGCCCGTGATCAGCCATCGCTGCACCAGCAGCGCGCTCACCGACTCCGCGATCAGCCGGTGGCCCACGCCGGCCGGCACTTCACCGCGCCGCTCGGCCCGCGCCCACACCTCGTCGACCCCGTCCCGCCAGACGCTGACCGGCCCGGTCCGGAACGCCTCGGCCAGCGCCGGGTGGTGCGGGATCGTGGAGAGCAGCGAGCGGATCGCCGCCCCGGTGGGGCCGGTGATCACCGACACGTACCCGTGCATGAGCGACCGGAGGTCGCCCTCGAGCGAGCCGGTGTCGGCCGGGACCGCGCCGACCGCGGCCAGGTCGCCGATCGTGTCGACGACGAGGTCCTGCTTGGTGCGCCAGCGCCGGTAGATCGTCGCCTTGCCGACGCCCGCCTCGGAGGCCACGGCGTCCATGGTCAACGCTCCGTAACCGACCTCGGCGAGCAGCCGCAGGATCGCTGCTCGGATCACGCCGTCTCGGCTGGGGTCCCGCGGCCGCCCCCCGCGGCTCGGTCGGGCTACGTCGGTGGTCAGTGCGGCCATGACTCTGACCTTAAGACATTAAAGTCCGGTTGGTCCCACAACTTCCCTCGCGGTTGTCACCGCGTCACTCGGATGTGCGCCGCGCGCCTGTTTCGCTCACACGCCGTGGTCGGTCATCCTGCGACGGTGGGGACCGTCGGCGGGCACTGGGATGTCCCCGGACGGGCGACCCGCGCGTTGTTCGCCACCCCGGTGGAACACCTGCTGCCGACGATCACCCGCATGGCGACGGCCCCGGGCCTGCGCGTCTACACCGCACCGCAGCTGCTCGACGTCATCGACACCCTCGGCGGTCGGGCCCTCGACCGGCTCTTCTCGCGGCTGGCCCGGGAGCTGACCCCCGCCGAGCTCGAGGCCACGCGCGTGCTGGCCGACCCTCCGGACGACGGGACGACGCTCACCGCCCGGCTGCTCACCGCGCCGTCCCTGGCCGTCGAGCTGGCACGGCGCGGCGTGACCGCCGAGGTCGGCGTTCTCGCCGAGGCCGAGTTCTGGTCGGTCTACCAGCCGATCGTCTCGCTGGCCGACCGCGCCGTGGTCGCCCACGAGGCCCTGCTGCGTGGCGCCGTCGACGGCCGGGAGGTCGGCGGGGGTGACCTGTTCTTCGTGGCCGAGTCGGCCGGCTGGCTCGACCGGCTCGACCGCCTCGCCCGCAAGTCGGCGGTCGCCGGCGCGGCGCCCTGGCTGGGGGACGACGACCTGTACGTCAACTTCCACCCGGCGTCGATCTACCGCCCGCAGGTGTGCCTCGCGAGCACCGAGGCGGCCGTGCACGACACCGGCATCGCGGCGAGCCAACTGGTCGTCGAGGTGGTCGAGTCGCACGCCGCCACCGACCGCGGCCACCTGGTCTCGATCCTCGAGCACTACCGCTCGCTCGGCTGGCGGGTCGCCCTCGACGAGGTCGGCGCCGGCTGGTCGAGCCGGTCGCTGCTGGCCGCCGTCCGGCCCGACGTCGTGAAGCTCGACAAGGCGCTCGTGCAAGCACTGCCCGACGACGGCGCCCGCACGGTCCTGCGCGCGGTCACCGATCTCGCGCACCGTCAGGGCGCGGTCGTCGTCGCCGAGGGCATCGAGACCGAGCGGCTCGCCGACGAGGTGAGCGCCCTGGGGATCGACCTCGGGCAGGGGTGGCTGTTCGGCCGACCGGTGCGGCCGGAGCAGCCGGTCGAGGAACCCGAGACGCGCTGGCAGCCGGTCGAGCGGGTGCCCGTCAGTGGAGCCCCCAGCCGGTGAGCACCGGCCGGGCGTGCTCGTGGCCGAGCACCCCGTAGCTCCCGGCCGGCAACGCGAACAGCGCGCCGGCCTGCGGTTCCAGCCCGAGCCAGCGGGCGGTGAGCACCCGCAGGACGTGCCCGTGTGCGACGAGGACGACGTCGCCGTCGGCCAGGTGCCCGCGGGCCCGGTCCAGTACGCGGTCGACCCGCGCGCCGACGGCAGCCAGCGTCTCGCCCGGTGTCGTGCCGGGCACGATGCCGTCCCGCCAGACCGACCACTCGCGGCCCAGCTCCGCGCTGATCTCGGCCGTGGTCCGGCCCTCGTAGCCGCCGTAGTCGATCTCGACCAGGTCGTCGTCGACGGCGGTCGCCGTCAGGCCGGCCAGCTGCGCGGTGCGGCGCGCCCGTTGCCGGGGGCTGACCCACACCTCGGCGAAGGAGCGCTGCGCGAACGTGGCGCGCAGGCGCTGCGCCTGCTCCTCGCCCTCGGGCAGCAGCGGCAGGTCCGTGACGCCGGTGTGCTGCCCGCTGCGGCTCCACTCGGTCTGCCCGTGCCGGAGCACGATGATCTCCCCGACCCGCCCACCGAGAACCTCGCCCATCCGGCCATCGAACACGCAACGGGGAACACCCGCGCGGGATCCCGTGCTGCCCCTGGCATGACGACTGCACAACTGACCGACACGTTCACCATCGGTGGGGACCTCCCCGTCCACCGGCTCGGCTACGGCGCGATGCAGCTGACCGGCCCCGGCGTCTGGGGCGAGCCGGCCGACAGGCCGGGCGCGATCGCGGTCGTGCAGGCGGCGATCGCGCAGGGCGTCGACTTCATCGACACCGCGGACTCATACGGCCCGCAGGTGAGCGAGCAGATTCTCGCCGAGGCGGCGTTCCCCTACCCGGACGGCCTCGTCATCGCCACGAAGGCCGGCCTCACCCGCACCGGTCCCGGCGTATGGCCGGTCTGCGGTCGCCCCGAGTACCTGACCCAGCAGGTCGAGCTCTCGCTGCGGAACCTGAAGGTCGACCGGATCGACCTGATCCAGCTGCACCGCATCGATCCGCAGGTGCCGCTGGCCGACCAGCTCGGCGCCTTCAAGGAGCTGCAGGAGCAGGGCAAGGTGCGGCACATCGGCGTTTCCGAGGTTTCGGTGGAGGAGCTGAAGGCCGCGCGGGAGATCGTCGACGTCGTCAGCGTGCAGAACCTCTACAACCTGACGACCCGCAAGAGCCAGGACGTCCTGGACTACGCGACCGCCGAGAACATCGCCTTCATCCCGTGGTTCCCGATCGCCACCGGCGACCTCGCCGCCCCGGACAGCCCTGTCACCGACATCGCCCGGGAGCTCGACGCGACGCCGGCCCAGGTGGCGCTGGCCTGGCTGCTGCAGAAGTCACCGGTCGTGCTGCCGATCCCCGGCACCAAGTCCGTCGACCACCTGACCGAGAACATGGGCGCCGCGCGGCTGTCGCTCTCCGCGGAGGACATGGCCCGGCTCGACGCCCTGGCCTGACGCTCTGACCGTGACGGGTCAGCGGTCCCGGCGGCGCCACATCCGGCGCTCCGGGATCGCGGGCCCGCCCACCGGGACGAGCTCGCCGGCTCCTCGCGGGTGGGCCGAGTGCTCCGGCACCGGACGACGCACGGGCGGGACGGCGGGGCGTGCGACCGCCGACGGCGGCAGCTCGCGCAGCGGTCCGTCGAGGTTGAGGGCGTCGCCCAGCGCGGCGAGCTCGATCAGCCGGCGCGTCACGGCGGGGGCGCCGACGATGCGGCAGGACCGCCGGAACGCGGCGAGGTCGGCCGTGAAGCTGGTGAGGGCGTAGAGGCCCGAGAGATCCCAGAAGCGCACACCGGCCACGTCGACCACGACCTGGCGGGTACCCAGCACTCCGGCCTGCGCGAGCGCGTCGCTCAGCAGCGGGGCCGTGGACAGATCGGCCTCGCCCGTCACCCGGACGACGACCTGGTCCGGGGCGGGCACGAGAGCGACGTTGAGCAGGGGCACTACGCCTCCGGCGGCTCGGCACGTACCGGCCGCCCGCTGCTCGAACGACCACCTGTGACGGTACGGCTTCGGAGCGCTATATCACAACAGAGCGCAATCGTTTGAATGCGTTAAGTTTCCTTCTGTGCGCCGCTCGGCCACCCGAGGTGCCCCGCCCCGCGGTGGGAGGCCACCATGACGAGCGTGGACGCCGAAGACTTCCGCCAGGTCAGGGACGCCGTCCGGCAGCTGGTCCGCGAGTCGGTCGTGCCGCGCGAGGAGCAGGTCGAGGACGAGGACCGCATCCCCGACGAGCTGCGCGCCCAGGCGGCCGAGATGGGGCTGTTCGGCTATGCGCTGCCCGAGGAGTACGGCGGACTCGGCGTCACGATGAGTGAGGACGTGCACCTGGCGTTCGAGTTCGGCTACACGACGCCGGCGTTCCGGTCGCTGTTCGGCACCAACAACGGCATCGCCGGCCAGGTCATCGCGAAGTTCGGCAGCGAGGAGCAGAAGCGGACCTACCTGCCGCGCCTGGCCGACGGGTCGCTGATCGGCTCCTTCGCCCTCACCGAGGCCGAGGCCGGGTCCGATCCCGCGGGCCTGCGCACCACCGCCCGCCGCGACGGCGACGAGTGGGTCGTCAACGGCGGCAAGCGCTACATCACGAACGCGCCGATCGCCGACCTCTTCGTGGTGTTCGCCCGCACCGACCCTGCCGAGAAGGGCGGGCGCGGCATCTCGAGCTTCGTCGTCGAGACGACGACGCCGGGCGTGACCGTGGGTCCCAAGGACAAGAAGATGGGTCAGGCCGGGGCCTGGACCGCGGAGGTGTACTTCGACGACGTGCGGGTTCCGGCGTCCGCGCTGATCGGCGAGGAGGGCCGGGGCTACGCCAAGGCGCTGACCGTTCTCTCCCGCGGCCGGCTGCACATCGCGGCGCTCTGCGTCGGCATGGCCCAGCGGGTGCTGGACGAGTCGGTCGCCTACGCCGCGAGTGCCAAGCAGGGCGGCGCACCGATCGGCCGGTTCCAGCTCGTCCAGGCGATGCTCGCCGACATGCACGCCGAGCTGCTGGCTGCCCGCAGCATGGTCCGGGACGTCGCCGCCCGCTACGACAGCGGCGAGGACACCTCGGTCGGGCCCTCGTCGGCCAAGCTGTTCTGCACCGAGATGGTCGGCCGCGCCGTCGACCGGGCGGTGCAGGTGCACGGCGGGCTGGGCTACCTGCGCACGACGCCGGTCGAGCGCTTCTACCGCGACGCCCGGCTGTTCCGGCTCTACGAGGGCACCAGCGAGGTGCAGCGGCTGATCATTGGTGGCGCGCTGCTGCGCGAGGCCGGCATGCGACGTGGCTGAGCCGGGTCGGGAGGCCCGGCGCGAGGCCGTCGGCCAGTTGGGGACGGCGCTGCGCGAGCTGGTCGACGCCGCCGTGCGCACCGAGGTGCCGCTCGATGACCTCGCCGGGGTGGCGGTCGCCGCGCGCGAGCTCGCCGCCCGGCTGCGCGCCGACGCCCGCGACCTGCACGACGTGGCCTCGGTCGACGACCCGGAGATCGGGGAGCGCTGGTACAGCCCCGTCTACGGCCCCGGCAACCCGGTGGCCCCGCCGCTGGTGGCGACGGACTCGCCCGACGGCACCGCTCGCGGGCGGGTCACGCTCGGCAAGGCCCACGAGGGGCCGCCCGGTCTGGTGCACGGCGGCGTCGTCGCCACGCTGCTCGACCACGTGCTGGCGCGCGCGGTCCGGGCCGCCGGCCGCGGCGGGCTCACGGCCACGCTGACGGTCACCTACCGGCGCCCGGTGCCCCTCGGCGTCCCCCTCGTCGTGACGGCGGCGGTGGCAGGCACCGACGGACGACGGACGACGGCCGGCGCCCGGCTGGCCGCCGAGGCCGATCCGGGCCGGGTGCTCGCCGAGGCCGACGGGTTGTTCGTGGCGCTGCGACCCGACCGCGCGGCGGAGGTGTTCGCGCCGACCGGGCGGGCGATCGGCGCCTGGACCGCGCGCGGCGGCGACGGGTGAGCTGGTCGCCGACTGGCTAGGGCATATCGGAACCGGCCGGTGCTGGCTACTGTCCGGCACCTGCCTACTCCGGAGGTCGCTGTGCCCCGTTCCGCCGGCTTCGCCTCGTACTCGCCGCTGCCCGAGACGGTCGTTCTCCCCGACGGCGAGATGCGCCCGGAGCTCGCCGACGTCGGCCGGCTCGTGCGCCGCGGGGTGCGCGCCGTCGTCGGGGCCGCGCGCGCCGAGGAGCAACCGCGCCTCTCGCGCATCCTGGCCGGGCACCTCGGTGGCGAGGTCGGCGCGCTCGACGTGGTCGAGGAGACCTGGCCCGGCTACGACCACGTGAACGTGCAGGCCGGGCTGGACGCCTGGCTGGCCGTGCCCGGCCGGTCCGCCGAGCTGGTGGGCGTCACGCACCACCAGGGCGTGATGTTCGGCCTGGCCGACCTGCTCGCAGGCGGGCGGCACGAGGAGATGCACGGGCTGCGGCCGGGCAACCCGGCCAGCGTCAACCTCGCGTGCGGCCCCGACGGCGCCGTCCGCCCGTGCATCCGCTGCGGCATCTACCTGGTGACCGAGGGCGACGTGCGCACCGCCGTCCTCCTGCGTGGCGCCGCCCCCGAGTTCGGTCAGGACCACGTCTCCGTGCAGGCCATGAGCACCGATCCCGCGGCCGCGCGGTCCGCGGCCCGCGACATCCGCGCCGCGACGTTGGCGGAGAACGTGTTCCGCGGTCAGGTGCTCTCGTTCGGCCAGGAGGTGTTCGGCCACGGTCGCACCCTGCTGCAGTTCCACCGCCGGCCCACGATGACCGCCGACCAGCTGATCCTGGCGCCGCACACGCTGGCCGAGGTGCAGCGGCAGGTGGTCGACGTCGCCCGGCACAAGGAGCGGCTGCTCGCCGCGGGGCAGCACCTCAAGCGCGGGCTGCTGCTCTACGGGCCGCCCGGGGTCGGCAAGACGCACACCGTCCGCTACCTCACCAGCAGCCTGTCCGGCACGACGGTGCTCCAGCTGACCGGCCACGCATTGCACCTGATCGCCGAGGCCTGCTCCGTCGCCCGTGCGCTGCAGCCGGCCATGCTGATCGTCGAGGACGTCGACCTGATCGCCGAGGACCGGGGCATGCACCCCGGCCAGCACCCGCTGCTGTTCCAGCTGCTCAACGAGATGGACGGGCTCGCCGAGGACGCCGACGTCGTCTTCGTGCTCACCACCAACCGGGCCGACCTGCTCGAGCCGGCGCTCGCGGCCCGTCCGGGCCGGGTCGACCAGGCGGTGGCCCTCGAGCTGCCCGACCACGTCGCGCGACGCGCCCTGTTCGAGCTCTACCGCGGGACCCTCGACGTCGACACCTCGCGGCTGGACGACGTCCTGGCCCGGACCGACGGGGTGACCGCCTCGTTCCTCAAGGAGCTGCTCCGGCGGGCGGCGCTGGTGGCCGCGGGCCGGACGCCCGAGGCGGACTCGATCGCGGTGAGCGCCGACGACCTCGACGCCGCGCTGGAGGAGCTGCTCGACACCCGCAACGCGATGACCCGCACGCTGCTGGGCAGCGGCGGCTGACGGGCCGCTGTCGTCGACTTCCGGTCGTACGGTGTGCCGATGATCCGCGGTGCCCACGTCATCCTCTACACCGCCGACGCCGAGGCCGACCGCGCATTCCTGCGTGACGTTCTGGGCCTGGCGCACGTCGACTCCGGGGGCGGCTGGCTGATCTTCCAGCTGCCGCCCGCCGAGGTGGCCGTGCACCCGGCGGAGCGATCCGGCGCCGTCGAGCTCTATCTCGTCTGCGACGACATCGACGCCACGGTCGCGGACCTCGGGGCCCGCGGGGTGCAGTTCGAGGGCGAGGTGACCGACCAGGGGTGGGGCCGGCTGGCGACGATCCGGCTACCCGGCGGCGGGCGCCTGGGCATCTACGAGGCGCGCCATCCGACGGCCTTCGACCTCTGACTCGAGGGGGGCAGACGGCCCCTGTCAAGGGCTGCCGCGGATCTGTGGGCAGGGCTCTGACCTGGGGATTCGTGCTGCGGCGAGCCGCCCCGCGGGGTAGACTTCGAACACCTGATCGAACGGTGTGGGAGGTCTCGTGGGCGAGCTGGCATCGGCGCTGGACGCGCTGGCCGCCGACGACCTGCACGCGCTGCCGGCCGGCGCGCAGCTGGACCGGGTCGCCGACCTGGTGCAGCTGCGCAACCGGGTCGACGCCGAGATCGCGCGCAGCGTCCGGGTCGCCGAGACCACCCTGGCGCCCGAGCACGACGGCCTGAAGTCGATGGCCTCGTGGCTGGCCGGGCACTGCCGGCTGGCCCGCACCACTGCCGCGCAGATCGTGCGCGCCGGGCGCGTGGGTGAGCAGCTCCCGTCGGTGGCGGCGGCGTTCGCCCAGGGTTTGGTGAACGCCGATCAGGTAGCTGTGATCGCCCCGGTCGCGCAGCCGGAGAATCTGGCCAAGGCCGCCGACCAGGGCATCGACCTCGGCGCGGTCGACACCGTGCTCGCCCAGACCGCGACGGCACACCGGCACGACCGGCTACGCCAGGTGGTGCAGCACTACCTGGCCCGGCTGGACCCCGACGGGCCCGAGCCCGACCCGACCGAGGGCCGCTCGCTGAGCATCGCCAAACACGCCGACGGGTCGATCACCGGCCGGTTCGCCCTCGACGCGGTCGGCGGGGAGAAGGTGCAGGCCGTGCTGGAATCCTTCGTGCAGAAGGACCGGCCCGCCGGTGACCTGCGCACCCGCGCCCAGCAGTTGGGTGACGCGCTGGTGCAGTGGGCCGACGTCACGCTGGCCGCCGGGCAGGCGCCGGTGCTGCGCACGGTCAAGCCGCACGTGTCGGTGCTCATCGGCATCGACGATCTGGTCGCCCCCGGCACCGGCCCGGCGGCCGCCCAGATGGGCTTCGGGGCGCTGATCTCCGCCGCCCGGGCCCGCTGGCTGGCCTGCGACGGCACCATCAGCCGGGTGATCATGGGCCCCGACGGGCGGGTGCTCGACCTGGGCCGCGACGTGCGGATCACCCCGCCGCACCTGCGCCGGGCCGTCGAGCTCAGCGACCGGCACTGCATCTTCACCGGCTGCGGAGCCCCCACCCACTGGTGCGAGGTGGACTTGCCCCGATCGGGCGGACATCGTTCACAGCGGCGTGATCGCCGCGGGAGGGTGTCGTCGTGGGTCGGATCTATCCCCAGGAGTTCCGCGACCAAGTCGTCGTCTTGCACCGGCGCGATGG
>NZ_BAAAVV010000013.1:0-93881 GCF_039534705.1 Blastococcus jejuensis
CGCGCTGCGGCCCCTGCCCCGGCCCCGGCGGGCGCCCGCACGGCGCCGCCCCCTCCCCCCGCGGCGCCGGACCGTCGCCGCGGGCGCGCGGTGTGGGTGGCCGCCGCGCTGGTCGGGCTGCTGCTCGCGGGGCTGGTGATCTTCTGGGCGGTCGCGCTCGACGACGAGCCGGGCCCCTCCGCCGACCCGGCGTCGACCACGTCCGCGGAGTCCACCGCCGCGAGCAGCGCGGAGCAGACCACCGAGTCCGCCGCCCCGACGACGGCGGAGCAGACCACCGACGCCCCCGCCGACGGCGACGCGCTCAGCGCCAAGGACATCCGCGACTTCCTCGAGGACTACCACGAGGCCGTGCTCGAGGACCCGCGCGCGGCCTACGACACCCTCACCGGACCGACCCTGCAGGCGAACGTCGGCTTCGAGACCTACGCCGAGTTCTGGGGCCGGTTCAGCGACGTGAAGCTCAGGGACGTGCAGGCCGAGGACGGCTCGACCACGGCCACGGCGACCATCGAGTTCACCGAGAACGGCGAGAAGTTCACCGAGGCCCACCAGTTCACCCTCGCCGTCGGCGAGGACGGGCAACTGCTCATGGACGTCGACAGCCAGGTCGGCTGAGCCCCGAACGCCGGAACGGCGGCGTCCACCGGGGTGGACGCCGCCGTTCGCAGGGCGGTGGCGGTGGGATTTGAACCCACGGAGGGGGTTGCCCTCACACGCTTTCGAGGCGTGCTCCTTCGGCCGCTCGGACACGCCACCGCCGAAGAGACTACAGGCCCCGCTGAGCCCGGAAGAACGCACGTAGCAGCGTGGCGGACTCCTCGGCGCGCACCCCGGCCGTGACCTCGGGTCGGTGGTTGAGCCGGCGGTCCCGGACGACGTCCCACAGCGAACCGACCGCGCCGGCCTTCGGGTCCTCGGCGCCGTAGACGACGTGCCCGACCCGGGCCAGCACGCTCGCGCCGGCGCACATCGTGCAGGGCTCCAGCGTGACGACCAGCGTCGTCCCGGTCAGCCGCCAGCCGTCGCCGTGCACCAGGGCGGCCGCCCGCAGGGCGAGCACCTCGGCGTGCGCGGTCGGGTCACCGCGCTTCTCCCGCTCGTTGGCCGCCTCGGCCAGCAGCGCACCGTCGGGCCCCAGCACGACCGCCCCGATCGGGGTGTCGCCCCACTCGACGGCGGCCGCCGCGAGCTCGAGCGCCCGTGCCATCGCGGCGTCGACGTCGACGCTCACCAGGTTCCCCCTCGGACGCTTGTGCTCTGCCCACCCACCGGGGCAGAGCACAAGGATTGCGTGCAAAGGTTTCTTTGCATGCTTGTGCTCTGCCCATCAGGGTGGGCAGAGCACAAGGATCGGGGGAAGGACCTGCTCACGCGTCGCCGTCCAGGCGGAAGCCGACCAGCGCCGAGAGCTCGGCCAGCGCCGCGCCCGGCTCCACGACCTTGATCGTGTGCATCCCCAGCGAACGGGCGGGCTTGAGGTTGATGCCCAGGTCGTCGAGGTAGGCGCAGTGGTGCGGCTCCACCGCGCGCCCGACCGCCTCCGACAGCCGCGTCAGGGCCCGCCGGTAGATCTCCGGCTCCGGCTTGCGCACGCCCTCCGTCGAGCTCTCGACGACCGCGTCGAACAGCGCCAGCAGCTCGCCGAGCGCGCCCGTGCGCTCCATCGGCGCGACGTTGTTCGACAGCAGCGCCAGCGGCAGCCCGGCCTCCCGCAGCCGGCGGACCGCCGCGACCATCTCCACCCGCAGCTCCCCGCGCAGCGCCTCGAGCACCCGCGCTGCGTCCACGCGGTGCCCGGCGGCAGCAGCCTCGGCCTCGAACGCCGCGGAGAAACCGGCGACGTCCAGCTCGTTGCGCTCGAAGCGCGCCCAGGCGTTGGTGTGGGGGTCGGTCGAGTTGAGCCGGACGATCAGCCCCTCCGGCAGCCCGGCCTCGGCCTCGTAGGCGGCGAACTTCGTGATCGGGCTCTCGGTGAGCACCCCGCCCAGGTCGAAGACGACGGCACTGACCCTCATGCCGTCACCGCCGCGGCCAGTTCGTCGGCGAATCCCAGCCGATCGGCGATCCGCTGCACCATCTCGTCGGCCCACAGGTCGTCGGCGGTCACGATCGCCCGCAGTTCCTCGTGCGGCAGCCCGTCGTCGGCGAACACGTCGAGGTCACCCCCGGGCCAGCCGGACTCGTCGTCGTCGAACGCACCTTCGGTGTCCACCCCGATCCCGTACCGCTCCACCACCTCGGCGGCGAGCACCCATTCGAGCATCGTCGCGTCGGAGATCAGCGCGCGCACCATCCCGCCCGGGCCGTGCCGCAGCACCACGAAGTAGAGCCGGGAGTCGACGACCAGGACGAAGGGCGGCGGCCAGCCCCCTGCGCCCGGCTCGCCCAGCGCCCGCTCCAGCACCGGGAGCTCGTCACCGGCGTCGTCGGCCAGCAGCTCGACGCTCCAACGTCCCCCGGGCCGGGTCACGCGGACCGCGAAGCTCGCCCGCCCGCTCATCGGACCCGCAGCATCGTCAGGCCGTCGGCGAGGGGCAGCAGCACCGTCTCCCAGCGGGGGTCGGCGGCCAGGGCGGCGTTCAGCTCGACGACGGCGTGGTCGTCGTCGCTCTCCGGATCCAGCACCCGCCCGTCGCGCAACGTGTTGTCCAGCAGCACGACCCCGTTGGGGCGCATCCGCGGGTACAGCTGCTCGACGTAGTCGGCGTATCCCGTCTTGTCCGCGTCGACGAAGGCGAGGTCGAAGGTCGGGTGCGGCGGCAGCGCCCGCAGCGTCTCGTGCGCGTCGCCCAGCCGCAGCTCGATGCGGTCGGCCAGCCCGGCCCGGGCCCAGTACCGGCGGGCGACGGCCGTCCACTCCTCGTTCACGTCCAGGCAGAGCAGCGACCCGTCGTCGGGGAGCCCGCGGGCGACACACAGCGCCGAGTACCCGGTGAAGGTCCCGATCTCGATCGCGTTCCGGACGCCGAGGGCGGCGGTGAGCAGCTGCATGAACGTGCCCTGCTCGGGCGCGATCTGGAAGGTCGGCGGCACCTCCCCGCGGTCGGCCATCGACGCGGTCTCGGCGAGCAGGTCGGCCGCCACCGCGTCGGGGGGCTCGGAACCGGCGCGCACGTAGTCGGCGAGCTCCGGGCTGAGTAGGAAGGAGCGCGGCGTCATAGCCTCTGATCATGGCGGACCCGCAGGACGACGTCCCGGCCGAGCTGTTCACCCGACTGGCGGCCGACCCGCTGGCGGCCCACCTGGGCATCAGCCTCGACGAGATCCGGCCCGGCTACGCCCGCGCGTCGATGCACGTCGCGCCCACCCACCTCAACGCCGTGGGCACCGCCCACGGCGGCGCGACCATGGCGCTGCTCGACGTCGTCCACGCCGCGGTGAGCAACAGCCACGGCACGGTCGCCGTCGCCCAGGACGTGCACACCGAGTTCCTCGACGCCGGCCGGCCCGGCGACCGGCTGGAGGCCGAGGGCGTGGAGGTGCACCGCAGCAACCGCACCGCCGTCTACCGGATCGAGGCGCGGGCGCAGGACGGCCGGCTGGTCGCCACGGCCCTGGCCCGCGTCTTCCGCACGGGGCGGGACTGGAGCGAGCTGTGACCGCCTTCCCCGTCCCGACCATGCCCGCACCGCCGGTGTCGGTGGTCGGCCTGGGGCAGCTCGGCGGCTCCCTGGCCGCCGCCCTCGCCGCCGCCGGGCGACCGGTGACCGGGTGGGACGTCGACGCCGCGGCCCGGGACGCTGCCGCCGCGCGCGGCGTGCGGATCGCGCAGGACCTGGACGGCGTCGTCGTCCTGGCCGTGCCCCTGCCGGCGATGACCACCGCGCTCGACGGGCTCACCGTCACCCCCGACGCCACCATCACCGACCTCGGCTCGGTGAAGGGCCCGGTGCTGCGCGCCCTCGGCGAGCGGTGGGGCACCCGCGTCGTCGGCGGGCACCCGATGTGCGGGACGGAACGGTCCGGCCACGCCGCCGTCGACCCGGCCCTGTTCACCGGCGCGCGGTGGGCGGTCTGCCTGGAGGAGGACACCGAGCTGGCCCGCTGGCTGCGGGTGGCCGAGGTGGCGCTGGCCGTCGGGGCCGAGGTCGTGCCGGTGACCGCGGCCGAGCACGACGACGCCGTCGCGGCGATCAGCCACGTGCCGCACCTGCTCGCCGCGGCCCTCGCCGAAGCCGCCGCCGACGCCGGCCCGCTGGCGCTGGGGCTGGCGGCCGGCAGCTTCGCCAGCGGCACCCGCGTGATCGCCAGCGACCCCGCGTTCGTGACCGCGATGGTCGAGGCCAATGCCGGGCCGACCGCCGCGGCCCTCGCCCGGGTGTTGGCCCACCTCGACCGGCCGTGGCCGGCGCTGGTGGCCGGCGGGCACGCCGTCGCGACGCGGCAGACCGGGCGGCGCGAGGTCCGGGTGCCGCTGGAGCGGGCCGCGCTGCTGTCCGTCGGCCGGGCCGGCGGCGCGATCACGCGGCGGCTGGCGGCCTTCGTCGAGGGCTGGATGCCGGAGGTCGTCTGAGGGGGCAGGATCGGGCCATGGACGAGAAGGACATCCTCAGCCGGATCCACGCGCTCGTCGACGAGGAGCACCAGCTCCGGGAGGGCAGTGAGCACACCGACGAGCAGCGCGCCCGCATGACCGAGCTCGAGGCCCACCTCGACCAGTGCTGGGACCTGCTGCGGCAGCGCCGGGCCAAGCGCCAGTACGGCGACGACCCCGACGAGGCCGCTGCGCGCCCGGAGCCCCAGGTGGAGAACTACCTGCAGTAGCGGCATCTACTCTGTGGGCGCGGACTCGGGGGGGCCGCGCCTCCCCGCAGTCGATGTCAGAGAGCGAGCATGGGCCGCCACGCCGATCCCTCCGCACCCACCCGGTCCGTCTCCCCCGTGCTGATCGCCGCGGGCGTCGTCGTCCTGCTGCTCGCCGGCGGCCTGACCTGGTGGGGTCTCGCCTCGTCGTCCGGGGACGACGGGCCCTGCGCCGCCCCCCGCGACGTCCGCGTCGTCGTCGCCCCCGAGCTGGGCGGCCTGGTCAAGGACCTGCTCGCCGAGCCCGTGGCGATCGACGAGGACGCCTGCGCCGTGGCCGCGGTCAGCACGCAGGCGCCGCTGGAGACCGTCGCCAACCTGCGCGCCCTGGAGGACTCCGCGGTGCCGGAGATCTGGGTGCCGGACTCGACGCTGTGGGGCACCCGCGCCGGGGGCGTGCAGCTCGACTCGGCCGGGTCGATGACCTCCTCCCCCGTCGTGCTGGCGACCAACCAGACAGCCGCCGACGACCTCGGCTGGGTCGAGGACCCACCCACCTGGGGTGAGGTCCTCGACGCGCAGCGGCCGCTGGCGGTGCCCGACCTCAACGCGACCGTGGAGGCGCTGATGGCCATGGCCGCCGTCCACACGTCCCTGGGCGGTGGGGAGGAGGCCGACAACCGCGTCGTCCAGGTGGCGCTGGCCGCGGCCCGCGGCACCGTGCCCGCCCCCGCGGAGGCGATCGCGGCCGCCGTGGAGGGCGGCGCCGACGCACCCCTCGGCGCGCTGAGCGAGCAGGAGGTACTGGCCACCAACCGGGAGGCCGGCACGACCGCGCTCGTCGCGATGTACCCCGCCGACGGCTCGCCGGTGCTCGACTACCCGGTGCTCCGGGTCGGCGCCGAGGACCGGGCCATGCGGGCGGCGGTGGACGCCGTCGCCGGCGTCCTGACCTCCGGCGAGGCCCAGCGAGCCGCCCAGGACCTCGGCTTCCGCGGCGCCGACGGCGCACCCCCGACCGGTGACCTCGCCGGCATCCGTGAGGAGGCGCCCGAAGAGCTCGCCCTGGACGCGACGGCTGTGCAGCAGCTGCTGTCCCGCCTGGCCAGCCTCGCCACACCGTCCCGGCTGCTCGCCGTCCTGGACGTCTCGACATCGATGCGGGCGCCGGTCGGCGAGGGCACGCGCGCCACCCTGGCCCGGGACGCCGCCAAGAGCGCGCTGGCCCTGCTGCCGGAGTCGGCGGCAGTGGGTCTGTGGGTCTTCGCCTACCAGCTCCAGGGCGACCAGGACTGGACCGAGCTCGTACCGCTGCGCCCCCTGGCCGCCGACGCGGACGGCGTGCCGCAGCGCCAGGTGCTCTCCAGCGCGCTGGACACCGTCCCCGACCGGCTCAGCCCGGGGGGCACCGGGCTGTACGACTCCGCCCTCGCCGCCGTGCGCGCCGCGCGGGACAGCTACGACCCCGACTACGTCAACAGCGTCGTGCTCATCACCGACGGCACGAACGAGGACGACGACCAGGGCATCTCGCTCGAGCAGCTGCTCACCAGCCTCCGGGCCGAGGCGGACCCGGACCGTCCCGTCGGGGTGTACGGCATCGCGCTGGGCGAGGATGCCGACCTCGCGGCCCTCGAGCAGATCGCCGAGGCGACCGAGGGCGGCGCGTACTCCGCCGTCGACCCGAGCGACCTGCAGTCCGTGCTCTTCAGCGCCCTCGCCGGCCGCCGCTGACCTCGGCCGCTGGAGCCCGGGGAGGGATCAGCCGCGGCGGGGGCGGCGGCCGACGACCCGGACGAACCCGGCGACGGTCGCGACGAGGGCGCCCGCGGCCGCGACCAGCGGCACCAGCGTGCCGGCGTCGTCGGCCTCCGTCGGGGTCTGGAGGCCGGCGACCTGCAGCGCGACGTCGGCGACGACCGCCGAGTCGTCGCCGACCAGGTCGACGGTGGCGGGCCCGGACTCGGTGCGCTCGGGGATGCGGATCTCGGTGCTGACCGACCCGTCGGCCCGGGCGGTCGCCGACGCCAGGACGGCGCCGCCGCGGAGCTGGACGACGACCCGCTCGCCGGGCAGGAACCCGGTGCCCTGGACGGTCACGGTGTCACCCGGGGCGACGGAGCTGGCCGACACGCTGCCCGAGCTCGGCGGGCCGGCCGCTGCCGCACCGGGGTCGGCATCCTGCGGCCGGCCGGTGGGCTCGGGGGTCGGCTCGGCGGGTGTGCGGGACGACCCCGACGACGGCGCTGACGAGGGCGCCGACCCGCCGCCCGGCTGCTCCGACCCGGCCGAGGGGGACGGCGACGGGGCGGGCGACGGCGAGGGGTGCGGCTGCGTCGGGGCGTGCGCGGCGTCGCAGTCCTCGCGGGTGGGCCGGGTGAAGCTGTAGTTCTCCAGCTCGTCGACGTAGGTGACCCCGGAGCCGTCGCGGGCGGTGAACTCCAGCCGCCCGTCGATCGTCTCGCCCCAGGCGACGTCGTCGGTGCGCAGGGTCACCGTCGTACCGGGGGCCACGGAGGCCTGGTCCTCGCCGGAGGGCTGCCGGGTGGTGGCCAGCCGGACGAAGTAGGGCGCCGTCCCGGCCTTCACCTCGACCACGAGCCCGCCGGGGCGGCAGCTGGGGCCGTGGGTGACCCGCGCGTCGGGACGCGTCGGGTCGTCGACGGCGTGGGCCGGGGCGGCCGTGGCGAGCCCGGCGCCCATGAGAAGAAGGAAGAGACCGCTGAGCGCGGCGGCGGTCATGGTGGACGGCGTGGCGCTCGCCGTCGTGGCACGCCTCGCGGCGGCCCCCTGGGTGATGCTGATGGAACGTTCCCCCTGCTGTGCTGTACGTGCCCACATGATTGCTTGCGTGACGCTTCGTTGTCGCCCCGCTACTGGGATTGGCGGGCGTGTCGCGCGGCGTGTCGGAAACTTTCCCGGCGAGATCGCCGATCTCGCCGTCTCCCGGGCCCCGTCCCGGCCACATCGCCGATCTCGCCGGGCGGGGCCGGCCCCGTGATCACTAGCGTGCAGCCCGTGGACGAAGCGGGAGCGGGGCGGCGGCGGCAGAACGAGGTCTACCGGGCGGGGGTCTTCGGGCACCTGCCGCGGGTACCGGTCGCGGCGCGGGAGCTGCAGGCGAAGGCCAAGCGGGCCCTCGGCGCGCGGGCGTACTCCTACGTCGCCGGCGGGGCCGGCGACGAGCACACCCAGCGGGCCAACCGCGCGGCGTTCGACCGGTGGGCGGTGGTCCCGCGGGTGCTACGCGACGTGAGCGTCCGCGACACCTCGATCGAGCTGTTCGGCCGCCGGCTGCCGGCGCCGCTGCTGCTGGGGCCGGTCGGGGCGCTCGAGCTCGTGCACGGCGAGGCCGACCTGGCCGTGGCGCGGGCGGCGGCATCCCTGGGTGTGCCGATGGTGTTCTCCAACCAGGCGTCGGTCGCGATGGAGGACTGCGCCGCGGCGATGGGCGACGCGCCCCGCTGGTTCCAGCTCTACTGGTCGACGTCGGACGAGCTGGTCGAGAGCCTGGTCGGCCGGGCGGAGGCGGCCGGGTGCGACGCGCTCGTGGTCACCCTCGACACCACCATGCTCGGCTGGCGCCCCCGCGACCTGGACCAGGGCCACCTGCCCTTCGCCCTGGGCAAGGGGATCGCCCAGTACACGTCCGACCCGGTGTTCCGGCGCCTGGTGGAGGAGCGGGCGGCCGCCCCGGCGCCCGCCGAACCGCAGCCCCGGCCCACGCCGGCCGCCGTCCGGGCGCTGGTCGGGATGACCCGCGCCTGGCCGGGCTCGTTCCGCGACAACCTGCGCTCGCCGCTGCCCCGCGCCGCCGTCGAGACGTTCCTGTCCATCTACTCGCGCCCCTCGATCACCTGGGACGACCTGGCCTGGCTGCGGGCGCGCACGCGGCTGCCGATCCTGCTCAAGGGCGTGCTGCACCCCGACGACGCCCGCCGCGCCCTGGACTGCGGCGTCGACGGCGTCGTCGTCTCCACGCACGGCGGGCGGCAGGTGGACCGCTCCATCGCCTCCCTCGACGCGCTGCCCGAGATCGTCGGCGCCGTCGCCGGGCGGGCGCCGGTCCTGCTGGACAGCGGCGTGCGCACCGGCGCCGACGTGTTCACGGCCGTGGCCCTCGGGGCGACGGCGGTGCTGCTGGGCCGGCCGTTCGCCTGGGGTCTGGCGCTGGGCGGGGAGGACGGCGTTCGGCAGGTCGTGTCCGACGTGCTCGGCGAGTTCGACCTCACGCTCGGGCTGACCGGCCACACCGCCGTCGACCAGCTCAGCCCCGACGTCCTGCGCCGGGTCGGCTGAGCCCGATCGGCCGCGACACTCCGGTGTCGGGTTGACGGCGGACTGTGCTCTGGGTCACAGTGGTTCGCGGGCGGGGGAGCCGGCTAAGAGTGGCCATCCACTGCTGGATGGACCGACCAACGCGGCCAGACCGTCAGGACCGGCCCCCCGCCCCCACAGCCTCCCCGCGCGCGGAATCACCGGCCCGGCGAGCTCCCGAACACGGCGAGATCTGCACACTCGCCCCCGTCAGCGCTCCGAAGCGGGCCAGTGTGCAGATCTCGTGCGGGGGGATCAGGCCAGGGCGGGTTCGGCGTCCACCAGTCCGCCCCGGATCTGCTCCCGCAGCTCCGCGGTCTCCTCGTGACCGTGCTTGGCCACGGCGTGCATGACCGCCGCGTCCAGGACCTCGGCCTCCTCACCGGCGATGGTGAGGGTGCAGTTGATCTCGCTCGGCATCGTGCGGCAGTCGATCATCTTGCGGGCCATGTGCGTGCCTTCCGTCAGGCCGGGGGCCCGTCCGGCGCCCGGCCGGTGTCGTTCTCGTTCTCGTGGGTGGAGCGCGCCGGGTGCCGGCGTCTCCTCAGGGGGTGTCGTCCTCAGCGCGCGTAGTCGGTGGCGCCGTACCAGTCCACGACGACGACCGGCTCGTCCCCGACCACCCAGGCGTCGTGCCCCTGGGGCAGTGAGACAACGTCGCCGGGGCCGGCCTCGAACTCGGTGCCGTCGGCCATGACGACGTGGATCCGGCCGCTGACCTGGTACTGCATGTGCGGCGCCTCGCACAGGTCGGTGCCGGCGATCGGCTTCACGTCGGTCGACCACTTCCAGCCCGGTTCGAGGGTCAGCCGCCCGATGTCGGCCCCGCCGACCTTGAGGATCTCGACCTTGCCGTGCGGGAACTCCCGGACCTCGTCGGGCTCGCTGTAGCTCCGGTGTTCGGTGTTCTGTGCGGGCATCCCTGCCTCCTCGACAACGGTTGGATTTCCCCCGTTGAGGTGCGGCCGCAGGCGTAGGCTTACTTGCACGTAAGTCAGGGGTCAAGAGGCGGAGGGCTCCGATGTCGCGGCGAGGCGAGGCGAACGGCACCGGGACGACGAGTCGGATACTCGACGTGGCCGAACGCATGCTGCAGGTGCGCGGATACAACGGTTTCAGCTACGCCGACGTCGCCGGCGAGCTCGACATCACGCGGGCCGCCCTGCACTACCACTTCAAGGGCAAGGCCGAGCTCGGCCAGGCGCTGATCGAGCGGTACGCGAGCCGGTTCGCCGCTGCGCTCGACGAGCTCGACGCGACCGCCCCCGACGCCGCGACCAAGCTGCGCGGCTACGTCGACCTCTACACCGACGTGCTCAGCGCCGACCGGATGTGCCTGTGCGGCATGCTCGCCGCCGAGCACCGCACCCTGCCCGACCCGCTCCAGGAGGCCGTGAGCGCGTTCTTCTCGGCCAACACCACCTGGCTGCGCCGGGTGCTCGAGGAGGGCTGCGCCGACGGCAGCCTGCGCTGCCCCGGCACCGCCGAGGACATCGCCTCGCTGGTGCTCGGCGGTCTCGAGGGAGCCATGCTCATCGCCCGCCTGGACGGCGACGTCACCCGCTTCACCGCGACCGCCCGGCAGCTGCTCGCCACCGTGCTGCCGGCCTGATCCGCGAGGCGCCTGCCTGACGCGATCACCGTCGTCGCGGGGGTCTGAGCCACACCGTCCTGCCCTCCCGCGGGTGACCAACGACCCGCTGACACGGCGGCGTTCCCCGGGCACGGTCGAGGTGCACGGGGAACGAGAACGAGGAGACCCCATGAGCAGCGTGCAGCGCCGCCGCAGTGACATGCCCACCCCCTTCGCGCGGCTGGACCGCATGTTCGAGGAATGGATGCGGGCCCTGCCGGCACGGCGGATGCCCGGCATGGCCTGGGAGGTTCCCGGCGAGGAGCTCATCCGGGTGGACGAGTACCGCGAGGGCGACACCCAGGTGATCCGGGCCGAACTGCCCGGCATCGACCCGGAGCAGGACGTCGAGATCACGGCGGCCGACGGGATGCTGCGGATCAACGCGCAGCGCCGGGTCGAGGAGAAGACCGAGGACCAGGGCTACACCCGGCACGAACTCCGCTACGGCAGCTTCACCCGGACGCTCCCGATGCCGGAGGGCGCGACGGAGGCCGACATCACCGCCTCGTACAAGGACGGGATGCTCGAGATCCGCATCCCCGTCGCCGAGCAGACGGCGGCGGAGCCCACCAAGATCGCCGTCTCGAAGGGCTGAGATGACCAGCGACGGAGGAGCCGGACCACGAACCGGGCGGATCGTCGTCGGGGTCGACGGCTCCCCGTCGTCGGCCGCCGCGCTGCGCTGGGCGGCGAAGCAGGCCCACCTCACCGGGGCCGAGATCCACGCGATCATGACCTGGGAGCTGCCGACCGCCTACTCGTGGGCGCCGGTCGTGCAGAAGCCCGACTACGCCGACGAGTGCGAGACCTTCCTGGCGCAGACCGTGAAGGACGCCCTGGGCGACGTCGCGGCGCACCAGGTGCGGTGGGAGGCCCTGCCCGGGCACCCCGCCTGGCGGCTGATCGAGGCCGCCGACGGCGCGGACCTGCTGGTCGTGGGGTCCCGCGGCCACGGCGGTTTCGCGGGACTGCTGCTGGGCTCGGTGAGCCAGCACGTCGTCGCGCACGCGCCCTGCCCCGTGGTCGTCGTCCACGGCGATCTGTAGCCCGGAGACGAATCTGCCGCGCGGCCCCCGTCGGGACTGCGCGGCAGATCGGTGTCTCAACCAGACGTGCACCCGAAGGGATTCGAACCCCTAACCTTCTGATCCGTAGTCAGATGCTCTATCCGTTGAGCTACGGGTGCCTGTTGTTCAGTTGTCGTGCGCGGAGGCTCCGGGATTTGAACCCGGGATGGGGATTAACCCAAACCGCATTAGCAGTGCGGCGCCATAGACCGGACTAGGCGAAGCCTCCCGGGGCTCGAGTCACCTCGTAACCACCGAGGAGAGAGACTACCAGCGGCCGGAGGGCCCCCCGAGACGGGCTCCCCCTCCACCGGGGCCGCCCTGCATCCGCGAGAGCCACGCTGCAGTGCGGCTCTCGCGGATGCACGGCGGCTCTCGCGCCGCGCGCGTCAGGCCGCGACCGGCTCCCGCCGGGACCGGACGACGGCGGGACGGCGGCCGGGCACCAGGGTGAGAGCGACCGCGAGCGCGGCACCGCCGGCGGCCAGCATCAGGCTGCCGCTGACGCCCGACGGCCCCTCGATGAGCGCCCCGCCCACGGCCGCGCCGATCGCCGAGGCGCCGAACGCGATCGTCGACAGCCAGGTGAACGCCTCGGTGGTGGCGTGCGCCGGCGCGATCGAGCCGACCAGCGAGCTCTGCACCGTGAGCGTCGGCGCGATCGCCGTCCCGCCCAGGAACAGCAGCGCGCCCAGCGCCCACGGGCTCTCGACCATGGCCAGCGGCGCGAGCCCGATCGTCACGCCGAGCAGGCCCCAGCGGTACTGCCGCGGCAGCGTGGCGCTCACCACGCGGGCGCCGAACCAGAGCCCACCGGCGACCGAACCCAGCGCCCACACCGCCAGCAGGACGCCGCTGATCCCCGGCGTCCCGGCAGCGTCGGCGAAGGCCGGGATGGCCACCTCGAGCCCGCCGAAGCCGAGCATCAGCGCGGACCCGCTGAGCAGCACCCGCGGCATGCCGGGCGCGGTGACCGTGGAGAGCAGGCCGGTGCGCGGCCCGGCGACCGGCACCCACGCCCGCATCGCGCCCGAGGTGGCCAGGCCCAGGGCGCCGGCGACGGCCAGCACCCCGGCCACCGCGACAGCGACCGCCGGGGAGGCCAGGACGGTGAGCGCCGCGACCGTCGTCGGTCCGGCCACGAACACCAGCTCCGTGGCCGTCGCGTCGAGCGCGTACGCGGTGGGCCGGACGGCGGGGTCCACGCGCGACCACAGCGCCCGGACGGTGCCCGAGACCAGCGGGGTCGTCGCCCCGGCCGCGGCGGAGGCGGCGATGACGGCGGCCGTCGGCGCACCGCCCAGGACGACGGCGACGAGCGCGGCCAGCATCACCGGGTAGAGGGCCGCCTCGGCGAACAGGACGCGGCGCGGCCCACGACGGTCGGCGAGCCGGCCGAGCACCGGCGCCATCACGGCCATCGCGATGCCGAGGGTCGCGGCGGCCAGCCCGGCCACCGCGTAGGAACCGGTCTGCTGCTGCACCATGAGGAGCAGCGCCAGGGGCACCATGGCCGAGGGAAGGCGGCCGGCGAAGCCGGCAACCAGGAGCACCGGAGCCGACGGAAGCCGCCAGACGGTGAGGTACGCACGCACGGGAGAACTCGTTTTCCACTAGGACGGGGGACTCGTAGGTGGTCAAACCCCGTTGACCCCCTACGCTAGCCCCAAGGTTAGCCGGGGAGAAGTAGGGAGTCATATGAATTACGACACCTACGGGTCGAGCGCGGTCGAGCTGGCCATCGATCTGGCCAACGCCGACCGCGACGACCCGCAGTGGGCGAACGCCTTCCTCGGGTCCCACGACGACTGGTTCACGCCGGGCACGTCGTTCGCCCTCACCGACGCCGAGACCGGGCAGGCCGCCGAGACCGCCGAGCTGGTCCGCGCCGTCGCCGTCGCCGAGTCGCAGCCCGACGTCCTGAACCGGCTCAACGAGCTGCTGGCCCTGGCCCGGCCGCGTCCCTACGCCACCGACCACGACGGCGAACTGCACCTGCACTACGCCCGCCCCGACGCCCCGGTGCTCGAGCAGCTGACGACGACGGTCGCGATGGGCCTCGCGCAGGTCGTCGTCCAGCACGGGTGGCAGCGGCTGGGCATCTGCTCGGCCGAGGGCTGCGACGACGTCTACGTCGACACCTCGCGCAACGCCAGCCGGCGGTACTGCTCCAACACCTGCGCCAGCCGCTCGACCGTCGCCGCGTACCGCGCCCGCAAGCGCGCCTGATCACCATCTCCCCCGCTGCACTAGCGTCCGGGGGTGCCTTCACCTCGCCACTGGGACGCGCGCCTGCACGCGCTCGTCGGCGGCCTCCCCGCGTCACCGGCCGACCGGTGGCTGCGCCGCCTCTCCCGTTGGGCCGACCACGGCAAGCTCTGGATGGTCGTCGGCGTCCTGCTCGGCCTGAGGAAGGGGCACCTGCGCCGCGGCGCCGTCCGGGGGCTCGGCTCGATGGCGTTCTCCAGCGCCCTGGTCAACGTCGTCCTCAAGCGGTTCTTCAACCGAGTCCGGCCCGACCTCGGCGACCGGCACCCCGATCGGCTGCTGCGCCGCACCCACGTGACGCCGTCCTTCCCCAGCGGGCACGCGTCGTCGGCCGCGGCCTTCGTCACCGGCGTGGCGATGGAGTCCCCGCTCGCCGGCGCCGCCCTCGCCCCGGTCGCGCTGGGGGTCGGCTACTCCCGGGTGCACGTGGGCGTGCACTACCCCGGTGACGTCGTGGCCGGGCTCGCCGTCGGCGGCGTGGTCGCCGCCGCCACCCAGCACTGGTGGCGGATCCGGCCCAAGGAGGCGGCCCGGGTACGGACGGCGTACGAGGCGCCGGCCCTGCCCGACGGCGCGGGCCTGGTGGTGGCGGTGAACCCGCGGTCGGGCACCGACGACTACGACCCGGCCGCCGACATCCGGCGACTGCTGCCCCGCGCCGAGGTCCTGGAGATGAGCGACGACGCCGGGCCCGGCGAACTGCTCGACGAGGCCGCCCGGTCGGGCCGCGCCAAGGCGCTCGGGGTGGCCGGGGGCGACGGCAGCGTCGCCGCCGCGGCCGCGGTCGCCCTCGAGCACGGCCTGCCGCTGGCGGTCATCCCCGCCGGGACGCTCAACCACTTCGCCCGCGACGTCGGCCTCGAGTCCGCGCAGGACGCCGTCGACGCCGTGCTGGGCGGCTCGGCCGTACGGGTGGACGTCGCCGACGTCAACGGGACGCCGTTCCTCAACACGGCCAGCATCGGCGCCTACCCCGACATGGTCCGGCGCCGCGACGAGCTGACCGACCGCATGGGCAAGTGGATGGCGATGACGGTCGCCGCCGCCCAGGTGCTGCGCGCGCAGGCCCCGGTCCGGCTCGTCATCAACGGGCGGCCGCTGACCGTCTGGATCGTCTTCGTCGGCAACTGCCTGTACACGCCCCGCGGGCTCTCCCCGGCCTGGCGGCCGCGGCTGGAGGACGGCCTGCTCGACGTCCAGTACCTGCGCGCCGATCTCCGCTTCGGCCGCACCCGCGCGGTGCTGGCCACCCTGCTGGGCGTCAGCGAGCACGCGCGCAGCTACGGGCACTTCACCGCCGAGGAGGTCCGGGTGGAGAGCCGGTCGGGCCCCGAGGTGGTCGCCTTCGACGGCGAGATGGGCGAGGAGTCCACCGAGTTCGTCTTCCGGAAACGGGCCGTTCTCACCGTCTACTGCTGCCGGACGTCCTGACCCCGCCGTCGGTACGAATCCGAGTCAACCGGATACCGAGCGTCAGGCCGGGCCGTGTGGGACGTCCGCCCAGCGCCCGTCGGGACAGGAAGAGTTGTCGATCAGGGCTGTCGGTCGTTGAGTCCCGGCAAGCAGGTGATCTCAGGAGCGGTCAGCCCATGGTCGTGTGCACGGTCACTGAGCGGGTGGCGGGGGATTCGCCGTCCGTGGCGGCCGGGCGCGCCGACCGGTCCCGCCTGACCCGGCTCCTCGTGCTCGCCGCCGCCGTCCTCGGGTTGTGGGTCCTGCTCGCCGCCACCGCCGACCGCGCCCATGCGGACCCGGGCGGCCAGCCCGCCCCGGCCGCGGCGCAGGTCCTGCTCGATCTCGTCCCGCCACCGTCGGGCGGCGGGTCCGCGGAGCACCTCGGAGGCGCCGGGCCAGCGGTGGATCGGGCGGTCGACGCATCCGGCACGCCGCCGGTCGACCTGCCCGCGGTCGTCGAGCAGCCACCCGGCGGACCACCGGTCGTCGACCCGCCACCGGTCGTGGACCCGCCCCCGGTGGCGGTGCCCCCGCTCGTCGAGCAGCCGCCGGCCGACCCGGCGCCCGTGACCGAGCCGCCGGCCGTCGTCGAGGCGCCACCCGTCGCCGAGCCGCCGCCCGTGGTCGAGGCGCCGGCCGTCGTCGACACCCCACCCGCGGCCGACGCAGCCGCAGCCGAGGCCGCACCCGTGGTCGACGCACCGCCCGTCGAGGCCGCTCCGGCGGTCGAGGCCCCGCTGGTCGAGACACCCCCGGTCGACCCGGCCGCGGCCGCCGAGACCGCGGCGGTCGCCGACGTCCCGGCGCCGGCCGTGCCGACCGTGCCGGACGTCCTGGCCGACTGCGTCATCGCCCCCCTGCCCAGCCCCACAGCCGTGGCATCCCACGCGACCACCACCCAGCGCCCGGCCGACGCGACGGACGAGGCCGCGGCCGGCCAGGGACCGAAAACGTCCCCGTCGCACGGCGGCGCGCCGATCCCGCCCGCCCCGCCGCTCGCGCCGACCAGCCTGCCGGCGCCACCGGCCCCACCCGTTCCGGGCAGCACGACGGCGCTCGCCTCCGCCGGCCCGTCGACCTGCGGTTCCGGGCACACCGATCGCCAGGACCTGCTCAGCGCCGTGCTCGCTGCCGGCCTCCCGGCGTCCCTCGCGCGGGCCACGGTCGGCTTCGCCGGCGGCCCGGCCGGGTCCGTCGTCCGCGGTGTCGGCGAGCCGGGCGATCGCCCCGACTGACGCGTCGCGTCCCGTCGGCAGCCACCGCGAGGAACCCTCGCCCGGCCTGCCTGCCTGATCACGACGGCTCCGCGCCCTCCCGGGCTGCGACCCCACCGTCCGCGACCTCACCGCCTCGCGCCCCTCCGGGCGTCCGCCCGACCGCACGCCAAGGACTTCCAGATGAGTCGCGCCACCTACGAGCCCCCGGGGAAGGTGTCCCCGGCCAGAGTCGTGCTCGCGCCGGCGGCACTGCCCGGGGAGCTCCCCCAGCCGCAGACCGTCGCCGCCCGCCGCGCCTGGCGTGCCGCCTACGTGCGCCGTCTCGTGGCCGCCGACGCCGGCACCGCGCTGGTCGCGGTCGCCGTGGGCTGGGCGACGACGTCCGGGGTCGCCCCTGCCGTCGCCCTCGCACTGCCCGTCGTCTGGGTCGCCGCCCTGTTCGTGGCGCGCGGCTACGACCGCAACGTGCTCTGGGAAGGCACCGAGGAGTTCCGTCGCGTCTTCGTGGGCGCCGTGCTCGTGCTCGGCGGCGCGGCCCTGTTCGCGTGGGCCGGCCAGGTCGACGTCCCCCGCGGCTTCGTGGCGCTGACCCTGCCCCTGGGCACAGCACTCACGCTCGGGCACCGGTACGCGCAGCGCCGCCTCCTGCGCCGGGCCCGCGCGCAGGGCCGGCACCCCCAGACGACCCTGCTGGTCGGGCACGCACTCGGGGTCGCGGGCCTGCACGAGCAGCTCCGGCGGCAGGCCGGTCTCGGCTACCAGGTCATCGGCTGCTGCCTGCCCGCGGGCAGCGGCGCCGGGATGGTGTTCTCCGGGCTACCGGTGCTCGGCGGGCCGGGGGACGTCGTCGACGTCGTGCGCCGGTACGACGTCGACACCGTGGCCGTGCTCCCCTCGGCCGAGCTCGACGGCGCCGCGCTGCGCCGGCTCGGCTGGGACCTGGAGAAGACCCGGGCCGAGCTGCTGCTCGCTCCGACCGTCACCGAGATCGCCGGGCCGCGGGTGCGCATCCGGCCGGTGTGCGGCCTGCCCCTGCTGCACATGGAACGCCCGGAGCTGCACGGTCCGCGCCGGGTGGTCAAGGCGACGTTCGACCGCGCCGGCGCCGCACTGATTGTGTTCCTGCTGCTCCCGGTCCTGCTCACCGTGGCGCTCGCCGTGAAGGTCGGCAGCCGCGGGCCGGTCCTCTTCCGGCAGCAGCGGGTGGGGCGCGACGGGCGCATCTTCCCGATGCTGAAGTTCCGCACGATGGAGGTCGACGCCGAGCGCCGGCTGGCCCAGCTGGTGCCGCACAGTGACGGCAACGGCGTGCTGTTCAAGATGCGCCAGGACCCGCGGGTCACCCGCATCGGCCGCCTGCTGCGGCGCTACTCCCTCGACGAGCTGCCGCAGTTGCTCAACGTCCTGGCCGGGCACATGTCGCTGGTCGGCCCCCGCCCGCCGCTGCCGACGGAGGTCGAGCGGTACGGGCTGGACATGCGGCGGCGCTTCGTCGTGAAGCCCGGCCTGACCGGTCTGTGGCAGGTCAGCGGGCGGTCGGCGCTGTCGTGGGAGGAGTCGGTCCGGGTCGACGTCCACTACGTCGAGAACTGGTCGCTCCTGCTGGACCTGCTCATCCTGTGGCGCACGTTCGGGGCGGTCATCCGGGGGGACGGCGCGTACTGAGGGCCGCCGGGGGGCCGGCGGCCGGCAGGTTCCAGCGCAGCGTGACCCATCCTCCCGCGCGATCTTCGGGCAGCGGGGGGCCGTGCGGATCGCTACGGTCCTTTCCAGGTAACAGCGATGGAAAGAGGTCCCCATGTTGGTCCGCCGGATCGCCCGGCCACTGCTCGCCGCCCCGTTCATCTACGGCGGCATCAGCACCCTGCGCAAGCCGCAGGACCGCGTCCCCGGCGCCCGCCCGGTCGTCGAGAAGCTCGCGGAGACGGCCGACAAGCAGTTGCCGGTGCACGTGCCCAGGGACGTCGAGCAGTGGGTGAAGGCCGACGCCGCCCTCAAGGTGGTCGCCGGCACGCTGTTCGGGCTCGGCCGCCTCCCGCGGCTGACCGCGCTCGCCCTGTCGGCGTCGATCGTGCCCACCACGCTCGCCGGGCACCGCTTCTGGGAGCACACGGACCCGACCGAGCGCTTCGGTCAGATCTCGAACTTCCTGAAGAACGCCGGCCTGCTCGGTGGGCTGCTGCTGGCCGCCGTCGACACCGAGGGCAAGCCGTCGGTGGGGTACCGGGCCCGCCGGGCCGCCCACCGCGCCGCCGACTCCACCGAGAAGAGCTTCGCGAAGGCCCAGAAGCGCGCCGCCAAGGCGCAGAAGCGGGCGAAGAAGGCCGCGAAGAAGCAGGCCAAGAGGGTTTCCAGCTGAGCGGTCCGCTCCCGCCCGCGGCCGCGCTCCGGAGGATCGCCTTCCTCCTGGAGCGCGCCCGCGAGCCCAGCTACCGGGTGCAGGCGTTCCGCACGGCCGCCACGGTGATCGACGGTCTCGACGCCGCCGCGCTCGACCTGAAGATCGCCACCAACACGCTCAAGGACCTCAAGGGCGTCGGCCCGAAGACGGCGGCCGTGGTCGTCCAGGCGCACAAGGGTGAGGTGCCCGACTACCTGACCAAGCTCGAGGAGGACCTCGCCGAGCTGGTCCCGCTGGCCGACGACGTCGCCGAGTTCCGGGCCGCGCTGCGCGGGGACCTGCACGTGCACTCCGACTGGTCCGACGGCGGCAGCCCGATCCGCGAGATGGCCGAGGCGGCCCTGGCGCTGGGCCACGAGTACATGGCGCTGACCGACCACTCCCCCCGTCTCACGGTGGCCAACGGGCTGACGGCGGCTCGCCTGGAGCGGCAGCTGGACGAGGTGGCGGCCCTCAACGAGGAGCTGGCCCCCTTCCGGATCCTCACCGGCATCGAGTGCGACATCAACGCCGACGGCAGCCTCGACCAGACCGACGAGCTGCTCGGCCGGCTCGACGTCGTCGTCGCGAGCGTGCACTCCGACCTGCGCGCCGACGCGAAGAGCATGACGGCGCGGATGCTGACGGCCATCGCCAACCCGCACACCGACGTCCTCGGGCACTGCACCGGCCGGCTGGTCATCGGCCGCCGGCAGCGCGACGGCACGCAGAAGCCGCGGCCGGAGTCGCAGTTCGACGCCGACGCGGTGTTCGCCGCGTGCGTCGAGTTCGGCACGGCGGTGGAGATCAACTCCCGCCCCGAGCGGCTCGACCCCCCGAAGCGGCTGCTGCGGCAGGCCGTCGAGGCCGGCTGCGACTTCGCGATCGACACCGACGCGCACGCGCCCGGCCAGCTCGACTGGCAGGGCAACGGCTGCGAGCGGGCGGTCGAGTGCGGCGTCGACCCCGACCGCGTGGTCAACACCTGGCCGGCCGACCGGCTGCTCGACTGGACCGGCTGAGCCCGGAGCGACCTACTCCCCGGACGCTTGTGCTCTGCCCACCAGAGTGGGCAGAGCACAAGCATCGCCGGAACAGGTTCCTGAGGCGCCGTCGAGCGCGCCGGGCAGGGCCGAGCGCCCGCCGTCGGGCACCCTGGGGCGGTGCGCCGTTCCCTCGTCCTGGTCGCGGCAGTGCTGCTCAGCGGCTGCGGCGGCGGGACGACGGCCGAGCCGGCGTCCCCGGCAGAGGACGGTGCGCTGACCGTCCGCACGCTCGACCTCCGCGACGGGTCCCGGACCACCGATCCGACCCCGGCGACACCCGGGAAGGACGCCGCCCCGGGCCGCGACCTGCCGACCACCATCGCCTACCCGCCGGAGGGCGATGACCTCCCGGTCGTCGTCTTCACCCACGGCCTCGGCTCGCAACCCGAGGCGTACGAGGAGCTGCTGACCGAGTGGGCCCGGGCCGGGTTCCTCGTCGTCGCACCGCGCTACCCGCTGACCAGCCAGGGGTCGGCGGAGGTGTTCGACGACGTCCGGGAGCAGCCGGCCGACATCTCCTTCGTGCTCACCGCGGTGCTCGCGCTCGACGACACCGCCGGTGACGACCTCGAGGGCCGGATCGACGGCGAGCACGTCGCGGCGGGCGGGCACTCGGCCGGCGCGATCACCACGCTGGGGCTGCTGGGGCCGTGCTGCACCGACGAGCGCATCGACGCCGCGGTGATCCTGGCCGGTGCCCCGCTCTACTTCGGCTCGGCGTTCGCACCCCCGGGCGTCCCGGCGCTGTTCGTGCACGGCACCGACGACACCGTGCTGCCGGTCGGCGACGCTCAGACCATGTTCAGCGCGTACCCGGGCCCGGCGGCCTTCCTCGAACTCGTCGGCGGCACGCACTCCGCGCCGTTCGACGAGGCGAGCGACCCCGCATACGAAGCGGTCGCGGCGGCGACGACGGACTTCCTGCGCTGGTCGCTCGCCGGTGACGAGGCCGCGCTCGACGACCTCCGGGCGGTTCCGCAGCGGTGGCCGGGCGTGCAGCTGACCGCGGACCGGCTCGCCGGCGGTTAGCGCACCTGCCGCCGGACGCGCCCGTGCCCGCCGCGCGCGAGGGCGGCGAAGAACAGCGCGATCAGCAGGCCGACGACGAGCCAGGCCATGAGCAGGGTGAACACCCACATGGCTCCTCCTCGGGTCGTCGGCGTCGTTGCCGGCGGCACATTGTGCAGCCTGGCGGCCTTCCGCGGTGATGTGACGTCGCGCTCACCCGACCGGGCGTGCCAGCGCTCACCCCTTGGGGTGCCGCCGTCCCCGTTCGGGCGTAACCGCGTCCCCCGACCGCCGACCATTCACACCGTCACGCACACGTCATCAAGTTCGTGGCGGAAGCGCCCGATGAACACGGTGCGGGCGGTCACCTCCGGTGGGCCGCCGCTCTGACCAGGGGACACGAGGCCACCAGTGACGCTGCAGGTTCGGGACCTGAGCAGGGGGACGCGACTGCGTCCCGGCTCGGGCGCGCCCGGGAGCAGCAGGCGCCGGGTGGCCGGGCGGTCACGAGCCGCCGAGCTCCGCGCGTTCGTCGGGGGCATCCGCGCCTGGATGGTGCAGCTCCCCGTCGACGCCGCGCTGCTGATGACCCCCGCCGTCTGGGCGCCCGGGCAGTTCCTGCAACTGGCGGCCTTCACCGGCCTCGCGCTGCTGTTCATCACCGGCGGCGACCGCTACCGCGCCCGCCTGCACCTGAGCGTGCTCGACGAGGTGCCCACGCTGATCGGCCGCCTGCTGATGGCCGCGGCGACCGTGGCGATCGTCGTCGCGCTGAGCGACCCCGACCCGAACGACGTCGTCCAGTTCCTGACCTCCGCCGCCGTCGCCACCGGCCTGGTCGTCGGCGGCCGCGTCGCGACCACCGCGGTCGTGGCCTGGAGCCGACGCAGGCGCCTCACCGCGCACCGCACCGTCCTCGTCGGTGGCGGCGCCCTGGCCGCCGAGCTCGCCTCCAAGCTGCACGAACACCCGCGCTACGGCCTGTCGGTGGTCGGCTACGTCGACGACGGCGACGACGGCGTGGCCCGGTCGATGGTGCCGCACCTGGGCACCGTCGCCGACCTCGACCGCGTGGTCCGCATCCACGACGCCGACGTCCTGCTGGTCACCGACGGCGAGTTCGCCGAGGTCGACGTGCACGACGCCGTCCGCACCGAGCACGCCGTGGCCTGCGACCTGCTGGTCGTCCCGCGGCTGCACCACTTCCACACCCAGACCGGCCGGGCCGACCACATCGGCTCGATCCCGGTCATGCGCATCCGGACGCCCAACCTCGTCGGCCCGGGCCGGCGGATCAAGCGCGCCTTCGACGTCGCCGTCTCGGGTCTGGCCCTGTTCCTGATGGCGCCGGCGCTCGGGCTGATCGCGCTCGCCGTGCGCACCGAGGGCCCGGGCGTGATCTTCCGGCAGCCGCGGGTGGGCATGAACGGGCGCGTCTTCGACGTCCTCAAGTTCCGGTCGATGAAGCCGGTCGACGAGACCGAGTCGGCCACCAACTGGTCGATCGCGAACGACGACCGGGTCGGCACCGTCGGCCGGATCCTGCGCATGACCAGCCTCGACGAGATCCCGCAGCTGTGGAACATCCTGCGCGGCGACATGAGCCTGGTCGGCCCGCGCCCGGAGCGCCCGCACTTCGTCGAGCAGTTCTCGCAGCAGTACGAGCGCTACGCCCACCGGCACCGCGTCAAGGCGGGCCTGACCGGGCTGGCGCAGGTCAGCGGCCTGCGCGGCGACACCTCGATCGCCGACCGCGCCCGCTACGACAACTTCTACATCGAGAACTGGACGCTCTGGCTCGACGTGAAGATCATCCTGCGGACCGTCTCCGAGGTCCTCTTCGCCCGGGGCCGCTGAGCCGGTTCCTCCTCTCGCGGCGAGATCGGCGATCTCGCGCGCTTTGCGGGCCCAAGACGTGCGAGATCGGCGATCTCGCCGGGTCTCCCCACGGAGGGGGAGGGCCGGCGCCGTTAGCCCGTTCGAGGGACGACAGTTCACCCCCCTCCCGCTCACGCTGACCCGGATCTGATCAGCCACGACGGTGAAATGAGGCGATGGGGGGTGGCCCTCCGACTGCTGCACGTCAGCCAGCCCGTGGAGGCCGGGGTCCCCCGTGTCGTCGCGTCGCTCGTCGCCGACCAGGTGGCGCGCGGCCACGACGTGCACGTCGCCTGCCCGCCCGGCCCCGGCCTGGCGCACGAGGCACAGGCACGCGGCGCCACGGTGCACGCCTGGGCAGCCACCCGCTCCCCCGGCCCGTCCGTCCTCGCCGAGACCCGGCGGCTGGCCCGGATCGTCGCCGCCACCGACCCCGACGTCGTCGTCCTGCACTCGGCCAAGGCCGGGCTCGCCGGGCGGCTCGCGGTGCGCGGCCGCCGCCCCACGGTCTTCGTGCCGCACGCCTGGAGCTTCGAGGCCGTCCGCGGCCCGCTGGCCCGGCTCTCGACCGGCTGGGAGGTGATCGGCGCGCGCTGGGCCGACCTGGTCGTCTGCGTCAGCGACGACGAGCAGGCCGCCGGCCGGCGGCACGGCGTGCACGCCGGGAGCGTCGTCGTCCTCAACGGGGTGGACGTCGAGGCGCTGGCGCCCCGCGACCGGGACGCCGCGCGCGCCCGGCTGGGCCTCGACGGCTCCCCGACCGTCGTCTGCGTGGGCCGGCTGGCCGAGCAGAAGGGCCAGGACCTGCTGCTGCGGGCGTGGGCCGAGGTGCTCGACGCCGTCCCCGAGGCGCGGCTCGTGCTGGTCGGCGACGGCCCCGAGCGCGCGGCCCTCGAGGCCGCCGCGCCACCCAACGTGCACTTCGCCGGCGCCCAGGACCCCGCCGACTTCTACGCCGCCGCCGACGTCGTGGCCCTCCCCTCCCGCTGGGAGGGCGGCCCGCTGGTGCCGCTGGAGGCGATGGCCATGGGCCGGCCGGTCGTGGGCTTCGACGTCCAGGGCGTCGCGACGGCGCTCGGTGACACCGGCGCCCTCGTCGCACCCGGAGACCTCACGGGCCTGGCCGCCGGCCTCGCCCGCCTGCTCACCGATCCCGACCGGGCGGCCGCCGACGGCCGCGCCGCCCGCCGACGGGCACTGGAGGTGGCCGACCTGCGCACCACGCTGCAGAACTGGGAGGACGTCGTGACGACGGTGACCAGCCGGGACCAGAAGCGCCCGCTCCGCATCGTCGGCGTCCCCACGCTGACCCGCCGGCTCCTCGGCGGGGGCCTGGCCGACGTCGACGTCGCCGCGGTCGGCGGGGGCCGGCCGGGAGACTCGGTCCGCGCCGCCGTCCTCTCCGCGCTCGGTGTGCCCGTGTGGTGGCAGGGCACGCCGGGCGCCGCACCCCGCGCGCTGGGCGCCCCGATCGTCACCGGCGCGGCCGACGGCGAGCAGCTCGCCCGCGCCGCCCGGCGGCCGGGCGCCGACACCACCGGCGGCCCGCGGGTCAGCGTCGTCGTCACGGTGCTGAACGAGGGCCCGGCGCTGGGCCGGCTCGTCGACGACCTGCTCCCGCAGCTCGCCGAGGGCGACGAGCTCGTGATCGTCGACGGCGGCTCGACCGACGGCAGCATCGAGGCCCTCCCCCGCAACGACCAGCTCTGGCTCGAGGTCGTGCCCGGCGCGGGCATCTCCGCGGGCCGCAACCACGGCATCCGGGTGGCGAGGAACGAGATCATCGCCTGCACCGACGCCGGCTGCGTGCCCGAGCCCGGCTTCGTCGACGGCTTCCGGCGGGCGTTCGCCGTCGCCGATCCCCCGGCACTGGTCTCAGGCGTCTACACCGCGAGCGCCCGCAACCCGATGGAGCTCGCGCAGGCCCTGGCCTGCTACCCGCAGCCGGGCGAGGTGCGGCGGCCGAGCCTGTTCGTGCGCGCCTACACGCGGCTGTTCGGCAGCGGCTTCGACCCGCGGTTCGCCGTCGGCCGCTGCGTCGCGTTCACGCGCGAGGCGTGGAAGGCCGCCGGGGGCTTCCCCGAGCACCTGCCCACCGGCGAGGACGTCTCCTTCGGCCTGGCCGTCGCCCGGACCGGCCGGTGCGAGGCGACCACCGACGCGCTCGTCGACTGGGGCCAGCGCGACGGAATTAGGCCCACATGGCGGATGTACCGCAGCTACGGGCGGGCCAGCACCGACGGCGGCAACCGCGCGCTGCTGGTGCGCGACGGCGCGCGCGGGCTGGCCTACGTCGCCGCCCCGCTGCTGGCGACGAGGCCCGCGGGCCGGGCGGCCCTCGCCCTGGGTGCCGCGGCCTACCTGTCGCTGCCGGTCGCCCGGGCCCTGCGCGCCGGGGCGGGGGCGCGGGCCGTGGCCCTGCTCCCGGTCGCCCTGGCCACCAAGGACCTCGGCAAGCTGGCCGGCGCGATCCAGGGGCTGACCCGCCGGTGAGGACCGTCCTGATCGTGATGCCCTCGCTCGCCCGCGGCGGCGCCGAGCGGCACGGCGTGCTGCTGGCGACGGCGCTGGACCCGGCGCACTGGACCGCGCACGTGCTCGCCTTCGCCGACGGGCCGTTCCGCGCCGACCTCGAGGCCGCCGGCGTGCCGGTGGAGGTCGTGCCGCTGCCGGGCGGGCTGCGCTCGGTGCCGGCCGGGGCCGCCGCGGTGCGGCGGACCATCGACCGGATCGCGCCCGCGCTGGTCTCCGCGCACCACGTGCTCGCCGAGACGGCGGTGCGCCGGGCGCTGGCCCGGCGGCCGCTGCCGAACATCACCTGGAAGCACACCTACGGCCACATCGGGCACCGCGGGCTGCGCGAGCGCGCCTTCGAGCGGCTGACCGGCGGCGCGGTCACCCGGTACGGCGCGGTCTGCCACACCCAGGTGCGCTACCTGGCCGACGAGCTGGGGCTGGCGCCCGACCGGATCAGCGTCGTCCCCAACGCCGTCGCCGTGCCGGCCGAGCCGCCGCCGCTGCCCGCCGGACCGCCGACGGTGCTCATGGTCGCCGCGATGCGGGCCGACAAGGACCACGACCTGGTGCTGCAGGCCTGGCCCACTGTGCTCGAGCGGCACCCCGACGCCCGGCTCCGGTTCGCCGGCGACGGCCCGTGCCGGGAGCAGCTGGAGGCCAAGGCGGTCGGACTCGGCATCGCGAAGTCGGTGGAGTTCCTCGGCGTCCGCGACGACACCGAGGACCTGCTGCGCGACGCGCACCTGCTGGTGCTCGCCTCCTACGCCGTCGAGTGCTTCCCATACGCGGCGCTCGAGGCGATGGCCACCGGGCGCGGCGTGGTCTCTACCAACGTCGGCGGCCTGCCGGAGATGGTCGACGACGGCGTGACCGGCCGGCTGGTGCCGCCGCACGACGGCGACGCGCTCGGCCGCGCCCTGCTCGAGGGTCTGGACGACGCCACGGCCCCCGACCCCCAGTGGGGGCCCGCCGGCTGGGACCGGGCCCGCCGGGTCTACCCGCTCGACCTCTGGGCCGCCCGCGTGGGCGCGCTCTTCGACGACCTCACCAGCGCCGACCGCACCTACGAGAGGACCTCCTCGTGAAGCTCAACCTGTCCCGCCGGGCGGCCGCCGTCCTCGTCGTCGGCCTGGCGCTGGCCGGGGCCGGGGGCGGGTACGCGCTGGAGCACTCGCGCGGCGAGCAGTTCGAGGCGAGCACCGACGTCCTGGTCCGGTTCTGGTCGGTGGAGTCGTTCCTGCTCACCGGGCAGAGCAGCACGGTCAGCTCGGCCGACGTCGCCGACGCCGCCACGTTGGCCGGCTCCCGCGACGTGCTCGACCGCGCCGCCGACGACCTGGGTGACGGCCGGGACGGCGCCGCCCTGGCCGGCGCCGTCGTCGTGACGCCGTCGTCGTCGTCGAACGCCGTGTCGATCACCGCCACCGCGACCGACGCCGCGACGGCGGAGGCGACCTCGGAGGCCGTGGCCGCAGCGATGATCGACGCGCTGGAGGACCGGATCACCACCAGCTCCGCCGGCCTGGGCGGCGAGGACGGCGAGTTCCAGGCCCTGATCGAGCAGCGGGCCCGGGTGCTGACCCGCGGCGTGCAGCCGCTGGTCGCGCTGGCCACCGGCGACGCGCAGCAGACCTCCCCCGCCTACGCCACGGTCGCCGCGTTCGGCATCGTCGGCCTGGCCGCGGGTGCGCTGCTGGTCATCGGCGCCCGGTTCGCCCGGCCCGGCATCGAGGAGCCGCGGGTGGCCCAGCGGATCGTCGAGCGCCCGGCCGTGGGCTTCGGCGACGGCGGCAGCCCGGAGGCCGCGCGGCTGGTCCGCCGGCTGCTCGACGACCGCCCGCGGGGATCGGTGCTCATCGTCCCGGTGGACGCCGACGCCGAGAAGGCCGCGCAGACGTTCGCCGAGTGGGCGCGCAAGCGCAGCGCCGACGGGTCGGAGGCCTCGCGCGTGGTGGCCGCCACCGACCCGGCCGGCGTGGTGCTCTCACCGCGGCCGGCCGCGGGCCAGGTGGCCGCCGTCGTGCTGGTGGCCCCGCGGGGCACCGCCCGCCGGGCGCTGGCCGACGCGGCGACCCTGCTCGCGCCGTGGCAGGCCGTCGACGCGGTGGTCGTCCCGGCGTGATCGACCTCGGCCCGCGGACCACGCCCGCCCCCGCTCCCCTCGTGGAGCCGGGGGCGGGCCTGGTCCGCGTGGCCGTCGGCGGAGGGCTGCTGGTCGTCGCGGCCGCCGCCGCGCTGCTCGCGCTGGGGTACCCCCCGGTGCTCGCCCTCGGCCTGCTGGTCGGGGCGCCGGTGGCGCTGGCTGGGGCCTGGCTGCTGCACCGCCGGCCCGAGCTCGCCGCCTGGGCCGCGGTGCTGGTCTTCTCGACGTCGGCGGAGCTGCGGCTGCGCCTGGACCCGACGATCGGGGTGCTCAAGGACGCGTTGGTCGGCCTGCTCGTGGTGCTCGCGCTGGTCGCGGTGCGGCAGCGCCCTTCGACGCTGCGCCGGCTGAGCCCGCTGGCCCTCCCGGCGGCCGCGCTGGCGGTGCTGGTCGGTCTCTACGCGCTCGACCCGGCCGGCGCGCACGGCACCTCGTGGATCTTCGGCACCCGCCTGCTGGTCGAGGTGCTGGCGCTGCTGCTGGCCGGGGCGCTGCTCGCGCCGCGGGCCACGCTGGTGCACCTGGTGCGCGCGATGGTCGTCGTCCTCCCGTTCGAGGCGGCGTTCGCGTGGGCGCAGCAGATCGCCGGCCCCGCGTCGCTCATCTACGGCTGGTGGGGCTACGAGTACGGCTCGCAGGTGCGGTCGACGTCGGGGGGCGGGGTGCGCACCTCGGGCACCTTCGAGGACCCGTTCCAGCTCGCCGCCCTCGCCGTCCTCGGGCTGGCGCTGGCGCTGTTCGTCGCGTCCCGGTGGCAGGCCGCCGTCCTGATTGCGTCGGCGGTCGCCGTGCTCGGCGCCACCAGCGTGCGGACGGCGATGCTGCAGGCCGGCCTGCTGCTGGTCGTCTACGCCGTCAAGCGCGGCTTCGCCCGGGAGGCGGCGGCGCTGGGTGCGGTCGCCGCGGTGGCCGGGGTGTTCTTCCTGGCGACGACGACGTCAGCGGTGCGGCCCGGGGCGCCCGAGGAGCCGCTGCTGCTCACCCTCAACGGCCGCTCCGACGCGTGGGCACTGGCTGTCGACGGCTGGGACTCGCTGGTGGTCGGCAACGGGGTCGGCGCCCGGGGTACCGGCTCGACCCGCACCGAGGTCGCGGTGACCGGCCCGCCGCAGTTCGACGGCTCGGCGCCGGACGCGGCGTTCGCCGGCAACCCGGCGTTCCTCGACTCCAGCTACGCGCAGGTGCAGTCCGACGTCGGCATCGTCGGCAGCGCCGCGCTGCTGACGGCGCTGGCCGCCACCGCGGTCTTCCTCGTGCGGCGGGTACGCCTCGACCCCACCGACGGCGCCGCGTGGGCCGCGCTCGGCGTGCTCGCGGTGTCGGTCGTCGACTGGATCGGCCGTTCCTCGCTGGCCAGCTACACCACCGGTTTCCTCACCCTCTACGTGCTCGGCGTGCTGCTGGGCGCCGTCCGGACCCAGGAGCAGCCATGACGCTGACCGACGCACCGATCGCCGAGCAGGACGCCCGCCGGCTGGCCAAGGTCGGGCTGGCCGCGGCCATGGTGTCGCGGCTGATGGGCCGGCTGGTCGGCATCGTGCTGGTGATCGTGCTGGCCCGGCAGACCGGCGCGGAGACGGTCGCGGTCTACGGCTACCTGCTCGGGACGGCGACGCTGGTCACCATGCTCACCGACCTCGGGGTGGCGTCGGTGGCCGGTCGCGAGGTGGCCGCCGGGCGGATGCCGGCCGACGGTGCGCTGCGTGCGGCGCTGGGCCCGCAGGTGGTGTCGGTGGTGGCCGCGGCCGCCGCGACGGTGCTGCTGACCGTGGTGTGGGGTCCGGCGGAGGTGCCTGGCTCGGCGCTCGCGCTGACCGTGCTGTTCGTGCTGGCGGGCGGGCTGGTGAACCTGTGGGCCGAGGTGCTGCGGGCCACCGGGCGGGTGCTGCTCGAGGGGGCGCTGCAGTTCGGCTCCGCGGTCGCGCTCGTGGCCGTGGGCTCGGTCGTGATCATCGCCGGCGGCTCGGCGACCGACCTGCTGCTCGTGGTGCTGCTCAAGGAGGTCGCCGTCCTGCTGGTCGGCGTCGCGCTGCTGCGACCGCGGCGGCGGGAGGGCGTGCTGGCGCGGGAGCTCCTGACCCAGGGGCTCTGGATGGCCGTCGCGTCGACCGCGGTGATCCTGCTGTGGCGCCAGGGCACGCTGGTCGTGGGCGCGGCCGGGAGCGTGGGGGCGCTGGCGACCTTCGTCGTCGCCACCCGGTTCTTCGACGCCGGGGTGACCGTGGCGCACACCGCCGGGTTCGGGCTGGTGCCGGGGCTCTCGGCGCTGGCCGCCGACCCGGTGGCCTTCCGCCGCGCCGCGCGGCACTACCTGAAGCTGGCGGCGCTGGCCGGGCTGGTGATCGCGGTGGTCGGCTGGCTGGTGGCCGGGCCGATCACGACCATCCCGTTCGGTGAGCGCTGGGCCGACGCCGTGCCCGCGGTGCGGGTGGTGGCGCTCTCGGCGCTGCCGATCCTGGTCTCCTACGTCGCCTTCACGATGTTCCTGGCGCGCGGGCAGATGCGCTGGCTCACCGGTTCGGCAGTCGGCGGCACGGTGGCCGGCATCGGGGCGACGATCGCGCTGATGGCCTGGCGGCCGGACGCGCTCTCGGGCGTCCTGGGGACGACGATCGGCGCGACCGTGCTCGTCGTGCTGCTGCTCGTCGGCCTGCGCGACCTGCTGCGGCCGGGCGTGCCGGGGGCCGGCGAGGCGGCACCTGCTCCCAGCACCAACGCCTGACGGTCACCCAGGGCACGTTCCTTCCCCCGGGCCACCACATCTCTCGAATGTCCGGCGACAGATGCGCCGTCTGCCCTGCGCAGCGTCAGGTCAGCAGGGGCTCGTAGAGCACGATCTCGGTGCCGTCGGGCCGGTAGGTGCGCCATCGGCCGTCGTCTCGTTCGATCGTGAAGCCGTGGTGGACCTTGGTGTGGTGCCGTTCGCACAACAGGGCCGAATTCTCCAGGCATGTCTCTCCGCCATCGACCCAATGCAGAACGTGATGGACGTCGCACCACCAGGCCGGCGCCTCGCAGCCGGTGAACACGCAGCACTGATCGCGGGCGTCGACCGCCCGGCGCAGGTGCGGCGGGACCACCCGCTGGGTGCGGCCCAGGTCCAGCGGCACCGAGTCGGGGCCGATGACGATGCGGGTGACGCTGCCGTCGCAGGCCAGCATCCGCACCCGGGCCGCGGAGATCGCCGCCCCCAGGCTCGTGGTGGCCGCGCCGGGCCCCTCGGTCGGGTCGACCAGGTCTTCCACGCCGATCAGTACCCCGACGTGCGGCTTGACGGTGCGCAGCACCGGCAGGTCGCCGGCGGCCAGCGCATTGTCGGCGAGCTGGACCAGCGCGTCGCCCAGCCGCTGGTCGCGGGTGCGGGTGTCGCCGGCGCAGCGCCCCTTGGCGGCGATCGCCTCCAGCGCGGTTGCCACCTTCTCCCCGCCCACGGCGTCGAGGTCGAACCGGCCGGTCCAGCTGCCGTCGGGGTGCTGGACCAGCTTCAGTGACCGGCCCTCGGTCGGGTCCGGCTCGGGCCCGTCGGGGTCCAGCGCGGCCAGATAGGCGGCCACGGCTTTCTGCAGGTCCCGGTGCGGGGCGCTGACGGCGACCGCGACCAGCGCGGCCTCGATCGCGGCCAGGTCGACCCCGGCCGCGGCCGCCTGCTCCAGGGCCTGCGGGGTGCAGGTCTTGGCCAGCAGCTCCACCTGGTCGGCGGTGACCTGCCCGGCCGCGCAGGCGGCGGCCACCGCCGGCAACGCTTCCTGCACCCGGCCGGCCGTGACCAGCGCGGTGACCGCCGACCCGGCCAGCCGGCCGTGGGTGCGCAGCCAGGACTTCATGTTCTTCAGCCCGTCGCGCTCCGGGGCCTGGGCCAGCTCGGCGCGGCGCACGGTGCGGGCCAGCTCGGCGTCGAGCATGTTGCGGGCGCGCAGCAGGGCGCGGGTGCGGTCGAGCAGATCGGCGTCGGAATGCTCGAACAGGTCATCGGCGGCCAGGGCGCCCAGCGCGTCCAGGGCCGACTCCAGCTCGCCCACCACAACCTCCGCCACACCGTTCGATCAGGTGTTCGAAGACTATCGCATCGAAGCGGCCCGTGCAGCATGAATCCCCAGGTCAGAGCCCTGTCCACAGATTTGTGATGAGGCTTGACGCCTCACCTCCAGGCATGGTCAGTCGCGAGGCACCGGGGCGGGTCAAGCCGGCGCGGACGCCGCCACTCACGGGTGCGGAAGGACGAGTTCGAGCCTCGACCCCTCGGCGGACCAGAACACCGAAGACTGCCCGGCGACGGGGAGTCGACATCGGACGCCGTTGGTGGTCGTGATCGCGTCGACTGGGCCTGGGCATGCGCCGGGATGCGGACGATCAACTCGCGCGCATCGAGAACGGCGTCGTACAGGTCGCCGTCCAGCTCATTTCAGACCGTCCGGCCGCTGGTCAGCGACCTCGGAGGAGGCGCCGTCGGTCACTCCGGACGCCGAACCCGGTGAACCGTGCGCGACTCGGAGGCGCGGGCGAGCAGGGCGCGCAGCTCCGGGACCGATTCGTACTCGGCCTGCGCCTCGGTGACCACACGGGCGGGCTGGAGCAGAAGGCTGCCGTCGGAGTTCTCGGTCAGGATGAATCGCTGGTTGCTGTGACCCGGCAGCACCACCCGGCTGAGCGCGTCCGTCTCGACGATCGTCACCGTCCACCCCCTTGACCGGACTGTCACACTGCGCTCACTTGCCCACAATCGGCAAACGGGACGGTGATCCTCGTGGCCCTCCATCGACCATTGCCGGCCATAGGCTGGCCGTCGTGTCGATGGAGGAGGAGGTGCGCGCCCGGCAGCATGCTGCGTCAGAGGCCGCCGCAGCGGCCCGTCACACGTTCTCAAGCACCCTCGAGGTCCTCGACGCCTTCGTCGACCAGTGTGTCGGAGAGTTCGTCCCCGCGGCCCAGTCCCTATGGGTGCCACGCTCTGACCTCGAACAGGTCCAGCGGATACATCCTTCGGTGAGGCGCCGCAGGGGCGCCCGCTGGCTCATTCCCGTGTTCGTCTACGCGAGCGAGGGCGACGACCACGCCCGCAGCAACGTGGTCCTCGTTCGCAAGGACGGCGCATGGATGTGGGCTCATCCGTGGAGCGCGCTGCCCAACAGCCTCAGCGATCTTCAGCGCAGCCACATTCGCAACCGCTTCTTGGACGCGCTCAGCACAAGCGGGTGAGCCCTACCCGCCGGGCAGGCACAGGGGACGAGTCGGGAAGCAGCTCGGCGGGCACCTGTCAGCACAGCAGCCGCCGAAGCCCGATCGTCGGACTAGCTGCGGCGGGGGGCCAGGAGGGGCTCGTGCGGGCCGGGACGGTCCCAGGTGCAGGTGAAGCCGGCGCGGACGTAGTGGTCCGGGTCGCCGGGCACCGGCTCATGGATCACCCGGCCGGCGCCACCGCACCGGCACAGCACAACTCGGTCGGCGTCACGCCGAGCGCGGTCCAGGACCACGACATCTCCGGTCACGAGGCGAAGAATCCCTGTCGGGGAGATGGCCGCGCAAGGAGGCGAAGGTGAACAGATGGCAAACGCGCTGTTGGGAAGCTCACTGACGTGACCTGCGCGTCGCCGCAAGTTGCCCGACTCCAGGGCAGTCACGCATCCGGATCGGCGGTGCAGCGCGAAGAATGCTCGTGGGAGGTTTCACGTCAGAGCAGTCCTACTGGGTCATCCAGCCGGTGCTGGCTGCCGGGCTGGCGCTCGACGAGGTCCGGGACCACCTCTTCCACCTCGCGTTCGACGCCATCGTCTCCGAGGGGCGCAGCACCGTCGCCGCCGTCGCGAGCCTGGTCGGCGAGCAGCCGACCCACCTGCGCGCCGCCTGGGTCGAGGTCGTCGACCGGATGATCACGCTGCACGCGACGACCTGAGCCGGCTCAGGCGGTGCCGGCCCCCAGCAGGGCGTCGCGCACGAGCGGTTCGATCAGCGACGCCAGGTAGGCGTGCCCCACGTCGTTCGGGTGGACGCCGTCGGTTCCGATCAGCTGCGGGCGCTCGAACAGCCACCCCTCCTGCAACGCGTCGACGAACAGCACCCCGGCCGACGCGGCGGCGGACCGGACGGCGTCCCGGGTCACGTACATCTCCCGGGGGGCGACGTCGTCGTCCCACTGCGGGCCGATGACCACGACCGTCGCCGACGGCGACGCCGTCTGGACGGCGTCGTACATGGCCGCCGCCTGCGCCTTGATCTCCGCCGCCGGGAGCTCGCGGTCGTTGCGGCTGCCGAACACGACGACGACGTCGGCCTGGGGCTCGGGATGCAACTGCACCTGGTCGAGGAACGTCTCGTCGCGGGCCTGGCTGCCGTTCACGTAGCCGGCGCCCCCGGCCGCGTGCAGCCGGAGGTCGGCGTCGAGGTGGTCGGCCACGATCGCCGGCCAGCCGTCGTCGCCCTTGCCGCCCTGCCGGCCGCCCGCGCTGTAGCTGTCGCCGTAGACCGCCAATACCGGACCGCCGTCGGCGGAGGCGCCGTCCCGCCCGACGGCGACCGGAACGAGGACGGCGGCCGCGACGGCACCGGCGACCAGGGCGACCCTGGCGCGGCGCGTGGTGGGCGGTCGGAGCACGGCGGGCACGTTATGTCGTGTGCCGGCTGCACGGGCGCGGTTCGTGCCCCGTGGTTCGCACCGTCACCATTTCGTCAAGAAGGAACGGGACGGCGTCGATCGGTCGAACGTCCGCCAAGCTTGACCTCCGGAGCCCGCCGGGACCGCAACGGCCACCGTCGATCCGGACGACGGGCACCTGGGGGACGCATGACAGTGCCGGAACCTTGGACCAAGATGCTGTTCGGGCTGCTCGGGGCGTTCCTGAAACCCCTGGGCAAGAAGGTGGCACAGGCCGTACTCGGCCCGGCGCACGTCAACGCGGCGGCCCAGGTGACCGAACGCACCCTCGTCCAGGTCGTGTTCGACCTGCTCGAGCCCTACGGCGTCGACGAGGAGCAGGCCGGCCACCTGTCCGCGACCCTGCTCTACAGCCTGTCGCGCGCCGCGGAGACCGGCCCGACCGACGACGTCTTCGATGCCGAGGCGCGGCCGGCGACCGTACGTCGGCTGCTCGACGTCCTGCGGGACTCCCCGGACTTCGACGCCGACACGTTCCAGGTCTACGTGGACGGCGGCACCGTCCCGGTCGACGTCGCCATGGTGCTCGACGAGTTCCTGACCAGGTTGCCGAGGAAGCTCCAGCTCGCGGCCGAGGAGGACGGCTCGAAGCTGGCCAACCTCGTCATCCAGCGCCGGTTCACGGCCATCACCCCACTCGTGCGATCACCGGAGGCCGACGGCGAGGAGATCGCCCGCACGGCCCGGAACCGGATCGCGAACGACATCGCCCGCCGCCGGCACCGTGACGCCGGTGATCGCGTGCTCATCAACTCGTCGGCCCTGACGGAGTGGGCCGACTACGCGGGGACGGCGAGCTGGCGGCACGGCGTCGGTCACCGGGTTGCCGCGCTGGCCGTCTCGGCACGGAACCACCCGGAGCTGCGGGCGCACGCCGCGGCGCTCGACGGCTTCGACGCGAGCGGCACGTTCGTGTCGGTGGTGGTCCGGCTGGGTCGGCTGCCGCTCGGCGCGATGCTGGCGGCGGTCCGGACGGCGCTGTCGCACCTCGACCCGGAGGACGACGGGGACCGGCCCCTGCGGCGCGAACTCCTGGGCCTCCGCGCCGACCTGCGGTGGCTGCGGAGCGAAGTGGACGAACCACGGTTCCGGGCCTGCTTCGCCTGCGTGGGCAGCTGGGGGTCGGGGCGCAGCCGACTCGTCACCGAGCTGGCCGAGACCGCGGTGTCCGACGGCGACTTCGCCCTGTTCCTGCGCCCGGCGCCCGCCGAGACCTCCCTCGAGGCGCACGTACTCACGGGCGCCGGCCGGCTCTTCGCCCGGCCGTTCGCGTCGCTGGAAGACCTCGGCCGGTTCCTCGACCAGGTGCTCGGCGCGGACCTGCACCTCCTGCTGGACGACGCCGACGAGTGGTGCGCGGGACGAGCCGGTGCCCTCGACGACCTCCAGGACACGATCGCGGCCGCCACGGCCCACGACCGCCTCCGATGGACCCTGACCGCGGAGCACAGCCGGTTCCACGCCCTGCTGTCCGACGACCGGTCGCGCGCCCGCTTCTGGCCGGCCTACGTCTGGGCCAGCGTCATGGACCCCGGGCCGGAGGAATGGCTCGACCTGGACGCATCCAACGTCCGGCAGTCCATCGGGCTCCAGCTGCTCGAGGACCACGGGCCTCCCGGGATCCGGGCCGAACTGGCCGAGCTCGGCCGGGACCCGGCCTCGTTCCGCTACGAGACCACGCTGCTGAGCGCGCCGCTCGTGGCGTGGCTGCACGTCGACCCGGACCCGGACGGCGCCGGGAACGAGCACCCGGCGGTCGTCGACGTCCACGCGGGCGCGGTGATCAGGCGCTTCTGGGACCGGCGGAAGGTGGCGCTCGGCCGAGGGGACCGGGAGCAGACCGACGCGCTCGATCAGGTCGTCCTCCTGCTCGCCCGCCACTACGCCGCGGGGGCGCCCCGCACGGCGCCGCTGCGCGACGTGCTCGGCGTGCTGAAGCGGCCGGACGCCGCCGCGCTGCTGCAGCGGCCCACCTCGGCCCGAGCGCTGCTGATGCGCCTCAGCGACGCCGGCGTGCTGCAGGTGACGTCGGAGGGCGACGCGGAACTGGACCTGCCGGAGGAGATAGTGACCCCACGGCTCGCGCCGCTGTGGGCGTACCGCATCGCCCGGCCCCTGACGGACACGGCGCAACGCGACCGGGTGCCCTCGCAGGCCTTCCTCTCGGCGGCGCGCCCCTTCCTCGCCGACGGCGCCGCCGGTGAGCCGCTCGACGCAGCGGTCTGCGAGATCGGGCTCCGGCTGCTCGCGGAGGGCCCGGCCTCCCCGCGCGCCAAGAAGGACGTCTGGACCCGGTGGCTCGACGACCCGGACGCCCCGAAGCCCCCGGCCTGGCTCGCCGCCGTCGGGTCTCCGCCGGCCGCGCAGGGGGCGGTGGCCGGCTGGTTGGCCCATCACGAACACGAGCCGGCGGGCAAGCGGGAGTGGTTCGCCCTGCTCCGCCTGCTCGCGGGGGCCGAGACGGTCGACTGGCAGGCGCAGCAGCGCCTGGCAGTCGTCTCCCGCACCTACGCCCGGATCGGCGGCCTCGGCCTGGGCCCCTACCTGGAATGGGTCATCGGACGGATCGTCGGCGACCTCGAACTCTGCACCACGCACAACTACGCCGCCGTCCTCGGGCGGCTCACTGGCACGGAGCTGGCCGACGCCGCGGACGCCGCGGCAGGCGCGGTGACCGCCCCTGCCCTGGAGATCTTCCGCGACGACTGCTTCGCCTGGCTGAGGAACGTCGAGAAGTTCCTGAAGACCGTCACGGTCGCACCCTCGACCCGCCGGGCCGACGACACCGACTCAGCGCGTCCCTACGTGCACACCTTCTGGCAGCACCTGGTGCGTGCGGTGGTCGGTCGCGTCGTCGACAGGCGCGGGCTGGAGGCGTTCGACGAGCTGGCAGCCGCGGGCTGGTACTCGGGGAACGTCCTCGGCATCGACCGCCGCGTCGACCTGCGCATGCGGGAGGAGGCCAACGCCGCGCTCGGCCACTGGTACCAGGAGCACGCCCGCGACCGGAACGCGGTCGCCGCGTACCTGCGTCTGGTGACGACGCTGGTCGACCGGCGGGCACCCGACGTCCCGACCGACCGGCAGCGCGCCGTTGCGTTCTACCTGATCAGGCACTCGGAGCGGACCGGACGCGAGCCCACAAAGGTCAAGGAGCACTTCCACCCGCTGCTCAGCGTGCTGTGTGCCGATCCGGATCTCGCCGACCTGCCGCACCTGCGGGGCACCTGCATGGAGAACGGCTTCGGGGAAGACACCGCATCAGGGGGCGGGTGACGTCCCGGCGGCGTCGCGCACCACGTCGAGCAGGCGGCCGGCGGTCCGGCGGACGTCGAGGTCGGTTTCGACCCGGCGGCGGGCGGCCGCACCGAGGGCCTGGCGGCGGGCGGGGTCGTCGAGCAGGCCGAGGATCGCGTCGCGCAGCGTCTCGGGGGCGCCGTCGGCCAGCACCACACCGGCCTCGCCGTGCCGCACCATCTCCGGCATCCCGCCGACGTCGCTCACGACCGGGGGAACGCCCGCAGACATCGCCTCCATGACCGCGTTGGGCCACTGGTCGATCCGGCTGGGCAGCACGAAGACGTCGGCCGAGGCCAGCAGGCGGTCGACGGTGCCGTCGCCGGGCCGGGCGTCGTCGACCACGGTGACGTTGCGGGCCGGCGGCACCTGGTCGGTGGTGACCATGACCAGCTCGCAGCGGTCGGCGAGCCAGCGGCGGTGCACGCTGAGCAGGTCGTAGCCGCCCTTGCGGGCGAGCGTGCGGCCGACGAACAGGACCCGCGGCAGCCCGGCCTGGGCCACCCGCGCCGGCAGCGGCGGCACCGGCACGCCCATCGGCAGCAGCTCGATGCGAGCCGGATCGAGGCCGTAGTCACCGACCAACGAGTCCGCCGTCCACCGGCTGTTGGCCACCACGGTGCGGGCGCGGCCGTAGACGCCCCGCTCGAACCGGTGGGTCATGCGGGTGTTCAGCGGCGTGAAGCGCGTGGGCCGGCGGGCCGGGTGCAGCAGGTTGCTCTGCGCGTTGGTGGAGTCGAGCGTGACAACGTAGGGCGTGCCGCGCAGCGCGCGACGGGCCAGCAGCGCGGCGTTGTGCGTGTAGAAGTGGACGACGTCGACCGGGCCGGAGCCGTTGCCCGCCAGCCACCCGGGCAGCTGCCGGGCGACCCACGCCGACTGCGCGAGCTGGTAGCGGGCGGCCCGCAGGTCGGCGTCCAGACGGCTGAGACCGGGCACCGCGACGCCGGCGACCTTCCGCCAGAACGACGGCGGCGGGACGTCGACGATGCGGACGTCGATGTCGTCGCGGTCCGCGGCGATGGTGCGCAGGTGGTGGTGCACGGTGGCGTGGCCACCGATGTTCTCGTTGACGAGAAGGGCGCGGACCGGGGCCGTCGTCAGGCCGACCTCCGCCAGCCGTCGCGGTCGGCGGCGGCCCAGCCGCCGTCGCGCAGTGGGTCCTCCAGGTACTCGGGGGCGCGCAGGACGAGCTCCTCGACCGCGGTGGCCACGGCCTGCAGCAGGTCCTCCCAGGACGGGAAGTCGCGCGGGTCCAGGGGGGCGCCGACGTGCACGTACCACTTGTGCCCGCGGGGCAGCGGGACGACCGGGACGACGACGGCGTCGGTGCTCGCCGCCAGGCGCGCGGTGCCGCTCATCAGCTCGACGGTCTTGCCGAGGAACTGCACCGGCGTCTTGCCGGGGACGTCGAGGTTGATCAGCACCCGGCCGCCCTCCTTGAGGACGGTGGTGAACGTGCGGGCGGAGCCGATGGCGCGCACCGGGACGAAGCCGAACCGGCCGACGATCTTGCGCACCTGCTCGATCTGGTAGCCGTTGTAGCCGGCCGGGAGGTCACCGGTGACCTGGTGCTCGCCGACCGCGGCGTGGATCGGGCCGACGTGCTGGGGCAGCGCGGCCATGCCGACGAGCGGCCCGAAGTGCGGTGCGCTGAAGACGACGCCGCGACCGGGCTCGATGCCGTCGAGCTGCTCGAGGCCCTCGACCGGCATCTTGGCCAGCAGCCAGGGGCGCCACATGAGCTCCCAGCCGCGGGCCCACGCGCACAGGTGCCGGAAGGCCAGCCGCTCGAGGTCGCCCTCCAGCGGAGTGTTGCCGACGACGGCGCGCATGGCCGCGCGGCCGGTCTCCAGCCGCTTCGGGTTGCGGGCGACGGCGAGCCGCTGCCCGAGGTCGAGCACGGCCATCGCGAGCGGGGCCGGGACGAGCCGGCGCAGCCCGGAACTGGCGCGCAGGCGGGCCACGATGCCGCCCCACGGCACGGGCCGCGGCACGAGCAGATCGTCGTGCTGTGCGACCTCGAGAACCTCGTCGACCGAGCTCATGGGAGAAAACGTAAGCCGGACGGGTGCCCGCCGACCCCGTTCAGGGGTCACCCGTGCCCCCAACGGGTGTGGTGCGGGCGGGTCCCTGTCGGTCACTGTTGAGCAATGACGTCGAGCAGTACCCGGCCGTACCGGGTCGGGGACTGGTCCGAGCCGCTGCGGCGCAGCTCGCCGGTCGCCCTCATCCTCTTCCTCGGGATCGTGGCAGGGCTCCTCGCCCGTCACCTGTGGAGCGGCGCGAGCGGGACCCCGGCAGCAGCCGAGTGGCTGGCGACGTCGGAGTGGTCGGTGGAACGCGACCGGGGCATTCCCGAGCTGTACGGCTACGCGCTGCTCACCATCGGGATCGTCGGGCTGGTCGTCCTGGGCCGGCGGCGCTCCCGGCCGGTGCTGCACGCCTGGGCCGCCACGTTCGCGCTGATCCTGCTCGACGACCAGATGATGGTGCACGAGCGCGGCGGTCGGATCCTGGTCCGGCTGCTCGGCTCACCGACGGAGATCCTCGGCGTCCGGGCGCAGGACGTCGGCGAACTGGCCGTGTGGGCCGTCCTGGCGCTGCTGCCCCTGCTCGCCGTCGTCGTGCTGCACCGGCTCAGCGACGGCCCGACCCGGCGGCTGAGCGCCGCGCTCGGCGTCCTGCTCGGTGCGCTGGTCCTCTTCGGCATCGTGTTCGACCAACTGCACTCGATGTTCCTCGACGGCCTGCCGGTGGCCGGCCCCGTCGCCGGGGCGTTCGAGGACGGCGGCGAACTGGCCGTCATGGCCGTGCTCGCGGCCTTCGTGATCGGGCTGCTCCGCGAGCGCGTCGAACCCGCTCCCATCAAAGTGCTGGAGCAGCCGGATCGCCTCGACCTGAAGGTCTGACGCGCCTCAGCCGTGTCGGCGGCCCAATGCGCGGTAGCTCCAACCGGCCGCCGTCCACGCGTCGCGGTCGAGGGCGTTGCGCCCGTCGAGCACGCGCTTCTGCTTGACCACCTTGCCGAAGGCGGCCGGGTCGAGTTCGCGGTACTGCTTCCACTCGGTGAGCACGAGCACGGCGTCTGCGCGCTCGGCGGCCTCCTCGGGCGTGGCTGCGTAGTCGAGCTGCGGCCACAGCCGCCGGCTGTTCTCCACCGCGGCCGGGTCGGTCACCCGCACGACGGCGCCCTGCAACTGCAGCTGGGCGGCCACGTTGAGCGCCGGCGAGTCACGGATGTCGTCGCTGTCGGGCTTGAACGCCGCCCCGAGGACGGCGACCCGCTTGCCTACGAGCGAGCCGTCGCAGACCTCGCGAGCGAGGTCGACCATGCGGATCCGGCGCCGCATGTTGATGTTGTCGACCTCGCGCAGGAACGTCAGTGCCTGGTCGGCGCCGAGCTCGCCGGCCCGGGCCATGAACGCGCGGATGTCCTTGGGCAGGCAGCCGCCGCCGAAGCCGAGGCCGGCGTTGAGGAACTTGCGGCCGATGCGGTCGTCGTAGCCGATGGCGTCCGCCAGCTGCTTCACATCGGCGCCGGTGGCCTCGCACAGCTCGGCCATGGCGTTGATGAACGAGATCTTGGTAGCGAGGAACGAGTTCGCCGCGGTCTTCACCATCTCGGCGGTGGCGTAGTCGGTGACGACCTGGGGGGTGCCCCGCTCTCGGATGGAGGCGTAGACCTCGTCGAGCAGGGCGCGGGCGGTCTCGCCGTCGACGTCGTCGGGGATGCCGTAGACGAGCCGGTCGGGCTCGAGGGTGTCCTGCACCGCGAAGCCCTCGCGCAGGAACTCCGGGTTCCAGGCGAGGATCGCGCCGGGCACCTTGGAGCTGACCAGGTCGGCCAGGCGTGCCGCCGTCCCGACCGGAACGGTGGACTTGCCGACCACGAGGTCACCCGGCGCCAGGACATCGAGCAGGCTCTCGGTGGCGCCTTCGACGAACCGGAGGTCGGCGGCGTACTCGCTTCGCTTCTGTGGCGTGCCCACGCAGACGAAGTGGACCTTGGAGCCTCGGGCGTCGCCGAAGTCGGTGCTGAACCGTAGCCGCCCGGTGGCCAGCGTCCGGCCCAGCAGCTCCTCGAAGCCGGGCTCGTAGAACGGCGCCTTCGCCTGCGACAGGGACTCGACCTTGTCCTGGTCGACGTCGATGCCGACGACCTCGTGACCCAGTTCGGCCATCGACGCGGCGTGGACGGCGCCGAGGTAGCCGCAGCCGATGACCGAGATCTTCACGGACGTGCTCCATTCGTTGTGCTCCGGTCGGGTGCGTCGACCCGGCCGCTCGTACACCCGGTCAACGACGGTAAGCCACAGCCGGGTGCTGGGTGGCCCTGCGCGCACGACGGCCGGAGACCTGAGCCACGCAAGACCGCGCACCGTCCGCGTCGTGTCGAGCTCGACCGGCGCCGCTCTGGGACGGACCGGTTCATTACCGGTGTGTAGCGGCTCGCGCACGGCCCCCGCAGCACGCCACGCCAACGGAACGAGAAAGCCCGGCTCGACGGGCCCGGACGGCACATCCGTCACACCGGCCACGCATGATCCACCAATGTTGGGGGAACCGGACGGCTGCACCAAGGCGTTCAATGGTTTTCGGCACCCTACGACCGCGCCGGAGCCCGACAGGGATCCGGCCGTCCCCTAAGAAGGTCACATGACCTGGGTCCTGGTGATCGGGGCGGGCTGGCTGCTGCTTGCCGCGTTGATCGCGGTGCTGATCGGGCGCTCGGTGCGCCTGGCCGACGCCAGGGCCGCAGCTGAGGCGGAGCGTGACGAGCCGAACTTCGCGGTCGACCCGGCAACCGAGCCGGGCGGGTCCCCGGCGGGCACGGTGCTCCCGTTCCCGGCCACCGCCGGCGACGCCCCGCCGACGCCCGCACCGCGCCCCTCCACCGGCGACGCCCCCACGATTCCCGGCATCCCGGTGGCGCGGCCCGGGGCGCCGAGGGCGCAGGAGTCCGGCAGCCAGACCGACCCGATCCGCCGTACCGGCATCGGCTGACGCCTCCCCCGGCGGGGTGAGCGCGCCGCCTCCGGTCCGGTCCGGACCCGTATCCTCGGCCCGGTCAACGCCGCAGACGGGGGTCGTTCATGAGTACGGACGAAACGGGCGCGCCCAGGCGTGACAGCGGGACCGCGGACAGCGACTCCGTCGAGACTCCCACGGGGACGGACGCCGACGTTGAGCGCACCCACGAGGCCGAGCCCGACGACGAGCACCCCCGCAAACGCAGGGTCATGCGCCGGATCCTGATCAGCCTGGGTGTTTTCGGCCTGGTACTCGCGCTGCTCATCGGCGGCGGGCTGTGGTTCCTGACCGAGCGCTACGCCGGCAACATCGACCGCATCTCCGACGTCTTCGGCGACCTCGACGAGGACGCCCGCCCGGCACCGGCGACGCCGGCGCAGGAGGCGGGCGAGGACCCGGTGACGTTCTTGCTGGTCGGCTCGGACACCCGCGGCGAGACGCTGGAGGGCGAGGACCCCGACGGCCGGTCTGACGCGATCATGATCGCCCGGTTCAGCGCCGACCGTCGGCACGCGCAGCTGATCTCGATCCCTCGTGACTCCTGGGTGGACATCCCCGGCCACGGGATGAACAAGATCAACGCGAGCTACGCGTTCGGTGGCCCGTCACTGCTGATCGCGACGGTCGAGCAGCTCACCGACGTACGCATCGACCACTATGTGGCGATCGACTTCGACGGCATCATCCAGGTGACCGACGACCTCGGCGGTGTCGACGTCGTGGTCGCCGAGACGACCCGCAACGGCCCGTACACCTTCCCAGCCGGCGTGAACCACCTCAACGGCGAGCAGGCCCGGTGGTACCTCGCCCAGCGCTACGGGTTGCAGGGTGGCGACTTCGACCGCGTGAAGCGGCAGCAGCAGTACCTGCGCTCGATGTTCGGAAAGCTGTTCAGCTCCGACACCTTCACCAACCCGGGCCGACTGGACTCGGCGCTGCTCGCCGTGACCAGCGCGGTGAGCATCGACGACAGCCTCGGCAACGGCGATCTGCTCTCGCTGGCCTACTCGATGCGCAACGTGACCCCGGACAACGTCGACTTCTTCACGGCGCCCGTCGAGGGCACCGGCCGGGAGGGCGCAGCCAGCGTCGTGTATCTCGACCGGGTCGAGTGCGACCGGATGTGGACCTACCTGCAGACCGACTCGCTGTCGCAGAACGCGGACGAGTTCGAGAAGCAGCAGCTGCCCGAGGTGCCTCGGTAGCTGAACGTGCTGCGGCTCAGCGCTGCGAGCCGCGAATCGCCGATCGGCCGGGCACCTGCTCGGGCAGGTCGAGCGTCTGGGCGTCCACCTCACGGCGGAGCGCCCAACTGGCGGGCAGCACCACCCGCGGCGCGACACCGGCGAGGACGGCCACGAGGAAGGCGACACCGGCGAGCGCCTCACCGGACTCCTCCACGAACGTCGCGGCGGCAGCCCAGTTACTGGCCCAGCCGTACGCATCGGAGACCACGGACGAGACGGCGGACAGACCCACGGCGGCGACGCCGTAGAGAGCGAGTACAGAGAGGACCCGGCGCCGGTCGCGGCGCTCGGTGCGGGTCAGGAACGCCAGGGTGGCGACGACGGCCAGGACGACACCGACGCTGATGGCGAGGGCCGCGTAGCCGCCGACCGTGCGGCTGAGCGAGTTAAGCGCCTCGGCGTGCACGGTGCTGCCGGCCTTGACCGCGGCGATGACGCCCCCGACCAGACCGACGGCGAGCCACCAGGCACGGCGTCCGGGGAGCGCTCCAGCCCCGGCGACGGCGGCCAGCGCGGCGGCAGCGAAGACAGCGGCGACGAAGAGTCGGGGCAGCGAGAAGGCCGCATCCATCGACAGCAACTGCGCAGTGGCGCCCGAGGAGCCGTTCAGACGCGTGATGTAGCCGGCGGTCTCGAGCGCGACGGCGATGGCGACGAGCGCGATGCCGATGGGCGGGAGTGGGATGGCGCGGCGGCGCGCGCGAGGCTCGGCCAGCTGGACGGCCGGGGCCGCGCCCAGCGCGGCCGTAGTCAGCGGCGCAGCCTCACCGGTGCCGGGCGACCAGCGGTCGGCCAGGCGGACCCCCCGGCCCACGACGACCGCCACCGCGAAGGCGAGGACGGTCCACGCGACCAGTCCACCCAGAACCCAGAGCCACCACACGCCTTCTACATCGGCAGGAACCGCCACCAACGTGACGGACAGGTCAGGACTTTCTTCGGAGGTGTCCGTTCATCCGATCGTGGCGTGGCCTCCAGAAACGCCAGTCAGCAGCCGTTGCCTTCAGCAGGGTTTGCCGCATGGCGGTGCGTAGTCACGCTGTGCCACTCGGTTAGGAAGGTCGACATGCATCTGCTGCTGATCCTCGCGCTGACCTGGACGCTCCTGTCCGTCCCGGTCGGCCTGATGATCGGCCGCGCCATGCGCATCGCCGACCGGCGGGATGCGGAGGCGACCCGACCGTCGTCCCTCGTGCCGGACTTCATCCCGGACGAGGTGCTGGCGTCGGTTGCCGCCGGTCGTCGCGACGCTGCCTGAGACCGGCACACCCACTCTGACAAAGGTCGCCCGTCGCCAGTAGGGACGCCGCGGGCGTAGATCCAATGCCCTCTGATCGCTCGGGCAGCCCCGTCCGTCCCACCGACCGACGAGCGCCTAGTCTGGCGCCGACGCACGGGGGTATTCATGAAGATTCTGGTAACGGGTGGCGCTGGCTTCATCGGCGCAAACCTCTGCCGCACGCTGTCCGCAACGCCAGATTTGGACGTGATCGCGCTGGACGATCTCTCGACGGGTTCCCGATCGAATCTGGAGGGAGTCGACGCCTCACTCGTCGTCGGCAGCATCCTGGACCGGGAGGTCATGGACGCCGTCACAGCGGGCGTCTCGTCGATCGTGCATCTGGCCGCGATCCCCTCGGTTCCCCGGTCGCTGGTCGATCCGGTGGCGAGCCACGCTGCGAACGCCACCGGCAGTCTCGAAGTACTCGAGGCTGCGCGGCGGGTGGGGGCCCACGTGGTCCTGGCATCGTCCTCGTCGGTGTACGGGCGTAACCCGGCGCTGCCGAAGCACGAGGAGCTGCGCTGCGAGCCGATGAGTCCGTACGCGGTGAGCAAGCTGGCGGCCGAGAGCTACGCGCTCGCTTACGCCGCCTGCTACGACCTCGAGGTGCTGCCGTTCCGCTTCTTCAACGTGTTCGGCCCGCTGCAGGCAGCCGGCCACGCCTACGCAGCTGTGGTCCCGGCCTTCGTCGATGCAGCCCTCGCCGGCCGCCCCCTCCCCGTGCACGGTGACGGCTCGCAGAGCCGGGATTTCACCTACGTGGAGACCGTGACCAGAGTGCTGAGCGAGGCGGCTCTGCGGCGGGTGTCCAGCCCTGACCCGGTCAACCTGGCGTTCGGCTCGCGCACCACGCTGATGGAAGTGATCGACCTGCTGGGCGACATCCTGGGCCGCCGGCTCGACGTCGAACACCTGCCGACGCGGGCGGGGGACGTGCCGCACTCGCAGGCCGACCACGGACGCCTGCGAGCGTTGTTCCCCGAACTGGGACCGGTGCCCTTGCGGACGGGGCTGGAACGCACGGTGGCCTGGTTCGAGAGCCTCTCCCCTGCTGATCGTTCCTCCGAGCAGCCGAGCCCGATAGGTGCCTCGGCCACGGCTGGCTGACGCGGTCGGCGGCGGACTACTCCTACTCGTCGCCGCCACCGTGGTGGTCTCATCAGTCGTCGGGGCGGGCAACCCGTGGCCGGCACTGGCGACGCTCACCGTGGCTGGCGCGAGCTATGCCGCCGGCCGGCAGCTGATGCCGCGTCTGCTGGCGGTGGCGGGCATCGCGGCGGCCACGACCCTCGTACCCCTGATTGCCTTGCCGTTTGCCCTGTCCTCAGCACCGCTGGGGCCTCCACTGGCCTACGCGAACGCCAACGCAGCCTTGTATGTGCAAGCGGCGGGGATCGCAGGCGTGGCCGCCGTCCTCGCTGGCAGTGGGGTATGGCAGGAGGCCACGGTGGCCTGCTCGGTGGTTCTCGTCCTGACTGCCGGAGCAATGCAGTCGGTCGGCGGCTTCGTGACGGGATCAGCCGTGGTCGCCGCGATCTCCGCCTCATTGTTCAGGTGGCGGCTACCTGCACGCTCCGTGCTCGCCGGCGGCATCGCCGTCGTGCTGATCGGAGCCCACGTTGCGGTCCTGGTCCTGGGCGCTACACACCGGCCCTCGGTCCACGCGTCATCGTCCGAGGCCGCCGTGACAGCCTCGCTGAGCGAGCGTCGGCTGGACCTGTGGAGCGACGCCGTGCGGCTGGCAACCGACCACCCACTCATCGGTGTCGGGCCGCGCCGCTTCCCGGCAGCCAGCCCGACGGCTCAGCTGGATCCCGACACGCGGGAAGCGCATTCCGCGACGCTTCAAATGGCGGCCGAGGTCGGTTGGCCCGGTGCGGTGGCCCTACTGGCTCTGCTCGTCTGGGCGGCAACCAGGCCACTGCTCGTCGGTTCCTCGCGGATGTCCACCGGCGTCGGCCTCATCACCGCGACCACCGCAGCCGCTCTCGCAGTGCATGCATCGGTCGACTACCTGTTCCAGTTCCCCGTCCTGATTGCGACTGCGGGGTTCATCCTTGGTCTCGGTACGGCCGCGGCCGAAGCGCCCACACGAGTCCAACCCCCGTCGCACATCGCTCGTCCCGCTCGATAGGGCCCGCTCAGCGCTGCAGCGGTCGCGCCGGGGAACCGATCATCACCGCACCGGGCGGCACATCACGGGTGACGACGGCACCGGCGCCGATGAACGCGCCACGCCCCACACGCCGGCCCTGCAGCACGACGGCGTTGCTGCCGACGGTGACGTCATCCTCCAGCGTCACCGACCCGGAGACATTGGCGCCGGGCAGGACAGTCACCCGGTCGCCGAGAACGGCATCGTGCCCGATCGTGGCGTTGTACTGGACCTGGGTGTGCGCGCCGAGCACGACGCTGCTGGATACGTACGCGCCAGAGAGGACCAGGCAGCCGATCCCCAACGTCGTCTCCGGGGCGATGACCGCCCTCGGGTGGATCAGGGTGAAGGGCTCGAGCCCTCGGCCGTCGAGCAGCTGCTCGAGCCGGCGGCGGGCCCGCGGGTCGGCGATGCCGACGACGTAGTGGGCCCCTTCCGGCGCCTCGGCGGGCACCACTACCGGCACGCCGCGGACCGATACACCGGCCCTCTGGTCGTCGAGAAAGGCTCTCACCCCGACACCGCATGCCAGTGCCACGTCGAGAGTCTCCCTGCCGAGCCCACCGGCTCCGGCGATGTAGAGGTACACGCATACATTGTGGCCGTTCTCCCGTTGATCCCCCGCCCCCAGGGCACTTGTTCCGTTCACTGCGTGGCATGACTCTCACGAGCGAGTCTGTCTCGCGGTGATGACCCGCAACCCGACCCGCTGGATACGTTTCTCAAGTACATTGCCCAACCATGCGCTTCGTGGTGACAGGTACAGGCAGGAGCGGCACTGGATACACAGCCGCACTATTCACAGCTGCCGGCTTGACCTGCGGGCACGAAGAAGTATTCACCGAACGGCCTGCGGGGCGCGAGAAGGGGGCACCGCGGTCTGGCTGGATTGCGCGAGCAAAGGAACCGCTGGCTAGGGTTCGAGAGTCTCGGAGGCGCGCCACCACCCATCTCGACGGCGACTCGTCTTGGATGGCAGTTCCCAGGCTTGCCGCATTCAGAGGCGTGTCCTTCCTTCAGACTCGTCACCCGTTGGCGGTGGTTCGCAGTTTTGTAGGGACGCGCTTTTTCTCAAACCCTCAACCGCATCGGACTCAGTACCGGTACGCAACGACCTTCTTTACGCCGTCTGGGAATGACATGCTCGATGCGATGCGCTGGTGGGTGTTCTGGAACAACATGGGCGCTCAGCACGCTACGAAGACGTTCCGACTCGAGGATCTGAACCCTGAACTGTTCGCCAATCTGCTCGAGATGATCGGCGCCGACCCAGACACTGCAGGGGCCGCCTTTGCGAGCGTGGACAGGGACGTGAACAGCTCCACCCGTCGCGGAACCAAGCTGACCGGCATCGAATGGTCTGACCTGCCAGCAGGAAGAGAAAAGGACGACCTAGAACGGGCAGCGGCTCGGTTCGGATACGTCGATCTTGCGTGACCTACCGGGTGAGCCACCAAGAGGGTCAGGGTTACAGGCATCGAGGTGGCCAAAGGACTCGCTGTACGCGACGCTGCACCAGAGCCCGGGACATGTAGGCGCTCAGCCCAATTCTGCTGCGGCCTACCTGTAGCTCACGGAGCCTGGGACGCCGTGAGTCGTCGAGCGACTCCCTCCAGCCGCGCCTGAACGGGCGTGCCGCGGAGACCCGCGACCGGCTGTCACAATAACTTCTCGGCGCGACACCGGCGCGTAAGCGTCGAGGAGCGATGCCATTGCGTGGGACGACCTACTCGAGCGCATGGCATTTCCCACGTCACCGATGCCCCATGAAGGACGATGGATTGCCGCTCATTGTCGATGGGATCACTCTTCCCTAGCGCTGCCTGTCGCCATTATTCAGGGCATTCGCGAGAGCCTCACGCACCAACCCGGCGCTCTCGCCCAAGCGGTCGATGACGGTGGGAGCGCCGTCTAGTGCATAGTTTGAATGCGCCGTGCGGAGCGCCTCGTACAGTTCGTCCGCGCGACTGAGCGGGCGTCGGTTGGTCAAGAGCCAGTGTGAAAACGTGCCCTCGCCAACGACGCCCACGGGGACTGCCACCGGAATGATAGGACGACGGAGTATGGAGAAGGTCATAGCTAGTGACGTATGATCACTGACCACCATATGGCACGCGCCAAGGACCATAGCAGTGTCCTCATGGGGGCGGATTACGCGGATGAATTCCGACTCCGCACCCAGCAGCATGTCCCTCCACCGGGTTGTGCCGCAGCGGGACACGTCCCACAGATTCTGGTGCATCGTCAACGCAAAGGCGTACTCCCCGACTGAGGCTATGCGCTTGAGTTCGCCCACGAGAGCCTCGCCGAGGGTCGGTACCAGACCGTACGGACCCCAGGTGGACATGATCCCCACGAGCTTCCGGTCACCGATGCCCATCCCCGATCTCGTCTCCTCGGCACGAGCGCTCGCTTTGAGGAGCTCATCTGCGCGCAGGTCACCGACCACCACGATTTTGTCGCGATATTCAGGAACGCCGGCGAGGGCGCGGGTCTTCGCCACCTCGCTCGTGTCGAACATCAACGTGTATACGCGCTCGCCATCCGGCCAGAACACCCGTTGCCGGTCGTAGTAGTAACTACCTCCACGGACGATCCGGGATGGACCAGGCCCATGCGGCATGATCACCTTGGGAATGGTACGGGCGTACTCGAGCGGCATGTGATCCGCGAGGAGTATGAGGTCCCAGGGGTACAAACGTGCTCTCCAGCGCGCGATCGCCTTGACCCTCTCCTGTCGCTGCGCCAAGCCCGTGTGACGGGTGAGCCGCGCCTCCACGCCGTCGAGGTCGGCAATCGTGTGCCACATCCGCAGGACGTAGTCCGCCATCAGCGGATTCGCCGCGGCGAGCAGTACCCGCTGTCGCCTTGTACGGCGGGCTCGCAATGCGATGCGCACGAGCCACAACCACGCCTCGACGCCCGCCAAGAACCACAGCCGCAAGCGCCGACCGACTCGGCGACGAATTGGTGAGGACATCTCTGCGCCTAACTCCTTCCGACGCCCTACAACGACGGAGAGTCGCTCGCGTACCCGTGCGCTCGAGCGGTTGAGGAGGCGGTTTCCCAGGCTGCCGACTGCTGCTCGAGCGTGAGGCGCGACCTGTAGGTTCCGCGTCGCTGCAAGACGGTGAGCCCACCGACGGCACGCTCCGTCGAACGGGACATCGTGAGACCGAGCCGGTCGAGCGTCATCGATACGACGTCACGGGGGTTCTGCAGAAGCTGCTCATACCGGACCTCGAAGTATCGGTCGGGATCAAGCCGCGTAGCGCTGTCACAGGCCACCTCGACCTCACGGGTCCAGAGCTCACCAGCCATCGAGGCCTGCTCGACGGCAGACCGCACGCCGGGCTGCTCCCCAGCACGTGTCCAGAGAGGGAGGTCCTTCCACCAGGACACCGCGAGTAGGGAACTCACCACGTCGAGCGGGGACCGGAGGACGTGGATAAAGGTCGCGTCCGGAAAGATCGCACTCAGGGCCGCCACTCTCCGGGTGTTGCGCGTGTTCTTGTTCAGGAAGACAGCACCCCTCGACCACCGTCGGTGAGCGTCAGCCATGTCACGCGATTTCCGCGCCTGCTCCTCGTCCACGTCGGCCGAACCAAGGACGCCGTCTGCAGCCCCTTGGCGCGGCCCCAGAGCGGCATCCCACAGCCGATAGCCCTCGGAGGGGCGCGGAACGCCGCGATGCGAGGTCGAGCCGCGACGACTCCATCGGAATGCGCCGTTTAAGGCAGCGAGCGACGGGCGCAGTGTTCGGTCCGTCCACGTCGACGGCCATGCGAACCCTGGGTGGGTCGCGAGCAACTCGTACAGCAGCGTCGTACCAGAACGACCGCACCCAATGATGAAGACCGATCCGCTCCGTGCGTCGGATGAGTACATCTACAGCCTCCGTCCCATCCGGCCGGTCGTGCCGTCGTAGAGGGCGCGCAAGTTCATCGCCAGCGTTCGGGAGGCGCGGCGAGGATGAATGACCAGGTTCACAAGCGGCTTACCGATGGCGCGGACGAACAATGCCGAAACCACGTTGATCGGCGCAGCGTGACGCCACCCGATGTACGCGAGGTTCCGAATGCGGTAGTAGTCGGCAGGCACAGGTTCAGAGACGGTCAGCCTCGGACGGCGCCGGAGGCGGTAGTACCTCTCAGGCAGGGGAAACTGCTTCATCAACCCGACGGCCATGTAGAGGCGCCACCCTCTCCTCGTGAGCCTCAGCCCGGTGTCCAGTTCTTCCAGGCCCCAGAAGAGTTTCTCGTCGAACTCGCCCACGTCCCGCAGGGCGGCCCTCCAATACAGCGGAGCGTTACAGCCGTGCAGGTGGTCGACCGGAGCCACCGCCTGGTCGTCGAGTTCCACCCCCAGCGTTCGCAGTGAACGGGCCCGAAACCTGGCGCCCTTCATTGCAATGCCGCCAAAGGTCTCGTCGGCGCGTCGCATCGCCAGAGCCAGTTCGAGCAGGTCACCCAAGACACTCGGGCCCGGGAGCGGATCGTCGTCGTCCAAGAGGAGCACCCAGTCGACGGGATCCACGGCATCGAGCTGTCTGCATCCCACGGCGAATCCTCCGGCCGGCCCGATGTTCTCCGGCTTGTGGACGAGACTCACGCCCGTCTCGCCCCATTCCACACTGTCGAGGACGTCCCTGGTGGCCTGGTGATCCACGCCGTTGTCCACCACGACGATCGTCGATAGCGGATGGGACTGAGCGGCAACCACGCGGGCGGACTCGCGCAACTCGACAGGCCTGTTGTGGGTCACGAGGACCGCTCCTACGGGAACGCCGCGAAGAAGTTCCGACGTGCATTTCGACGCCTCAGTCTCGCTCATGCCCCGCCTTCTTGATCGTCAGATTCACCACGAACGCCTGGACCGTCAGGGCAGCCAATACCGCCAATGACATGAGGAGCCCGCCAATGTGGCCGGAGAACGCGGAAGCGTTTAGCCATGCGCCCCCGAAGAGGAGAAGCGCTCCACTAGCCGTTGTCCAGAACAAGCTACGCCGAACATTCTCGAGGAGTGCGGGCAGTGGGCTCGTAGACCAGGCGGCGACGGCTAGGATAACAGATGTGACGAGACTGGCGAGTGCGGCGCCGTAGATTCCATGAATCGGTATCAAGACGAGGTTCAGAGCCCCGTTCATCACCGCCGCAATCAAGGCCAAGAGAGTCATTCGATAGGTCTTGCCGCCGTAGAAGACCGATGCGCTCGACGCCAATTGGAAGACCGCCGCAGCGAATAACCCGGGAATGAGGACCGCTGTCAACTCGGCAGAATCGCCGTAGGCCGGCGGGAGGAGGGCGCGGGAGACAGTCGGCGCCAGCAGGGAGCCGAAAAGGCAAATCACGGTTCCGACGCCGTAGATGCGCACCACCGCTGAACGGAGCCCACTCAGATCCTGTCCGCGGGCCGCCTGGCTCATCATGGGTTGCAGCGTGCGCACGCCCGCAGCCATGAGGATTTGCATGGGACTGGCCACCCGCTGGCCGACCGCATATGCACCGATGTCACTCAATGCCACGAACCGGTTCAGGATCAGGCGGTCCTGCACCCGGAGGGCCCATTGGGAGGAGCTCAGCGGCATGAGGGGAATGCCGAACCGCAGTAGGGGGCCGAATAATTGCGCACTGCTCGATAGACGAGCTTCGGATAGCAGCAGACGGATGCTGTACATCGAACAAAGCAGCGTCGCGACCGCCTGGGAGAGGATTACCTCAAACGCTGAAGGCTGGTCGACCATCACTAGGATCGCGAGAGCGAAGAGGGCCGTCAAGATTGCGCGAAGAAGAACTACCGTCACATAGCGGCGAACCAGGGCCCTGGTTCTGGTCACCGCCAGAACCGTCTCGATGAAGGCGACGTTGCAGTACGTGATCAGCATCGCCACCAGAATGTAACGACCGTAGGACAGTCCCTCGAGCAAGAACTCCAGAACGGGCCGTCCGATCGTTAACAATGCGACTATGGCTGCCGCAGGTACGATCATCAGCACCAGCCACGCGGCACCTACGATCTGTTGCCCGTCCTTCGCTTCGGGCGGGTTGTGGTAGTACCGCACGATTGACTGGTAGACGCCGAGACTCAACACGGCGCCGCCGAGCCCAGTGACAGTCCCCACCAAGGCGATGATTCCGAAGTCGGCTGGAGCGAGGAAGTAGACATAGGCCGGGAGCATCGCAAGGCCGATTGCCTTTTCAAGGAGATCGCCCGCTGCATACGTGGCGCTGTATTTGAAGAGAGAGCCGACTCCCTTCCTGCGTTTCAGCAGTCCCATAAGACGCACGGCGACTACTGCTTTCGACGCATGGCCTGGCGATACGCTCCGGATGCATATCGCAACGATCTTGACGCGACCGCACTGGCCACAGGGAGATGAACCCTTCCCCTCGGCGACACGGTCGGACTCGGGCGAGAAGTCACACCTTGCCGACCATGCCTAGGTACTTGCCCTCCCAGGCGAAGATCACTGCGTCATCCGGGGAGTAGAGGACGTCGCGGAAGAAGAGATCATCGCCTATATCGTCCATGACAAGCACCGAACGATCGGTAAGGTGACCTCTCAATGCATCCACACAAAACTGTCGACCGGCCCGCGTCTTATCCGAGTCATAATGCACTAAGCCGAAACTTTTCTCTTTAGCCAGGATGTTCTTCAGGTTTGCCCTGTCCCCCTTCGTGTAAAGGTGCCAGTTGGGGTTTCGGAGCCGATCGGGAACGAGATAGCCGATGTACTGCTCAGGATTTGCGATGCGAAAATATGGAAAGTCGCTGGAATAGAGCGAGCCCCGACCATTCGTCTCGATCGCAGCCAGAAACGCCCAGGTGGACCACCCGGCGGCCACCCCGGTCTCCAGGATGCGCTCGGGGGCGAGGCGGCGGGCCAGAAAATAGAGCAATCCATATGCCCCTCCTCCTCCCATCGTAATGCCGGCGTCTTCCAATGCCGCGACGCGTGGACGAGCGTCCGCGGCCATGGCGGATGCGAATTCTTCTGCCTCCCGCCAGAGGTCCGGATCGACTTCCGTTGCCCACGCCGTCATGTCGACAGCGTTAGCGGAAGCCCACGCCTTCGCCTCCTCTACCTCACGACCAGTGGATCTGATCCGCAAGGAGGCCTTACGAGTCATCTCACGCAGGTAGGACGGTCGCAGCGCATTCCGCGCAATGTTTTTCAGCATGCTCGGAGTCCAATCGAATCGCCGCCACGCAAGGATCCGTCTTGAGATTGATTTCGCGGTCCCGGACATTCATCTGACAATGCCGCCTTCGGTTGCGGCGACTCAGCCGGCTGCGGGAAGCCCGGGTTGATCCCGCCCACGGCGGTAACACCGCGGGGACGTAGGAGCCGAACCGCGGTGAACAGCACGATACGTCCGTCCAGTGCCCAGCTTCGGTGCTCGACGTACCAGAGGTCTAGTTCTATCCGCTCCGGCCACGGAATGCTGTTTCGCGCCTCTACCTGCGCCCATCCGGTGATGCCGGGACGCACGGCGAGCCGGCCCCGCTGGCGCATGTCGTAATGCGCGACTTGCTCAGGCAGGGTTGGGCGGGGTCCGATCAGCGCCATCTCGCCGCGCAGAACGTTCCACAGCTGTGGGAGCTCGTCGAGGCTGGTCGACCGCAGGACCCGCCCTAGAGATGTCAGTCGTTCGGGGTCCGGCTCGCCGGCATAGCGTTCAGCGCGCATCGTACGAAACTTGCAAATGTCGAACTCGCGGCCGTACAGGCCGCTACGGCGCTGCCAGAAGAGTGCAGGCGGCCCCATCCGCCAGCGCACGAGCAGCGCCGCAACCGCAGTCACCGGAGCGAGGACCACAGCAGCGGCGGCCGCGAGGATCACGTCCACGGCTCGGCGCAAGCCGTTTCCTCCCCGGTAGCGCCGAGCAGTGATCGTCATGCCACCTCCCAACCGAGGCCGCGCCGGCGGGCCACTGCGGCATAGGTTCGCAGAGACCACGCCGCGACCTCCCTCTGATCGAAGGTGGAACGCGCCCGTTGCTCGGCACCTGCGCTCAGCCGCTGCCGCAACGCCGGGTCGTCCAGCAGAGCGGCGATTGCCGACGTCAACGCGCGCGCATCGCGCGGGGGTGTGAGCAGCAACTGCTGCCCGTGCACCCCGACCTCGCGGCACCCGCGGATGTCGCTGAGCACCATCGGCAACCCGCACGCGGCCGCCTCCATGGCGGACCGCGAGAAACCCTCCCGATAGGAGGGGAGCACGAAGACGTCGAAGGACGAGTAGACCGCTGCCATGTCCGAGCGCGCAGACACCCACTGAACCGCGGGATCTTCGTCGACCACGGCATCTGACTTGTCCGGATCACCCGGGCCGACCCACACGAATCGCGCGCGATCCCCCAATGCCCGAGCGGCTGCGACGAACTCCGCAGTCCCCTTTTCCTTCACCCGCCTCCCCACGACGCCGACGACCACGTCCTCATCCCCCATGCCGAGTTCCTTGCGCACCTTGACACGCGCCAGCGGGTCGTGACGGAACCGCTCCAGGTCGATCCCGTTGCCGACCACCCGGGATCGGGAGGAGCGGACGAACCGCCGCAGGCGCTCCCTATCGGCCGCGTTCTGGTACAGCTCGGCGTGTGAGGCCTGCGCGGCCAGCGCCTCCATACCAAGTACCAACCCCTGTCGCCTCCAGGAATCCCCGGGCCCCGCCCACAGCCCGTGGCAGGTGTTCACCACGACGGGGATACCGGTCGCACGCCCGGCAAGGCGTCCGAGGACGCCTGTCTTCGGGTTGTGCGTGTGCAGGATGTCGAGCTTCAACTGTCGTAACCGGGCCACGAGCTCACCGGCCGCGCGGACGTCGCTGCGCGGCTGCCAGGCTCGGGTCAGGTGCAGCAGCGGCACGTGGGTGACACCGAGCTTCTCGATCTCCGGCACGAAGGGCCCGTGAGCGCTGAGGCCGAACGTCTCCAGACCCGTCTCCACGTCGGTTTCCAGCTCACGGGCGAGTAGCAGGGCCAGGCTCATGTCGACCGTCGTCAGATGGGCGACGCGCAGCGGGCGGCCGCCCGGTCCGCGCAGCACCGGGACATCAACCATGGAGGCCACCAGCCTTGGCGGCGGCCACGACACGGCCGTAGACCCGTTCGGGGATCAACGAGCCGCGCAGCTTCGCCCGGAAGAAGCCTGGCGGATCGGTGCGACGGACCGGTATCCGGCGGAGCCGGGCGAAGTCCACGCCCGGGAGGTTGCGCCCGAGTTCGCCCGTGCTGGCAGAGCGGTACCGCTGGCGAAGTTCGACCTCCATGGCGGGCACCGGCACGCCCCACGGGTACGTGAAGTGGCGTGGTCGCTGCCCCAGTTCTGACTCGATGGTCGCGTCACACAGCTCGAGCTCGTCGACGGTCAAGTGTTCCGGACGAACGTGGTGATGCGTATGCGCACCGATGGTCATGAGGCCTGACGCGGCCATCTCCTCAAGGTGGGGCCATTCCAGCGCCGGCCCCGCGGCCTTTGCCGTGGAACCGTCCCAGTGCATGGTGCCCCCGACGAACGCGGAGGCGAGATAGACGGTGAACGGCATCTCCGCGTCTCGCAGCCGGGGCCACGCGTTCTCGTAGACGTCACGGAACCCGTCGTCGAACGTCAAGACGACGGACGGCGAGCTGTCACCACGCTCCAAGCGGTCCAGCGCTGCGTCCAGACCGATCACATCGTGGGCGGCGAGCGCGTCGAGTTGCGCCTCGAAGTCCGCAACCGACAAGTCCCGCTCGTCGGGCGAGCCGCCGCCCACGCGGTGGTAGATCAACAGCGTGCAGCCGCTGGCCGCCATTCCTGGCAGCAGCCCCAGAGCCCGCTTCAGAGCCCGACGCACGTTCATGAGAGCGTCGCCCCTCGACGCGGCGCGCTGCGGAGATCCGCGACCATGCGGCGCAAATCGGCTGCAATCGGAAGGCACAAGAGCGCGAGGAGGAAGGGGTAGACGAGGCTCCGCTGCCGGGCCAGCAGGCCGAAGTTGTTGAAAGTGGAGAACGCAAAGACGAACAGCAAGAGGTAGACCAGGCACAGCACGGCGTAGGCCCGTCCCGCCCGGAACTTCCACAGGTTCCGCAAGCGCCCCCACGACATCAGCGCGAGCACCAGTAGGAACGTCCCCTCCGCTGCCGTAACGAGACCCTGCATGTTGTCGATCTCCCATGGGAAGGGCCGGAAGAGCACGGTCACCGCGGCCAGCGGCATGTCCAAGGGGGAGTTCACGGGCTCGCCCTGGAACGCCGAACCGCCACGAGCGGTGTCCTCGGCCGTTTCGTTGAGCACCGTCGTGACCGACTGCGCGGACACGTCCTCGACGTCGAAGAAGCTCGCGGCTTGGCGCGCGACCAAGACGCCGACCACTGCCAGCATCGCCAGGGTGATGGCGCGGAACACCGGCGTGAGCGGCGTGCGGTGCATGTCTCGTCGGAGGAGGAAGCCCGCGATGGCAGCGACGAAGACGAGCGCAGTCATGTGCGGTCGGACCATCGCGGTACCAAGCAGACCAAGCGCGAACGGCACAACCGCGCCGCCCGTGCCAGTGATCAGCTTTGCTGCACCGAGCGTCGCCATACCGAGGCCGAATGTCATCCAGGCCTCCTTGCCGAGGCCCGATGGCCAGAAGATCAGCGACGGCAGGAAGAAGACAAGTACGGCGTACCGCCGGTGGTTCGCCCCCGGCATGGCGATGCGGAAGGCGCGATAGAACGCGTACAGCCCCCAGAATCCCAACCAGGCGAATACCAGGTATCCACCGAGCAACGTCGGACCGATCACTGCATAGACGATCCCGGTGATCAAGATCAGGAAGCCGGTACCGAGCAGCGGCACCCCGAGGTCGACCGCAAACTGTCCCGAGTGGATCTGGTCGGCGATGACGGCGCCCTGTCGGTCGTACCTGCTCGCATCCGCGACACCGTCGTACAGCACGAGAGCAACGGCCCAGCGAGCCAGCGCTCCGACGATCTTGCCCGCCAGCGCAACGACCACGATGCGACGGATCCACCGGTCCTCCTCGTGACGCAGCGCGAAAGCCAGTAACGGCCAGCTCGCCAGCGCGAGGATCGGTCCCACGACCAAGGCACCCCAGATGTCGTAGCTCCAGCGCGCCATCCCGACCCCGAGCAGCGCGGCATAAGCCCCGATGACGGCCAGTCCCACGATCACAGCCCATGCCGACTGCGTGAGCCGGCCGGCCAGGCTCAGCACAGCCGCTGAGATCCGCCCGGGATGCGACAGCTCATCAGATCTAACCGCGGACGCTCGGGTCACGAGGGTGTGTCACTTCTGCTCACTGCTCGCCCGCAGGCTCGCCCACCCGGACACCCTTCTGCCGGTACGTGGAACTGCTGGCAGCGCCACGGAGTGGGAGCATCTGGCTCAACGGTGCGCTCGGGCGCGCTCCGACAAGTGCGACACCGGCCACGGGAACACGCATCCGAGCGAGCAGGTCGCTGGCTCGGTCCGCCTGATCGTGCGTCAACCGCCCGCTCCGGCAGCTGACCAGGATCGTGTCGACGTACGGCATCAGGTCCATGGCATCGTTGCCGATGAGCATGGGCGGGCTGTCCACGATGACGACATCGGCCAGGCCGCGCGCCTCGGCCAGGATTCCAGCGATACGCGTCGGCAGGGCCGGGGGCAGGTCCACCATGGTCCCGGCGGTCACGAGTCGGACCCCCTCGACCGCGGTGGGGCGGGACAAGGCCAGCAGGTCCTGGGTCCCTTCCCCGGCATGGAGCAGGTCGGACAAGCCCGGCCCGTCGGGCACGTCGAGGAAGAGGTGAGCTTGCGGCCGACGGAAGTCGCAGTCCAGCACCAGTACCCGGCGTCCGCCCTCGGCCATGGCCGCCGCCAGATTTGCCACCGTCGTGGTCTTGCCCTCGCCCGAGCGGGCACTCGCCACCAGGATGACCTGCGGCCTGCTGTGCTCAGCATGCCTCTTGGCACGAGCATCGTCGGTGCCGATCGGCTGGAGAACATGGCTCGGGATGAGCAGGATCGAGGATCGGAGAGACCGGTAGGCCTCCGCCACCATCGATGCAGGCTGTGTCTGGAGGACGAGCGCGTGCGCCCGCCGCAGGGAACGCCGCATCCGGGGGATCTCGGCCAGGACGGGCACCCGGTAGGCGCGGTGGACATCGGTACGGTCGCGGACGCTGGTGTCGAGACGCTCGACCAGCAGCGCAAGCGCGACTCCCAGCACGAGCCCCACGACGAGGCCCACGACGGCAAGCCCGGTCCGGGTCGTCAGCCACGTGATCGGGCCGGTGTGGGCCGGCTGGGCGATCGCGCGCTGGAGGAGTTGGACACCGGGGTCGTCGCCACCCGAACGGGCGGTCGCCTCGGCGATGGTTTCCTCGGCGAACGCGTCGGCGATGGCAGCGGCCCGAGAGGCCGTCTCAGCAGTCACGGAGATGGTCACGACACCAGTGCTGGGGTCGGCCGTGACCTGGGGGAGCTGACTGAGCGACGCGACGTCGCCGGTGTAATCCACACGGTCCGCCACGGCAGCGGGAACGGGACCGGTGGTCACGAGCAACGCCGTGACCTTCGTGGGCAGCCCGCCGCTGGACTCCCGCCCGTCAGGTGGTTGCAGCAGCGTTGCCGTCGCCGTGTACGACTCCGAGAGCCCACCTGTGGTCGGCGTCAGAAGCAGGATCGCGGTCAGGGCCACAATTCCGGATGCGATGACGATCTTCCAGCGGCGGCGCAGAATCTTGAGGTAGTTCGTTTGTTCCATGTCTGTCACCTGTGTTGTGGAGGGAGGGGCTCGGTCGACGCCGACGCGGACGGCCCCACTGGCTGCTTCGGGGGCGGCTTCATGCGCCGCCGGCTCGTGTCAGAAGAGCTCCAGATCGCCGAGGCGCACGGCCCAGCTCTCTGCGGCCCGGACGTCGGGTAGGTCATCGGGCAGACCGGGGAGCGGCCGCGTCGTCAGGGTGAGCGCGGCCCCGGGCAGCGGCAGGAATCCGAACCGATGCAGCACGCCGGTGTTGGCCTGCCGAGGCACGATCGTGGCGACGTGGTCACCGCCGGCCCGGACGAACGCACGTATCAACCGGCGCAGGGTCCGCCGATCGTCCGGCCTGACGATGAGCTCCGCGAGGTTCAGCTCCCGCAGTTCGCCTCGGTTGCGCATGCGGCCGATGGCGACGCCCCGGAGCACTCCCCCCTCGTGGACGGCTGCGTACCGATAGGTCAGGCCGGGGACGTCGACGTACCGCCAGGTGATGTAGTCGCGGGTCAGCCGCGTCCGGAGCCGGTCATCCCCGCGTCGTGCTGCCTCTACCTCCTCGAGCAGGTCATCGAGGCCGGTTAGCGCCGGCAGGTCCGCGGTAGTGGCCAGGTCGCAATCCGGCTGAGCGGCGTTGGGTACCGGCAGGGCGGTCCGCGACCGCATCGCGTAGCGGGCGAAGCGCAGCGGCCGCACCGGCCGGATCAGCACCGGCAGGTCGTCGACGACGGTCCACCCCATGGACAGGTAGCCGGGTTTGCTCTGGTCGTTGGGCGTATTGAAGACCAGCATGGTGTCGGCCGCGGCAACCTCGAGCGCTTCCGTCGTCAGGCGCTTGAAGATGCCTTGTCCCTGGAATGCGGGATGCGTCGCGGTGTCGACGGCGCGCACGGCCCGGACCGTACGGGTGCCGCACAGGAGCTCCCACCGCATGAACGTGCGCAGCCCGACGATCTCACCGGCGCTCTCGGCCACCAGCGCCACGGATGGCCCGAAGGGGTTGTCCAGGTGCTTCCACCGGAAGAACGCAGCATCCCGTCGCCCCGTCGGGCCGCCGGCGAGGCAGGTCTCCAGCAGCGCGAGGCAGCTCGGGATGTCCGCCGGCTGGAACGGACGGACGGTGAGGGTGTGGGCTGGGGTGCTCATGCGGCCTCGTAGATCTCCTCGATGCGGCGCGTGGCACGTCGGATGTCGAAGGATTCCGACCGCGCCAGTGCCGCGAGGGACAGGCGACGACGAAGCCGGTCATCGGTCAAGAGTCGATGCACCGCGTCGGCGAAGGCCTGCGGGGATCCGGGCGAAACGAGCAGGCCCTCCTGTTCGTCCGTGATCACCTCGGGCGTGCCCCCTACCGCGGTCACGACCGCCGGTAGGCCGGCCGACAGCGCCTCCAGCAGCGCGATGGGGAGGCCCTCGAAGCGCGACGTGAGCCCGAAGATGTCGAAAGCCGGCAGCAGGTCCGCGACGTCGTCGCGCATACCGGTGAACAGCACCACGTCCGCAAGGCCGAGCTCCTGGGTCTCCCGCTCCAGAGCTTTCTGCAGCGGCCCGGTTCCGATGATGACGAGTCGGAGGGCGGGATGGGCGACCCGCAGCGACTGGACCGCGCGCAGCATCGTGACCTGGTCCTTCTTCGCGGTCAGGTTGCCGACCGTGCCCACCACGGGGGCGTCGGGCGCAAGGCCCAACAGCCCGCGGGCACGCGCGCGTGCGCCGGCATCCCGCGGTGTGTCGAGATCGATGCCGTGCACGAGCACCTCGACCGGGGGGGCGGCCCGCAGGTGCGGCACCCGGCGCATCTCGATGCTGTCGGCAACTGCCTGAGACACCGCGATCACGTGATCGTTGCGCGCGTAGGTCGCGAGGTTGGCCGCGTAAGTCGGCCAGCGGTAGCGCTGCCACGTGTTGTGCTCCGTGTGCACCAACCGGGGGGAATCGGGCCACAGCAGCAGCCGTGCCGCCACGGCGGGCACGGGCATGTGCGTGTGGACCACGTCGTAGCCGCGTTGCCGGACCAGTCTCCTCAGCCGCCAGGCCCAGGACGGGTCGAACCCACGCCGCAAGCCCAGGCAGTGCGCCGGGATACCGGCCTCGGCGAGCTCGCCGACCAGGGCGTCCTTCTGCGGCAGGAGGTATGCGACCTCCACCTCGAAGCGGGATGCGTCGAGCGTGCGGGCGCACGACACGAGCAGCTTCTCCGCCCCGCCCCGACCGAGGCCCTTGGCCAACCACAGCACCCGGAGACGGCTCATGAGCGGCTCACAGCGGCACCACCGTGCTCGGCCGCGGGCTCCCGATGGCGTTGCGCGCATCGAAGAGGAGTTTCGCGTGGCGCGTGAGCTGATCGGTGTCGTAGCTGGAGTGCGGAGTCAGCAGGAGGACGATGTCGGCCGCCTCCAGCGCGGCTCCGGTCAGAGCCGAGCGACGCAGGTTGAGCTCGTGCTCACGGATCTCGCTCACGAACGGATCGTGAAAGCTGATCCGTGCGCCCTTGCGCGCCAGCCGCCCCAGGACCTCGATCGCGGCCGACTCGCGCAGGTCACCCACGTCCGGCTTGTACGTGACGCCGAGGGCGAGCACGGAAGCATTCTTCACGGCCTTGCCGTGCTCGCTCAGCGCCTCGATGACCCGGGTGGTGACGTAGGTCGGCATGTGAGCGTTGATGTCCTGCGCCGTCTCGACGAGGCGGAACGGGCGGCCCGTGTCGCGCCGGGATTGCCAGGCGAGGTAGGTCGGATCCAGTGGGATGCAGTGGCCGCCGACGCCCGGACCGGGATAGAACGGCATGAATCCGAAGGGCTTGGTGGCCGCGGCTCGGATGACTTCCCACACGTCGATGTTCTGCTCGCCGCAGAGCGTCGCCAGCTCGTTCACGAGGGCGATGTTCACCATGCGGAAGGTGTTCTCCAAGAGCTTGGCCATTTCTGCGGCCCGGCAGCTGGAGAGCACTTCGACGTCGTCGACGAGTTGTGAGTAGAACAGCCCCGCAGTCCGAGACGACGCCTCATCGATGCCACCGACGACGCGCGGCGTATTGCGCAGCCCGTACTTGACGTTGCCGGGATCGATCCGTTCCGGGGAGTACGCGAGCAGGAAGTCCCGCCCAGCGCGCAGCCCACCCGCTTCCAGGAGCGGCCTGAGAATCTGGTCGGTCGTGCCCGGGTACGTCGTCGACTCCAGGATGACGAGGCTGTCGCGCTGTAGGTGCGCGGCCACGGCTCGTCCGGCGTCCTCGATGAAGCTCAGATCGGGACGGTGCTCCACGACGGGGGTCGGCACGCAGATGACCACGACGTCGCAGTCGGCCACCGCGGCCGGATCCGTGTCGAAGGACAGCCGCCCCGTGTCGACGGCGGCGGCGAACATGGCGTCGTCCACGCCAGGGACCACGTTGCGGCCGAGGGCGAGTTCACGGATGCGTGCCCCGTCGACGTCGACCGCGCGGACCGTCAGGCCGTCGACGGCGGCGGACGCCGCCAACGACAGCCCGACGTAGCCCTGGCCGACGACGCCGACCACCGCTTCGTGGCGGGTGAGCCGGCGCTGCAGACGCTGCGTTCTCACGAACGGTTCCTCTCGGATCTGGTGCACCACGGAGCGTGGAGGGTTGTGGGCATGGCGGCCACCTCAGCGCGCCTCGATGAACGCGGAGAGGGTAGCCAGGACTGTGTTCACCTGGTCGGCCGTCAGGGCAGAACCGCTGGGCAGGGTCAGGCCGTTCGCGAAGAGATGGTCGGCCGCGCCGAGCACGAGTGAGCGGGCCCGGGCGAACACCGGCTGCTGGTGCATCGGCTTCCACAGCGGCCGCGACTCGATGTCGGCCCGGTCGAGAGCTGCCCGTAGGTCATCGGCGTCCCAGCCGGCCTCGGTCGGGTCGACGACGACTGCAGTGAGCCAGCAGTTGTCACCCTCGTCGCCAGGACGCTGGAAGACCCGGACGCCCGACGTGCCCCCGAACACGTCGGCGTAGGCCGCCCGCAGCGCCCGACGGCGACCGATCATCTCGTCCAGCCGCTCCAGCTGAGCCAGACCCAGAGCAGCCAGCACGTTGCTGAGCCGGTAGTTGTAGCCGATCTCGGTGTGCTCGTAGTGCACCGCAGGCTGACGGGCCTGGGTGCTGAGGTACCGCACCCGCTCGGCTGTGGCCGCGTCGTCGGTGAGCAACATGCCACCGCCGCTGGTGGTCATGACCTTGTTGCCGTTGAACGACAGCGCCGCCATCGCGCCGAACGAGCCGGCCGGCCGACCCGCGCACGTCGATCCCAGCGACTCGGCCGCGTCCGACACGACCGCCACGCCGAATCGCTCGCAGATCGGCAGCAGCCGCCCGTAGTCCGCGCACCGACCCAGCAGGTCCACCGGGATCACCGCGGCGACCGTGGCGCCCTCGGCGTCCAACTGCTTGAGGGCCTGCTCCAGCAGCTCGGGGTCGAGGTTGCCGGTGGCCTCCTCGCAGTCGACGAAGAACGGTTCCGCGCCGGTGTACGCGACAGCGTTAGCAGTCGCCGCGAAGGTCATCGTGGGCACCACGACGACGGTCCCGGGACCGGCACCGGCCTGGAGCAACGCCAGGTGCAGCGCCGCCGTCCCCGACGAGAGGGCGACGGCATGCCGGCGTCCGCACCGCTCGGCCATTGCCTGCTCGAAGGCGTCGACCATCGGGCCGAGCGGAGCGATCCAGCCGGACCGGACCGCCTCCACCACCATGTCCTCTTCGCGGCGGCCGACGTCCGGCGGCGACAAGAGGATGCGCTCGCGGGCCCCCTGGTGGGCGGTCATCCCTGCACCGCCGACTGCGCCCAGCGGGTCTCGATCGGGTCGACCTGGAGCACGGCCTCGAGCGGCGGGAACGGCCGCTGCAACCATGCCTCGAGGTCACCTTCGACGGGCGGCACCGGAACATGGCTGATCAACGGGTGCACCGGCCGGCTGTCCAGCTCCTCCTTGCCGAACAGTTCCTCGTGCAGCTTCTCGCCGGGGCGCAGGCCGGTGAAACGTATGCCGATCGGCCGACCCTCCATCGCGATGAGCTGCGAGGCCACGTCGGCGATGCGTACCGGCTCGCCCATCTCCAGCACCAGAGCCTCGCCCTGGGTGCCGATGGCACCGGCCTGGATCACCAGCTGCACCGCCTCGGGGATCGTCATGAAGAAGCGCGTGACATCGGGGTGGGTGACCGTGACCGGGCCGCCTCGGGCGATCTGCGCGGCGAAGGTCTCGAGGACGGAGCCGCGGCTGCCCAGCACGTTGCCGAAGCGCACGGAGAGGAAACGACCCTCGCTCCGCTGCGCGTACGTGGCGGTGAGCCGCTCGGCCATCCGCTTGGTGCGGCCCAGCACGTTGACCGGGTCGGCGGCCTTGTCCGTCGAGATGTTGATGAAGTGGCTGACGCCGACAGCGAGTGCCGCCTCGAGCACGTTGCGCGTGCCGAGAACGTTGGTCTTCCACCCCTCGTCCGGGTACTGCTCGAGCATGTTGACGTGCTTGAGCGCGGCGGCGTGGAAGACCACGTCGGGCATCCGCCGCAAGAACAGCTGACGCAGGGCCTCGCCGTCACGGATGTCGGCCAGGATCGCCTCCGGCAGATGCAGTTGCGCCTCGCCGTGGATGCTCAGGCTGACCGCATGCAGGGCCGACTCGTCGCGGTCGAGCATCATCAGCTCGGTCGGGCCGAAGTGATGGATCTGCCGGCACAGCTCCGAGCCGATGGAGCCGCCGGCGCCGGTGACCAGCACCCGCTTGTTCTTCAGGTAGCCCGCGATCTCCCCGATGTTGGTGTCGATCTGGCGCCGGCCGAGGAGGTCGGCGATGTCGATGTCCCGGACGTCGCGGATGCCGATCCGTGTGCTGAGCAGGTCCGACAACGAAGGCAGGACCTTCACCGTGAGGCCGGCGTCGGTGGCTCTCTGCGAGATGTCCCGGACCAGCGCCGAGTCGGCCGAGGGCAGCGCGAGCACCAGCACCTCGGCGTCGGTGGCCAGCGCTGCGGATCGGATGTGGTCCCGATCGCCCAGCATGCGCACGCCACGGACACGCGCGTGCCGCTTGGCCGGGTCGTCGTCCAGCAGGCCGACCGGCACGTAGGGGCTGGCCGGGTCACCGAGCATCGATCGGATCAGCTGCTGACCCGCGTCCCCGCTGCCGAAGACCAGGGTGCGGCACCCCTGTCGCGGCCGCACGGCTCCCTCACGCTGGCTGCGGATCACGAGCCGGTAGGTGAGCATGAGGACGAACGCGACGACGGAGCCGATCAGCGGCACCGACAGCGGCAGCAGGCGCGGCATGCCGGCCACGAGGTCGACGCTGAAGGACACCAGGGCCGCGGTTGCCACCGCGGCCGCCAGGGGCTTGAACTCGTCGGCGCTGCCCACGGCATATCGCCCCTGGTGCAGCCGGAGGGCACCGGCGACGGTCAGGAAGGTCGCCGCCGCTGCCGCCGTCCCGATCAGCAGCCCGACGACGCCGACCCGCTCCATGTCACCGTCGTAGCGCGCGACGACGACGAGGGTCATGCCGGCATGAAGGGAGAGCAGGTCTGCCAGCACCATCGCGAGCCGGGCGAGCTTCCAGAACGCTCCGGGGCGCGGCGTCATGAGGCAGGCCTCCTGACAGCGGGCAGGCCGGGAACAGCGGACCGGCACGGAAACTGGAGATACGACGAGCAACGGACGACGGCGGAATCGGTGACGGGGCCCGCCGAGTAGAACTCGTTCAGGACGACGCACCCCCGTCGCGGGGCCCGCCCGCACGCCAGTTCGCCGAGCTCGAGTCGCCCCCCTCGCCGGCCAACTGCTCCTCGGTGAGCAGCTCCGCGATGGTCACCCGCTCCTGGGGAAAGACGTTGCCCCGATACGACGCCGAGACCGATCGCCCCGGTTGAAGCACGTCCTCCAGGTCCAACTGAGCCCCCGCTCGACATCCCGGGCCCTCCCCCCGTGGGGGACCCGCACAATCCTCACCGCGCTCGACTTCTTGAACGCTGGAAGGCAGCCGGACAGTACCTGCACTGACCCGTCCCGTTCACCCCTTCGCGCACAGATAAGTACGGCGCATACGCCCTGTGGAGGGGTCGTCACCCATACGTGAACGACTCGCTCGGTAATCGTCGCCTCCGCGACTGCTCGATCACGCACCGCAGTCAAGGAGCGGCAGCGATGTCCGTTTCCGTGGCGTTGAGGGCAGCACCAGAAATGGCGAGGTAATGACTCAACAGGAGTTCCGACCACCAGAAATGGTCAATCCGTCCCGTGTCATCGGGAGACGGAACGAACCTCGCTACCCCGGGCCGCTATGCGTTCGCGCTGGGGGATCACCGTGTACTTGGGGTCGCGGGCGCTGGCCATGCCGGCGTCGAAGACGCCGAACCGCGTGAGCAGCGAACCTGCTGCGAGAAGCGTTCCTGACGCAACCCGCCCCCACCGGGTACGACCGCCCAGCACGGCCAGCCCGAGCCCCGACGCGGTGCACGCCTTGGCCGCCCGCATCAGCTTTCCGGCCCGGCCCTCGTGGTACGGCTCGGCGACGATGCTCTCGTCGCCCTCCACCTGGTGCACCACGGCCAGCTCGAGCGCCGCACCGGCGATCGCCATCTTCCGCGCCGGCTCCGACTCGGCCATCGGCGTCAACGCCATGCACAGCCCGCCGCCGGCGGCCATCGCCGAGCCGGCGAAGACGAACGGCAGCTTGCCGTGGAACTCGTGCCACGACGGCACCGCCGTGTTCGACAGCAGCACCGCGGTGTAGGTCGCCATCGGCCCGCCGAACAGGCCGGCCACGATCCCGCCGAACCGCTTGAGCCGCGGGAACCAGCCCAGCAGCTCCACCGCCGCCGTCGCCCCGGTCGCCGCGCTGAACGGCGACAGGATGTAGGTGCCCACCGACAGCGGCGACGTCGGCTTGAACACCCGCAACATGTGCAGGAACCGCTCCGGCCGCCCCAGGTCGTGGATCAGGAACACCACCGACGCGATCGAGCCGCCCCCGGCCACGAGTCGCGCCGTCCTCGTCAGCGCCGTCCGCCCGGTCAGGTCGGCGAGCGCTCCCAGCACCGCCGACGACCCGGCCGCTCCCCCGAGGAACAGGTACAGCGGCACGTCCGGGGTCTTCCACACCGGCGCCTTGATGATCGGGCGCCCGTAGTACGAGGTGAACTCGGCGTCCTCGACCATCGCGACCTCACCGGCGGCCCGCCGCCCGCTGCGCCGCCGTCCGTCGCCGTTGCCCTTCCGCTTCTTCTTCGGGTACCCGCCATCGGCCCGCCGCCAGCCCGCCCCCGGCGTCGCCAGACCCTCGGTCATCGCCGCGACCCGAACACGGCCGACACCGCGACGCCCACGATCATCGCCGCCGCGGCCCCCGCCGCCTTCCACATCGCGGGCAGGTCCCGGGTCGTCACGACCGGGTCCGGCGGGAGGCCGTAGACCTCCGGTTCGTCGAGCAGCAGGAAGAACGCCCCGTTGCCGCCGACGCCGTCGTTCTCGTCGCGCCCGTACAGCCGCGCCGACTCCACGCCCTGCGCCTGCAGCGTCGCCAGCCGCGCGTCGGCCCGGGCCTGTAGCTCGTCGAGGTCGCCGAACTGGATCGACTGGGTGGGGCACGCGGTCGCGCACGCCGGCATCAGCCCGTCGGTCAGCCGGTCGTAGCACATCGTGCACTTGAACACCCGGCCGTCGCCCTTGCGCTGGTCGATGACCCCGTACGGGCAGGAGGGCACGCAGTAGCCGCAGCCGTTGCAGATGTCCTGCTGGACGACGACGGTGCCGAACTCGGTGCGGAACAGCGCCCCGGTCGGGCACACGTCGAGGCAGCCGGCGTGGGTGCAGTGCTTGCACACGTCGGAGCTCATCAGCCACCGGATCTCCCGGTCGGCCGAGTGCCCGGTCTGCGGGTCGAACTCCGCCAGCGCCTCGGCGTTGAGCACCGACGCCTGCGCCTTCGCCAGGCTGTCGGGCTCGCGGACGTCGATGTCGGGGTCCGGCGTCTCCCGCCGCGCCCCCGGCAGCCCCACCCCGGGCATCGGCAGGTCGACCGTGCGGCTCTGCTCGATGAACGCCACGTGCCGCCACGAGTTGGCGCCGAGCATGCCGGTGTTGTCGTAGCTCATGCCCGACAGCCCGATCGCGTCGAGCGTGCCGTCGGCGTCGTCCATCGGGAGCGTGTTCCACTCCTTGCACGCCACCTCGCAGGCCTTGCAGCCGATGCACACCGAGGTGTCGGTGAAGAAGCCGACCCGCTTCGGGTGGTCGTCGGCGTAGCCCGCCTCCGCCGAGACGTCGGGCAGCGGCCCGAACAGCCGGTTCTTCCGCTGAGCCTCCGAGAGGCCCGGACTCGCCGAGCTCACCGTCGTCATGCGCACTCCCGGTCGGTCATGAGGTCTCCACCGGAGCGCGGCCGCCGATCGGGACGGCGCCGGAGTCGATCCCGGCCCGCCGGCGGTACTCCTCCAGGAACTCGACCATCGCCTTCCCGCGGGGACGGCGCCCCGGCTGGATGTCGCAGGTCGCGGCCTTGCTCTCCTGGATGTGGGTGTTGGCGTCCATGTGCACGCCCAGCAGGTCGTTGGCCGAGTCGCCGGTCGCGATCCCCCGCTCGCCCCAGTGGTACGGGATGCCGATCTGGTGCACGACCTGCCCGCCCTTGAGCTTCAGCGGCCGGATGCGCTCGCTCACCAGCACCCGCGCCTCCACCGCCGCCCGCGCCGTCACCACGGTGGCGAACTCCCCGTGCTCGAGCCCGCGCTCGGCCGCCAGCTCCGGTGAGACCTCCACGAAGAACTCCGGCTGGAGCTCGGCCAGGTAGGGCAGCGTGCGGCTCATCCCCCCGGCCGTGTGGTGCTCGGTCAGCCGGTAGGTGGTGAACGCGTACGGGAAGACCTCGGACAGCGACGGGTTGCCCCGGTTCCACGGCGCCCGGATCTCCTCCTTGGTCGGGTTGGACTGCACGGAGTAGAGCGCGTTCGCCACCGGCGACTCGGCCGGCTCGTAGTGCGTGGGCAGCGGCCCGTCCTGCACGCCCTTGGGCGCGAACAGCCAGGCCTTGCCGTCGCTCTGCATGACGAACGGGTCGGTGCCGGCGATCGCGTCCTGCGCCTTCGCGCCGTCCGGCGGCACGTAGTCGGGCCGCTTGGTCGCCTCGAAGTCGGGGACGTCGTCACCCACCCAGCGGCCGGCCGCCTCGTCCCACCACACGTACTTCTTGCGCTCGCTCCACGGCTTGCCGTCGGGGTCGGCCGAGGCACGGTTGTAGAGGACCCGGCGGTTCAGCGGCCACGCCCAGCCCCACTCGAGCGCGGTCGGGGACTGCTCGGTGCGCGGCACCCGCCGGGCGGCCTGGTTGACCTCGTCGGCGTAGACGCCGCAGTAGATCCAGCAGCCGCTCGTCGTCGAGCCGTCGTCCTTGAGCTCCATGTAGCTCGACAGCGCGCGGCCGTCGGGGCCGACGCCGTTGATCTCCCGCAGCACCGCCTCGGCGCTGGGCTCCTGCTCGTCGCCGTGCACCGGGTAGTCCCAGGTCAGGTCGAGCAGCGGGCGGTCGTTCGGATCGGTCGACCCGGCCAGCTTCCAGCGCAGCAGCCGGCCCAGGTGGAAGTAGAACCACAGGTCGCTGCGGGCGTCACCCGGCGGCTCGACCGCCTTGTGGCGCCACTGCAGCAGCCGCTGCGTCTGGGTGAAGGTGCCTTCCTTCTCCACGTGCGTGGCGGCCGGGATGAAGAAGATCTCGGTCGGGATCTGCTCGGTGACCAGCTCGCCGGTGGCGATCTCCGGCCCGTCCTTCCAGAAGGTGGCCGACTCGATCATCTGCAGGTCGCGGACGACGAGCCACTCGAGGTTGGCCAGCCCGAAGCGCTGCATGCGCCCGTTGGCGTGCCCGACCGTCGGGTTCTCCCCCACCAGGAAGTAGCCCGAGATCTTGCCCTCGATCATGTCGCTGACCGTGCGGTACGAGCTGTGGTCGCCGTTGATCCTGGGCAGGTAGTCGAAGCAGAAGTCGTTGCCCGGCTGCGCATTCTCGCCCCACCAGGCCTTGAGCAGGCTGACCATGTAGGCCCGCTTGTTGCCCCAGAACCCGCCGGTGCCGGCCGCGTCGGCGCAGTACTCCTCCAGCGAGTCGTGCTGGTCGGCGTGCGGCATCGGCAGGTAGCCGGGCAGCAGGTTGAACAGGGTCGGAATGTCGGTCGAGCCCTGGATGCTCGCGTGCCCGCGCAGCGCCATGATCCCGCCGCCCGGCCGGCCCATGTTGCCCAGCAGTGCCTGCAGGATCGACGCCGTCCGGATGTACTGCGCGCCCACGGTGTGCTGGGTCCAGCCGACCGAGTACACCCACGCCGTCGTCCGGTCACGGCCGCTGTTCGCCGTCACCCACTCGGCGACCTTGAGGAAGACCTCCGGCTCGATGCCGCAGACCTCGCTGACCATCTCCGGCGTGTACCTGGCGTAGTGCCGCTTGAGCACCTGGAAGACCGAGCGCGGGTGCTGCAGGGTCTCATCGCGCCAGCCGTGCCCGTGCAGCGGCGGACCACCCGAACCGGCCGCCTCCGGCCGGGCGGCGTCCTTCACCGACTCCTGCTGCGACCCCGCCTCCTGGGCCTGCGCCGTCCCCGGGGAGTCCTCGTTGACCTCGTCCTCGCGGTCCTCCTCGTACTGCCAGGTCTCCTGGTCGTAGTTCCGCTTCTCGGGGTCGTAGCCGGAGAACAGGCCGTCGAGGTCCTCGGCGTCCTGGTAGTCCTCGCGCAGGATCGACGCCGCGTTCGTGTAGGCGACGACGTACTCGCGGAAGAACAGGTCGTTGGCCAGGACGTGGTTGATCAGCCCGCCCAGGAACGCGATGTCACTGCCCGCGCGCAGGGGCACGTGCAGGTCGGCGATCGCGCTGGTGCGGGTGAACCGCGGGTCGATGTGGATGACCTTCGCGCCGCGCGCCTTGGCCTCGGTCACCCACTGGAAGCCCACCGGGTGGCACTCGGCCATGTTCGAACCCTCGATGACGATGCAGTCGGAGTTCGCGAGGTCCTGCTGGGTGTTCGTGGCACCGCCACGACCGAACGAGGTACCCAGACCGGGCACCGTGGAGGAGTGCTATATGCGCGCCTGGTTCTCGATCTGGATCGCGCCCATGGCGCTGTAGAGCTTCTTCATGAGGTAGTTCTCCTCGTTGTCGAGGGTCGCCCCTCCGAGGCTCGCTATCCCCATGGTCCGCGTGACGCGCTTGCCGCCGTCGGTCTGCTGCCACCACTTCCGGCGGGCGTCGAGCACGCGCTCGGCGATCATCTCCATCGCCGTGTCGAGCTCGAGGTCCTCCCACTCCGTCCCGTACGGACGGCGGTACTTGACCGTGGTGACCCGCGTCGGGCTGGTGACCAGCGACCTGCTCGCGCTGCCCTTGGGGCACAGGCGGCCGCGGCTGATCGGCGAGTCCGGGTCGCCCTCGATCTGGACGACCTTCTCGTCCTTCACGTACACCTTCTGCCCGCAGCCCACGGCGCAGTAAGGACAGACGCTCTGCACGACCCGGTCGGCGGTGGCCGTGCGGGCCACCACGCCCTCGGTCGCCTTGCTGCGCGCGGCCTTGCCGCGGCCGAGCGGATCCGTGCCGGTCAGCTGCCGGTACACCGGCCACGCGTCGAGCCAGGTCTTCACGCTTCGGACTCTGCCATTGCCGCCGCATTCCGGCACGGCGACGGTGCGTTCGGTTCCCGTCAGGTGCGGACGACGTGCAGCCGTTCCCGCTCCTCGACGTAGCCGCGGGCCCGGTCCTCGCCCTGGCCACCGCGGACCAGCGCGGCGCAGACGGCCGTCGTGAGCAGCGACAGCACCAGCCAGCCGCCGAGGATCACGAGGACCACGGTCGCGATCATGGAGTCTCGGGGCGTGCCGCGGGCGACGGGGAGCGCAACAGTCGGGGACGGTGGGGCGACATCGCGGTGGCCTGCTGACGGGTGAGTGCCGCGCCGCGGGCGGCCAGCCGCTCGCGCAGCGCGTCGGCCTCCTCGCGTCGCTGGTGCGCTCGCCGGATCAGCACCGCCACCTGCGCGGGGTCGACCGTGCGGCGGGCCCGCCGTTCCAGCACGTCAGCGGTCTCCAGCAGGAGAACCATGCGGCGGAGGTCGTCGGCCCCACCCGCGACCGCCGATGACCGTGACTGCGGCAACGCGCGCGGCCTCCGGAGAGAGGTCATGCGAGAGATGGTGAGCCCGTACCCGGCGGTCCGCGACTCGGGCAGGGATCTGTTCCGCCGATACTCGTGCTCTGCCCACCGTGGTGGGCAGAGCACAAGCATCCGGGGACGACGTCGCCGGCTCAGCGCGAGGTCAGGCGGAGAAGCTCGCCGCCTTCTTCTTGGAGGCGAAGGAGCTCACGCACTCACCCTGGTTCTTGAACACCGGGTGGGTGCTGGTCGCCCAGCCGCCGCCCTTGCACTCGTCCTTGCTCGTGAGGACGACGGGCTCGGCGAACGTGTAGGTGGTGCCGTCGAACTCGATCGAGTTGATGACGCCGTCGCCGTAGACACCCGAGCCGAGCGAGAAGCCGAACGCCTTCACGACGGCGTTCGGGAACGCGGTGCGCCACTGGTCCAGCGTGCCGTGGTTAGCGCTGCCGGAGCCGCCGGTGTGGCTCGGGGCGCCGTCCTTCACGAACTGCGCGGAGCCGTTCGTGAGCCACCAGTCGTTGCCGTAGAACTCCGGCTCGCCGACCAGGATGCCGTCGATCGACCCGTTGCCGTCGAAGTCGACGACGAGCTGGTAGCCGGGGGGAACCGAGCCGAACGTGGGCGCGTAGTCCAGGGACGGCTCACCGATGCCGGCGAGGGGCGTCGACGTCGCGACGTAGCCGGCCACCTTGTCGCTGGACGTGGCGCCCTCCGTCCAGATGTGCAGGCCGCTGCCCTGCACCTCGTAGTGGCCGGTCGCCCCGGTCTGGGAGAAGTCCATGTCCCCCGGGACGTAGATGGTGCCGCTCGGCGCGGCGCCGGCCGCGGTCGGAGCCGCCAGGGCCAGGCCCAGGCCGAGGGTGAGCGCGCCGATGACGCCGATGGTTCGCTTCATGCGATTCCTCCTGAGAGCGCGCGACCGACGGTGGTCGGCGCGATGGGACGCCGCACCGTAACGTCGCGGAACCCGGCAGTTGAGGAACCTCGTCGTCCGCAAGGCGCAGCGGTCACACCAGCCCCGGACAGCACGGAACCCCGGGCGCCAGGGGCGTCCCGGGGTTCCGTGTCAGGCGGCGTTCGACGTGGCTATGTGAACACGCTGACACCGCCGGGGCCGACGAGCAGCCCGACGACGATCAGCACGATCCCCCAGAGCATCTGCCCTCTGAAGATGGCGAAGATGCCGGCAATCACGAGTACGACTGCGAGGATCCAGAGCAACGTGACCACAGTGGTCCTCCTCTTCACCCCCGTGTCGGTGAAGCATCGGAACAACAACGCCGAGCCCCATACCCGCAGGTCGGTGCCCCGAACCCTCGGTGTCACCCGATGGTGGGGCGGCCGCGTCGGGCGGCACGGACGGGCGGGGCCGGCGCGCCGTCCCCCGGACGGGTGACAGGTAGGTAACGACGACTGCAGCATGGCGGCGCCGATCCCGATCACCAGCACGTGACCACCGCCCCCCTCCTGGGGCAGCCCGCGGCTGCAAGCCCGCACGCGCCCCGCCGGGGACGCGGCGGGCTCCTCGCCGTCTGCACGCTGGCGGTGGGCACGGTGGCGGTGCTCGGGGGTGTGCTGGCCGTCCGGGTCGACCAGTTCCTCGGTGCCGGCATCGCCGCGACCGCGCTGATCGCCTTCCTCGCCGCCCAGCTCATGGTCCAGCGGCGGCAGCGCCGGCTGATGGGCGCCCTGCACGACAGCCAGGCCGCCTTCCGCACCCTCGTGAAGAGCAGCGTCGACCCCGTCGTCATCCTCGACCGCGCCCTGCGCATCCGCTTCGCCTCGCAGTCCGCGGCCGACCTCCTCGGCCTGGACGCCACCCGCCTGGTCGGCAACCTGCTCACCCGCAGCGTCCACCCGGACGACGCCCCCACCCTGATCGGCGCCCTCACCGGGCACCCGTCGGTCACCTCCGACCTCGCCGTCCGCACCGCCCGGGTCCGCCACGCCGACGGGCGATGGCGACTCATCCAGGCCACCGTGCGCGACCTGCGCGCCGACCCCGACGTCGGCGCGCTCGTCCTGTACTGCCGCGACGTCACCTCCCGCGCCCCCGCGCCGGGGGTCGACGCCGAACTGCTCGAGCTCTCCCTCACCGACCCGGTCACCGGGCTGCCCAACCGCGCCGCGCTCGTGCGCCGGCTCGGCACCGTGCAGCGCGAGGCGGCCGGGCGGCCGTTCGCCCTGGCCCTGATCGGCCTCAGCGGTCTCGACGCCGACGTCGTCACGCCGGACATCGAGGCCACCGCCCTGCGCGCGATCACCGCCCGGCTCACCCGTGGCCTGCGCGGGGAGGACTGGCTGGCCCGCGGCAAGGACGGCGACTTCGTCGTCCTCGTCGACGGCACCGTGGCCGACGCCGAGATCGTGGCGGCCCGGCTGGTCGGCGCCGTCGGCCCGCTGTCCACCTCCACCGGCACCCTGCTGCTGACCGCGGCCGCCGGCGTCATCGGCCTGGCCCCCGACGTCGACACCGGCGAGGCCTTCCGGCGCGGCGACGTGGCCCTGCGCAGCGCGCAGGCGGCCGGCCCCGGATCGGTCCACCGCTACGACGAGGCCCGGCGCATCGCCCAGGACCGGCGCACCGCGCTGGCCGCCGACCTCGACGGTGCGCTGGAGCGCGGCGAGCTGCGGCTGAACTTCCAGCCCGTGGTCGACGTCGCCATGAACCGCACCGTCTCGGTCGAGGCCCTTCTACGCTGGCGGCACCCGCAGTTCGGGGAGGTCTCCCCCACGGAGTTCGTCCCCCTGGCCGAGGAGTCGCCGCTGATCACCGACATCGGCCGGTGGGTGCTGCGGGAGGCGTGCGCGACCGTCGCCGCGCTCGACGACGACGAGCTGGGCGTGGCGGTCAACGTGTCGGCCCGCCAGGTGCGCAGCGGGGAGCTCGTGCCCGACGTCGTCGCCGCGCTCGAGGACAGCGGCCTGCCCGCGTCGCGGCTCATCGTCGAGATCACCGAGTCGGTGCTCCTCGACGACTCGCACGTCATCGAGGACCTCACCGTCCTGCGCCAGCTCGGCGTCCGCATCGCCGTCGACGACTTCGGCACCGGCTGGTCGTCGCTGGCCTACCTGGTCGGCATGCCGGTCGACGTGCTGAAGATGGACCAGTACTTCCTCGCCAACGTCGAGCACGACCCGGCGCGCCGGGCGATGTGCCGCGCGGTCCTGCAGCTGGGCGCGAGCCTCGGCCTGCCGATCGTCGTCGAGGGCGTCACCACCCCGGCCGTGCTCGAACTGCTCCGCGACATGGGGCACCGCTACCTGCAGGGCTACGTGTTCTCCCGGCCGCTCGAGGCCGAGCAGCTCGCCGCGGGCGCCTGGCGGACGGCGGCGGTGGCGTCGTGAGCTGGCTGCGCTCCGTCCCCGCCCGGATCCGCTGGACCCTGGCCCTCGCCCTCGTCGGCCTGGGCGTCGCCGTGCCCTTCAGCTCCCCCGACGGCACCGGCATGCAGTGGGACGAGCTCGTCCTGGCCGGCGTCGCCGCCAGCGCCGCCTGGACGTTCGTCGGCCGGCTGCGCACCATGGACGCCGCGGCCGCCCGCCCGTGGTGGCCCCCGGCGGTCGGCGCGGCCATGTTCGCCCTCGCCCAGCTCCTGGCCGCCGCCTTCCCGGGCCCCGAGTTCGACGGCTTCGGCGCCGACGACGTCGTCCTCTTCCTCGGCGCCAGCTCGCCGCTGATCACCTGCTTCCTGCTGGCCCGCCGGGTCAGCCGCACCCGCTGGCCCGCCCTGCTGGTCGACGGCGCGGTCGTCACCGTGTCGCTGCTCGTGGTCACCGAGGTGCTGCGCGCGCCGATCGTCCAGCCGATGGACGCCCCCGACGACGTTCGCACCCTGGTCCTCGCCTACGGCGCCTACGCCGCGATCATGCTCGGTGGCGCGGGCGCCCTGTGCACCGTCTCGACGGCGGCCCTGCGCCGCGCGGCGACCACCCTGATCGGCGCCGTCGCCTGCCAGGCCGCGGCCGCCGGCGCCGAGGCGATGGCGATCGTCTCCCCGTCCCCGGGCTGGACCGCCGCGTCCGACGTCGCCGTCACCGTCGCCCTGCTCGCCTCCGCGCTGGCCGTGTTGCGGGCGCCGGAGCGCTCCGAGGGGCGCGGCGTGCGCGCCACCGCGCCCGTCGTCAGCCCGGTCGGCATGGCCCTGGTCATCGCCGCGATGCTCAGCCTCCCGGTGTCGATCACCCTGATGGAGCTGCGCGGGCTGGACCACTCCCTGCTCGCCGAGGCCGGCATGGCCACCGTCTTCTGCCTCATGGCCCTGCGGCTGGTGCTGCGCATCCGCGAGGACGGTCAGGTCACCGAGGACCTCGTGCGCAACGAGGAGGACTTCCGCGACCTGGTCGAGTCCAGCTCCGACGGCATCGCGATCGTCGACGACGACCTGCACCTGCTCTTCACCTCGCCCGCCGCCCGCCGGCTGCTCGGCCTGACCGGCGACTCGCACCGCGACTCCCACCGCGACGTGAACCTGCTCGACCTGCTCGTGCCCGAGGACCAGGACCTGGTCGGCTCGGCGTTCGCCGCCGGCGCCGGGGAGCTGCACTTCCGCGTCGTCCGCGAGGACGGCGCCGCCCGCGAGCTCGAGGTCAACTCCTCCGAGCGCCCCGGCAGCGGCCGCCGCGTCCTGTACCTGCGCGACGTCACCACCCGCCGCCGGCGCGAGCGCGAGCTCGAGCGCATGGCCTACACCGACCACCTGACCGCGCTGCCCAACCGCGCGCAGCTGTTCGAGGAGATGGCGATGCCCGCCCTCGGGCCGCGCTGCCTGCTCGTGCTCGACATGGACGGGTTCAAGGCCGTCAACGACGTCGCCGGGCACGAGGCCGGCGACCAGCTGCTGGTCGAGGTGGCCCGCCGCCTGCACACCGTCGTCCGCGAGGACGACCTGGTCGCCCGCCTCGGCGGCGACGAGTTCGCCGTCCTGGTCACCGGCACCGTCGCCGAGGGCGAGGAGGTCGCCCAGCGCGTCGTCGACGTCCTCGCGATGCCGCACCGCACCGGCGAGTGGGCCTTCGCCGTCGGCGCCAGCGTCGGTGTCGCCGCGCTCGGCGTCGCCGGCGGCCAGGTCGCCTTCCGCGAGGCCGACGTCGCGCTGCGCGCGGCCAAGGCCGCCGGCAAGGGCTGCGTGCGGCTGGCGCACGACGAGCTGCCCGCTGCGGTGGCCGCCGATTCCGACCTGCGGACGGCGCTGGCCGACGGCTCGGTGCACCTGCGCGTGGACGCCGCCAGCCGCGCCGACGGCCGCATCGACATGCTGCACGCCGTGCCGGTGTGGCAGCACCCGCTGCACGGCCGGGTCCGCGGTCAGGATCTGTGGGGCGCCGCCGAGCGCCAGGGCGCCTCGGGCGCGCTGCAGGAGTGGCTGCTGCGCAACGCCTGTTCCGCGGTCGCCGGCCTGCCCGACGAGGACGTCGCCGTCGCCGTCAGCCTGCCCGCCGGCCACGTGACCACCGAGGGCCTGGCCGAGCAGGTGGCCGACGCGCTCGCCTGCTCCGGGTTGGCCCCCTCGCGGCTGGTCCTCTCGATCACCGAGGAGACGCTGCTGACGTCGTCGGCGGCCCTCGTCCCGGCCCTCGAGGCGACCCGCGCGAGCGGCGTGCGGCTCTGCATGGACAACTACGGCATGGGCCACAGCCTCTTCGCGCTGCTCGCCCGCATCCCGCTCGACGTCGTGCGGGTCGACGTGCCGGCGCTGGCCGGCCGCGACGACACCGAGCGCGCCCGGCAGGTGCTCACCGCGATCGTGAACACCACGACCAGCTTCGAGGTCACCACGATCGCCGGGGGCGTCTCCTCGACGGAGATGCTCGAGGCCGCCGAGGCCGCGGGCGTGGGCCTGGTGCACGGCCGGCTCCTGCCGCACGACCTCACCATCGACGCGGTCGCCGACCTCCTCGACCCCGCCGAGCCCCTCCCCACCGCCTGACCCCGTTCCAGCTTTCTGTACCGAAAGCTGGGCCCGGCACCGCAGCTTTCGGTACCGAAAGCTGGGCGGGGGCGAGAAGTCAGGGTGAACGTCCGGGTGAACCCGGATGGGAATGTCGGGGCCGCGCGGGACACTTCACCTGTGGTGACGCCCGCTCTGCACTTCCTCGGCCACTCGACCGTGCGCGTCGAGATCGCCGGCCGGACCGTGCTCACCGACCCGGTCCTCACCCGGCGCATCGGCCCGCTGCGCCGCGTCGTCCCGGTGCCCGATCCCGACACCTGGGCCGACGTGGACCTCGTGCTGATCAGCCACCTGCACGGCGACCACCTGCACCTGCCCTCGCTGCGGCTGCTCGGCACCGACACGCGGATCGTCGTCCCCCGCGGGGCCGGCGACTGGCTGCGCCGCCGCGGCTTCGCCCACGTCGCCGAGATCGGCGCCGGCGAGACGCTCAGCGACGGCGACCTGCGGATCACCGGCGTCCGGGCCGAGCACAGCGGCCACCGCTTCGGCCCCCGCCTCACCCACGGCCCCGACACCGAGGCCGTCGGGCACCTGCTCGAGGGCGGCGGCTCCACCGTCTACGTCAGCGGCGACACCGCGCTGCACGACAGCATGCCGCTGCTCGGCGACCGCGCCGTCGACGTCGCGCTCCTCCCGGTCTGGGGCTGGGGCCCGAACCTCGGCCCGGGCCACCTCGACCCGGTCGAGGCGGCCGAGGCGGTCGCGCTGATCCGCCCGCGCATCGCCGTCCCCGTGCACTGGGGCACCCTCACCGTGCCGGGCATCGGCCCGCGCTCGCCCCTGGGCGCGCGCATGCGCCGGCTGCTGGTCGAGCCCCCGCGCCGCTTCGCCGCGGCGGTGGCCGAGCGCGCCCTGGCGACGACGGTGCTGGTCACCGAGCCCGGCGCGTCGGTCGCCCTGCCGTCGTTCGCGCGGCCCGCCCCTGCCCTGGGCGCGGCGTAGCCATGAGCGTTCTCGCCGTGGCGGCTGAGGAGTCGACGGTCGGCTACTCGGTGCTGTTCGGCGGGGTGCTGCTCGGCTCGATCATCCCCGTGGTGCCCACCGGCGCGGTGGTCGGCGCCGCGGCCGCCTACGCCACGACGACCGGCTCCCTCAGCCTGCCGCTCGTGCTCGCCCTCGCCACCGTGGCCGCGCTGATCGGCGACCTGGTCACGTTCGCCGTGTGCCGCTTCGGCGGGCCCGCCGCGGTCCGCTGGGTGGCCCGCGGCCAGCACGCCGACCGGATCGCGGAGGTCCGCGAGCAGTTCCGCGTGCACGGCTGGCAGATCATCGTGATCGGGCGGCTGCTGCCGGCCGGCCGGATCCCGGTGCTCGTCGCCGCCGGGGCGCTGGCCTACCCCTGGCGCCGGCTGCTCCCCGCCTCCACGCTCGCCGCCCTCCTCTGGGCCATCGCCTACGCGCTGCTCGGGGTGGTCAGCGGCGGCATCTTCGACTCGCCGCTGGTCGCCACGCTGATCGCGACGCTGCTGATCCTGGTGATCAGCGGGGTGCTCAACCTGGTCAGCACCCGGCGCCGCCGCACGGCCACGGCAGCCGGACCGGCGCCCGAGCCGGTGCCCGAGCCCGCCGAGCGCTGTGAGCCGGCATGACCGCGCCCGCCCACGGCCGGGTGCTGCGCACCGGGCGCACCGTCGCCCGCGTCGTCCTCACCTGGGCGGCCGTCACCGCCGCACTCGAACTGCTCAGCCACTGGGTCCACGGCTTCCAGCTGCCCTCGTGGTGGCAGGCCCCGGTCATGGCCCTGCTGCTCGGCCTGCTCACCGCGGTGGCCTGGCCGCTGGTCATGCGGATCGCGCTGCCGGTCGCGTTGTTCACCTTCGGGCTGGGCAGCTTCCTGCTGCTGGGCGCCGTGGTGCTGGCGATCTCGTTCGCCATCCCCGGGGTGATCGTCGCCGACCTCGGCGTGGCGGTGCTGGTCGCCGTCGTCATCGCCGCGGTCTCGGGCGTGATCAGCAGCCTGCTCGCCATCGACGAGGACGAGCTGTTCTTCCGCCGCGCCCGCCGCCGCGCGCGCGGCACCGACGACCGCGCCGGCCGGCCGCCCGGCGTGCTGTTCCTCCAGATCGACGCGCTGGCCTACGACACCGCCCGCCGCGCCGCCCGCGACGGGTCGATGCCCACCCTGGCCGGCTGGCTGCGCGCGGGCAGCCACACGCTGACCTCCTGGCACACCGACTGGAGCTCGCAGACCGGCGCCGCGGTCAGCGGCATCCTGCACGGCACCAACCACGACATCTTCGGCTTCCGCTGGTACGACAAGGAGCAGGACCGGATCGTCCGCGTCTCGCGCCCCGAGGACGCCGCCGCCATCGAGCGCCGTATCTCCGACGGCCGGGGCCTGCTCGCCGGCGACGGCGCCAGCCGCGGCAACCTGTTCACCGGCGACGCCCCGCACGTCAGCCTCACGATGAGCTCGCTGGCTCACGTCGTGCCCGCGCGCAGCCGCCGGGAGCGGCGCGCCCGCGACCGGGTGGGCTCGGGCTACTACGCCTACTTCGCCAACCCCGGCAACGCGCTGCGCACGGTCGGCGTCGCGATCGTCGACGTCGTCCGCGAGCTGCTGGCGGCGGCCCGCGAGCGCAGGGACGACGTCCGGCCCCGGGTCTCGCGCGGCGGCATCTACCCCCTCGCCCGGCCCGGCGTCACGGTCGTCTCCCGCGACGTCGTCGTCTTCGCGATCCTCGAGGACATGCTGGCCGGCCGGTCGGTCGTCTACTGCGACTTCCTCGGCTACGACGAGGCCGCCCACCACGCCGGCCTCGAGCGGGCCGACAGCCTGGCCGTGCTGCGCACCGTCGACCAGCAGATCGGCCGGTTGTACCGGGCGGCGCAGCTCGCGCCGCGCGAGTACCACCTGGTCGTGCTCTCCGACCACGGGCAGACGCAGGGCTGGGCGTTCGCCGACCGGTTCGGGGAGTCGATCGAGCAGCTCGTCGGCCGGCTCTGCGGCGGGCCCGGCGAGCACCGGCCCACCGGCCCGCCCGACAGCCGGCGCCCGGCCGAGGGCTGGCAGCTGACCTCGGCGCTGGCCGGCGGCGGGCCGATCGCCCGGCGGCTGCGCGCCCGGGTCGAGGGCGCGGCCCCGCACGACCACGAGCTCGTGCCCGGCCCCGAGGGCCAGGTGCCGCGCGTCGCGCCCGGCGTGGTGTGCGCCGTCTCCGGCCACACCGCGATGGTGTCCTTCCCCGACCTGCCGGGCCGCGTCTCGCTGGAGGAGATCGAGCGCCACTGGCCCGACCTGCTGCCCGGCCTGGTCGACCACGACGGCGTCGGCTTCCTGCTGGTGCACTCCGAGGAGTTCGGGCCGGTCGTGCTGGGCCGCGAAGGCCTGCACCGGCTGCGCACCGGTGTCGTCATCGGCACCGATCCGCTGCTGCCCTACGGGGAGCACGCGCCCGCCCTGGTCGCCCGCGTCTCGACGTTCCCGCACTGCGCCGACGTCGTCATCAACAGCCGCTACGACCCCGAGACCGACGAGGCCTCGGCGTTCGAGCCGCACGTCGGCTCGCACGGGGGGCTCGGCGGGCCCCAGCAGCGGGCGGTGCTGGCCTACCCGCGGTCGTTCGCGGCCCCAGGAGACGTGGTCGGCGCCGAGGCGCTGCACCGGGTGTTCCGCGGCTGGCTCACCGACCTCGGCCACCCGGTGCCGGACCGCGACGGCGAGATGTTGCGGCCCCGTTCCGGCGCGCACCCCCAGTCCGTGGACGTGACGTCTCCGTGAACTCGTCGCGTCGCCGCTGGCGGAGCGGGAATCCTGCGATGAAGGTGAGCCGATGAGACCCGACGCCCGCGCCTGGTTCCAGCACCGCACGACATCGGCCACGAGCCTGGCCGCGATCGACCCCGCCGCGCTGCTGCGCGCCAAGCGGCGGGGCGGGCACCGCGTGTCCGTCGTCCTGCCCGCCCGCAACGAGGAGGCGACGGTCGGCCGGCTGGTCGCCGACCTGCACGAGCGCTGGGTGCGCCGCGTCCCGCTGGTCGACGAGCTGGTCGTGGTCGACTCCGACTCCACCGACGGCACCGCCGAGGTCGCCCGCGGCGCCGGTGCCGACGTCGTCGCCACCACCGAGATCCTCCCCGGGCACGGCACCCGCCCCGGCAAGGGCGAGGCGCTCTGGAAGTCGCTGGCCGCCACCACCGGCGACCTCGTCGTCTTCCTCGACGCCGACCTGCTCGGCGACGTCGCCCACTACGTGCCCGGGCTGCTCGGGCCGCTGCTCGCTGATCCGCAGGTGCGGTACGTGAAGGGCTGCTACACCCGGCCGCTGGAGGTCGACGGCACGACCGTCCCGGCCGGCGGCGGGCGGGTCACCGAGCTCACCGCCCGGCCGCTGCTCAACGCTCTCTGGCCCGAGCTCGCCGGGTTCGTCCAGCCGCTCGGCGGGGAGTACGCCGGCCGGCGGTCGGCGCTCGAGCAGGTGCCGTTCGTCTCCGCCTACGGCGTCGAGGTGGGCCTGCTCATCGACCTGCTGCAGCTGGGCGGGCTGTCGACGCTGGCCCAGGTCGACCTCGGCGTCCGGCGGCACACCTCGCAGTCACAGGAGGCGCTCGGCGCGATGGCCGGGCAGGTCGTCTCCACCGTGCTGGCCCGCGCCGGCAACCGGCGGGCCACGAGCGGCCTGCTCACCCAGTTCCGGCACGACGGCGCCGGGTTCGTGCCGCGCAGCAGCACCGTCGCCGTCGACGAGCGCCCGCCCATGGCCACGGTCGCCGAGTACCGCTCGCTGCAGGCCGACATGGTGAGCTGACCCGCACCCTCTTCGGCGAGATCGGCGATGTCGCGCGCTATGCGGGGCCACACCGGGCGAGATCGGCGATGTCGCGCGCTATGCGGGGCCAAACCGGGCGAGATCGGCGATCTCGCCCGGAAGTGGCGGCGCGGCCGGGTCGTTGTCGCCCCCGGCCCGGGCGGCGGGGCACAATCCCCCGGTGCCTCGACCGCCCGCCCCTCGTTGACCGGCCCCGAGGTCGTCGCCCACCGTGGCGCGACGGCCGAAGCGCCGGAGCACACGCTGGCGGCCTACCGCCACGCCGCCGAGATCGGTGCCGACGGCGTCGAGGTCGACGTGCGGCTGACCCGTGACGGCGTGCTGGTCTGCGTGCACGACCGGCGGGTGAGCAGCACCTCCAACGGCCGGGGCGTGGTGTCCGCGCTGCGCCTCGACGAGCTCGAGCAGTTCCACTTCGGGGCGCGCCGGGCCAGGCGCGTCGACCGGTGGGCCGGTGACGAGATCACCTCGGTGACCGACGAGCCCGATGTCGAGGACGGCCTCGTCCTCACCCTGGAGCGGCTGCTCGACTACGCGACCGCCAGCCCGGACCGCGTCCGGCTCGCCATCGAGACCAAGCACCCGACCCGGCACACCCGCAAGGTGGAGGAAGCGCTGGTCGACGCGCTGCGCCGCTTCGGGCTGCTGGGCAACGGGCGGCCGGTCGAGTGGTCGGGGAAGCCGGCCGTGCGAGTCATGAGCTTCTCGCAGCTCGCGGTGCGCCGGATGCACGAGCTGGCGCCGGGGGTGCCGACGGTCCAGCTGATCGGCAAGCGGCTGCGCCCGGTCCGGCGCGAGCTGCTGCTGGGCGGTGACGCGACCGCCGTCGGGCCCGGCGTGGCGTTGCTGCGATCGGATCCGGACTACGTCGCCGACGCCCACGCGGCCGGCAAGGAGGTGCACGTCTGGACGGTGAACAGCGCCGCCGACATGGACCTGGTGCGCGAGCTCGGCGTCGACGTCGCGATCACCGATCACCCCGACGAGCTGATGCAGCGACTCGCCGCGCCGCTCCCGCCGCCGGCAGCGGCGCGGAAGAAGCAGGCGCCCAAGCCGGTCCGGGTCATGCGCGAGCTGTCGCGTCGGTCGACGCGGTGAGGTCCGCGGGGGTGTCGTAGCCGGCGGCCCCCGGCGATTCGTGCACATCCCCCCGGTGCGGCACCATCGGGCGGTGCGTCCCCTCGTTCCGCCCGAACCCACCGACGTCTGCCCGGGGTGCGGCTCGGTGCTCGTGACCATGACCGGCGACGGGGCGGGCAGCGAGGCCGGGGAGGCTCCCGCCCATCCCGGCGCCTCCGCCTCCTGCACCCGGCTGTTCGAGACGACGCTGCGCGGGCTGCGCGAGGAATCGGCCGCCGACGCCGGTGCCGCCGCGACCGTCGCGCTCGCAGACGCCGCCTACGACGCGCAGCACCCCGTGCCGGGCGATGCCGCCCGAGCCGCCGACGCCGTGGCGCGACTCGCCGGTGCCCTCGGGGGCGAACGCGGTACCCCGGGTACCGCTGCACCGCCGGTCTGGCGGACGACGATCGCCGATGTGGCCGCTGACCTCGACGTCATCGATCTGCCCGTGCTGGTCGACGCGTGGGCGCGTGCCGTGCACCAGGACTGGTGCAGCGTGGGGTCCCGTCGGTAGCCGACAGAGACGTCCGACCTCCCCGATCCGAACACGTTCTGTGTTTAAGCTGCCACCGTGGGTGAGCTCAAGGACCGGCGGGCACGCAAGAAGGCACAGACGCGCGAGCTGATCCGCAGCGTCGCGCAGGGCATGTTCGCGGAGCGCGGCTTCGACGACGTGACCATCGCCGACATCGCCTCGCGCGCCGACGTCGCCGTCCAGACGGTGTTCAACCACTTCACCACGAAGGAAGAGCTGTTCTTCGACGGGCGCGTCCCGTGGGTGACCGGCCCGGCGGCTGCGGTGCGCGACCGCGAGCCCGGCGTCGCCCCGCTGCTGGCGCTGCGCGCCTACCTGATCGACACGGTGACCGGGCTGGTCAGCTCGATGGCCTGCCCCGAGCGGCGCTGCTACCTGGCCACCCTCGGGGCCTCCGACTCGCTGCGGGCCCGGGAGCGGGAGCTGATCCACGAGGCCGAGACCCTGCTGGCCGAGGCGCTGCTGGAGGTGTGGTCGACCGACGCCGAGGAGGCCCCGGCCGACCCGCTGACGGCCGCGCCGCTGACCGCCGCCGTGTGGCTGGCCGCCGCGCGGGTGATGGTGCTCGAGCAGCGTCCCCTGGTCAGCGAGGGCCTGGAGCCCGACCGCGCCGCGGCCGCCGTCCAGCTGTTCGCCGAGCGCCTGCTCGGCCAGATGGAGACCAGCCTCGAGCTGATCAACGGCCTCGGCGAGCCGCTCCCCCGGACCGACACCGGCTGGCCCGGCGTCGCGGTGCTGCGCGCCGGCTGACCGTCAGAGGGTCGCGGCCGCCGAGAGGGCCGCGACCGGGGAGCCGGACGGCGCCGCGTCGGCCGCCGGGGCTCCGTGCGCCGCGGGAGCCGCGATCGGCACCAGCACCTCGTCGACGACCCGCTCCACCTGGTGCGCGCTCATCGCGCCGTCGCCGGCCGACGTGATCCGCTGCCACCAGAACGCCTCGAGCACCGAACCCAGCAGGGCCAGCCGCGCGGGCTCGAGCGGCTCACCGCGGCTCGCTGCCCGGGCGCCGATGTCGCTCACCGCGGCGGTGAGGGGTGCGACCAGCGCCGCGTCCAACCCGGCGCGGAGGTCCTCCTCGTGGCGGGCGGCGCCGACGACGCTGGCCACGGCGCGCTCCTCGCGGTCCAGCGGCAGGGTCCAGCGGGCGACCAGCCCGGTGAGGTCGGCGCGCAGCGACCCGCCGTCGGGGGGCGGCGTGACCAGCGTGAACCGGCTCAGCGCGGTGCGCGCCAGGGCCGCCATCGTGGGCCACCGCCGGTAGATGCCGGCCTTGCCGGCGTGCGCCCGGGCCGCCACGCGGTCGCTGTTGAGCCGGCCCCAGCCCTCCTCGGCGAGGATGTCGACAGCGACCGACAGCAGTTGCTCGGACAACTCGGCGCTGAGCGGACGCCCGGGCGTCCCGCTCATGACGCCGTCCCGTAACAGCTCGTCATACGCATCGCGTCATCCTGGCCTCTTCGGTGGAGTCACCACAATGCCCGGACACGAGGAAACCGGGGGCCGCGGGCCGATTTCTAGGCCCCGGCGGCGCTCTCCACGGCCACCTGGACGCTCGCACCGTCGGCCGACAGCCGGCCGTCGCTGCGGGCGTGGGCGATCATCGCGTCCCACCGCGTGGCCCAGTCGGGGGCGGTGGCGCGCGGTTCGGCGGCCGCGCGCAGGGCCGCGACGTCGAGGAAGGCGATGTCGTCGTCCTGGAAGCGGCCCAGCCCGGCGCGTTCGAGCACCTCGGCCGCTTCCTCGTCGGTGACCTCGCCGAGCGCCAGGTGCAGCGCCGTCAGGTTGTCGATGTCGACCACCCGGGCCTCGGGGTGCTCCTCGCGCCCGCCCACCACCTCGACGATCACGGCGTCTCCTCTCTCCTGAGCTTTCTGTACCGAAAGCTCGTCACACGTGCCAGGGGAACCGGGAGAAATCGGGGTCGCGCTTCTCCAGGAACGCGTCGCGGCCCTCCACCGCCTCCTCGGCCATGTACGCCAGCCTGGTCGTCTCGCCGGCGAACAGCTGCTGCCCCACCAGGCCGTCGTCGATCAGGTTGAACGAGTACTTGAGCATGCGCTGCGCGGTGGGGCTCTTGGCGACGATCCGCCGTCCCCAGTCCAGCGCCGTGCGCTCGAGCTCGGCGTGGGGGACGACGCGGTTCACCATGCCCATGGCGTGGGCGTCGGCCGCCGAGTACTCCTCGCCCAGGAAGAAGATCTCGCGGGCGAACTTCTGCCCGACCTGCCGCGCGAGGTAGGCCGACCCGAAGCCGCCGTCGAAGCTGCCGACGTCGGCGTCGGTCTGCTTGAAGCGCCCGTGCTCGGCGCTGGCCAGGGTGAGGTCGGAGACCACGTGCAGGCTGTGCCCGCCGCCGGCGGCCCACCCGGGGACGACGCAGATCACGACCTTGGGCATGAAGCGGATCAGCCGCTGCGCCTCGAGGATGTGCAGGCGGCCGCTGGAGCCCTCCGCGTGCTCGTAGCCGTACTTCCCGCGCACCCGCTGGTCACCGCCGGAGCAGAAGGCCCAACCGCCGTCCTTGGGACTCGGGCCGTTGCCGGTGAGGATCACGCAGCCCACGTCGGTGGACAGCCGCGCGTGCTCCAGCGCCGTGATCAGCTCGTCGACGGTCTGCGGGCGGAAGGCGTTGCGCACCTCGGGGCGGTCGAATGCGATCCGCACGACGCCGGCGTCGACCGCGCGGTGGTAGGTGATGTCGGCGAAGTCGAAGCCGTCGACCACCTGCCACGCACTGCTGTCGAAGATCTCGGAGACGTCGTCGCGGGCGCTCATGACCTCGAACCTAGCCGTGCAGCCGGGGCGGCTTCAGGCCGGTTGCAGCACCCCGCCGGCGGCCTCGCACAGGTCGTTGGCCACGGGCAGCGAGCACACGAGCTCCTTCGGCTCCTCGCAGAGGCACGGATCCTCCGGCTCGGGCTCGGGCTCGGGCTCCGGCTCCGGCTCCGGCTGGGGCTGGGGCTGCGGTGTCGGAGCCGCGCCGCCGTCGTCACCGCCGTCGTCGCCGTCGCCGCCGCCAGGGTTGCCGGCGGGCGCCCCGCCGCTGCCGTTCGACGCGGCCGCCGTGCGGCCGGTCGCTCCGTCGCCGCTGGGACCGCCGGCCGTGCCACCCGTCCCGCCGTCCCCACCGCCCGCCGCCGGTCCGCCGGCGGGCTGGGCGGCGTCGCCGTCCGCGCCCCCGGCGGGCGCGCCGCCGGCGTCCCCGGGTTCCGGCGTCCGGGAGGCCTCGGTGGTCAGCGGGGCCGGGACGCCGCCGGGGCCGTCGGGTCCGCCGTACACACCGTCCGGGTCGTCGCTGACCGACCCGCCGTCGGGGGTGCCGGAGAAGAAGATCGCCATCGGGGCCGCAATGAGCAGCCCCGCGCACAGCAGCGACAGCGCCAGCACGATGCCGGGGCGCCGCCGGACGAGCGCGGCACGGGCAGCACCGAGACGGGAAGCGCCGAAACGGGAGGCACCGCGGGGCGCGGTGTCCGGAGCACGGTGGCGGGGGCGGCGGGACAGGGCCGGCTCCTTAGGTACAGAAGGTGTTACTCGGTGCAATGGAGCCGCATACCCGTCCGCCGTCGGCTCATGCCCGGTGTGAGCCACTACCTCTCGCGGTGTCGAGCAGCGGCCGCAGGCGCTCCAGCGAGGCGGCCAGCCCGGGGTGCAGCTCCACCTCGTCGAGGCCGGCGAGCGGGAACCAGCCGGCGCCGTCGCTCTCGCCGTCCAGGCGGAGGTCCCCGGGCTCGATGCTGCGGGCCGGGCGGGCCAGGACCGTGGTGTAGGACCAGCCGCCGTGGTCGTCGACCGACCGGGCACCGAGGACGACGTCGTCCGGCCTCAGACCCAGCTCCTCCCGGACCTCCCGCAGCGCCCCGACGTGCGGCGGCTCGCCGGCGTGCAGCGCACCGCCGGGCGTCCCCCAGGTTCCGCCGTGGTGCGACCAGCGTGCCCGGTGCTGGAGGAGGACCTCGCATCCGTGGGCGCCGTCCCGGTGCACGAGCAGCCCGGCGGCGCCGGCCCGGCCCCAGTGCTGGTGTCCCTGGGCGCAGTACGCCCAGCCGTCGGTCGAGGGAGCCACGACGACCAGTGAACCCGATCGTCCGCGGCGAGGGGTGTTCCGCCGATGCTTGTGCTCTGCCCATCCCTGTGGGCAGAGCACAGGCGTCGGGAAAGTGGCCCTTAGCGCTGCAGGCGGGCCCGGCGGGCGGGTGTCGCGGGGTGGTTCCGCCGGTCTCCGTGCTCTGCCCACCCTGGTGGGCAGAGCACAAGGATCCGCACAGGTGGTCCGTGGGCGCGGTAGGCGGGGCCGGCGGGCGGATGCCGCGAGGTGGTTCCGCCGGTCTCCGTGCTCTGCCCACCCTGGTGGGCAGAGCACAAGCATCCGCACAAGTGGTCCGTGGGCGCGCCGGGTGGCGTCGCGGTTCCTCGGACACCCAGGGACGAGTCCGGGGCCCGGGAGCTTTCCAACCCGGGCCCCGTCTCGCCGGGCGTTACGGGCAGGGTCGCTGAACTCCGCTGGCAACGTTTCCGCCAGTGAATCCGAGGAAGTTGGTGCGATAGACCGCCTGCCCCAACCGGAATCCCTTGTTGAAGCACGCATAGTTCCGGTTCGAGTACATCTCGAAGTGGACGTGCGCTCCCTCCCAGCACCCGGGCTGGTACGCGTACGACCCCACAGTGCCGACCCGACTGCCCCATCGGTTCAGGGTCTGCCCCAGAGACACGGTCGGGTTGATGTGGGCGTACGTCGCGGACCCGATCCGCGTGCTTCCCGCGTACAGCCCGACCGTGACGAATCTCCCGCCGCCACCGCCGTAGCACGAGGGGCCCACCTGGTCGACGCGCGCCGTGATGACAACCCCGCTGACCTGCGGGGCCGCGTACAGGTAGACAGGGGCGCCAGCTCCGACCTCGAGGTCGACCGCCCAGTCGTTCGTCGGGCTTGCGTTACCGAGGCGGTGGTGCGTAGCGGCACCTTCGTAGGTCGACCATCGACCGTCCACGGGACTGCCGAGCCAGACCAGCGGCGCCGTACCCGATGACGCCGGCGGCGATCCCCCGCACTGCGGCTGACCTGCAGGCGGCTGATTGGCCACGTTCGGGGTGGAGAGATACCTGTCCGCCACGTAGAACTGGCGGCCGGCGTAGCTGACGAGCCACCAGAGCCGGTTCACGTACGGCCCGACGGCGTCTCCCCACGTCCAGCACTGCGCGACGACGGTCGCGTTGGCTGGCGCGCCGTACCCGTTGGTCGGAGACAGGTGCGGACCCGGCCTCGACGCGACGCCCTGCCCATCGGTATTGATCACCCGCACGGTCAGAGCCGCCTCGGCGGGCGTCGTCGCGCCCCCGACGCCTACCAACAAGGTCGAAAGCAGTATTCCCAGAATCCCCAGGAACAGATAGCGTCGGAACATTGTCGTGCCCCCTCTCGAAATGGCATGCACCGCGCGGACCTCGCGGTCGAGAAGAGAGTCCCTCGCCTTTCTGGGACACGTCCAGGACGTATTCGCCAGGACCGCCCGCAACGTCTCCCCTGACTGGGCCAACCGAAACAGGACCCCCAGAATTGGCGCGCCATTCTGTCGCTCCCGGCTTGGAGCTCCTGACATGGAGGTCCAGGTATGACAGAGTCCGCGTGCGATGTGCGTGGCCGGAGTGGAGGTCGAGTGACCGAGCACGCGAGCCCGGTGCGCCCCGAGGACGTCGAAGACGAGGATCTCGCGGTCCTGTTGACGCACGTCGGTGCGGATCGCAGACCGGATCAGCGAGCCGCGCTCGCGCGCAGCGTCGACACCCGAGCATTCCTGGAGGCAGGCCTGGAGCTGCTGCGCGTCGATCTGCTCGAGCACTCCGGGCCCAATCACGAGCAGGCGGCGCCTGTCAGCGCACTCTTCAGGGGACTCAGCCGCCACAAGCTGGTCACAAAAGCAGCTGAGCTCCGCGATCAGGGGCGACTCCCCGGCACCACGGCCTCCGATGGCCAGTATCGCGATCGCTGGCGCTACTCCGAGCGATACAACGAAGATCTCCTGGCTTACTTGTTCAGGATCAGCCCGTATCGGCGGCACATCAGCGGAATCTGGGTAGCGCTGGACAGCGACCTGTCAGGAGTCAGTCTCGGAGAGCTGATCGACGCCATATCGTCCGCAGAGATCGATCGCACGGCCACGGATGTCTTCATCGCTCTCCAGTCCGTACTGCAACGAGCCTTGCCGAAACACCCGAAAGTCGTGGAATACGCCGCCGCTACATATCGAGAGATTCTGCCCATGTGGGCGGCCGTTTACGAGCACATTGCCGCACGCTATGGGGTCACACTGCGATCCGATTACACCTGGCTCGACGTGGCTGAGATCTTCAATACCGTCGTGGAAGGGGCCGCATCGCGTGTGCTGGTGGGTGGACCGACGCAGCTCTCTGCGGGCGCGAACGTCCTCGGGGCGGCTATTCGACTGATGCTTCCCTCGCTGGCCACCTCCGTGAGCGTCTCGATCGACGAGATGTACCCGGTGGCCGACCCCGCGTAGGGCACCAGACGGTCGGAGTCATCGGGGGCTGGCAGGATCGGCGGCCGTGCGCGTCGCCGTTTTCACCGGGTCCCAGGCCGGCCCGCCGTCCCACCGGGTCGCCGCGGCGGCCTTCGCCGCCGACCTGGCCCGCGCCGGGGTCGGCATTGTCTACGGCGGCGGGCACGTCGGGCTGATGGGCGTCATCGCCGACGCCGCGCTGGCGGAAGGCGGCGAGGTCGTCGGCGTCATCCCGCAGCACCTGGTCGACGACGAGCTGGCGCACCCGGGTCTGCCGCGCCTCGACGTCGTCGACTCGATGCACGAGCGCAAGGCGCGCATGGCCGACCTGGCCGACGCGTTCGTCGCCCTCCCCGGCGCCGCCGGCACCCTCGAGGAGCTGTTCGAGGCCTGGACCTGGGGCATGCTCGGCCTGCACGCGAAGCCGACGGCGCTCGTCGACGTCGACGGGTTCTGGCAGCCGCTGCTCGCCCAGCTGCGCCGCATGGTCGACGACGGGTACCTCGACGGCGCCCGGCTCGACGCGCTCGGCGTCGTCGCCGATGCGGCCGGGCTGCTCGCGTTCGTCGACGGCTACGAGCACCCGGCGCGGAAGTGGACCGCCCCGCCGGCCGGCCCTCCCGCGGCCTGACGACCCCGCGGTGACGCAACCGCAATGCCGCAGTGGTGCACTGGAGCGATGGGCCCACCACTGACGCGCGAGATCCGGGTGGTGCACGGGCACCGGCGTGCGTTCGTCCGGGCGGGCAGCGGCCCCGCGCTGCTCCTGCTGCACGGCATCGGGAACAACTGCCAGACCTGGGCGAAGGTCATCCCCCGGCTCGCCGAGACGCACACGGTCATCGCGCCGGACCTCCTCGGCCACGGCTCCTCCGACAAGCCGCGCGGCGACTACTCGATCGCCGCCTACGCCAACGGCATGCGCGACCTGCTCTCGGTGCTCGACATCGAGCACGCGACCGTGATCGGGCACTCCCTCGGCGGCGGCATCGCGCTGCAGTTCGCCTACCAGTTCCCCGAGCGCTGCGAACGGCTCGCCGTGGTGGGCAGCGGCGGCCTCGGCCCGGAGCTCTCCGCCGGCCTGCGCGCGGCCACCCTGCCGGGCGCCGAACTGGTGCTGACGGCGCTCACCGGCGTCTCCGGCCCGCTGCGGCTCGGCTTCCAGACGCTGGAGCGGGTCGGGGACATCACCGGCTGGCGGCGGCTCCGCGACGTCGCCGAGGCCGGCGACGCGCTGCTCGCCCTGAAGGACGTCGAGGCGCGGCGGGCGTTCCTGCGGACGCTGCGCGGGGTCGTCGACGCCCGTGGCCAGGCGGTCACCGCCCTCGACCGGCTCTACCTCGCCGATGCCATCCCCATGCTGGTCATCTGGGGCGGGCGCGACCCGATCGTCCCGGCGCGGCACGCCGAGACGGTCCGCAGCCTGGTGCCCAGCGCCCGCATCGAGGTCTTCCGCGAGGCCGGGCACTGGCCGCACCTCGACGAGCCCGAGCGGTTCGTCGACGTGCTCCTGGACTTCGTCACGAGCACCGAGGCGGCGGCACACGACCGGACCAGCTGGCGCTCGCTGCTCTCCCAGGACCGGGAAGGCGCCGCCCGGCCCGTGGCGCGCTGAGCGCCTAGCGTTCCGGCTCAGTGTCAGGGTGCTGGCGCCGCGATCCGTTGCGGTGGTTGGGATCCTGGCCAGTGGTGATCTGGCTCGTAGCGTTCCTGCCGCTCTGTGAAGGGCTGGCATGCATGGGTTGTGCCGATCACTGCT